>JAWDJY010000077.1:0-21709 GCA_032469775.1 Geobacteraceae bacterium | reverse complement strand
ATGTTTTCAACGGCTGGGAGGGTATGGAACAGCGTACGGAACAGGCGCTGTTCGAACACTGCGGCTATGGCCGCCAGGCCTTGCGCTTCGAACGTAACAACGGCTGGGCTCATTTCGACGTCGGCTTCTTTCCGATCGGCAACAATGCCGAAAGGGGACTGACAGTGACCATGCGCAACGAAACCGAAAAAGAAAAGCTGCGCGAGGAGATGATGCGGCTCGACCGCCTGGCCTCGCTGGGCAAACTATCGGCCGGCATCGCCCATGAGGTGCGCAACCCGCTGACCGGAATCTCGCTGTTGCTGGATGACCTGCACGACAATGCCGCGTTGGCGCCCGACGACCAGGACATGATCAAGAAGGCGCTGGCTGAAATCGAACGGGTCGAGCGACTGATCAGCGCACTGCTGAATTATTCGTCACCTGTCAGGGCCGATTTCAGAATGGGTGACCTGAACCAGGTGATCAACGACATCGCGCTGATGATGAAACGGCAATGCGAACGACAGAAGACCAGCATAGTGGTGGATCCCGGAGAACTGCCCTCTTTCCGCTTCGACCCGGAAAAGATCAAGCAGGCTTTGATCAATATCATCCGGAACGCACTGGAAGCGATGCCGCACGGTGGCGAAATCCGCATTTCCACATCCGCGGAGTCGCAGCATGCCAGGCTGATAGTTTCCGACAACGGTCCGGGTATCCGCGCGGAGGATCTGCCGCTGATTTTCGAGCCCTTCTTCACCAGCAAAGGGGCCGGGACCGGATTGGGACTCTCGATAACACAACGCATCGTCGAGGAGCATCAGGGGCAGATCCGGGTCGAAAGCTCGCCAGAGGCCGGAACGGTGTTTACCCTGGAATTGCCGCTGACTTGCTAAATCTACAAACTGAAGCAAAAATGAAAAAGGCCAACCATGGAAAAGATACTGATCATAGACGATGAATCCTTCATCTGCGAAAATGTCGAACGCATCCTGGGCGACGAGGGCTATCAGGTCTGCTCTGCCGTATCCGGTAACGAGGCACGTGAAGTAGTATTGGCCAATGACATCGATCTGGCGCTGCTTGACCTGAACCTGGGAACGGAAAACGGTATCGATGTGCTCAAGTCGCTCAAGGAGATCGACCCGGAACTGCTGGTGATAATCATAACCGGTTACGGTTCGGTGGAGAGCGCCGTTGACGCGCTCAAGCTGGGCGCATTCCACTACATGAAAAAACCGTTCAAAGCCGATGCGTTAAGGGTAATAGTTAAACTGGCGCTTCAAACCCAGACACTCAAACGCGAGGTACGCAACCTGAAACGGGCCGATGGTTTCCTGCCGGGACGTTTTCCTATGATCGGTACCAGCAGCGCCTTTGGCGAAGTAGTTTCCCAGGTACGTGAAATCGCGCGCATCCCCTCCTCCACCGTTCTGATCACCGGTGAATCCGGCACCGGCAAGGAACTTGTGGCCCGCGGAATCCACGATCTGTCCGATCGCAAGGAAGCCGCCTTCGTCGGTATCAACTGCGCATCGCTGCCTGCCAACCTGCTGGAAAGCGAATTATTCGGCCACGAAAAAGGCGCCTTTACCAACGCCACCAGCCGCAAGCCCGGGCTTTTCGAGGAGGCGCATCTGGGTACGATCTTTCTGGACGAGATCGGCGAGATGGATATGAGCATGCAGGCCAAACTGCTGCGCGTACTTCAGGAGCGTATCATCAGACGCGTGGGAGGAATCAAGGATATCGCCATCGATGTGCGAGTGATTGCAGCCACCAATCGAAACCTTCACGACAAGATCGCCAAAGGCGGTTTTCGTGAAGACCTGTTTTACCGGTTGAATGTCTTTCCGATCCATATCCCGCCCCTGCGAGAACGGACCGATGACATTCCGGCGCTGGCGGCCTACTTCCTGGACAGTTTCAGCCGTTCGTTCGGCCGCAACTTCAGCGAGGTTTCCACGGATGCGGCCGAACTCATGAAGCAATACGCCTGGCCCGGCAACATTCGTGAACTCCGCAACGTAATCGAACGCATCTGCATCATGAAAAACGGGCCGGCGCTGCTGCCGGAGCATCTGCCCCCCGAATTACTTGGTATCTCCGCTTCACAGACCACGTCAATCGCGATGACCGCGGCCAAAACAGCGGCTTGCCTCGAAACCCCAGGCGGACTGGAGGATGCCGTGGCTGAATTCGAGAAGAACATCATCAGCCATGCCTTGAAAAAAACCAGGGGGAATGTCCTGCAAACCGCCGGAATGCTGAAGATACCCCGCGGAACCCTGCGTTACAAGATGGATAAATACGGATTATAATTTTGAGTCGTTAAAAAGTCTTTCATTGCACAGACACTTCGTTACATGAAACAATAATCCAGAACAAAAAGATTCACGCAACGTAATACCAAACTGTTAACCGACAACATAGTTACCAGAACCAGATTGGTGAGGTTATAAATCCTTTCAAGTATCTGAATTTCGTCGCGTTCGTTGCGCCGTTGCGTGAATATATGCAGTTTTTGACAATTCAACCAATATCTCCATGGAGGTACACCATGCGCTACTTGCTTATAATAATTGGATTATTACTGGGTACACTAGCCACTTCCATCAGTGACTGTTCCGCGGCTTCGAAACAGGAAAAGGCCACCTTTGCCGGGGGCTGTTTCTGGTGCATGGAAGCCCCGTTCGACAAACTGGAGGGCGTGGTTTCCGTCACCGCAGGGTATACCGGCGGCTCCGTCAGGAAGCCGACCTACGAGCAGGTCTCTGCCGGCGGCACCGGCCATGCCGAAGCGGTGCAGATCGTGTTCGATCCGGCCAGAGTCAGTTACTCCAGGCTGCTGGAAATCTTCTGGCACAACATAGACCCCACAGCAAAGGATCGACAGTTCTGCGATACAGGCAATCAGTACCGCTCAGGAATCTTTTATCACAGCGAACAGCAGCGACAGGCGGCGCTGCAATCAAAATCGGCTCTGGACAAAAGCAAACCATTCAGGGAAGCGATCGTAACTGAAATCACCGCGGCCACGGAGTTTTATCCGGCCGAGGAGTACCACCAGCACTACTACAAGAAGAACCCGCTGCGCTACAAATACTATCGCAGCAGCTGCGGCCGTGACAAACGTCTGAAAGAGTTGTGGGGAAGCCTGGCGGGGCATTGAAAGAAGCCAGCACCACAACCGACCGTGCTGCGGAACCTGACGGACAGATCCGTATCGGAACCGCTGCCTACCGGCGCGCCAACATGGCTCTGTTCTGTGCCGGATTCGTAACGTTCATCACGCTCTACGACCTGCAACCGCTGCTGCCGCTGTTTGCCCGTGAATTCAGCATTTCTCCTGCTGCAGCCAGCCTGCCGCTGTCATTTTCCACGGTAGCACTGGCGCTGGGGATGCTGATTGCAGGCACACTTTCCGAGACACTCGGCCGACGTGCAGTAATGACCACGGCGCTGTTCCTGACCTCAATCCTGGCGTTGCTGACCCTGTTCAGCCACTCCTTCGAATACCTGCTGGCATTGCGACTGGCGCAGGGGCTCGCCTTGGCCGGTGTCCCATCGGTGGCCATGGCCTACCTGGGCGAAGAGATGGATGCCAATTCCATCGGCCCGGCCATGGGCCTCTACATCAGCGGTAATGCACTGGGGGGAATGTCGGGCAGGATCGGCTCGGCGCTCTTATGCGAATATGTGCCGTGGCAGAGTGCGATTGCTCTGGTTGGTGTTATCAGCCTGATACTCAGCCTGGTGTTCCTGAAGTGCCTGCCGCATTCGACCAATTTCCGCCAGCGCCGGTTCCGGATCGGATACCTGTTCACCTCGCTCTACCAGCATCTGCGAGAACCGGGCCTGCTCTGCCTCTACGGGCTGGCCTTCCTTACCATGGGCGGCTTCGTCTCGCTTTACAACTACATCGGTTTCCGTCTGCTGGCCTCGCCTTACAGCATGAGCCAGTTCCAGGTCAGCCTGATATTCCTGGTCTACCTTCTGGGATCGTTCAGCTCGGGCATTGTCGGCGGCCTGATCCATCGTTTCGGTCGACCGTTCATGATACGCCTGGCCCTGACCGTGATGCTGGCCGGAACCCTGCTGACACTGGCAGACTCAATAGTGGTAATAGTGGCGGGCGTAGGAATCTTCACCTGTGGTTTCTTCAGCGCCCATGCCATCGCTTCAAGCTGGGTCGGCCGCCGCGCCATAACCGCAAAGGCCCAGGCTTCATCACTGTACCTGTTTTGCTACTATCTGGGATCGAGCATTTCCGGTACCGCGGGGGGGCTGTTCTGGATGCATTACAGCTGGCACGGAGTAGCCGCAATGATCTCGCTTCTGATTATCGCTGCATTCGGAGTGGCGCTGCTGCTGTTGCGTTTGCCGGCAGTGGAATAGAATCATTACGACAAAGGAATCGATCTAATGCCTGAAAAACACGACATCAAGCCGGAACAGTCAGTCGAACTCCTGAAAGAGCTGCACATCCTGACCAGGGACGGCAAACTCAACCAGGACAGCCGGCGCAAGCTCAAGCAGGTAAACCACCTGTTCCAGTTCATCGAGCCGTTGCTGAAGCAGGTTCAAAAAGAACATGAAGACATCACCCTGGTCGATCACGGCGCCGGCAAATCCTATCTCGGCTTCATCCTCTACGACCTGTTTTTCAAGGGCCGGGTCAACGGATCCAGGATCTTCGGCATCGAAACCCGTGACGAGCTGGTGGAAAAATCAAGGGCCCTGGCGCAGCGGCTGGGTTTCCCCGGCATGTTTTTTTTAAATCTGTCCGTGGCCGACTCCATAAGCTCGGATGCGCTGCCGGAAACGGTGGACGTTGTGACCGCGCTGCACGCCTGCGATACCGCCACCGACGACGCCATCCGCTTTGCGCTGGAGAAGAAGGCCCGCTTCATAGTGCTGGTGCCATGCTGTCAGGCCGAAGTGGCGTCCGTACTGCGCAGGAACAAGGGCAAGGCCCTGGCAGGAAACAGCCTGACCGAAATCTGGCGTCACCCCATCCACACCCGCGAATTCGGCAGCATGGTCACCAACGTGCTGCGCTGCCTGCAACTGGAAGCGCACGGCTACAAAGTGAACGTAACCGAGCTGGTCGGCTGGGAGCATTCGATGAAAAACGAGCTGATCATCGCCGAGTACATGGACCTTCCCCGACGACGCCCCTGCGAACGTCTGAATGAAGTACTCCGCACTCTTGGTCTGGAAGAGATGAAAACCCGCTTCTTCATCCCTGCCTGACGTTTTTCATCACACACCAGGTGGCGGTTATCCGCCACCACAAATGGCCGGTTTCGGCCACCAACCGCACTTAAAAACACACCCGGATAACGACATACACAATAATAAAACAACATATCAGTATGTTACACCATCTCCGGAGTTTGGCACAACCACTGCATTAATTAGCGCAGGTTGTAATTCATATCGTCTGTTGTTCATAAATCAAACAGCACATCACACCAAGGAGGAACACGCATGAAACTGAATCAATGTCTGAAAAGCCTGGTGATCGGAGCATTTGCACTGGCTCTGCCGATGACCGCACTGGCCGCACCCGCACCGATCGTGATCAAGTTCAGCCACGTTGTAGCCGTCAACACCCCCAAAGGTCAGGCAGCCGAATATTTCAAGAAACTGGCCGAAGAGCGCACCAAAGGGGCCGTCAAGATCGAAGTTTACCCCAACAGCCAGCTCTACAAGGACAAGGAAGAGATGGAAGCGCTGCAGATGGGATCCGTCCAGATGCTGGCCCCCTCGCTGGCGAAATTCGGGCCTCTCGGCCTGAAAGAGTTCGAGGTCTTCGACCTGCCATTCATCTTTGATGACCGCGCTGAACTGCATAAGGTCACTCAGGGACCGGTAGGGGCCAAACTGCTCAAAAAACTCGAAACCAAGGGACTTATGGGTCTGGCCTATTGGGATAACGGCTTCAAGGTCATGAGCGCTAACAAGCCGCTCAGGAATGTTGATGATTTCAAGGGGCAGAAGATGCGCATCCAGTCTTCCAAGGTACTCGATGCCCAGATGCGCTCCGTCGGCGCCATACCCCAGGTCATGGCTTTCTCTGAAGTTTATCAGGCGCTGCAGACCGGCGTTGTGGACGGCACTGAAAACCCCCCTTCAAACCTGTATACCCAGAAGATGCATGAAGTTCAGAAGTATGTCACCATCTCCCGGCATGGCTACCTGGGCTATGCCGTTCTGGTCAACAAGAAATTCTGGATGGGTCTGCCGGCCGATATCCGCGCTGCTCTGGAAAGTTCCATGAAGGATGCCACCAAGTTTGCCAATGACATTGCCCAAAAAGACAACGACGATGCCCTGGCAGCGGTAAAGAAGTCCGGTAAGTCCCAGATCATCACCCTCACACCGCAGGAGCGCGCTGCCTGGAAAAAAGCCATGGACAAGGCTCACAAGGATAACATGGGCCGGATAGGCGCTGACGTTGTCAATGAAGTCTACAAGGTAACCGGCTACAAGCCGTAACATGTCCAAAAAGCCGCTACGGGTAACCGTAGCGGCTTTTTAACGTCCATTAATTAGCGTACACCAGAAGTTGTATTCAGTCTCATTACCCCACGCATCCCGGCAATCGGGGCCCAGGAGATTTTCCCATGATGAAATACCTTGACCATCTGGAGGAATGGATCATTACATTCCTCATTGGTGCGGCAACGCTGGTCATTTTTGTTGCCGTCGTTCATCGCTATTCAGCCGGTCTGCCGATCCCCGGCCTTCAGGACTGGCTGATTGGCCTCAACATGGGCTGGGCCCAGGAACTCTGCATCTACATGTTCGTCTGGATGGCCAAGTTCGGCGCCGCTTATGGCGTCCGCACCGGCATCCATGTCGGAGTGGATGTCCTTGTCACCCGCCTGCCGGAAACCTGGCGGGTAAAATGCGTACTGCTGGGGATCTTTGGCGGGGTACTGTTCACCGGCATCATCGGCACCCTGGGGACGCTTTTCGTCTGGGAAAACGGCATGCACTACGCTGTCTTTAGCAAGCTGGGCATGGCCCTGCCGGATGATGTTTATGAAGGGCCTACCACCCCCGACCTGGAATGGCCGACCTGGGTCGTCTACTCGGCCATACCGCTCGGCTCCTACCTGATGTCTTTCCGTTTCCTGCAGGTCGGCTGGGCTTTCTTCCGCACCGGTGAACTCCCCCACCACGACCACGGCCATGTGGACGGTATCGAAGAGGTGGTAGCCGTTGATTCGACCGAGGCGATCGAAGAGTATGAAGAACACAAATTCGATGATGCAGGGCGCGGGGGTGTCAAATGAGTGCTGTAACAACTGAGCTGGAACTTTTCAGCAAGAAAAAGGCGACAACTATCCTTCTCTGCCTGATTGCAACCATGGCGGCACTTTCGGTGCTGGGCAATGCCGGGATAGTCTTTGCCCTCCTGTTTGCACTGATGCTGACTGGCATGCCGGTTTCAATCTCCCTTGGCCTGTCGGTGCTCACCTTCCTCTTCTTCTTCTCCAATGTGCCGACCGAAGCGGTGGCCATGAAACTGTTCACCGGTATCGAAAAGTTCGAGATCATGGCGATTCCCTTCTTCATCCTGGCCGGCAACTTCCTCACCCACGGCGGCGTGGCCAAGAGGATGATCAACTTCGCCACCGCACTGGTGGGGCATATGCACGGCGGTCTGGCCCTGGGGGGGGTCGTGGCCTGCGCCCTCTTTGCCGCCGTCTCCGGCTCCAGCCCGGCCACGGTCGTGGCCATCGGCTCGATCCTGCTGCCGGCCATGGTCAAGCAGGGCTATCCTATGAAATTCGGCGTCGGTGTCATCGGCACTTCCGGCGGGCTGGGGATTCTGATCCCCCCCTCCATCGTCATGGTCATCTACGCCGTCTCCACCAACTCCTCCATCGGCCAACTCTTCATAGCCGGCATCATCCCTGGGCTCCTCCTGGCGCTGACCCTGTTGACCGTCACCTGGATGGTAGCCAAGAAGCGCAACTACCCCTGCCTCCCCAAGGCCTCCTTCATGGAGGTTGCCCGCACCTTCCGGGAGAGCATCTGGGGGCTGGCCCTGATCATCGTCGTCATCGGCGGCATCTACAGCGGCCTCTTCACCCCAACCGAAGCGGCTGCCATGAGCGCCGTCTACGCCGGATTCGTATCGCTGGTCATCTACCGCGACCTGGGGATAAAGGATATCCCCAAGGTGCTGCTGTCATCGGCCAGCATGTCGGCCATGCTGCTCTACATCATCACCAATGCGGTGCTGTTTTCCTTTCTGCTCACCTCCGAGCAGGTTCCCCAGGAACTTACCGCCTGGATGATCAGCCTCGGGCTTTCCAAGATCTCCTTCCTGATCTTCGTCAACATTCTGCTGCTGGCGGCCGGCAACTTCATGGAGCCGTCCTCGATCCTGCTGATTACCGCCCCGCTGCTCTTCCCCATGGCCATGGAACTGGGGATCGACCCAATCCACCTGGGTGTGCTGATGACCGTCAACATGGAGATCGGCATGATCACCCCGCCGGTAGGGCTAAACCTCTATGTGGCCAGCGGCATCTCCCGCCTGGGGTTGACGGAGACGACAAAAGCCTGCGCTCCCTGGATTCTGGTGATGCTGGTCTATCTGATGATCATCACTTACGTGCCGGTCATCTCCCTTTGGCTGCCGCAGCTGCTGTTTAAATAACACATAAAAACAAGAATCTAAAAAAATGGGCCTGTCAGTCGACAGGCCCATTTTTTAGTGATTACTAAGTTAAATCAGTCGCCTGAGCCTATTGTTTGATCGGCTGGTTGACGGGCCACTGACTCTTGTCAGGAGATTAATTTGAGGCTCTCTCCTTTATAACCCGGATGTTTTCTAAGCTCCACTGACGACGCTTCATTTAACAGTAAACTACTGAGTTACCCATTATTGTCTGAATTGGAAGATAACGTACTGCACTG
This sequence comes from Geobacteraceae bacterium, assembly GCA_032469775.1. Taxonomy (GTDB): domain Bacteria; phylum Desulfobacterota; class Desulfuromonadia; order Geobacterales; family Pseudopelobacteraceae; genus JACRCG01. Next base: position 12,784 of record JAWDJY010000077.1, on the reverse strand, counting down.
CAAGCATTATCAGGGTTAAGATTACCCTGGAGACCCCTTTGGTCACGTATGTCATCACCCAGGTGATTGCATAGGCACCGATCCAGCAAATCACCATTCTGGCAATACCGGTAATTTCAGGGATTATGGCAATCCAGATGAAATAAAAACAGAGAAAATTGATCACAAACAGAACGGCACTCAGAATAATCGCTACATCGCGGCGCCCGGCTAAGCCAGTTTCCAGTGTTGTTATAATTGTTTTTTGCATTAAGCGTTTCAACCCCTTTCCATTTCAGGTTAACCAGTCTGCTTTCACTGTTCTACAGTTGTCCGGAGTTACGCTATCTAATCATATCAAGCTGGTAACGGCTCTTGAGGATGTGCAACAGAGAGTCCACCCCCCGGAACGCCTCCCGGAGTTGATCCCGCTCCCGTTCCTTCAACACCAGCGGATCCACGTGGTCACCGGGCGTTTTGCCGGACGATACCGCGATCAGCTGCTTTTCAAGACGTATCTTGATCAGGAAGGTAAATGACTCCCGGAGAGTTTCCAGGTCGGTGCCGGATACAAGCTTGAGACTATGCAGTCGCTCCAGCTTGCTCCAGGTCGTTCCGCCTGTAATACCTGCTTCAAGAGCAATCAATCCGACACCCCGGGTCAACGCAAACAGGCCACCTTTTTTCAGGTCGAGTTTGCCGCGCTGATCTCCCTTTTTTTCCACAAGCAGTCTGCCGAACATACCCATCGGCGGTTTAAAGCGAACGATATTGCGTGCCATGCTCGGAAAGAACAACGAGTTATTTCTGGTACATTCACAGATATGCCGTTTCAGCTCATCCTCGAACGCCACTTCCCCATGCAATACCCGCAGATCCTGAAAAACACCGAAACGGACCATGGACTCGGGGTCGGGCCTTGCGATCCATCGTTCGGTCAGCTGTTTCCAGTCAGAGATGCAATGACACCACTCCGGGTTGCTGGCCATCATGTTGCCTGGACAGAGCGGAACACCGACGCTCTCCAGCGCTGACGCTATCCTTTCGGCAAATCGCCTCACCCCGGCAATCTGCTCTGGAGAAAAATCGTCGCTGTATACGATCGCGCTGTCCTGGTCGGTCCGCAGGGTCTGTTCCTGCCGTCCTTCGCTCCCCAATGACAGGTAGGCTGCGCCTGCGGGAAGAGCAATGCCTTCACAGAGTTCAAGTATGAATATAAGTCGTTGAGTGAAAGCATCGTTGAAATGAGCGATCAGCTGAATCAGGATCTGGGCATCGGCATTGGTTTTTACAGCATACTGAAGCATTCCGGTCATCTTGCGACCGATCAGTCGTAACTGCTCGATATTGACTGCTGATTCGATTTCCTGCACCAGGTAGAGCGGACTGCGGGTCTGAATGCGCATCAGGTCGGTGTCGGTCATAACCCCGGACAGTTGCTGATCCTCATCGATTACGATCAAACGATGGATATTATGCTTGGCCATCAGAAAGATAGCTTTGAAGAGCGGATCGCGTGCATGAATTGTAATCAGCCCGGTTTTCATTATATCGCGAACTGTCATCCCGGAAATAGTATCAACCTTTTCGGCTATCAGGTTACGCAAGTCACGAAGAGATACGATACCAACCGGACGCTCGTTTTCGACAGCAACGATTCCGGAGATATTGTGGACCTTCATCATGCCGGCCATCTCCACCAGTCCTGTATCAGGAGAGCATGTAATCGCCGGACGATGGCAGATAGCATCCACCTGGATGAAAAAGAAACTATCTTCGTTCAAATTATGCTCAGGCATATGCACTCCGCATGAAAGTCACTGAATAACCCGGCTATTATTTCCTCTTTTATCAGATCGGGCAACTGATTTGTCACTTCCGGACAGTTCCGGAACAACGGCCGGTTTTCCGGTAACCATAATAAAACGGTTGTATTTTCAGAAACAGAAAATATATTGCAAAATAATTATCAATGATATCGGTTTGTTGTGAAGCTATAATGTCAGATATTATAGTTTACACAAATATTTCACACACATAATTTAATGCTGTTTTACATTTTAAATCAAACTACAGACCCTATTAATAAAATATTCTAATTTTATATAAGTCATTTTTTTACACGATATTACTGCAAGTTGTAAACGTTTTGAGTTTATTTTATTTATACCATGCTTTTTGCTTGCATAAAATATAAAGTTGTTATAAATTTCAACTCAAGATTTATTGCCGTTTTTAGAACATAGGTATATTGTACACCCGTAACATTGGGAAGGATGCTGAGATGTTGAGATATTTTTCACGAATACTCATAATTACACTGATCCTGACAGCCCCTCTTTCATTTACGGGAGAAAAGTGCCCGGACTTCAAACCGGACTGCGAACTCAAAGAATCTCTTAAAAGCAAGCCCACAGCAATTATCGTACAGAGGCGATCTGCCAATATCGCCTTGACTCCCCCCACGCCCACCATCACAACCAAAGCAGATACTTTTTTCCACACCGATTTATTGCCGACCAAAAGCAGATTCTTAAACCACGCACTTCAAGAACGAGCCCCGCCAGCCGCCGCCTGATTCAGCCCCTGACACCAGCAATATACAATTTGGCAGCAAAGCATGTGTTTCACTGAAATCCGGCTTTCATTCGCCCAGGATATGGATTGTTATCGCATACAGCAAATTACTGTAACGGTACCATCAATAGATATTGCCGGCGTCTGTCTGCTCACTCACGGGGTACAACCATGCAAACGCGTAAATTGGATTCAGAGCACGACTACACTCTCAAGACAGTCGATAAAGCTCTTGAACTACTTGAAATACTGTCTGAATTTGAAGAAGGCGCCAGCCTGGGACAGCTTGCCTCACAGGTAAAACTGTCCCGCAATGTAGCTTTCCGCATAATGCGAACAATGTGTTCCAAAGGTCTGGCGGAGCAGGATCCCTATACCGGTTCGTATCGACTCGGCATCTGCTCGGTTACCCTGGGGCAGAAACTGCTTAAAAATGTCAATGTCATCAACTATGCCCATCCGGTGCTGGAGGAATTGGCAAACAAGCTGGATGAAGCGGTATACCTGACCGTACTAAAAGACGATGAGGTTCTGTTTCTGGACATGGTTGATTGCAGACAGCAGATAAAAACCGCGTCCCTGCTTGGGCGCCTGGTGCCATTTTTCTCCAACGCGGCCGGAAAGGTCATGAAATCTTTCGACTCGCTGGATTTGCTGGAGCGCCTGCTGAAGAAAAAGGGGCCTCAGGAAATGGAAAGACTGAATCTGGAATTGAACGAAATCCGGGCGAATGGGGTGGCAGTGGAGAGAGGCGGCCTGGGCGACGGCATCATCAGTGTAGCCGTGGCAGTTCGCGATTACACCGGTAAGGTGGTTGGTTCGATCACGTTAATCGGACCATCCTTCAGGATGCTGACAGACCGCCTGGACAAGGAAATCATACCCTCATTGAAAGAGGGAGCGGACTTTCTGTCGGGCAGGTTCGGCTACAGCCCGGCATAGAGTGTTTCATCAATCTTGGAAAGGAGGTAAATCCGGAAAAGAGCCCGCGGAAAGCCGTTGACAATGTCAATCAACAATATCGGAGGATAACATCATGTCAATTCATGCAACTAAAGAGTTACAGGCCTACTGGAAAGAAAATCTGGTAATTATTGCAGTTCACCTCGCCATCTGGTTTTTCGTTTCATTTTTCTGCGGCATCATGATCGTTGACCAGCTTGACGCTTACATGATCGGCGGATTCCCGCTAGGCTTCTGGTTTGCCAACCAGGGATCAATGATAACCTTTGTAATACTTATTGGAACATATGTGTACATGATGAACAACCTGGACAAGAAATATGATGTGCATGAAGGGTAACATGCCCGTGAGTGCCGCGTTGACACGATCTAATCCAATAAAATCACGAGGTGACAATATATGAGCATTCTTACCTGGACATGGATTCTGACAGGACTCAGTTTCGCCCTGTACATCTACATCGCCTATGCTTCACGGGCTAAATCAACCGGCGATTTCTACGCCGCAGAACAGTCGGTACCACCAGTGCTGAACGGCATGGCAACCGGCGCCGACTGGATGTCGGCTGCCTCCTTCATCTCCATGGCCGGCCTTATCTCCTTCATGGGGCGTGACGGTTCCTTTTACCTGATGGGATGGACCGGAGGTTATGTGCTTCTGGCCATGCTCTTCGGCCCATACCTGCGCAAATACGGCAAGTTCACCATCCCCCAGTTCATGGGCGACCGCTATTACTCCAACTCCATCCGTGTCCTGGCCCTGGTCTGCGCCATTTTCGTTTCCTTTACCTATGTGGCAGGGCAGATGCGCGGCGTCGGCGTTGTTTTCTCCCGTTTCATGGGGGTCAGCATCAACATGGGTGTTATCATCGGTATGGCTCTGGTGTTTTTCTACGCCACCCTGGGCGGCATGAAGGGGATCACCTATACCCAGGTGGCACAGTACTGCGTTTTGATAGTCGCTTACCTGATCCCGGCAATCTTCATCTCCATGCAGCTCACCGGCAACCCGATTCCTCAGCTCGGCATGGGCTCGTCAATCACCGCTGAAGGTGCAGCCATGTTGCAGGACCCTGCTTCCCAGGGCAAATACCTGCTGGATGTACTGAACGGCATCCAGAAAGACCTGGGATTTGGCGCCTATACCTCCGGAGCGCGCCCCCGTATCGACGTCTGGTTTATCACCATGTCTCTGATGATCGGCACCGCCGGTCTGCCGCACATTCTGATTCGCTTCTTTACGGTTCCCAAGATGCGTGATGCCCGTTCGTCAGCTGGCTGGGCGCTCTTCTTCATCGCTCTGCTCTACACAACCGCTCCCGCAATCGCTGTTTTCGCCCGCACCAACTTCGTCAAATCGATCCATAACGTGGAATACGCCAAAGCTCCCACCTGGTTCAAAAACTGGGAAAAAACAGGCCTGGTCGGCTGGAAAGACAAAAATGGCGACGGCATCATGCAGATCGCCAAAGGTTCTGAAAAAGACCCCAAGAGCGCAAACGAAGTCAAGATCGACCGTGACATCATGGTTCTGGCCAACCCGGAAATCGCCAAGCTCCCCAACTGGGTCGTTGGTCTGATCGGCGCCGGTGGTCTGGCTGCCGCTCTCTCCACAGCAGCCGGTCTGCTGCTGGTTATCTCGGCCGCTATCTCCCATGACCTGATGAAGGGCATTGTCAAACCGGACATGTCGGAGAAGGAAGAGCTGGTCTGGGCCCGTGCCGCTGCCGGCGTGGCGGTCTGTATTGCCGGTCTGTTCGGCATCTATCCCCCTGGTTTCGTGGCACAGGTGGTCGCCTTTGCCTTTGGTCTGGCTGCCGCATCCTTCTTCCCCTGCATTCTGATGGGAATATTCAACAAGAAGGCCAACAAGGAAGGCGCACTGGCCGGCATGGCAGTAGGCATCGTATTTGTTGCCGCCTACATCATTTACTTCAAGTTCGTTAACCCTGCCTTCAATAACAAGGACCACTGGTGGTTCGGAATCTCCCCCGAAGGTATCGGTACGGTTGGTGCCGCATTGAACTTCATTGTTATGTATGTGGTAGGCAAATTCACACCAGAACCGCCGCAGGAAATTCAGGATCTGGTTGGAAGCCTTCGTTATCCGGGTAAACTGGTTGTTCCACCATCGGCAGGGCACTGAGTTTCAGTAAACATCTAGCTATAGTGACCCGCCCCCTCCCCGGCTGCTGGGAGGGGGCGGGAAAAACTCTCCTAAAAGTATCGGCACAAAAGGAGTCAAGACCATGCAAGCACCCTTTGAGATTATGGAAAACAGAGAAAACACAATCCTGAAAATGATCCGCAGATTTAATGCCGGTATCCTGAAGTTCGTCATGGGCATCAAACTTCGCTCCACCGCTGCCACCCTGCTGGGAGGTTGTGCCGGCCTGAGTCTCACCTCCAACGTCATTCCGTCAGCATTGTCCTTTACCGGCGCCATGGACAGTTTCACCGCCCGTTGGTCTCTGGGAGGTTATGCCATCTACTCGGTTATGGCCTGGGCGGTCGGGGGCTGGGCGGTACAAAAAACCGGCGATAAAAAACCGGGCGCTATTTTACTGGGCTCCGTGGGACTGGCAAGCGGCCTGCTCTTCACCTGGGCCGGTGTTGGCACGGAGCTGGACGTTCTATTGACCGGCAGCATCGCAGCACTGCTCTACGGAGCTATCGGCGGCATGATTATCGCTGATGCCTTGAGAAACCCTCCTGAAGACGTGCAAGATCAGACCGGCAAAAAATATGCGCCGACAAAACAGAATGAAGATGTGAGATTTTTCCGTTTTTTCAAGTAAGCCGGAGTTTTTAATGGAAAGAGCAGCCTGATGCTGTTATTAATGGCTGACACCGCCTACGCCGGCATACTGCCGAGCAATCAGTCGAAACCTGACGACTTATTTCAACCGAAGAGGAAACTGCAATGCTGATCGCTATTGTCGTCGTCTTTGTGATCGCCTACGCCGCCATCGCCCTCGAACATCCGCTCAAGGTAAACAAATCGGCCTCGGCCCTGATCGGAGCCGGCCTGCTCTGGACCATCTACGCCATGTCAACCGGCGATCACCACCTGGTAAGCGAACAGCTGGGAGAATCACTGATGGGTACCGCCCAGATAGTCTTCTTCCTGATGGGCGCCATGACGATCGTGGAGGTGGTAGACGCTCATAACGGTTTCGACGTGATTACCTCGCGCATCAAGACCACCAGCCTGACCTCGCTGCTCTGGCTGGTCGGTATTGTTACCTTTTTTCTCAGCGCCGTACTGGACAACCTGACCACCACCATTGTGATGATCTCGCTGATGAAAAAACTGCTCGATCGACACGACGACCGGCTCTTTTTTGCCGGCATTATAGTGATCGCTGCCAACGCCGGCGGTGCCTGGAGCCCGATTGGCGACGTCACCACCACCATGCTCTGGATCGGAGGTCAAATCACAACCCTGGCCATCATGAAGGGGGTCTTCCTGGCTTCGATCATCAACATGGTCGTGCCGTTGGCCATCACCAGCTGGTTCCTGAGAGGCAAGCAGGTCGTGTCGCCGGTAAAGGTGGCTGCCGAATGCGGTGAACCGATCCGCACCACCCCCTTCGAGCAAAACCTGATGTTCACCATGGGCCTGGGAATCTTGGTCTGCGTTCCGGTGTTCAAGACCGTAACCCACCTGCCCCCCTTCATGGGTATCCTGTTCGGCCTGGGTATCCTCTGGCTGGTCGGTGAAATCATCCATCGCCAGAAAGAGGACGAGGCCAAGGAGCACCTGACTCTGGTCCGAGCCCTCAAGCAGATCGACATGAGTTCGATTGTTTTCTTTATCGGCATCCTGCTGGCGGTGGCGACTCTGGAGCATACCCATATCCTGACCAATCTCGCCGGCTGGCTGACCAAAACTATCGGTCGTGAAGACATCATTGTCACCATCATCGGCATGGTCAGCGCCATCGTGGACAACGTACCGCTGGTTGCAGCCTCCATGGGGATGTACAGTATGACGCAGTACCCGCCTGATGCCTTTCTCTGGGAGTTTATGGCCTACTGCGCCGGGACCGGCGGTTCGATCCTGATTATCGGTTCAGCTGCGGGAGTTGCCGCGATGGTACTGGAGAAGATACATTTCTTCTGGTATGTCAAGCGGATCAGCGGACTGGCTTTGATCGGTTATTTTGCCGGGATTGCGGTCTATATGGTTCAATACAAGATGTTCCATTGAGTTTCAGTCAAACATCAAAAAAAGAGGTCCGGTTGCCCGGGGTGCTGGAGCACCAGGCAACCGGCATTTTTTTGAATGCCATCCAGTTTGCTACCCACTTTCTGCTCTTATATTTTGTTTTCATCTCTGCCTTCAAGGAAGAACTGACAGGAGTTGTACGGCTCGGCTTCTGTTGGCTGGGGGCCTACGCCCTCACCTGGATCTGCAGTTATCTGGCGAAAGGTAAAGCCAGACTTCTCCTCACCCTCGTTTTTATCGGCATACTTTTCGTAGTTTTCATGTTTCGTGGATATTGACATTGAAATCAAGAGGCATACTCAAGGAGGCGGCCAATAAGTGACAAACTAACCACTTTTTCTTCTTCTTTTCGGTGCGTTGATTTCAGCAGACATAATGAGCTTTGGTGGGATATCTTTAACGCCTAATAAAGCAACAACTTGTTCCATTCCCTCTGAAATAATTTTTAACTCTTGTCCAGTAAGATTTTCAAGCCCTCCTATTAAAAGATTCTGCACAACCTCCGGTGAGTTAATCTCCAAATCGCGGCCCTGTTCGGTCAGATCAATATAAACAACCCGCCTGTCCTTTTCAGACCTTGTTCGCTTGAGTAAACCCTTCGCCTCCAACCTGTCCAATAACCCGACCATGGTTGCCGGGTGAAGATACATGCGGCGCGCCAAATCGGATACTTTCATCGGCGACGACTCTTTGAGTATTTTCACAACCCATAACTGTGGCCCGGTAAGGCTCGTTTCATGCTCAATTTTTCTTGATTGCTCTGTCAGAACCTGAAAAATGCGGCGAATATCATCAACTATTCCTGCAACCATAAGACTCTTTAACTTCATATACCCCTCCACAATACGCAATATAATAAAATCAACTTTGTAGATACATATTTATAGACGAAACAAAACAAGTGAACTCAAACAGGTTTTTTATAACACGCTCCTGACATGTTAACATATAAAATTAAACAATAATATAATGATTATGTCGAGTTATAATGGTATACGCTTGCTTTATAATCTCAGATACAATAAAAAAACAAATACAATTATTTTATCAACACAAATTATTATTGACAATTTTGAAACGATGTATTAAAAACTGATCAGTCCAATATTAAAGGTGGAAGTTTTCTCGAATTAATTATAAATGAGATGTAAACCGGGATTAACTTTGAAACGATTTTTATCTCACATAATTATATTTATTCTGCTAGTTTTATCCCCGCTTTCCTTTTCCACGTCTAAAATCCCAAATTTTTACATTTTTGTCACTGTCAATGCCCCTATTCAGGAATCACGAAAAAGCAGCATCTCGGTTGCACATCGCGTGGTGCAGATGCCGCCACTCACTATTGTTTCATCTCAATCAGATTCATGTGCTACCGCACTCCCGATATTATCCGCAATTGATGGTAACCTTATAATTGAGTATGGCAGAGCCCCTCCTGTTGTCCCTTCCGCATAAACTCTCAATAATTACTACACCACAAAAGCTGTAGAGAACCTCCGTTGGACATTCTGTGCAAGTAACCAGATAACTCTGGTTTTATACGCATTGATTAGTCCTGAACGTCTTAGTCAGACATTTGAAAGAAACTGGACTTTATTTTGCACAATTGCTGTGTAAATTAAGATAGTTACACTAGATTTACGCGACAGGAGCGCATAATTTTATGAGAGAAAAAGGAGTTTATTCCGTTCAGGCCGTTGTTAAGGCAATTGATCTACTGGAAGCCCTTGCACAGGGCGGTGAAAATCCGTCAATTGCTGTTTTGGAGAAGAAACTCGGCTTGAGCCACAATAAGGTATTCCGCCTGCTTGCCACCCTTGAAGACAAGGGACTGGTCGAGCGCAATAAAATAGACAACAGCTACTCCCTTGGCCTGCAGGCGTTTGAAATGGCGCAGCATATCCTCAAGAGCGACAACCTTATCAAGATGGCGCACCCGATCATGCTGGAACTGGCACGTAAACTTGATGAAGCGGTCTACTTTACCGTTGCCAATAACGATGAAGTGCTGTTTCTCGACATGGTTGATTCGTTCCAGCAGATCAAGACGGCAGACCTGGTCGGCAAGCGGTTTCCCTATTTTACCAATGCCGCCGGCAAAGTGATCAAGTCGGTTACGTCAATCAACCTTTTCGGCAAAGCCGCCAAAAAAAGCGGCATTGAAAACCCGGAACTGCTGGAACGCGAACTTGAAGAGATCCGCATCAAAGGTGTTGCGGTCGATTTCAACGGCCTCGGCGACGGCATCTGCTCCGTAGCGGTCGTCATCCGCGATTATGCCGGCAAGGTCGTCGGGGCGCTGACACTGTTGGCACCCTCCTTCCGCATGCTGCAGGACCGGCTCGATAACGTGGTCATCCCCTGCATGCTCGAAGGCGCCGAGGCACTCTCCATGAAATTCGGCTATACACGGGCGTATGCTTAGTACAAAAAGAGATTTTTCACCACGGAGGCACGGAGAAAAACAAAGAGTAAAACTGATTGGGTTATAACCCAAAAAGGATTTTTTGTTTTGGATCTTAAGACTTAGATTTCTCAGTGTACTCGCTTAAAAGCGCCTACTTTTGGCTGTGTCTCCGTGGTGAGTGTTTTTCTTTTTCATTTTTTCCATAGAGGCGAAGTACAGAGTCCAACCACTAACCGCCCGCAGAGACTGGGCAGGGATGGCCGGCAGCCACCCACACAAGAAAGGAGGTAATTGCCAGACAGACGTGCGGCATCAGTTTTAACGGAATTCACATCACACAAGAGGAGGTCTTATGTCAGTTCATGCAACGAAAGAGTTACAGGCGTATTGGAAAGAGAACCTGGTCATCATTATTGTTCACCTGGCCATCTGGTTTTTCGTGTCATTTTTCTGCGGCATCATGATCGTTGATCAGCTCGATGCGGCCTTTATGCTCGGCGGCTTCCCGCTCGGCTTCTGGTTCGCCAATCAGGGATCCATGATTATCTTTGTCATCCTGATCTGGACATACGTCTGGATGATGAACCGCCTGGACATCAAGTACGACGTACACGAAGGGTAACAAGACTGCTTACACTTCAGCAAACACGATTCAACACTAAAATCACGAGGTGACACACTATGAGTATTCTTGTATGGACCTGGATTCTGACAGGGGCGAGCTTTGCATTATATATCTACATCGCCTATGCAACACGGGCAAAATCAACCGGCGACTTCTACGCCGCCGAGCAGTCCGTTCCCGCCTATATGAACGGCATGGCAACCGGCGCCGACTGGATGTCGGCCGCCTCCTTCATCTCCATGGCCGGTCTTATTTCGTTCATGGGGCGTGACGGCTCCTTCTACCTGATGGGGTGGACCGGCGGCTACGTTCTGCTCGCCATGCTCTTCGGCCCGTATCTGCGTAAATATGGTAAATTCACCATCCCGCAGTTCATGGCCGACCGCTATTACTCCCAATCGATCCGGCTCCTCTCGCTGATGTGCGCGATATTCGTATCGTTCACCTACGTAGCCGGCCAGATGCGCGGCGTCGGCGTCGTGTTCTCCCGCTTCATGGGTGTTTCCATCAACATGGGCGTTATCATCGGCATGGCGCTGGTATTTTTCTACGCCACCCTCGGCGGCATGAAGGGGATCACCTACACCCAGGTTGCCCAGTACTGCGTACTGATCGTCGCCTACCTGGTTCCGGCTGTCTTCATCTCCCTGCAGCTTACCGGCAACCCGATCCCGCAGCTCGGCTTCGGCTCGACAATCACCGCCGACGGCGCAGTCATGCTTAAGGACCCCGGTACACAGGGCAAATACCTGCTTGATGTTCTGAACGGCATCCAGAAGGATATCGGCTTCGGCGCCTACACCTCCGGCGCACGGCCACGCATCGACGTCTGGTTCATCACGATGTCGCTGATGATCGGCACCGCCGGTCTGCCGCACATCCTGATCCGTTTCTTCACGGTTCCCAAAATGCGTGACGCCCGTTCATCCGCCGGCTACGCGCTGATCTGCATCGCCCTGCTCTACACGACCGCTCCGGCGATCGCTGTTTTCGCCCGCACCAACTTCATCAAATCGATTCACAACGTACGGTATGAAGATGCACCATCCTGGTTCAAGAACTGGGAAAAGACCAAACTGGTCGGCTGGAAAGATAAAAACGGCGACGGCATCATGCAGATCGCCAAGGGTAAATGGGATGATCCAATCGAGAAGAGCAAGAACGAAGTCAAGATCGACCAGGACATCATGGTTCTCGCCAACCCTGAAATCGCCAAGCTCCCGAACTGGGTCGTCGGTCTGATCGGCGCCGGTGGTCTCGCCGCTGCGCTCTCCACTGCGGCCGGTCTGCTGCTCGTTATCTCCGCCGCTATTTCCCATGACCTGATGAAAGGGATGCTGAAGCCGGACATGGGTGAGAAAGAAGAGCTCTGGTGGGCCCGTGGCGCCGCCGGTGTGGCTGTCTGCATCGCCGGTCTCTTCGGCATCTATCCTCCCGGCTTCGTGGCCCAGGTTGTCGCCTTCGCCTTCGGCCTCGCGGCGGCCTCCTTCTTCCCCTGCATCCTGATGGGGATATTCAACAAGAAGGCCAACAAGGAAGGGGCCCTGGCCGGTATGTTCGTCGGCATCGTCTTCGTTGCCGCCTACATCAGCTACTTCAAATTCATCAACCCGGCTATCAATAACAAGGATGGCTGGTGGTTCGGCATTTCACCGGAAGGGATCGGCACTGTAGGCGCCTGTCTTAACTTCGCCACGATGTGGGTTGTCGGCAAGTTTACCCCGGAGCCTCCGCAGGAGATCCAGGACCTGGTCGGCAGTCTGCGCTACCCCGGCAAGCTGGTTGTACCACCATCTGCTCACTGATCTGTCTGATGTCACCCTCCCCCCCACAGCGGGGGGAGGGTTTTTTTTATAAAATCAGTATTCGCGCAAAGGAGTTTATGGTATGAATGCAGCGTCCAACATCGTGGAGAACAGAGAAAACATGATCCTTAAAATGTTCCGCACCTTTAATGCCGGTATCGTCAGGTTCGTCATGGGCATCAGGTTCCGCGCGA
>JAWDJY010000076.1:0-21948 GCA_032469775.1 Geobacteraceae bacterium | reverse complement strand
AGATGAATTCAAGGGTTTCACCCAGCAGCAGGTTGACAGGATCTGTGAGGCGATGACCGTGGCCGGCGTAGCCAATGAGCGCTACCTGGCGGAGTTTGCCGTGGAAGAAACCGGCATCGGCAACGTGGAAGACAAGGTCATCAAGAATCACTTCGGCACCCAGGTGGTCTACGACTACATGAAAGACGCCAAATCGGTCGGAGTTATCGATGAAACCGACGGGATCATCTCGATCGCCGAGCCTTTCGGCATAGTGGCCGCCGTCACACCGACCACCAACCCGACCTCCACCACCATGTTCAAGGCTCTGATCGCCCTCAAGGGGCGCAATGTGATCATCTTCGCCTTTCACCCCCGTGCCCAGAAGTGCAGCGAGGCAGCGGCTAAAATAGTTCTGGACGCGGCTGTTGCGGCCGGAGCGCCGGAAAACTGCATCCAGTGGGTCACCCAGCCTTCCATCGAGGCCACCGATGCGCTGATGAAACATCCGGACGTATCGATCGTAGTCGCAACCGGTGGCGGAGCGATGGTCAAGGCCGCCTACAGCTCGGGTCATCCGGCGCTGGGTGTCGGACCGGGCGGCGTACCTGTTTTCATTGAAAAAAGCGCCAACCTGCACATGGCCGTGGAAGACGTGATCGCCTCCAAAACATTCGATAACGGCACCATCTGTTCTTCCGACCAGTCGGTGATCTTCGACGATCACAGTGTCGCCGAAAAGACGCTGATGCTCTTTGAAAGAAGCGGCGCCTACCTCTGCAGCGAAGCGGAAAAAGCCAAACTGGAATCCGTAATGTTCGACAAGGAGAGGGGGGGCCCATCCATGTCGATTGTCGGCAAGAGCCCTCAGGTAATCTCCGAACTGGCCGGTTTCAGCATCCCGGCGGACCGGAAGCTGCTGATCGTGCCCTTGAGCACTACCGGCGGGGAAGACTGGATGAGCCGGGAAAAACTCTCGCCGGTTCTTGGGTGGTATGTAGCCGAAGGCAAGGATGCAGCCATCAAAGCCGCCGCGACACAGCTGGACCACGGCGGCGCCGGTCACTCGGCGGTGGTTTTTACAGAAAGCGAAGATATCGCACACGAATTCGCGCTTAAAGTGGATGCCAACCGTGTGGTCTGGAACCAGCCCTCGGTACATGGGACCATCGGAGCCCTCTACAACACACTGGTACCTTCCCTCACCCTGGGATGCGGAGCTACCGGCGGCAACATCACCACCGAGAACGTAGGTTACAGGAACCTGCTCAACATCAAGCGTCTGGCAAGAAGGAATCCGGCCAGCAACTAGTACTGTGCAACAAAAGTATAAAATAATTTCAGGTTTACAGGTGTCGGACGAGCGCATACTGCCATGTGTGCTCCTTTCGCAGCCGGGGGGAAACGCATCCCCCGGCTTTATTTTTACCGCTTGCCAGAAAATGCCGTTCCAGTTATAGTGCCGCCACATTTTGCCAGTCTCCGAGTCGCGCAGCCTACCAGGGAAAAATCCTCATGGCCCGCGACCTGCGGGTGTCGCCGGAAACAGCGCCGCCCTCCTTTAGTGAGTTAGAAGTTTTTTTTGCTTTGTTCTTGCAAAAAACAACTTCGTTAACGAACTATCCTGTCTATTAGGGATGAAAAGGGGAACCTGTGCTTGACGGGCCACCGCAGTGGTCCGCGCGCGCCCCTTTTCCATCGAGAGAAGGGGTTTTTTGTTTTTCAACACATGAAAGGAGATGAGTGATGGTCAGTCTTGTTGAAAATCCCATTGATCCCGCACTTGCCTACAGTTCGATCTGCTCGGCCTTTTCCGGTTCAGTGGTGTTTCACTATGCGGTGGTCAAGAAACAGGCCGCTTCGGACAAATCCACTACCTCAATCGAATACAGGGCCCAAGGAAATGCTTTGGCTGAACTGGAAGGGATTGCCGGAGAACTGGAGCGTGGCTGGAACCTGGAGGATGTGTTGCTGATCCGCAGAACCGGCTGCCTGGACGTGGGCGAGATCATCTCGCTGGTGGCGGCCAGTTCCCCCAACAGCGAGGATGCTTTCGAGGCCTGCCGGTTCGGCATCAGCCGACTGAAGAAAATGTCAACCATAACCAAGACCGAGAAGTATGCCGATATAGCGTAAAAAGGAGACAGTAAATGAACAGACCCGGATTGATGTCACGTGTAGTACCGTTTTTTGCAATTCTTGCCATGCTGCTGGTCGCGCTGCCGGTCCTGGCTGCGCCCAAATCGATCATCCTGGCCACCACCACCAGCACCCAGGATTCGGGGCTCTTGGACGTGCTGGTGCCGATGTTCGAGAAGGAGAGCGGTTTCAAGGTCAAGACCATTTCGGTCGGTTCCGGCCAGGCAATGAAGATGGGGGAGAAAGGTGAGGCGGACGTACTGCTGGTACATTCACCCGAGGCCGAGAAAAAATTCATGGCCGATGGTTTCGGCGTGACGCGACGTCTGGTGATGCACAACGACTTCATCATCCTGGGACCCGCTTCCGACCCGGCCAAAATCAAGGGAGCCAAGGCCGCCGAGGCTATGAAGCGCATTGCCCAGGCAAACTCGCTGTTTGCTTCGCGCGGCGACAATTCCGGCACCCATGCCAAGGAAAAAGGGCTCTGGAAAGGGGCAGGTGTCAATCCGGAAGGGCAGAAGTGGTATCAGCAGACCGGCCTGGGGATGGGGCAGACTCTTAACGTGGCTGCCGAGAAGAAAGGTTATGTTCTGACTGACCGTGCCACCTACCTGGCTCTCAGGAAGAATCTGGGGATGGAAATACTGGTGGAGGGCGACGGCAAACTGCTCAATATCTACCATGTGATCGAGCTCAATCCGGCCAGGTCACCCAAAATCAACATCCCTGGCGGCAAGGCTTTTGCCGATTTCATGGTGGCAAAAAAGACCCAGGATGTGATCGGCCGCTTCGGCGTGGACAGGTTCGGAGCTCCGCTGTTCTTCCCGGATGCCGGCAAGAAGCCGGAATCACTGGGACTCTGATAAACAGTTCCGGTTTTTAATCTCCGACCACCGATTGTCGGCACTTCCGGGTGCCGACAATCGCCACATTTGCTGCCGCCGTTGTGGCTTTTTTCCCCATGAGCCTTGCCCAAACCATTGAAATCCGTTTGTCGCATTCAATATATGTAAATAATATCAGATTGTTATGGTTATGGCCCGGCTTTTGCTGGTATAATGGAAACTATGTTTTGCAATGAAATTACTGGGCGCGTATTTTGTGCCCGGGGCCGGTCAAAAACGTGCCGATGGAGTCTGATATGGGAACAGTAAAAAAGAACAGCAAAAGGAAATTGAAGAGTCATGCCAGCGTCAGGATGCCGCGCCAGGAGACACTGACCGTTGTCACCCTGCGCATCTCCGATGATGAAAAGGAGCAGATCGACCGGATCATGGACAGCTGGAATATCAAGCGTTACTCGGATGTGATGAGGATGGCTGTCAGGATGCTTAAGACGGGTGCGATTCAGTGAACCTGAAATCAGTGCTTATGATGTGCGACAATCGGTGAAAGTTATCGTGAATTCAGAAGATTCGACTGAAAACGTCCCTGAGGCGGAGTCATGTGCTGCAGCCCTGGCAGACCATCCGGCCAAGCTGTTCGTGGAAACGACCACTCGCTGCAACCTCAACTGCCTGATGTGTGTCAAGCAGAACAGTGGCAGCGAGGTCTGCGAGGGCGATCTGTCGCCGGAACTCTTCTCGCGCCTTGAACCGGCTCTGCCCGGCCTTGGAGCGCTGATCCTGAATGGTATCGGCGAGCCGCTCATGAATCCGTATCTGGAAGCGTACATCCAGAGGGCCAGGAAGCTGATGCCGGCGGACGGCTGGATCGGTTTCCAGTCCAATGGTGTGCTGATGACAAATCTGCGCGCCATTTCCCTGGTCGATTCCGGCCTGGACCGTGTCTGCCTGTCCATTGACGCGATTGAACCGGAACAGTTCAAAAAGCTTCGCGAGGGAGGGGAGGTGGAGTCAGTCGACCGGGCTTTGTCCTCCCTGAAATCCGCCATGAAGCAGTGTGGACGTCCTGATGTGAAACTCGGGGTCGAGTTCGTTGCAATGCGCAACAATATCGGCGAGCTTCCGGCAACGCTGGAATGGGCTGCGAGGCGGGGAGCCGGGTTCGCCATCGTCACCCATGTGCTGCCATATGACCGTCAGCATGCCGGCGAGGCGATCTTCTGCAACGTCAGCGATCAGGCCCTGGCGCTTTACCATTCCTGGCGCGGCAAGGCCGCCGGGGCGGGGGTCGACATCAGCCGCTACCCGGAAGTGCGCTGGAAATACTCGCGGACAGCCGACGAACAGGCGGTCGTGGATATGGTCGAGGCGATGAAGTCCGAGGCGGAACGGCAGGGGATCATGTTGGACATGAAGAAGCTGCTGGCTTTGGAATATGAACATCTGGAAGAGACCGCCGCGATCTTCTCGGCGGCAAAAGAGGTCGCCGAAAAAACCGGTCTGGATCTGCGTCTGCCCGAGATAGCACTCAGGGAACAGCGCAAATGCAGCTTTGTCGAGGAGGGGAGCGCTTTTGTTTCATGGAACGGAGATGTGTCCCCCTGCTATTTCCTGTGGCATCGTTACGACTGCTTTGCCAGCGGCTGGAACCAGACCGTCAAGCCCAGAGTGTTCGGCAGCCTGCGGCGGCAGGATATGCTGGAAATATGGAACGCCCCCCAATTCAGGTCATTCCGTGGAGACGTACTGGCCTATGATTATCCCTCCTGCGCCAGTTGTGGCCTGGCACCCTGTGACTATGTGCTGGCCGAGGAGTTTGAGCAGGATTGCCACATCAGGAATGTGCCCTGCGGCGCCTGCCTCTGGTGCACAGGGGTGTTCCAGTGCATGCGGTGACATTTTGTCCGGACAGAGTGTCAACGGCTCCTAGGCATATTTGAACTGTTCTACCATTCTCTTCAGGTCTTCGGCCAGATTGGAAAGCTGGTTGGCGGCCTCCGCCTCTTCATGTGATGCTACCGAGCTGATGTGCGCCACCTCGGTGATCTGCTGGATATTGTTGTTTATATCCGTTGTAGTGGCGGTCTGCTCTTCCGCAGCCACGGCAATCTGGTTGACCTGGTTGGTGACGTTGGCAATCTGCTCCAGTATGTGACGGAGCGCTTCGCCCGATTTCCCGGCTTCCACGGTTCCCTGTTCTACCTGTCGTACCCCTTCATCCATTGCCGCTACCGCGCTCCTGGTTTCCGACTGGATCGACTTGATCATCTCGCCAATTTCACGGGTGGCGCGGGTGGTGCGTTCGGCCAGAGCCCGTACCTCATCCGCGACAACGGCAAAACCGCGCCCCTGCTCGCCGGCCCGGGCCGCTTCGATGGCCGCGTTCAGAGCCAGCAGGTTGGTCTGGTCGGCGATATCCTCGATAGTACCGATGATCTGGCCGATCTGGTCCGATCTTGAGCCGAGTGTTTCCACCGTCTTGGCCGTGGAACGCACCCGGTCCGCAATGCGGCTCATAACGTTCACGGTTTCTTCAACCACATGGGCGCCCATCTGGGCCGCATCATTGGCCTTGGCAGAGTCATCAGCTGCGCTGTGGCAATTGCGGGCGATCTCCGAGGATGTGGCCGACATCTCTTCGCAGGCCGTGGCGATGGTGCTGGCCTGCGCCGCCAGTTCCTCGGTGCTGGTGGCCATCTGGGCCGAGGTGGAGTGCATCTGGACAGCTGCCGAAGATACCGAGAGACTGTTGTCGGAAAGCCTCCTGATGATTCCGGACAGTTTCTCCCCCATCAGGTTCATTTCCTTGCCGAGCATGCCCATTTCATCTGCGGAGGTGATCGAGGAGCGGGCGGTAAGGTCCCCGCCGGCAATCGCTGCCATGGTGTTAAAGACATTCGCCAGCGCTCGGGTTATGCCGCTGGCGATAACGATACTAACTATGATCGAGAAAACGATTGCACAGACGATGATGATCGTATTGATAACGATTTCACTTTTTGCGGCCTGGTCGGATTTTTTGAAAAGTTCAGCGCTATGCCTTATGTTCAGGCTGTTCAGGGCTTCGATCGCTTCGGCCGGTTTTTTGTAAATCGGGGCCACCTTTTCCGAACCGAAGGCGATGGCCTCCGCAAGCGCCGTCTTGTCTTGAGTTTTGTGGGCTGCCATAAGCATTTCAGCCAGTTTGCCACCCTGCGTCGCGTACGTTTCCACTCCTTCCCTGAAGGTGTCGAACAGTACTTTTTCTTCCTGGTCCAGTTTCTGTAAATCGTACTGTTTCAGCATATTGCGGATCTCGGTGATCTGCCTGTTATAGTCATCAAGCTTCTCGTTGATTTTTGCCATGTCAGTGAGCGCCATCATGTAGACGATGTTGAGCCGTGCCGTAAGCAGGCGGCTTTTCATCTCACCAAAAAGTGTAACGGCCTGGATGCTGTCGTTTAGATCAGACAGATCACGATTGGCATGTTTCAGGTCGACAGTGCTCGACGCACCGATCACAATCAGTCCCAGGATGCCTATCGAAGCCAGCAGCAGCAGTTTCGTCCGCATTTTCAAATCAGCCAGACTGAATCTCATAAGACCTCCCATAGATACTGTTTTGCATACTTGTATACAGAAACACTTGGCAATCCAATAAGACTAACTCCTATTAATATGTGTCAAATAATCTTACCCGCGGGTTTCATTGTAGTAAAAATCCTACAAGGTGTTTTTGATTAATTATAAACATTAAACACAACTAAGCATATGTCTGCTATATATGCATATAATTACAGCCAACTAGGGGTTTGATGCGCATAGAGATGATTCCATCCGACAACAGCACACCCACGCTTGAATCCGGATATGTTTATGGTCAGGAGTGCCAGGGCCAATTATCATGGGTCGATTTAATGTTGACGACTTAAAAATCATATATAAACTCTTTAGTAATTCGATGACGTTAAGAAGTAAAAATCATAATGAAACTATTAAATGACTAGCCAGGATGGCATGCAGACATAACGGAATGTTGTAACGCACTCGGCTCAAGTTGAAGTTTCAGGAAGGTTCCTGATGATACCGTCCACATCAGATCGTCCGACAGCCCCACAAACCGCCCTGGTTTACACGTTACTGATTATCGTGGTTCTGACTGTCTTCGCCGTGACACTGACCATGTACATCTCGTGGCGCCTGGAAAAACATGCCGAACAGGAGTTGTCGCAGCAGGCGCTCTTGCTGGTCAACACCATGTCATCCTATCACTCCGCACTGTCGGATAGCGCGGTGAAGATAGCTCATGTATTCAAGACTCATTTCCCTGGAAAATTTACCATCGACCCATCCGAAAACGTCACCATTCAAGGCAGGAAAACCCCTCTTATCAGGAACGGATCGGTGATACTGAACCTGAACAATTCAATCGTCGACGATTTCACCGAAGACACCAAGGCTGTCGGAACTGTATTTGTCCGCTCGGACAAAGACTTCGTACGGGTATCTACATCTTTGACAAAGCAGGATGGTAGCCGTGCTTTAGGAACTCTTCTGGAAAGAAGTCATCCGGCATATAGCAGGCTGTTGAATGGTGAGGGCTATGTGGGCAAAGCGGAACTTTTCGGCAAGGATTACATGACCTCCTATCAGCCGGTCATGGACGATAAGGGCAACGTGATTGCCGTGCTCTTCGTCGGACTGGATTTTACCGATAACCTGAAAGGACTTAAGGACAAAATCCGCAACACCAAAATCGGGAGAAGCGGCTATATCTACGTGATGGATGCCAAGGAGGGGCTTGATCGCGGTAAACTCAAGATCCACCCTGTCAAGGAAGGCATCAATATCATTGATTACAGGGATTCGGATGGTCGCCAGTTCATAAGGGAAATGCTGGAAAAGAAAAACGGGATTATCAGCTATCCCTGGATCAACAGGGAACTTGGTGAAACAGAGGTGCGGGAGAAGCTGGTTGCCTATCGTACGCTGATAGAGTGGAACTGGGTTGTCTGCGCCGGGTCGTGGCTGGATGAGTTAAACGAAGAAGCCATAATGATAAGAAACTCGATGATCGGCGCTACAAGTTTGGTGGCGCTGGTGCTGATACTGCTTTTCAGGACGATGCTGCGCATGGAAAAACGGTTGACCGATGAGCTTCAGACACGCATCGATGATTATCAGGAGTCCCAGGAAGAGCTGCAGGTGACCGAAGAGATGCTGCGGGCACAGGTGGACGATTTCATGCACAGCCAGGATGTGTTGCTGGAGACGGAAGATCTGCTACGTCAGCAGATCCGCGACTATCAGGCTACCCATGATCAACTTCTGGCCAGCGAGGAACAGTTGAAAATCCAGTTGGATCTGACCGAGGAGAGTTCGATAAAATTCAAAGCGGTATTCGACAATTCTCCGATCTCGGTAACGCTCACATCTATTCCCGATGGCGCCTTTTATGAAGTCAACCGTGCATTCAGCGACATGTTCGGTTACAGCCGGGATGAAGCGGTAGGCAAATCAACCATCGAATTGTCGCTGTGGCAGAAAGAAAAAGAGTATGACAGCTTTTTGAAGATGCTGCGGGAAAATGGAGAAGTTCATAATTTTGAAGCTGTCATGCGCCGCAAAAATGGAGAAGAGATTAGCGTGCTCTGTTCCGGAACCAGGCTGGAGATCGCTGGCAAGCCTTTGGTTCTGAGTGCGGTAATGGACGTAACGGAGCAGAAACGACTTCAGAACCAGCTGCACCAGTTGCAAAAAATGGAGGTTGTCGGACAGCTGGCCGGCGGAATCGCCCACGATTTCAATAATATGCTGACCGGAATTTTGGCTTCGGCCGAGATACTGAGGAGACGGCTTGCGGACGACGAGAAAAACAGCAAGATGGTGGGCAACATCATCGAGGCAGCGACTCGATCTGCCGACCTGACCCATGATCTGTTGACCATTTCCCGCAAAAGTCCGACGGTCCTGACTCCTGTCGCAATCAATGAATCCGTTTCCTCGGTGATTGGGATGCTTGAGCACACAATCGACAAGCGTATACGAATTGCAGCGAATCTGGCGAGCAGCAATCCTGTTGTGATGTGCGATCAGACCCAGTTGAACAACATCTTGCTCAACCTGGGGGTCAATGCCCGCGATGCGATGCCCGAAGGTGGCACTTTGACATATTCAACCGCCGAGAGAATGCTTGATGAGATGTCCTGCCGCTCCATGGGATTTTCGATCAAGCCGGGTCGATACCTGGAACTGGCCGTATCGGACACCGGGGTCGGTATGACCGCTGATATTCTGGAACATATTTTCGAGCCTTTTTTTACCACGAAACCTTCCGGTAAAGGCACCGGACTTGGCCTGGCATCCGTTTATGGAACGGTCAAAAACCATCATGGCGAAGTCATCGTCCAGAGCCAGCCAGGTTTCGGTTCGATCTTCAAGGTCTATCTTCCGCTTGTTTCCGCCGGATCTTGTGAACAGGCCGCCGAGGGTGTGGTTGTTCGCGGTAGCGGCGGCATATTGCTGGTGGATGATGAAGAGATGTTGCGGTCGGTCGGCCGCGAGTTGCTGGAGGATCTGGGCTATAAGGTGTTCCTCGCTGAAAACGGGGAGCAGGCGCTGGAGGTTTATGCTGCCCACAGGGACGGGATAGCCTTGGTGATGTTGGATGTGATCATGCCCAGGATGGGGGGCAGGGAGGCCTGCCTGCGATTACGTGAACTGGAACCTGGCTTGAAGGTTCTGTTTTGTTCCGGTTTCAGCCGTGAAGGAACCGAGAATGAGCTGTTGGAAATGGGCGCCAACGGATTTATTCACAAACCGTATAACCTGAGCGAACTGAGTCGTGCCGTGGCCGGGGTTTTGGGTCAGGGTTGAATGCAGTTGCAGTATATATGTCTGTTCAGCTTTTGATAACAGCCTGATATGACTAGTAACTCAGGTTGTTTTTAATTGCATAGGCGATGATCTCGCCGCTGGTTCTCAGGTTTAGTTTTTCCAGGATCCTGGTGCGATAGGTGCTGATGGTTTTTATGCTCAGGCATAGTTCGTTGGCGATTTCAGTCATTGTCTTGCCGGTGGCCATCATGCCGACCAGTTGCTGCTCCCGGTCTGACAGTGACTCGTGCAGATGCTCGGCACTCTTTTTTGATTCAAATATGGTGTCCGCCAGAAGATCCGCCATTGATGGCCCCAGGTATCTCCCTCCCGAAATAACCTTGCTGACTGCCCCCTGAAGTTCGTGTGACGCGCTTTCCTTGGTAATGTATCCCGCCGCGCCCAAACGTAAAGATCTTACCGCGTACTGACCTTCGGAATGCATGCTCAGCATCAATACCGGCACCGCCGGCTTGTCGCGTTTGATGCACTTGAGAATTTCGAGGCCGTTTCGGCCGGGCATCGAGATGTCCAGCAGAACCAGTGCATAATCGCAGTTGTTGAACATGGCCAGAGCTTCCTGTCCATTGCTGGCCTGATCAATTTCAAACTTGCAGTCCATCTCGGAAAGTATCCGGATCAGACCGTGCCGCACAATCGTGTGATCATCAACCAGCAGAACTTTCATTGGGTCTACCTCCAAATATTACCGTGGGATTTCCAGACGTACCACGGTGCCGTCACTTGGCTTTCCGTTTATTACCAGAGAACCGCCGCATTTTCTTGCCCTTTCCTGCATTCCGAGCATTCCGAAGGAATCGGACGCGCCGATCGCCTGAACCGTAATTCCATTGCCGTTATCGGCAATCTCGAGGACAACCGCTTGCGGAGTCAGGCACAATGAAATCGCCACTTCACAGGCCCCGGAATGGCGAACCACATTGGTCAGCGATTCCTGCAGGATGCGGAATATGGCAATCGAAACTTCCTTGTCAAACAGGTTACCAGC
Source organism: Geobacteraceae bacterium (assembly GCA_032469775.1). GTDB lineage: Bacteria > Desulfobacterota > Desulfuromonadia > Geobacterales > Pseudopelobacteraceae > JACRCG01. The sequence goes on along the minus strand of JAWDJY010000076.1, from coordinate 11,118 downwards.
ATCTTCATCGAGCATCAGGTGACACACTATACCGCTCTTTAGTTGAAAATCCTGAACATAATGGCCGATCGCGGCCGCAAGCCCCAGGTTCTCAAGCAGGGGAGGGGTAAGGCGGGAGGTAATGTTTTGCACGATTGAGATCAGGTTTGCCAGAGTCTGTCGCATGCCGGTTATATGACTTTTAAACCTGTGAACCCTTTCCGGTTCCATCTGCCGGACCAGCCAGTTCAGGTCCATATTCATCGCGGTCAAAATCTGTCCCATCTGGTCATGCAGTTCCCTCGCGATGTTGCGCCGTTCTTCCTCCCTGGTTTCCTCGATCTTCTGATACAGCGCCGTGAGTTTTTCGTTGGCCGATAACAGCTCATTCTCATAGTTTTTCAGCCGGCTGATATCCATTGCATATACGGCGAAATATATTACGTTTCCCGATGCGTCCAGAACTGGACTGATGGCGTTTGCGAATGAAATATCGCCGCGTTGGTCTTCAAATATTACTGGTTGACGTGTAGTCAGTGCCTGTTCATATTTGATCCTACGGCTATCCCTGACGTCCGCTGGAAAATAATCAAAGATGCATTTACCGATCATTTCACCCGGGGTACTGTTCAGTCTCCCGGCAAGTATCCGGTTTGCCTTGACAATCACGTTATCGGTTGTTACCAGGGCAATCGATTCAAGCACCGAGTTGAGTAGCGTGTCCAGAATCCGCTCGTTTTCCAGGCGTTCTTCAATAGTCCGTTTTTTGTCCTTGATTCTCCATAAGCCATCCATGATCAGGGTCAGCATGAGAATATCCTTTTCGGAATAATCCATGTCTTTATTGCCGACTCCGACCAGCATTACAACTTTGCCGTCAACGATCAGAGGCACGCTTAGATAGCGCGTAATGTCTCCGTAACCATAAGGAAGTGCAGCTCTTGTCGGATCGGACTCACCATGGCCATTGATGATGACCGGCTTCTTTTGCTTTACAGACTCTCCCCACAAACCGGCATCGGCTACGCCGTATTCCACTGCAGTGCGGCATTCACTCTTGCCTCCTCCGGAACATGTCCGGACGGCAAGCACCGATTCGTCGTGGTCGAGCTCGCATATGTGTCCGATCGTGCTTCCGGTCAGGCGGAGCATTTCTTCCAGCGCGAAACATTCAATGACCGGTTCCGGGCTGTCGGCCATGAATGACAGCTTGTAGAGCGCTTCGAATTTGCTCTCGTTGAATTTCAACTCTTCTTCGTACTTCAGACGGAATGACTCCCTGTTTCTCAGGTGCTCGATCATACGGTTGAACGATTGCGCCAGTTGCCCCAGTTCGGCCCCTTCAGTGCCGGAGATGCTGATGTCCAGGTTGTTGCCGGCCAGGGATTGCGCGGCAGTATTCAGCTTCATTATGCGATTGACGATCAGCTGTTTGCTCAATAACCAGGCAAATCCGAATGACAGTATGGTTATCGAGGTGAATGCCAGGATTTCCATCAGAAATTTTCTGTCCAGATCCGCATAAAGTGCTTCAGTAGGGAGCCCGGCCCGAATGTAAAGATACGGATCATTTTCCCCTTTCAGCCTCAGTTTGCGAAAATAAAACAGGCGGCCATGTCCTCTGCTGTCCTGGGACTCGAAGAAAGCGCTGTCATCACTGCTCATGAGCATCTTCGAGAAATTCTCCGGCCGGTCGCTCTGGCCGACATGCTGCGGGAATAAATGGGAATAGGCCCGTGTGCCTTTTCGGTCAAAAAAACTGATGTTGCAGCCATGAGGTAAAACGGCTGTGTTCAAACCGTCCCTATACAATCCGTCGCCATACCCGATCAGAACCAAACCGTCAAATTGACCGCCTTTTTTCAGCAGCGGAAAGCAGAAGCAGGTCGTTGAACATATTTTTCGCTGTTTCGCGTCATATTCGCCGGAGGCGGGTCTCCCTGTGGCTTTGGCATTCATAAAGCATTTTGAGCCGGCTATTGACATCGGTTCCGGCCATTGAATTGTTGCCGCGATAACCTTGCCGGATGAGTCCGTGACAATAATGTTTTCGATCTGGCGATTGGTTTTCTTTATGTCGGCTAGAACGTCCTGAATGGCCAGGACATTTCGGGCTGCTACCTCCGGCAGATGGGACAGCAGGTGGGCTATATGTTCCGATTCGATCAGCGCCTCTTTCTGCCTGTTGGCGGTGAACTCCACCAGCTGCTGCAAACTTGCTTTAACATGCTCTTTCTCGTTATTGCGTTCCTGGATGCCGGAATGAACGATGAGGGTGATCGAGGGTATCAGCAGCACCAACAGAATCAGTGACAGCAGGTGTTTTATCGGAAGAGACATCAGCTTTGAGGTGAGTTCGCTTTTCATTTTTTGATCAGCATGATTTTCATAAAGCTCCGGCCGGGGATAAAATGTCGGGTCTTATATGCGATGATTTCCGGGGTTTTTCAGCCGGGTTCGGATGTGAGGCTTCGTCCTGCTGAGGTGTGTAAAGTATGGAACTATTTTCCGGCTCGTGATCTGAGATGCCGTCTGCCGCCGCACGGCGCAATATCCGGGAGGATATATACAATATTACGCAGGCAACATGCCATAATAATCTGAAGTATTCCCGGGCAGAATCAGCAGACAACCACCCGGTTGCGTCCATTGCGTTTGGCTGTGTAGAGGGCTTTGTCAACACGGCGGATCAAATCGTCCTTGTCGTCTTCCGCGCTAAGTTGAGTGACCCCGAAGCTGGCGGTCAACCCAAGCGGAGAAGCGCTGCTTGATTGTTGCTCCAGGGTGCAGCGGATGCGCTCCGCCATGATTGCAGCGGCCTCGCTTGAGGTGTTGGGCAGCAGGACAATGAACTCTTCCCCCCCCCAGCGGGAGGCGATATCTTCAATCCTAGCAATTTCCTGCAGCAGAACGGAAAACTCTTTCAGTACCAGGTCGCCGACGCCATGACCGAAGGTGTCGTTGACGTTTTTGAAATGGTCCAGATCGATACTGATCAAGGAAAGCGGATGCCCGTGCCGGCGTGCAGCGCTGAACGCCAGTGTCAGGTTCTCGTTGAATGAACGGCGGTTGTGGAGACCGGTCAACTCGTCGGTCCTGGCAATGCGCGATATGGTTTCAGTGGCCAACTCGAGCTTGCGCAGCTTCTCCGCCAAGGCAACATGCAGGTTGGTGATGCGACAGCCAACATTGATCCGGGCCCGCAATTCGGCCTGGTTGAACGGTTTGGAGATGAAGTCGTCGGCGCCGGCATCAAGTGCGAGAGCCGGGGAATTGTCATTATTGCCGGAGGTGGTGATGATTACATAATGTGGAACGCTGTCTTCCTGCAGGCGTAATCGCCGGACAATTTCCGGACCTTCGATTCCGGGCATCACCCAGTCCAGGATGGCCAGCAGCGGATGCTCCGGCTCACACAGAATCCGCCAGGCCTCGTCACCGTCTGCCGCAGCCGTGACGTTATAACCCCATTTGGTAAGAAGTGACTGTAGAATCAGCCGGGAAGGCGCATTGTCTTCAGCGATCAGTATGTTCATGGCCGGCGCCTTTCATTGCCTGACAGTTCGCAAACCGTGGGAATTTTCGTGCTGTGAATCATCAGTTTTTACTGAACCAGGTCCGTAGCGCATCCGGGCATGTAATTTTATAAACCCGGTGCAATAGCCTGTAAAAAGGCGGTTTTATCCTCAATTCTTTACCCGCATGCTTATTAAGCATAACAGCGCGATTATTGGTGTCAACTAATTACGGATAAAATTTACATAAGATTACGGCCGGTTTTTGTTAGTTCCACCGTAGCTATTTCCCGCCAACATCAAATTCCAGTTCGTCATATTTCCTTATTTCTTACACATTGCATGCACATTCTCCTGATATTCACATGGATAATGACGGCGTTGTCTGCTCACGCCAGAGGATGTTTGCAGAAAATTGAGCTGGGTTTGGTGGTTTGAAGGGCTCATGGCCAGGCTTTTCAAACTTGCCTAAGCCCACATATCGGGGGGGGTGATACAACAGGCGGGGCAAATTCCTGGGAAGGAGGACCGATTTAAGGCTGAACATGGTCAAAGTAGTGTTGATTTACCGTGCAAGAGATTGGGGGTTCACTTCCAAGCGAAGCTAACCCCTGATTTCCAATGAAAGGAGCCACGTAATGATAAGTTCGATCAGCAGTTCAAGTGGAGGACTGAGCTCATCCTTCCTGAAACAGATTCAGGAAGACATGTTCAAGGCTGTTGACAGCAACGGCGACAGCAAAATTGACAAAACCGAGATGAGCTCGTTTCAGAAATCACAACAGGAAAATGGCAGGCAGGGCGGGCCGAGTGTTGATGAGATGTTTACAAAAATGGATTCCGATAATGACGGCGCCATCAGCAGGCTTGAATCCGATGCTGCAATTGCAAAAATGAGTCAGGAGATGCGGGTTCAGGGGCCTCCACCCGCTTCTGGTAAATCAGAAAAACGATCCTCTTCGGAATTGAAAGACAATGTATTCAATACTGCGGATCAGAACGGGGATGGCAGTATCAGCGAAGATGAACTGAACACACTGCTCGGTGATTCATCCCGGAGCGACACAACCGTTGAAGAACTCATGAGCGCCCTGGATACGGACAAGGATGGCAGTATCAGCAAAAGTGAGTCAGATGCGGCTGTCGACAAGGCTGAACAACAACGCCTTGCACAGGGGGCGCCTCCGCCACCCCCGCCGCCTGAAAGCAGCTCTTCTTCACCAGGCAGGTCGAGTTCAAGTCAAATATTTGATGCTCTTGACACTGACAAAGACGGGACAGTCAGCGCCAGTGAATTACTGGCAGCGCTTTCAAGCGAGAATGACAGTGAATCTGAAAGCAGTTCTTCATCAAGCGGCTCCACGGTGGACAGCTCATCTGTGAAAAAAATCTTTGATGCCATGGATACCAATCAAGATGGAACTGTCAGCAAGAGCGAACTTGAGGCGGCTCTTGCCAAAAAGACTAGACAGCATCAGGTTGAGTCGACAGCAGACAATGTTTCATCAACATCCACCGCAGCCGGCACGAATTCCACTGACCCGACACTCTATGCTGCGGCTGCAAAAAGTTATCTGCAAGCAAGTTTCAGCAGCTTCGCCGAGAACGCCGCTGCATCGGCGCTCTCCGCTTCTGCTCTGTATGCGTAGCTGATATTGGATTGATGTAAACCATGAAATCAGGCTGGACCTCATTGAGGGTGCCTGGATGAGTGCCGACCGACTGACGCATTCAAACATAGCTGATTATTTTCACAAATGACGGCACATAATGTTGTAGCAGTCTGCTCTCATGGGAGCAACAAATTGAAAGGAGTTACGCATGTCAATTTCAGCTGTTTCATCAGCAGGTAGTGCCTATCAGACAAGTACCAACAATTCTATTGATCAAATGAAGAAAAATTTCGATGCCTTGGGAAGCGCCTTGAGTTCCGGCAATCTGGACGATGCCAAGAAGGCGTTTGCAGAAATCCAGAAGAATGCGCCCAGGGATGCCAAAACGCCGTCAGAGATCACCGATCTGCAAAAGGCGCTCGAATCCGGTGATGTGAAGGCAGCCCAGCAGGCTTATTCCAGGATTCAGCAGAAAATGTCACAGGGTCGGCAGCAGGGTGGCCCGCCGCAAGGGGAACAGCCGATACAGGGCGTGCAGGTAGACACGGTGACGCTCTCCTCAAAGAGCAGCGGCAGCCAATCCTCAAGCTCATCATCCAATCAGACCTATGACAAGAAAGACGCCAACAAGGATGGCACGGTTTCGGCCCCGGAAGAGCTGGCCTATGACATTGCGCATCCGACCGATGATGGTTCTGATAGCGAAACCGGCACAAGTTCCACCAAGCAGAATAATCTGCTGGAAACGTATCTGGCGAACAGCAAGAACTGAAGATTGAACTGTCCGATTGTGTAAGAAATAAGGAAAAAAGCGGCACCTTTAAAACCGGCTTGACATTTTCAAACGGTTATTTCAAATTAGTATTTGAAATAACCGTTTTGTTTTTTTGGAGGCTGATATGACCAGGAAAAAATCAGAAGCAAAAAAGGAAAAGCTGCTGGCGGTAGCAGGTGACGTCTTTATCGAAAAAGGGTTCCGCGATGCAACGGTAGCCGAAATCTGCTCGCGGGCAGAGGCGAACATCTCTGCGGTCAATTATCATTTCGGCAGCAAGGAAGCCCTTTATCAGGAAGCATGGCGTCATTCGTTCACCAAATCGCTCAAGACGTACCCATTGGATGGGGGAGTCAGTGAAACGGCTCCAGCGGAAGAGCGCTTACGTGGCCAACTCACCGCAATGATCCGGCGCATTGCCGACGAGAACAACAAGGACTTCTTCATCGCCCAGATGGAGATGATAAACCCTACCGGCCTGTTACAGGAAGTCATGAAGAGCGAATTGATACCCATGCGGCAGCAGACCCTGGCTCTGGTCCGCGAACTGCTGGGACCGGAGGCAACCGATGAGCAGGTGCACTTTTGCGAGACCAGCATCATCAGCATGTGCGTTCATCCCATCGTGATGCAGCGGATAGCCAGGCGAACCAAAGACAAAAATATGCCGGACATAATTGAAGACTTCACTGCCTTTGCCGACCATGTGGTCACATTTGCTCTGGCCGGTATCAATGCAGTTGGCAGCAGAGGAAACAAGCCATGAATGCTCCGAAAAAGAAGACGGTCATAATCAGCATAATTATCATTCTCATTATCTCCGCCGGGGCTGCTGTCGCCAGAAAGTTCTTTGCACCCGGGAAGATCAGCTACATCACCGCACCGGCAGCCCGCCTTGACCTGGAGGAGAGCGTGCTTGCCACCGGCATCCTGAAGGCTTTCAAGACAGTTGCTGTCGGAGCACAGGTCAATGGACAGCTCAGGACGCTTCATGTCTCCCTGGGAGACAAGGTGAAGAAGGGACAACTGCTGGCGGAGATAGACCCGGTGCTGCCCCAGAACACCCTGAAAGACGCTGAAGCCCAGGTAGATAATCTGCAGGCCCAGAAAAGGTCGAAGCAGGCCTTGCTGAAGCAGTATGAATTGGCCTGCCAGCGCCAGAGCCAGATGAACGCCAAAGACGCCGGTTCCCGTGCTGATCTGGAGAGTGTGCAGGCCCAGTTGGAAAGCACCAGGCACGACATCGCCGCCCAGGAGGCCCAGATCAAAAAGGCTGTCATTGCGGTCGATACGGCCAGGGCCAACCTGGGCTACACCCGTATTCATGCCCCTATTGACGGCACCGTCATCTCCATAGACACCGAAGAGGGGCAGACTGTGGTATCGAACCAGGCAGCCACAACAATTCTGACCCTTGCTGCCCTCGACACCATGACCGTCAAGGCCAAGATATCAGAGGCTGATGTGACGCGGGTCAAGCCAGGACTTTCGACCTATTTCACCCTGCTGGGGGACAGCGAAACCCGCTATTACGGAAAACTGCGCGCTATCGAACCCGGGCCGGTAAACGGGACCACTACTACCGGAACCGGCAGCAGCGGCAGTTCCAGTTCAGCCATCTACTACTACGGACTTTTTGAGGTTCCCAATCCTGACAACAAGTTGAAAGTGTCCATGACCACCCAGGTGGCGGTGGTACTCAACCAGGCCAGACAAGCGCTCTGTATCCCGGTATCAGCTCTTGGAGAAAAGCAGAAGGATGGCAAAACAACTGTCAGGGTGCTGGCGGGAGAGCAAGCGGAAGACCGGACAATTCGCACCGGCATCTCCAATAATGTGCAGATTCAGGTGCTGGATGGGCTTCTTGAGGGTGAAAAGGTCATCATCGGTGACAGTTCCAATCTGCCGAAGACCGAATCGAACAAGATGCCCCCGCCGCAGGGGAGAAAATAATCATGGGCAGACCGCTCCTGGAAATAAAGGACCTGGTGCGCCGCTTCTCCACGGGAGACCAACAGGTGGACGTGCTCAAAGGGATCAACCTCACCATCAATGCCGGCGAGATGGTGGCCATTATCGGCGCATCCGGTTCGGGTAAGTCCACCCTGATGAATATTCTCGGCTGCCTGGACCGCCCCAGTGAAGGGAGCTACCGGGTTGATGGTCGTGAGACCGGCAGCCTGTCAAATGATGACCTTGCCAGGCTGCGCCGGGACTACTTCGGGTTTATCTTCCAGCGTTATCACCTGCTGCCGCACCTCACCGCAACCCAGAATACTGAGATACCTGCGATCTATGCCGGGGTGAAAAAGCATGACCGGCAGGAGCGTGCCAGCATGCTTTTGGAGCGACTCGGTCTTGCAGAGCGCTGTGAGCATCGCCCCAACCAGCTTTCCGGGGGGCAGCAGCAGCGGGTCAGTATCGCCCGGGCATTGATGAACGGCGGCGACGTCATCCTGGCCGATGAACCGACCGGCGCCCTGGACAGTAATAGCGGTAAGGAGATGATGGCGGTTCTGCATGAATTGCATGCCAATGGCCATACCATTATCCTGGTCACCCACGACCAGCAGGTTGCCGCTCATGCCGAACGGATCATCGAGATCAGCGACGGCAAGATCATCAGGGATCAGAATGTTGTAGCGTTATGTGACCGTACTGCCGAAGACGCTTCAGGTCGCTCAAAAATAGTCAGATCGTCACAACCGCAGTACGCTCCGCGGAGGCGTAGCAGCGCTACGCCGCACAAGGAAGCGGACGAGGATGGCGGCGAGATGGCTGTTTTTCAGCGCCCCTTCCTGGCGAACTGGGGCAGATTTGCAGAGGCCTTCACCATGGCCCTCATCGCCATGCTCTCCCACCGCATGCGGACCCTGCTGACCATGCTCGGGATCATAATCGGCATCACCTCGGTGGTCTCTGTGGTGGCGCTGGGGCAGGGGGCACAGCAGAAGGTAATCAAGGACATCAGCGCCATGGGCACCAATGTCATCGACGTCAACCCCGGCAGGGACTGGGGAGACGAGGACGCCGCCAGCATCCAGACCCTGGTGCCGTCCGACCTGGAGGCATTGAAGGCCCAGGTGTACGTGGACAGCGCTTCTCCCGCCACCGGTGGCAGTCAACTTCTCCGCTACAGCAATGCCACCGCCAATGCTTCGGTGAACGGTGTGAGTGAACAATACTTCCGGGTCAAGGGATATGAAATAGCCGAAGGCATTTCCTTCAGCTCCGATGACGTGAAACTGCAGACCCAGGTGGTGGTGATCGACCAGAACAGTCGTAAGAAGTTCTTCGCCAAGGTCGACCCCATCGGCAAGGTGCTCTTCATCGGCTCATTACCCTGCCGTGTCATCGGCGTCACCAAGGAGAAAGACGGCCCCATGGGGAACAGCTCGAACCTTGAGGTCTGGATTCCTTACAGCTCCGCCATGAACCGGCTACTGGGCCAGCAGTATTTCAGCTCCATCTCGGTGCGGGTCAAAGACGGTGTCTCCAATCAGGTGGCGGAGCAGAGTATCATCAAACTGATTGCTCAGCGACATGGCCGCAAGGATTTCTATACCAACAGCAGCGACAGCATCATGAAGACCATCAATAAGACCACCACCACACTGAAGTTGATGATCTCGGCCATTGCCGTCATCTCCCTCATCGTCGGCGGCATCGGCGTGATGAATATCATGCTGGTTTCGGTGACGGAAAGAACCCACGAGATCGGCATCCGCATGGCGGTCGGGGCGCGGCAGGAAGATATCATGCAGCAGTTCCTGATTGAGTCTGTACTGGTCTGCCTGTTGGGAGGAATGATCGGAATTGTCTGTTCCTGGGGTGTAGGTAAGGTGTTCTCCTTCTTTGTCAGCAGCTTTGCCATGCAGTTTTCACTTATGTCCATCGTTTCGGCATTTCTCTGTTCAACGATTATCGGTGTTGTCTTCGGCTTCCTCCCGGCGCGTAACGCGGCGCGGCTCGACCCGATTGAAGCACTGGCACGGGAGTAGGAACGTCATGATAAAATATTTGCCATACCGGCTCTCTCTTATAGCTATAGTTTCCCTGGTTCTGGGAGGTTGCAGCGGCCTTCTCCCGCGCAGTCAGTACACCCGGCCGGACGTGTCTGTACCGCAGCAGTGGCAAGCGTCAAGCGTCACCGGCTCATCTGTCGCCACGAAAGAGCAGTGGTGGCGTGACTTCAATGATCCGACCCTGAGCGAGCTGATTGAACGGGCTCTAACAACCAACAACAACCTGGCGGCTGCCACGATCAAGGTCAAACGGGCGCAGCTCTCATCCAGGCTTACCGATACCAATCTTACTCCGGCCGTCTCTGTCAATGCCACCAGCAGCCTGAGTCGCGATCTCAATAATCGCAGAGACACCAGGACGAGCGGTGTCTCTGCCACGGCAAGTTATGAACTGGACCTCTGGGGGAAACTGGCTAGCGCCCGTGATGCCGGTAAATGGGAGGCTGAAGCAACCGAAGCTGATCGCCAAAGCACTGCGTTGGCGTTAATAGGAACCACTGCAACAGGTTATTGGCAGATCGCATATCTGAACGAGCGTATTGCCACCGCCGAGGCAAGCATCATCCACGCGGAAAAGATCCTGGAACTGGTCGAGGTTAAATTCGATGCCGGAGCAGTCTCTGCTCTTGATAAGATTCAGGCCCGGCAAACGCTGGCCAGCCAGCGTGCCCAGCTCACGCAGCTGATACAGCAGCGCACAGAGGCCCGCAACGCGCTGGCGCTCCTGTTCAACCAACCACCGGGTAGTAACGTGGCCGAGCTACAGCAATTGCCGCGGATGCCTCTTCCTGCGGTTAACGCCGGCCTTCCTGCAAGCCTGCTGGCACAGCGCCCCGATCTGCGGGCGGCGGAAAAGAGACTCGGAAAATTCCTGGCAAGCGTAGACAACGTTCGCGCCAGTTACTATCCGTCATTTTCCCTTACCGGCACGTTAGGCGGTAGCAGTACCACTCTGTTACAGGTGATGCAAAACCCTTATGCCGCACTGGGCGCCGGGTTGACGTTGCCGTTTATCCAGTGGAACAGCATGAAACTCAATGTGGAGATGTCACAGGCGGAGTATGAGGAAGCTGCTGTTAATTTCCGTCAGGCGTTCTACTCGGCTTTGGGCGATGTTGAAAATGCCTTGTCGGCGCGTGCCCGCTATACAGAGGAGAACATGCAGTTGGAAGAATCGCTGGCTATGGCCCGCATGTCCGAGGAATTGGCTG
>JAWDJY010000075.1:0-22062 GCA_032469775.1 Geobacteraceae bacterium | reverse complement strand
AAGAAAATGACCAAGCTCTTCGGAGCCCGCTATCTGGACTTCAGCGAAGATTCCCAAGTCTGCCTGAACCCCTTCACAAACATCATTGACCCCGAGTTCGACATCCCGGTTATCGCTCCCATCGTCGCTCAGATGGTCTTTTCCACCGGTAAGACCATTCCCAGCGAGACTGAGATGACCCTGATCAAGAGTGCAGTGCGCTGGGCCTGGCAGCAGGAAGGGAATGATGCTGGAATCGACACCGTCTACGAGTACCTGTTCAATTTCGACCGCTACTCATCGGAAGGTGGCGAAATCAAAGAGTCTGCATCCAGGCTCGCCTTCAACCTGGCCGACTTCAAGAGCGATGGGTCCTTTGGCCGCTTCTTCAACGGTCGCAGCAGCCTCGACATCTCCAATGATGAGTTCGTGGTGTTGGAACTGGAGCACCTCAAGTCCCGTAAGGAACTGTTCCGAGTAGTCACCCTTCAGGTGATAAATGCCGTAACCCAGGATCTCTATCTCTCCGACAAGTCGGATCAGCGACTGATCGTTTTTGATGAGGCATGGCAATTCCTTGGAGAGAGTTCGACCCTGAAGGAGGTCATTGAGGAAGGGTACCGTCGTGCCCGCAAATACCATGGCAGTTTCACCATAATTACCCAGTCGGTTCTCGACATGAAGCTCTTCGGAGGGGTTGGCGATGTCATCCGGAATAACTCGGCCTTCAAATTCTATCTGGAGTCGTCCGACTTCGAGAAGGCGCTGGACGAGAAGCTGATGGACTACGATGACTTTACCATGCGGATTCTCAAGTCAACGAAGAGCAACAAGCCCAAGTACTCGGAGATCTTTATGGACACACCTTTCGGCGTCGGAGTCGGCAGATTGGCCGTAGATCCTTTCTCCTACTACGTCTTCACGTCTGATGCGAGCGAGATAACTGAAATAGAGGCAATGGTTGATGGCGGAGTGAGTTATGAGGATGCAATCCGTGAGATGGTCAAGAAATACCGCAGCTAGTCTGGCAATGGCCGTAATGATGGGGAGTTCGCCAGCTCTGGCAGTTGACGGAAAGACCGCCGGTCAGGATGCAGGGAAAACAGCACTATCCCGATTCGGAAGCAAGAGCGCCGTCAACACCAATATTTCGCAACCTATGACGAACTCCTCTAATCTCATGCAGACGGTGAATGGCGCCACGAGCTTCCCGGCAACCCTTACCGCTCCGTCATCGGCAAAATTTCTGGAAGTCCTCATCCAGCCATCCGGTACTGGTGACCTGCAGCAGGTGATCGTCAGCCAGGACCTCAATACCGACGGAACTATCGACAATGTTCACACCGTACCGTCACTGGTCTCGGGAGTCTGTGCCAACGGTTTCATATCCTGTAATGCCGGCAGTTGGACCAACTGCAAATACTACACGTGGGCCGCCGATGTGGATGGCCGTGTTACTGAAGCTCCGGCGTCCATTACCGATCTCGGCGGCTGCTACTGCATCAACAGCAGTTGCGGCAGCAACCTGGTCTGGGTCAACAGCGCCATCGTGCTCAAGGATATCGGCGGAGGCATCGTCAACGCTGTTCATACCAGCAATACTTCGTTCACCATCACCAACGTCAATACCGACATCACTTCCATAACCTATTACGGACAAGTGACCACCCAGACTAATAACGCCGCCTCCAGTGTCTCGGCCTTTGCCTCATCGCCAACCGTCTCCACCCTGTCGAGCTACTACACCAACTGGCCGCAACTGACCGCCGCCCGGGATTCCGCTGCCATCTCCCAGACATCCGACCCGAGCAGTTTCTATTACCTGATCTCCAACTCGGGGGCGGCGCGGGAAGCACAAGGCAAAGCAAGCATCTGCACAATAGACCGGGCCGGTCGAGTCGATACCACTACCAAGTCCTTCAACGATGCGGGGAACAGCTCACTCTGTACCGATCACCTGGTCTACATGCGGGTCCATAAGGTCGATGACATGACCTATCAACTGGAATACCTGGACACCGGCCCGGGAGGACCGGCAGCAGCCCATAACAACTGTGGTGGCAGTCCGGGCGGCGACGGCTGGCACAAAGTCAAAACCGTCATCGTCTCGACTCCGGACCCGGCCAAATTCGGCCAGCTTATGTCTGCCACCTTCAACCTCAACAACATGAGCGGGGGAGGCTGCAACAGTGCATCGGCTTCGGTGGACGGAATCATCAACGGTTTCGACACGTCCGTACAGACCGGCATCGTCTGCCCAGCCAAGGGCGCTCAGGGGGTCTCATTCGACTGGAGCTATTTCTTCGACTTCAAGGAAGACGCCTACACGGAAGGTGTTGAGGATAAGTGCGCCACCCTGGCCAGCGACCCGGACTGCCGCCTGAAGGAAGAAGATATCGACGGTGTGGTGACCTACCAGAACTTCAATCCCACCGGTTTCAATCCGCTCCCCTCCTGTAAGAATTTCACCGGTCAGGTGGGAACAAACAAGATCTGCAGGGACTGGTGGCATAAAAAGCGTACCTATGTCTGCGGCTCCCAGCAGTACGACTTCTCCGATGTGGCAACCCGTTTCGGGAAGGTGGTTTCTTCTGCCAGCGACAACACGTCGAATCTGACGTTTCAGGACCCACGGCTTGGCCCTACGGGGTGGACTATTGCCAACGGAAGCATCAATCTGCCGCAACGTGACCCGGCATCGGAATGTGAGGTTGCCTGCAAGACCCGCATCGCCAAGACCGACACCCAGGTGACGACGACCGGAAATGTTACCGACATGCGGGTACCGGCCCAGTCTTATGACAGTTACTACAAAACCTGCATCGACAATATCTGCCCAGCCGATCCCGGAGAAGAGATCGTCATTGATTGCCAGTGCATCAACGAGTTTGCCGAGGCTGCCACGGTCATCCAGACACTCAGGCTGGCGGGCAAGGACAATATCTGTTCGAGCGGCCAGAAACAACCGATGCAGTCGAGGTAAGACCAGATGCTATTCCGTATCGCCTATTCAGTTCTCTATGCCGTTCTCCTGCTCTCCCTCTCCGGGATAAGTACCACGGCTCAGGCTGTTGTCAGCTGCCAGGACACCATCACGACGGGTACCACTTATCGTTACAGCGATGCCCTGGCATTCTTCACCGAATTCAACGGCAAGACCTACGCCATCGCCAAATCAGCCGTCAGCGGCAGACAGTCTCTTCCCGACATCTACTTCGACTTTTCGGCAAATATCAGTCGGGAGTACCTGATGACCGGCACCGATATGGCCTCGCTCAAGAGGATGCTTTCTCTTGGGCAGTTCGGGGCGGCCAAACCGGTCAGCGTGGACAGCCAGCAGACACTGGATTTCCTGATCAAGCGGTATGGCACCTATCTGGGAACACCAACCTCGGATAAGAGCACCTACATCGATGCCTGGAAAGAGTTTGGGCCTGTCGGCTTCAACGCCATTGACGGATCGGGTCTTCCTTTCACAAACTGGCCAGCAGCTGGCGCCTATACCGGACAGGACCCGCAGGCAGTCGTCATGGGGAGCGACGGTATCTGGGCCAGCGGTCTTGACGGGACGCGAAGCTCACAGATAGTCGAATTTCCCGGCAAGCTCGACTGTGCCTTATCATACATCGATCCAGGCACGATAACCCCGCCTCCGCCGCCACCTCCACCGCCGCCACCTGATCCCAATGCCATCAACAACATCATGTGCGGTCAGGATCTGAATAACAACGGATATGCCGGAGATCCCGGAGAAGTTGCGAACTGCATTCAGACCACACAAGGACAATTCTGCCCGGTCGGTTCCACGGAATGCGTCGAAACCTATACGACACCGGTCTGTCCGGCTGGCTCTGCTCTGGAGACAACCCGTGACATGTGTCAGGCAACGGCCCAGAACGTGTGTGGCAGCGGCTACACCTGGGATGCCGCCATCGACAAATGCACCAAAGCCGTTGCCTGTTCGGATAACGGCACCTTCAACCCGGTTGCCGACCGGTGCGAGAAACTGGTCCAGAACGATTGCCCCGTGGGCTATGCCTATGACAGTAATCCGGCAAGTCCAACCTACGACCGTTGCGTCAAGTCAGCAGCCTGCACCGATGGAGGGGCATTCGTAGCAGCAAAGGATCGCTGTGAAAAGGCTTGGTTGCCGGTCTGCGACGCAGCCAATGGCTATACCTACAATGCACTGACCGGAGTGTATCAGCGTGCACCGATTTGTACCTACGGCAACTACAATGCAACTTACAATCTGTGCGTTCAACCCATCGTACCGACGTGTCCCAGCGGTTACAGCTACAACAACACAAGAGGTCGCTGCGAAAAAGCTCCCGAATGCCCGGCAGGGACAACCTACAACGTTGTTACCAACAAGTGTGACGCCATCACCAGCGCCTCGCAACAGCAGGTGCTCGCCTGTAGTCCGAAATCGTTTCTCTGCGCCTCGTATGCTGACTCCTGCTGCAACGTAAATATTTCCTGCCCCAACGGTCCTCAAGGGCAGGTAAATGTTGCCGCAAACTACTGCTGTCTCGGCTCTGATGCCATTACGATCCAGTCTCCACTGAACCTCCTCACCAGAACGGAACTGACCAGTACCGGCTACGCGCTTTCGGCTCTGCAATGTGACAGCGTCGGCAATTGCAGCTACTACTTCATGGACCGTTATTGCGCCGACGGTTCACCGGCCAGTGACTGGATGCTGTCCGGTTCGTTCACCATGTCATCGACACAGATGGTTTGTCCATCAGGTCAGGCGCTCATCAACGGCAATCAGTGCCTGTCTGCAACCAATCCCACCTGTTCCGGGGGGAACTTCGACCCTAATCTGGACGTCTGCTGGGCCGCTTATACTCCAACCTGCACCCAGGGAACGTACGACAGCGCCAGCGGGCTTTGTATTCTGGCTCCTTCATGTCCCAACGGGACGCTGAACACGACGACAGACCTCTGTGAAGCAACAATAACCAAGAACTGCGGCACCTACTCATTCGATGCCGTCACCAATCTCTGTTTTTCACCCCCGGTGTGTGCCAACGGCGCCTATGACGCGAACCTCAATGTCTGCCAGGCTACGCTTACCCGCAATTGCGGCACGTACAGCTGGAGTCAGACTGATTTCAAGTGTATCCAAACTGTCACTTGCCCGCAGGACACCGCCTTCTCCCAGGCGGCCACCACCAAGTTCTCAACCACGCTCGACAAATGCGTTTCCGAGGTGCAACACGACTGTCCGGCAGGGACGACCTACACGCCGCTTCCCATTGGTAAGTGCGAGGCGGTACCGATCTGCAGTGCCGCCGGCATCTACAATCCGCAGAAGGACAGCTGCTTCGAAGGGTTCAATACCTGTCCGCTTGGGACCCAGTACGCTTGCATGGAATACCAGAGCAAGATGCAGTGTTCTCCGAACCCCTGTTTCAATCCGGGAGCGCCCGGATCGGAGGTTACGACCACCCTCGATGAGTCGATGCTTCAGGATGACGGTCCGCGTGACCCTAACGGTCAGTGCCTTGGCCAGATCTACATCTTCAACGGCAAGGCGTCGCGCTGCCGTCCTCCCGGGCTGACGGTCGGAATGATCAATAACTGTTGCGAGAGTGACAAGGTTGCTTCCGAGGATACCGGCAGCAGTGTTTCTGCGGCTGTTCAGGGTATACAGATGGCCTATGAAATCGGTCAGGTCGCTTATTACGGTAATGCACTGGTGACAGGAGCAGCCCAGATCTCAGCCATATCGACTACCGCCACCGGCGCTGTCACCTCCATGACCGTTGTCACCGCCACCGGTACTACCACGACCCTGTCAGGAGCGGCGGCAACCGGTGCCTACGCTACCATGGCCAGTGGAGCAACAGGTGCTTCTGCTCTTGGAGCGGGATTGCAGGCCTATGCCGCAGCCCTCTTCAACCCTGCCACCATTATCATTGCGGTGGTCGTCCTGGTGGTGATGAAGGTGCTGATGGGGAGTGGCTGCGATCAGGGGGACATTCAGACCGGGATGCAGAATGCCGCCAAAGATTGTCACTACGTGGGGGATTACTGTCAGAAAAAATGGCCGCTGGTGGGATGCGTGCAGAAGGCCAAGAGCTTCTGCTGTTTTAACTCGAAAATGGCGAGGATCATACATGAACAGGGGAGACCGCAACTTCAATCGTTTCAGCCGAACGGCGGCTGGGGTGTACCGGAGCAACCAAATTGCCGCGGCTTTACACCTGATGAATTCCAGGCACTGGATTTTTCGAGGATCGATCTTTCGGAGTACTTCGAAGACGTACAGAAGGATCTTGCTACCAAGATCGATGGTTCACAACAGACCATCATGCAAAACATCCAGAACAAGTACCAGGCGGCACCGAAATGATCAGGCGCTCAGGACTGGTAGTGATAGCGCTGATAGTTGGTGTTACTTCGGTACAGGCCAAGGTGCTAGGCACTTTCGGAATGACGTACCGGATCTCGGAAAGGGATGCCCTGGCCGAGATCGAGGAACGTGCCCGGCAGGTGGACTGGAGCAAGGTTCTGGACAAACGCAAGGTCGAAAACTACCAGGGGCCTCCGGACAGGTTGACTCTGCCGCGAGCGAAACGGAACCGGAGCTTTCCGGTTGATATGACCTATACCACCGAGATCGACGTTCCCGACGGCAAGGGAGGGATTCTTTACCCCAAGGGTTACACCTTCAATCCACTTGATTACGTGACCTATCCGAAGACGCTCGTGGTCATCGACGGCAGTGATCAGGAACAGGTCAAGTGGCTTGCCGTCTCGGAGTATGACAAGCGGCTCGATGTTACGCTTCTGCTCACTGAAGGAAGCTTCGGAACCGTGTCGATGCGTGTCAGTCGTCCGTTGTTCTATGCAGACAGGAAGATGATCGAACGACTCAAGCTGAAGGCCGTACCTTCGGTCATCAAGCAGAAGGGGCGGTTGATGGAGGTAACTGAAGTGGCGCTGCCGGTCGGCAAGGCGAAGGCCGCAGCCAGACCTTTGCATGACAGGAAAGGGGCCCCATGAAGTCATTGATAATTCGATACCTCGGTATGACCGGTATGCTGGCTCTCTGCGCCGGCTGCTCACATGAATCCTGGACGAACGTCGAGGAAACAACCAGGCTGCCGACCGTGGCGGCACCCATCCTGGCCCCGGTCAACTGGATAGCCAAGGCAGGTCGGGCTGTTACCAGCAAGTCTTCGGAATCGTCGGACACGGACCGAGGAAAACAATTTGTCCTGTCACGCAGGGTCATGGATAGCTTCAGTTCCGACGGGAAGTTCATGGATGAGGTCCTGGCGGTGCAGCGCCGATTCCGTTCCTACGACTGGGGCGATATTACAGCCGAGCAGTTCCAGGCGAATACCAAGCTCAAAGGTGGCAAGGGGACTCTTGGTCACTATCCGACCGGCAGCAACGGATCGGCAATCATCATCACGGACGAAGGGTCCGAATTCAAGGTGCGGTATGAGGATGAACCTGCGCAATAACATTTCGATCATCAGCCTGATCATGCTCTTCTTGTCGGTACCGGTTGCTTATGGCGCTGGTGGAGCCTGCAAGGGCAAGGTGCTCAACCCTGTGACCGACATCTGCTGGCAGTGCATGTTCCCGGTTAAGATGGGCAGCGTCACCTACGGCAACGGCGCAGAATCGGCTCCTGGCAATATCACGTCGCCGGTCTGCGCCTGTCCGGATAGCAAGGGAATTTTGATCCTCGGTGTATCCACTGCGTTCTGGGAGCATGCCCGCCTGATTGAAACGGTCAAGGACCCGTTTTGTTTCCCGGTGATGGGAACCGGTATGACCAACCCGAAACCTGGCTTCTCTTCCGGGGAGATCCGGAGCAAGGAGTATGGCGACTCGGATTTTGCCTTTCAGCAGGCCCACTACTTCTACTTTCCGGCCTGGTCGATCCTGAAGCTGTTCATGGATTTCCCCTGTGCCGAAAGCCGGGCCTTCGACCTGGCTTACATGACGGAAGTCGATCCCATGTGGAATGACGACAGCCTGTCTTTCATCATCAACCCGGAGGCGCTCCTGTTCGGCAATCCAGTCTCGCAACTGGCGTGCGTTGCCGACAGCGTGGCCGCTACCGTGACCCAGCCAATAGATCCTCTCTTTTGGTGTATGGGGAGCTGGGGATCGTTCTACCCCCTGTCCGGCAGCATGATCGAGAACAACCCTCTCAACGTGAACGCCGGCCTGGCTGCACGCATGCTGTTCAAACTCGGGCGTGAGACGCTCCTGTACGACACCGGCATCAACCAGTGCGCCAGCGCCGGAGTTGTGACGCCGATACTCGTCAAAAGCAACTACCGGCTCCAGGTGGCAAGGCCGGTACGGGGCAACGACTGCATCCCCATAGGTAGGCCGTCACTGATCTGGGGGGCCGCCAAGAACCCGCCTTTCGGAACTGCCAACACGTCTCCTGACAATTTTCTCTGGTCTCTGACACGAAGGAGGGTCTGTTGCGTCGGCTATGCGCTCAATTAACACTTGCCGCCCTGGTCATTCCAGCAGTTGTTCGAGGGGACAATCCCCGGCAGGCATTCATCGACACGCCGGATGCCTGTTACCAGACAGAGCGTCAGGATGGGGAGATTATCTACTTGAAGGCCATCGGAACCTGTACCGGCAAGCCGGGCAGGGCAGTCATCAGCGGCGACCGTCAGCGGGTAAAGGTCTTCGTTGGTGGGAAGTTCTGGAATGAACAGCAGCCTCAGTCGCTGGGTGTTCCGGAGGTTGCGGCAGTTCTCGACAGCGCGAACCGCATGACAGGAACAATAAAAATTCCGGCAAATATCGCTGAGCATGACATGAAACAGGTGGCTGAACAGCTTGACGCCTACTATCGCTCCCCGGAATTTCAGGGACGGCTGAAGAACGAAACGGAAAGGATAACGGGAGAACTCTTCGGGAACGCTTCCGCCAGGTTCTATCCGGACAGCAAGACTCAAACACACGGTAAGCTCGGCAATGACGAGAGGGTTTATCTGTTCATCTCATCTGCCATGCCGTTGCAGACAGTCAGAAACTATGCGGCTTCGGTGGCCCGTTTGAGTGATCCGAATGTCACCCTGGTCTTGCGCGGGTTCGTGGAGGGGATGACGAAGATCCAGCCGACTATCAGCTTCATCGCATCGGTGCTGCAACGTGACGCGTCGTGCAATCATGCAGGTGGGGAGTGCGAGATGCTGCCGGCCGGCCTGGCTGTAGATCCTCTGCTGTTCAGACGGTACGGAATCGACCGGGTGCCCGCAGTCGTCTATGTTCGTGGCGTTAAGGCGGATGATGCTGCCCTGAGCGAAGGCGATTCCAAGAACACAAGCATTGCGGAGAACCATACCATCTACGGCGATGCCAGCCTCGAATATCTGCTCGAACAGATCCAGAGAGAAACCGGATCTCGCACCTTGGCTGGCCTACTCACTGCTTCAACCAGGAAGAACTGATTCAGGGAAGAGAGCATACATAATGAACGAAGAGAACAACATGGAGACGACCTCATCGAATGAACAGCCTGAGAGCAAAGCTGCTGTTTGTGCACCATCATCGGCACCGAAAGAGCAGCCAAAGCAGCCACCGGGACTCATCCCCATTATGGCGCTCTGTTTGGCGGTATCTTTGGGCGCATCTTTGGCCACAATTATTGGCTATGACCACTGGTATGCCCAGAAAATCGTGGCCGTCGATATCAAGGGGTACATAGCCCAACAGCGGGACAATTACCTGGCCGGCAAGCTGAATGACGATGAACTGAAGAGGAGTTTTGACCGTCTTGAGACCGTCATTACAGCCATTCCCAAAAACCGGGTGGTCATCATGGGTGACGCGGTGGTGCGTAATGCCGAAACCGTTAAACCTTGAGTTCAGCAATTGGCGGCTTTGGCTGGCAATCACGGTTCTTCTCGTGGCGGGGACGCTGATCCCCTACAAGATCAGCGTCACGCTCACGCCTTCACTCAAGCATCGGGTCTATTGGCTCTTCCGGAACCCGGATAAGGTGGTGCGGGGAGATTACGTCCTGTTCCGGCACAAGGAACTTTCAGCCCGCATGGGGATGAAAAAGTCCGAGGATGTCATGAAGATCCTTGGCTGTAACGAGGGGGATCTGCTCACCGTCGATGCGGAGAAAAAGTTCTACTGCAACGGTGAATACCTGGTCCGGGCCAAGGACATCTCCCTGAAGGGTGAACCGCTGCAGCACTTCGTTTTCAACGGCACGATCCCCAAAGGTGTCATGTTCGTCATGGGGCAGCACAAAGACAGCTATGACTCCCGTTACTTCGGGTTTGTCGACAAGAGCCGCATCCTGGCGAAAGCCTACCCGATCTTCTGAAAGGAGCATAAGTGCCCATCGAGAAACTCAACCCGCTGCACTACATGGGGCAGGCGGAATATACCGGCTTCTGGCAGAAGCTCTTTGCAACGATGCTCTATGGCTTTTGGGGGCGTTTCTTCTTTGTCGCACTGGTGGTCTCGGCATTCTGGGTCGGGGTGAGACAGAGAAACCCGACGTTGGCAGCCATCTGCCTGCTGCTGGCTGCCATTGTCGCTTATGGTGGTGGGGTCATGAACATGGTCAGGTCATTTACGGGATAGGAGGACGCAGTGTCGAAGGATAGCAACAGCTCGCCGGATGTAATGCCGGTCCCTCAGAGCAATGAGATTCATCCCCGAGGGCTCCTGGAGGCGATCTCCTACATAGATCAGAACTTTGCCAACGAACTGGGAGGCTGCATAATCAAGGCTCGCTTCCTGACCACCAAGCAGCGGCTTGAATTCATGGAGGTGGGATTCCGGAGTTCCTTTGCGTCAGGGATCGTCTCGGCGCTACTGACACCCGTGGCCATTGGGGTGATCGAGCAGTATATCCCCATGTTCGGTGATCCATCGCCGACCTTCTTCGACAAGTTCAGCGCCTTCCTGCTGGCTCTCGGCTTTTCGCTGGGATACGCCATTTTTATGGCCAAGGCATCCACCTGCTTCATTGGTGAGTACACCCGGGCAATGGTGCTGAATCTCTTGGGCGGCATGGTCTTCGGAGCAATCGTTAAGGCGGTACTGGCTTTTATCGCCTTCCACTTTCTCTATTTCAAGATCTTTACCGACAATAACGTGCTGTGGGCGGTGAGTAAGCTCTATTACGCCAAGACCTCGCCGAGCACGGTTGCGTCGATCTACTACTGGGTGCAGGGGTTCAAGGGGATCTTCCTCATCTCCGCTTACTTCGTACTTGTGTCCACGGCGGTTTTCATCATCATTCCAATCGCCGCCATGCTGGTCGCCTATTTTCGTAACCGCAAACTGATTGCCGCAGGAGTCGTGCATGTCGACACGGACAGCTTCTAGGTTCGTACTCACGGCGATGTTGCTGCTGATTCCATCCATGGCTCTGGCCCTGGACATGGAGTTCTACGTCTGGGGTGGTCATGACGCTGTAGTTAATGCCTTTAGTAAGCTGGCGCTGATTTTTGGCGACAACGCCTACAAGTCGCTTTACTTCGTCGTAATCACCGCAGGGCTCTTCTTCGGTGGGGTGACGGTTTTCGCCAAGTCGCTTGGTACCGCCAACGGTTCGGTCATGACCTGGATCGTGCCGACCATGATCGGCATCATGGTTTATCTTGCCTTGGTTGTCCCCAAGGGAACCATCCATGTTTACGATCCGGTCTTCAACAAGAACCAGGCGGTTGGCGGCATCCCTGATGGGGTGGTGGCGGTGGCCGGCATCCTTAATAAGATCGAGAGGGGACTGGTTGATATCGTCACCACTGCCGGAGATCCTTTGAATTATCAGACTCAGGCGGGAGGGAAGGGGTTCTTGGGCCTCGCCCAACTCACCAGCATTCCTCTGTCGGCGGTGGACAGTAATCTGGACGCCTCCATGAGGCGCTACGTCAAAGATTGCGTCTCCTATGCGCTGATGAATCCCAATGCCGGGCTCACGGTGGACGAACTGCGCAAGGCAACCACTAATTTTGTTGGTTCTCTCGACAAGGCGGTCAATCCCGCCATCTGGACGGTCTACTATGATGCAGCTAACCCGCAGGGGCAGGCTCTCACCTGTACCGACTCATGGACCAGCATCAAAGCGGCGCTTACTCCGGCCAATCTTGACAAGAACATCCAATCGGTCTGTGCCAATCTAGGGTATGACGTGGCCGATGCTGCCGCCATGATCCAGTGCAAGACGGTGTTGAACAACGTCAATTCAGGCATCGGTCTTGGGGCGGCGAGCATTGACGATTTCCTGAAGCAGGCCTATGTCTCTCAGCGACTGGAGGAAATCTTCCGTAGCGGCAACGCTTCTGGCGCAACCAACTATCAGTTCCTGCTCAATGCCTCCGGTGCCATGAAGTCGGCCAACGAATGGTTGCCGATCCTGAAGGCGGCACTTACCGCCATCGCTGTTGGACTGCTGCCGTTTCTGGCACTTTTCATTCCCACACCGCTGATCGGCAAGGCAGTCGGGATCATCGCCGGCTTCTTCATTTGGCTCACCGCCTGGGGAGTAACCGATGCCATTGTCCATCAGTTTGCCGTGGACTATGCCAACCGGGCCTATGAAATGGTGCGGCAGAACAAGCTGGGTATGGATGCACTCTACTTCTTCCCTGACCAGACCGTGAAGATCCTCGGGATGTTCGGTACGCTCCGGATGAGTGGGATGATGTTGGCGACAGTTATCACAGGGATGCTGATCAAGTTTGGTGGTCACGCTATGGCGATGATGGCTGGAGGTATGGTCAGTCAGGTGCAGTCGGCAGGCACCCGGGCTACACATGAGGTTGAAGATCCCGCTGGCAGAGCATCAGCCATGCAGCGCAACGTGACAGCCATGCCCACTCAAGCTTGGAGCAACGAGCATAGTTTCCAAGCCAGGCAGGCTCAGTCGCTGGTCGGGATGTCAGGTAAGACCACGGCATCGAGCGATATGATCCGGGACTTCGGGATGGAGTTTTCAAGCAGGATATCTGCTGACAGTGAGATTGGCAGATCAATCGGTTTCGGTGGTAGCGGCAGGGCCATGCGGGAAGGAGGTCTGTCATCAGCCTACGAGTTGAAATCATTTGATGGCCGGCTGGGACTCGACAAGTCCGCTGCGACCAAAAATGTGGTTTCAGGCAGCTATGGTGGCGACACTCTGGAGTTTGCCAAGATGGGAGTTGCCAATGACCGTGCACTTGCAAATGTATTTGGCTCCGGCGAAAACTACGCTGGCTTCCTGACTGCCAATATGGACAAGAGTGTCGGTCAACTGCAGGGGGAAATGGGAGCGTATGCCGCAGCCAGGTCTCTCGGGTTCAATGGGAACTGGCGGGAGTTCAACGCCATGCGGTCGGAAGTTACAGCCCTTGGGGATTTTGCCAATGCCGAAGCGGTGAACAAGATTGCCGATAACTATGGGATCTCTTCCGGACAGCTCATGCAGATGAACGCCCAGTTCCAGCAGAGCAAACATGCCTCAGAGGTCACAGGACTTTCCAATCAACTCGGCGGCCCGGTTGCTGCCGGTACAGAGGCTGGCAATGTTGTGGCAACGGAAACCGGAGGCAAGATCCAGGGAATCTATGCTGGGGGTGGTTACGACAATTACCAACAGCTCACCAGCAATGATGTTTCAGGAAGAATTGCCCGCAATCAGCTGGTTCACGCTGCAGCGGATCAGATGGTTGGCAGGATTGCTCCTCAACTCAAGAACGATCCTGAGATGTACCAGAATGGTCACTTGACCGAACGTGGCTTTGCAGAGATGCAGAAGGCGATGGAGGGTCAGAACATCAATTTCACTACATCTGATGGCAAAAGTGCTGTCAATGTCGGTATGGATGGCGGGATCGTCAATTCGTCTGATGCAGGTACTGTCGCCAAAGGAGATAGAGGGCAAGCTCTTGAACTGCAGAAGCAGCTGCGCTCTGCTGGATTCCAGAGTGCAGCCGCCCATGTCGCCAGGATGTCAGGCCAGGCGTTCGACTACAAGGCAGATTTCGACCGCAACGGCAATCTTGCGTCGTTCAGCATCGATCAGGGCGGGCGGGTGCAGAAGTTCGATCTCGGTCAGAGCCGGACCGGCACTGACATGGAGCGGTTGGACCGGAACGTATCGACCGTGGACAAAGGATTGCGCAAGACCGTCGGAGATTTCATCAAGACCGGCTACGAGAACCAGTCGCTGAATGTATCAAGGAAGTCCGGCAGCTACATGATCCAGGCTGGCGGCAAGCAGATGATGGTCAATGGCGACTGGTATTACGCCAAGAACGATAAAACCGGCAAGATGGAGGTGGTGGGAGGATCATTCTCTAACGGCCTCGACGGCAATGTGCTGATGTACGCCAAGGACAAGGATGGCAACCTGCATTACTCGCAGGTGCAGGGGAAAATGGACAAGAGCGGCAATCTGGTCGCCGGCAGGCGTTCCGAGATTACCGAAGATCAGTTTGTCCAGATGTCGCAGCAGGGAGCGGCGGTGGTTAGCACCAGGTCAGGCGGGGGGATTACCGGGAGTATCCATGCCGATGGCGGGGTCAAGGCGGATTATACGTCGAGACAGACTACAGGATATGCTGTGTCTGCGATTGGTGACCATGCTTCGTCATTTGCTTCGCAGGAGTTCAAAGAAGGTCGTTCGATTGATGCAGGCTCAGTTGCCACTACGCTTGCAATCGGAAGAAATGCAATCGGTGAAACAGCAAGTATTTTTAGCGATGCTGCCACCGTGGCATCTCCAGTTCGTGCAGCTATGGGTCGAAGGCAACTTATGGAATCAGCTACAAAGAGGGAGGCTGAAAATGCAGAGAGAGATGCAAGTGTCCGAGTGCAGCAGAACTTGCAGAGAACGTCAAAGATTCTTCAAAACCAGAGTAAATCGTCACCATTGCCCAAAGGTGGCGGCCCAGCCCCGCTTAGAGGGCCAAGGAGGTAATCAGATTGGAAAAAATTCTTCTGGTGTCTGATGGAATAATCGTACTGTTACCTGCTGGCGATAATGAGCTGAACCTTCAAGCAGGTGAAGTACGTCTCTCTGTGACGGATTATGGTGCAGAAATGAAAATCGACGAAAAATCGATACGATTACCTGCATCAGTGCTTGCACATCTTGAAGAAACCACTGAAGCAAATATCTATTTTTACGAATCGGAACCTTACCGTGCTGTCGCTGACTATAAAGGAAATGTTGCCCTGAACCGTGACGAGGTCTTGAAAGTGAAAGGAGCCTGGGAGTACCAGGCTCAGGGGTAGGATATCCGGCTATTAGCGTTTGTAGCGATAATACCTTCTGTATAGCCATCCAAACCCGAGCAGATCGGAGATGGTGAACGCTGGCCAGCGTTCAGTGCTTGTATATGCATACTTCATGAGGGGTAACATCCCCATGTCATTAAGAAACCCGTGATAAAACCGTACAGGGACTCTATCGAAGACAACAAAAAACAACGCAAAAGCAGATAGATATGCAACACAGCCCCAAAAAATATGCGGAATCAATAATCCCACCAGCGCTCCCGCGAGAAAACACGGGAGGACGGTTCCAACTGCCGAAATCACGATTGCTTGAAATTTTCTCGCCAGCATTTCCTCCCTCCTTTCTCGACGGTCTGATCTTAACCAAAAGTTTACGTACAGTTTGACCAGCACATATTCAAATGTCAACTCAAAATAATGTCAAAGTGTAATTAATACGATGTGTTGTGCTACTCTGTTCAGTTTCGACAGAGGCCACACGGAAGACGGAATATAGTTTGTGTTCATATTCACCAGGCAGCACGCTGGTGGGCGTGCATACCACAAGTATGCTGAAAATATATAACGGCCAAATCCCCCATAAGCGGTTTAATGCATATTTGTGCGGTTAAAAGCGGTTGACGCTTTGTCTAAATTAGTGTATTTAAAGAATTATTCTGGACGTAGTGTGTCTAGGTTGTTTGTTTTCAGCACCCTTGGGTGATCGGGATGTACTATCCATGAGGGATTGACATGGTCGAGATTGAAGATCGCTGGCTGTCAGTAGATGAAATATGCAAATACCTCGGGGTCAGCAGTGACACTGTTTATCGCTGGATTGACCGATTCAGCATGCCAGCGCATCGCATGGGCCGACTCTGGAAGTTCAAAAAGGATCAAGTTGATGCATGGGTCGAAGCTGGGGGGGCGTCCGCTGAATCTCCAAAGGAAAACATGGGCAAGGATTCGAAAAAATGAAAAACGGATTACGGACAAGAATCGGAGTAACGCAGCGACGTAAAGTATATGCCGTCGACTTGTTTTGCGGGGCTGGTGGATTGACGCATGGCCTCGTGAAGGCCGGTGTCGATGTGCGCCTTGGCGTAGACATCGATCCGGCTTGTGAATACCCCTATACCGCCAACAACAACGCCAAGTTTCTACTTGAATCAGTGGAGGAACTGAAGGCTAGCGAACTCAAGCGCCACTACAGAAAGAATGGAGTCAAACTCCTTGCCGGTTGCGCTCCGTGCCAGACCTTTTCCACCTACAACCAGAAGGCGTCGGAATCCGACAAACGCTGGTGGCTTCTGTTGCAGTTTTCGAGACTCGTGGATGAGCTGTCACCGGATCTTGTGACGATGGAAAACGTTCCGCGACTGGTCGAACAGAATGTTTTCGACGATTTCGTGGCCAACCTCGAAGCCAACGGGTATTCGGTCGCGTACCAAGTAGTCAATTGTGCCGAATACGGCGTTCCCCAACAACGCAACCGCTTGGTGTTGCTTGCGTCCAAGTTCGGCCCGATTTCACTTTTGACCCCACAGGAATTCGGCAAGAGGCCGAGAACCGTCAAAGAAGCCATCGGCGATTTGCCTCCGCTCAAGGCTGGGACGAGCCATCCCAATGATCCCCTGCATCAGTGCTCGGCTCTTTCTGAAATCAATATGCGCCGCATACAGGCTTCCAGTCCTGGTGGGACTTGGCGTGATTGGCCGAGGGAGTTGGTGGCCGACTGTCATAAAAAATTGTCTGGGAAGACCTACCCTAGTGTTTATGGTCGCATGACCTGGGAAGATCCCGCCCCAACGATGACGACTCAATTCTTCGGATTCGGTAACGGCCGCTTTGGGCACCCGGAGCAAGATAGAGCTATTTCGCTCAGAGAAGGCGCGATCCTGCAAAGTTTCCCACCGGATTACGTGTTCACACGTCCGGGAGAACAAGTCTGCCAGAAGTCCATCGGCAGACTGATCGGCAATGCCGTTCCCGTCACGCTCGGAGAGATCATCGGAGCCAGCTTACTGTCGCACGTTTCGGAAGCGACCCAAAGAGCGTATCGGTCTAGACGGGGGAGCCGGTCCCAATGACAACAACCAATACGAGTTTGGCGAACGGCGCCGTTCGCTTAGGCGTCGTTCCCGAGCCCGGCCAACTCGTCGAAGTCCGGCGTCGTCAATGGGTAGTCACCGATGTATGCAGCGGAGCCTTGTCTCCATCGCGCAACGGTGATCAGCACCTCGTCGGCCTGTCATCTTTGGACGAAGATTCCATTGGCGAAGAGATACAGGTCGTCTGGCAGATGGAGGCCGGAGCCCAGGTTCTGGAAAAGGCGGGTTTGCCATCGATCACGGGCTGGGACAGCAACGATCGACTGGAAGCCTTCCTCGACGCCGTTCGCTGGGGAGCCGTCACCAACGCAGATCGTTCTTTTCTGCAATCGCCTTTTCGAAGCGGGATAACCATTGAGGATTACCAACTAGATCCGCTGGTTCGAGCAGTCGAGATGGCCCGCGTCAATCTCCTCATCGCGGACGACGTCGGTCTGGGCAAGACGATAGAGGCCGGATTGGTCATCCAGGAACTGCTCGTTCGTCATCGTGCCAGAACTGTGTTCGTGGTTTGTCCTGCAAGTCTGCAGGTAAAATGGCAGACCGAGATGCAGGAAAAATTCGGGCTCGAATTCCGGATCGTCGATACGGAATACGTCAAGCGCCTCCGTCGCGAGCGCGGTATTCACGTGAATCCCTGGACGTCCTATCCTCGTCTCGTCACCTCTATGGACTGGATGAAGAGCGGCGAGGGCTTTCGTTTGTTGAAGGACGTTCTCCCCCCCCACATAACCTACCCGCGAAAATTCGATATTTTGGTTGTCGATGAAGCGCACAACGTCGCACCGGCGGCGGCGTCCATGTATGCCCTGGAAAGCCAGAGAACGAGATTGATCCGGTCGCTCGCCCCTCACTTCACCCATCGTCTGTTTCTGAGCGCCACGCCCCACAACGGCTATCAGGAATCTTTCACCTCGTTGCTGGAGCTCCTGGACGATCAGCGGTTCGCTAGGACGGTAATGCCGGACGAGAAACAACTTCACCGCGTCATGGTTCGTCGCCTGAAGAGCGACATCGTCGATGCGAACGGCAAGCCCGTCTTCCCAGTGCGCAAGCTCGAAGGGCTCGAAGTCGACTATTCAGATGAAGAGCGGCAGATCCACGCCTTGCTGAGAGAGTACACGGCCGATCGGTCGAAGAGCGTCAAAGGCACACGTTTCGAATATGGGACCGACTTCGTCCACATGCTTCTCAAGAAGAGGCTCTTTTCTTCACCGATGGCTTTTGCACTCACCTTGGCGAAACACCGGGAAACGCTGGAACGCGGCAAATCCAAAGGCAATCGCGACACCCTGGACGATCGCATTCTGCGCAAGGCGATTCTGAAAACCGAAGAGGAGTATTCGGACGATTCGTTGGTCGAAGAAGCCCAGCACGAAGCGGTCGAGGTGGTGGGCGAACTCGCTCCACCGCTGTCACGCGAACAGAGAGACATGCTCGACCGTCTCTCTACCTGGGGGGAGAAAGCGCGCAACCGCGTCGACTCGAAAGCCAAGGCAATTCTCGATTGGCTCGAACGCCACCTGAAATCGGATGGCCGCTGGAACGGGAAACGCGTGATTCTGTTCACCGAATACAGAGCCACCCATTCCTGGCTCCATCAGATTCTCACGGCCAACGGCTACGGCGGCGATCGTTTGATGTACCTGCACGGGAGCATGCTGCCGGACGAGCGCGAGTCGGTCAAAGCCGCGTTCCAGGCGCATCCCGACATTTCGCCGGTTCGCATTCTGTTGGCAACCGATGCCGCCTCGGAAGGTATCGACCTGCAGAACCACTGCAACTACCTCATCCATGTCGAGATTCCGTGGAATCCAAATGTCATGGAACAGCGCAACGGCCGTGTCGACCGACACGGTCAGAAGGAAGAAGCCGTTTTTATCTGGCATCCGGTCGGGAAAGGATTTTCCGTAAAATTTACCGACCGGGCCGCCAAGCCGGGGGATGTCGCGGGCGATCACGAATATTTGATGCGTGCCGTCCTCAAGATCGATACGATCCGGGAGGATCTCGGCAGCGTCGGGCCGGTCATCGCCCGACAGATCGAGGAAGCTATGCTCGGCAGGCGTAGCGGCCTGGACACAGCCTCGGCGGAAGCCAAGGCCGCCAAGGCGAGGAAGTTCGTCACGGCGGAAAAGCGTCTCCAGGAACGCATCGCCCGCCTACACGAGAGGCTCATGGAAGTGAAGAACGATTTCCATCTGTCTCCCGAGCACATATCGCGTGCGGTCGAGGTCGCGCTGGATCTAGCGGAAAAGCCACCGCTCAAGCCCATCGCATCGGCCAAGGGCGAAACAGGGAGTGTTTTCGAAGTGCCCGTCCTTCCCGGTTCCTGGGGCAGGGCCACCGTCGGGCTGGAACACCCCCATACCGGTACTCGTCGTCCGATCACCTTCGATCACGAAGTCGCCAAAGGCAAAGACGATGTCGTGCTGGCCCATCTCAATCACCGGCTGGTGCAGATGTGCCTGCGGCTGCTTCGAGAAGAGATCTGGAAACTCGACGACGTCAAACGCCTTCACCGGGTGGCGGTCCGCACCGTGCCAGACAGCGAATTGAGTGCCCCGGCAGTGGCTGTCTGGTCACGGCTGGTGATCACCGGAGGAGACCACCATCGCCTTCACGAAGAACTGACCCTCGCCGGTGGCGAACTCGAACACAAACGGTTCGCTCGCATCGCCCAAGTCGGCAAACTGGAAGCACTGGTCGCCCAGGGTTCTCCGATCGAACCCGATCGGGCGCTGTTCGACGTGCTTAAAGACAGGTTTGAGCGCCACGAAGACGCTCTAATGACCACCGTTGAAGCGCGATCCAAGGACCGCTTGAAGTTTCTAGAGAACACACTCGACAGATGCATGAAAAGCGAAATCGCCGATTTCCTGACCGTTCTGGACGAACTTGAGGCCAGTATTCGCAAAGAGCTGAAATCGGATCGCCATGGTGGTCAGCTCCATCTACCCGGGTTTTCGCCCGAAGAGATGGCACAGGTGAAGAAGGACGTCAACGCCCTGGAGGCTCGATTGGCTCGGATTCCGGAAGAGCGGGAAGAAGAAAAGACCGCGATCGAAAAACATTACGCCAACCCCGTGGATCGAACGTTCCCGGTGGCAGTTGTGTTCCTGGTTCCCGCATCTCAATTGAGGGTAAGGTGATGAAATGGCAGGAGTACCAAGAAGCCGTTGCAGTACTTTACGAGCAACTGGAAGGATTCGGGACGGTTTTTCGCAACGTCTACTTGCCTGATCTTGTGACGGGACAGCGTAGACAAGTCGACGTGATGATTGAGATGACTGAGCGGGGACACTCGCTGCGAATGCTTGTTGACGCCAAATTCCATTCAGCGCCTCTCGACGTGAAAGATATCGAAGAAGTCGCTGCACTTTCACTGGCTGTTGGCGCGAATAAAACAATCATTGTCGCGGCGAACGGGTTCACTTCTCCAGCCGAGGTGAAGGCTCGATTCATTCAGTGCGATTTGATGACCCTTACCATGGAAGAGGCACTGGATCTCATCGTTCCGGACAAATGGAAGATGTGCCCGATTTGTAATGAGGACTGCATCGTTCTTGATCAGGATGGCATGACCCCGCTTGAAAATGGTCTGATATTCTGGTGGCTAGCTGGCCAGTGTCGCGGATGCAAATGTGCGCGAATTCATTGTCAGGACTGCGGACTGAAGCTCTACATAGAACTCGGCAAGACCTTGGTGTGCGGTTGCGGACATGAATGGCACAGCACCGATGAAGGAGTCGCAATCGAATTCTTCAAGGAAGAGCGCCAATGGTAAAGAATCTATCCAAACACGCCGAATGGCTCTCCCTGATAGAAATATCTGGTCCTTTCCTGACCGTGTCCATGCTGGAGAAAGCTTTCCCGCAAGGGCTGGAAGCGGTTGAGACTCCGCGACGCCAGAAACTCAGGGCCGCCTACGAGGAATGGCGCGAGGCAGTGGACCAAGAGGACAGCCTGCTGTCGGAACTGCACCGGGAATGGATTCGCCTGGTGCTGACGGAAATGCTCGAATACGACCACGAATCACTCGTCCAGGCGGCCGACTGGCCGGGCGAGCTTCCGACCGTTTCGCCACAGGAACACTCCGGGGCGTTCAAACCCGACTGGATCGTCCGCTCGCCCGCAGTCGGAAAGCCGCAACTGTTCATTGCCGTTTTGCCGCCGGATACCGACCTCGAGTCGGTCCAGCGAGGTGACGGCTGGCCCGTTTCTCTCCAGGAGCGCATGACTCTGCTCTGCCGTGCCCATGGCGTACGCGTGGGGCTTCTGACCGACGGCGAACGATGGATGCTGGTCAACGCGCCGGTCGGGTCCACCTCCAGCCAAGCGTCCTGGTACGCCCGCCTGTGGTTCCAGGAGCCGATTACACTGAAGGCCTTCCAGTCGTTGCTGGGGGTTCGTCGTTGCTTCGGACCTGCGGAAGACACCCTGGAATCGCTTCTGGACGAATCCCTCAAACATCACGAAGAAATCACGGACACCCTTGGTGAGCAGGTCCGTCGTGCGGTCGAGGTGCTCGTGCAGTGTCTCGACAAGGCCGACGAGGACCGCAACCGGGAACTCCTCCACGACGTGAAGCCCTCCGAGCTCTACGAAGCTGGGTTGACGGTGATGATGCGACTGGTGTTCGTCCTCTGCGCCGAGGAACGCGGGCTGCTCCTTCTCGGTGAGTCGGTCTACGACCTGTGCTACGCCGTCTCCACCTTGCGCGGCCAACTTGCCGAAGAGGCCGATC
>JAWDJY010000074.1:0-22288 GCA_032469775.1 Geobacteraceae bacterium | reverse complement strand
TTATAACCTGGAAAGTGAAGTGCAGCAGATGATAAACCAGGAACAGGCCCAGCAATGAACCGGTCCAGATCATGTTTTCACTGGCAAAGGTAGCTTTCTGGGTGGCTTTTACAGCGTACTGCCGTGGACGACCGCCACGGTTCTCGATGGTCAGCTGGAT
This sequence comes from Geobacteraceae bacterium, assembly GCA_032469775.1. Taxonomy (GTDB): domain Bacteria; phylum Desulfobacterota; class Desulfuromonadia; order Geobacterales; family Pseudopelobacteraceae; genus JACRCG01. The sequence goes on along the minus strand of JAWDJY010000074.1, from coordinate 22,128 downwards.
GCCGAACCAGATATGGATACAAACCATGGCCAGCAGCGCCAGCCGGAAACCGATGATGATTGGCAGCGGCAAGCTGTGGAGGTGTTCGGCATAGGCATTGATACCGCCGTTTAGCCATCCGAAGATGGAGCTGTTGCCGAGCAGATGGACGACAGCGAACAGAACCATTGCCTGGCCTGTGATCGCCATCACGATCTTTCTGCCGATTGAAGACGTGAGCAGTTGCATAGCATTCCTTCCTTTTTGAGATGTGATACAGCTTGGATTAAATAAGTCTTAACGGGGATGGACAAAAACACCGGGGGGACCGCGCCAGAGAAATCTGGATAAAAACACCATTACAACCTCCTTTTCAAGTGTATTTGATGCGGCTTTGGACATCGTAGCGCTTATCAGACTCTCATATTTTTGTGAAACGCATAGTAGACATCGTTATAAAAAATTGCAACCATTTTATGTATACAGGATACAATTTCAAGCTGCAACTAATCATGTAATTCCGGCGTGATTGCATTTAGGCCGGTATTCGTGTTAGTACTTGCAGACACAGAACTACTCCGGGAGCGACGATACAAATGGAATTCAGGCTGCTTAAAAAGGACCAATCTAGCGCCGCGCGACTCGGCGTGGTCAGCACATCAAGGGGAGATATCCAGACCCCGATCTTCATGCCGGTAGCAACCCACGGCGCTATGAAACCTCTCACACCGGTCCAGATAGAAGAAACCGGCGCCCAGATAATACTTTCAAACACCTATCATCTTCATCTGCAACCGGGTGAAGGACTTGTAAAAAAAGCGGGCGGTCTGCACAAATTCATGTCCTGGAACAAACCAATTCTGACCGATTCGGGTGGCTTTCAGGTTTTTTCCCTGCCCAACAAACGCATAACCGAAGACGGCGTATTCTTCAGACACGAGATCAGCGGCGAAGAGATCTACCTGGATCCTGCCGGCGCTACACGTATCCAGCAGGACCTGGGTGCGGACATCATCATGGCCTTCGACGAGTGCATACCCTACCCTTGCGAAAAGGCCTACGCCGAGCAGTCCACCAAGAAAACGATCCGCTGGCTGAAGCAATGCCGGAATGCCATGACCGACAACGGCCAGGCGCTGTTCGGCATCGTGCAGGGAAGTGTCTATGAAGATCTGCGTGCAATGTGCGCAAAGGAGATGTGCAAGCTGGATCTGCCGGGATATGCCATCGGCGGCGTCAGCGTCGGCGAGGGACTGGAACTGCTGAAAAAGATCGTTGGCTTCACGACGCCCCATCTGCCGGAGAACAAACCCCGTTACCTGATGGGCGTCGGCCTGCCCGAGGATATCCTGGAAAGTGTCGAACGCGGCATCGACATGTTTGATTGCGTCATCCCGACCCGCTACGCCAGAAGCGCAACATTATTCACGCGGCGGGGCCGGATCCGGGTTACAAACAAGAACTACAAGCGCGATTTTTTCCCGATCGACCCCAGCTGCAGCTGCTACACATGCCAGAACTTCAGCCGGGCGTATATCCATCACCTGTTTGTATCCAACGAGGTTCTGTCTGCCGTGCTCTCGGCAATCCACAATGTTCATTTCTATCTGACGATGATGCAGGAGATTCGTCAGGCGATCGGAGACGGGCGTTTCATGGATTATAAAGTAAAGTTCATGGCGGAGTATCAGCAGGGAGAAAAGCGGAAATGAGATGAGTCCGGTTGTATCTGAAGTTACCTTCTGATCTTCTGTTCCAGCTCCAGATCGAGATTCTTGATGCGTTCGATACTTTGACGAAGCTCCTTGTTGTCACGACTCAACGACAGATTCTGGTTCCGCAGCGCTTTGAGCTCCCGTGTCCGGGCACGCAAGGCGACAGTTTCCTGTACATACTCTGCCAACGGGGCTGCCTGCCGGGACCAGATACTGCCGGGGAACTCGCCCAGCAACCTGTCAATCAGCTCTGCAGCACGCTTTTCACCCTTTCCGCCTTCATCCCCCAGACTCAACAAAGCCAACCGGAACAGGGCTTCGTCGGTCACCCCGGCCAGGCCTGGTTCATTCACAACCCGCACGAACAGTTCACGTGCAACGGACTCGTTACCGGTCCGAAGGCTCTCCAATGCGCCGGCAAAATTACGCTCAGCAGTGGAAACATTCCTGGTCATGGACAGATTCCTGCCAATGAACGTCCCGCAACCTCCTGTCAATGAGATCAGCAGCAGTAAAAGCAAGGCTCTACAAAACTTATCAGGCTTCACAGAGTTCTCCCTTCCTGAAAATCACATAATTGCTTCCCACCGATTCCTTGACACGGTCCTTGACGCCAGCAGCGGCACTGGCAATCTCGGCAGCGGTGTCATAATCTCCGGGCTTGCATATCAAAGCGGCAATCGAGATGGAGATCAGCGGGAATTTTCGCGCCACTCCGTAGCGGTCAACCCCCTCGATCGCACCGGCACACCGGTCCTCCTCGGAATAATAGGATGGTACCAGCGCATCGATACTGGCGATGATCGCCCTGCATGCGGCTTCGGCACGTTCCGCACTGATTACAACGACAAAATCATCGCCGCCGATATGGCCGACGAAAGCGTCCTGATTGCCAAGTCCCTTCACAGTATCATAAACGACCTTGCCGACCTCCTTCAGGACCTCGCTGGCCTTGATGTAACCGTAACGGTCATTGTACGATTTGAAATTATCCAGATCCAGGTAACACATGGCAAAGGTTATCTTTTCGCGCAGATGCCTGTTGATAACGCGTTCAATGGCGATGTTTCCAGGCAGGCGGGTTAAAGGGCTCGCGTCAAGACTCAACTGTTCAAGCTCCTTGAGCCTGATAGCCATGCTCCTGAAATCCTGTGACAAAGCACCGATTTCATCACCGGAAGCGATGCGCGGGTCATGATCGAAGTCACCGGAGGCTATCAGGTGGGTGGCATACTGGAGCTTTCCGATTGAACTGGCAAAGGAATAAACCATCCAGCCGGCAATCAGGAAAGACAATACAACTCCCGCAAAAGCCAGGCCCAGCGACCAGGTCACGGTGCGCTGTTCCTGTATATCGGACAAGACCAGCTTGTCCGATAAATTCCGGCGTTGATCTTCACTGATTGTGTGGACGGTTTTAAGTATAAATTCAATGGCGTTCTTCATATCCACTGGGTCGGATGGTTCTCCTGCAAAAAGGAGCTTTGCAGACCTGGAATAACGCTCATAACCTTTTTCAAGCGCGGTAACGGCTGTAGAATTATGGACTGTTTTTAGCTTTGTGATCTCGCTCCGGAAATCAGCCTCATTCTGGTCATGCAGCAGCTTATACTCAGGCTGCTTCAGAATTCTGAACCTGCCGGTCAAACGTTCCTGCGCCACAATCAACTCGCGCAGCCTGATCGTTATGGTAGCGGCACTGAGATCCTTGTCGGCTATCTCCTGTTCCATCTTGTGCATCGCCCCCAGGCCGGATATGGAATAAATCAGGGCAGCTATCAGGCACAATCCGGAAAGCGCAAAGCTGAGAATCATTTTCTGAACCAGAGTCAGTCGAAATGACCACAAGGCCATATTATTTTTTCTCCTTGCAGTATTGTTTATATCGGGATTTCCATGGTATTACAGCACGTGTGCAAATGCAACGAGCAGAACGGCACGTCCGGCTATATTTATTGCAATCACCCTGTCTGGGCGTTATATTCATTAGAATAATTACAAAGCTGAAAGAATTCTATATGGAATTTGGATTTAATCATATATTTCATAATACGTCGCCGGCATCAGCAGCAGTTACATGCTGCGTAGCCTTGTGTCTGGTATTCCTGTCTCCGACACGCTCTTCAGCAGACAATCTGCAAAAGTTTGATCTTGATATCAATGAACTGAAGCAACGCAGCAGTTCCAAAGCGGCTTCGTCGACTCTGCCACCGGTATCCATAAAACGTACTCTTCCGGCAAAAGGCGGTCAGAAACAGGGCGTTGTACTTTCAGCAAAAAAAACCGTAAAAAGTAAACATGGAAGCCGTTCCCACCATGACTTATCAAATACTGAAAAAGCGGTCGTTAACACTCTGTCGCAGGAAAAACTGCAACTGCTTAAAACGCTGCCATCACCCGGCTTCATTCCGACCCCCTCACAACCAAAGACCGTCAAACTTCAGGCTTCGATTCCACCCTGCAAGTTGATTCCGAAAATCCTGGTTGATTTTTTATCACCGGTACCAGTTGCAGAAACCCAAAAAGATGTCAGGACGGAAATTCTCCACACTGTTCAAGGGAATATGATAACGGCAGCAATCGCCTGCGATCTTGCCGTTACCGGGGAAAAAACCTTGTCCCGGCAACTTGCCGAACACGGCACCCGATTGGTGAACATCACAGCCGGCGATTCTCCTGAAACGGTTGTCAACAAGATTGCCGGCGCCCTTGGTTACTCAACCCAAACCGTAAGAGCCACTCTCGACAATGCCAGGCTTGTCTATGTTTTTCCATCCGGCGGGAAAAAAGAAAACGGGATCTTCTTTTCAATTGCAAATACAAACGAATCTGCAACAGTGGAAAAACAGGGGCCGGCGACTGCTGTAAAATAATATTTTCTCCGCTTTATCATCCGGCAGTTCTGCGGAATCATCAGCACAGGCATCGAATCCTTTCCTGCATGATCACTACTTTTAATTGCAATACCCCGCCGGCAAAGCTATAAACGATACCATCCAAAATTCCAGAAGGAACAGCTGTCAAATGCTCAACCCCACTTTCTGCCGCCTGTTTGCAACCGTGATACTGGCAGCACTATTAACAGGCAAAGCTTTCGCATCTGAAAACCCGCCCCCTCAGACCATTGCTGACGAACAGACATTAAAACTCCGGCATGATGTATCCTCTCTCAATGAACGCATCAAGGAACTTGAGCATCAACTGGTCATCACCCAGGAGAGCCTGAGACTGAAAAAAATCCAAAGACTCAGGGAAATTGCCGCCGATGTCAGGCAGCAACAACAGGCAACGAGTGATTTCCAGGGTTTTGTCACCTGGATGAGCACAAACCTGGCAGGATACAACCGCTATATACTGGCCGGTTCGTATGCAGCGCTCATAGCACGGGTGCTGCCGATACCCTATGCCGGACAGGCTTCAGTTTTCACCAAGTTCGTAGCCCAGTTCACGATGGCTTTGAATAACGCCTCTCTGGCGATCAATACTTATCTTAATTCATCGCACAAATTCGTTGCCATGGTCGATGCAATCAATCCTGACAAGCCGGTTGACCCGAAAACCATGATTGAAATATCGAACTACGCTGACCAGCAACTGCTGAAAAGCATGCAGGATGCCCAGCTGAAACTTGCAACGGTAGCGGACCTGTCGTCCGGGGCACTCTCTTTTCTTGATGCCCTCGACCATTACATGAGCAGCTCGGATGAGTACTGGAACAAGGCCAAGGGGCTGTTCAAAAAAGACGTCGACCCGAAAGAGAAGAGTTTCGTTTCCGAGAGCAGCAGCAACCTGAAGTCACAGGCGGCCAGATTCAACGGGAAGCTGAAAACCTTCGTGGAACTGGGTCAGAAACAGACCATGCGGGTAAAATCCCTGGCAGTCTACGATGAACTACTGGGAGAAACGGCATTGAGGAAATTATAATATTTTGAATTATTCCTATAAAATGATAAAGTTTGTGTTAATTGCCCATTTTTATGAAACAGACAGGTTGAATATAACAGGCTGCGCCGGACAAACCTTGTCACCGGTATCAACCTGTTGATATATTCAGCTGATTCGCTTAACCGAGAAGGAGACCCCTTATGGCAGGTTATGAACAGACATTTCTGGAACAGATCACCAACATTCATGGGGTTGATTTTTCCACCTGGGCCGGTTGGGAACAATTGATGGCATGGACCAAACGCCAGTCCTGGTCGAAAGAGTTTCTTGGAAACGACAAGATTCCGGCCAGGTTCCTCCATCCAACCACGCTGGCCGAGGAACTGACCAAATATCTGGGCGGATGAATGACTGGCGCGGCATTTACAGGCTGACACCGAAACAGCTCAGTTCAAACAGCACTTTGGCAGTTACCTCTTCAAGCATAGCTTCAACCTCAGCCGTCAACTCGGCCCCCATCTCGACAGACCCAGGCTGCACACCGATCAGAACCATTTCACCGGGAGAATGCCCCATCAGCTCCGAAACCGCCAACAGGTCCTTTAACCCCATCTGATGCGGTGACAGCTTAGTCTGCATCGCAATCGGCAACTCCCGGCCGGTAAGCCTGACCAGGCTCCCCGGCTTCTCTCCGGTTTCGACCGCATCCACCAGAATCAGATGGGTAGCCTCTTCCAGCATCGGAAGCAGGTCCAGCCCCAACGTCCCGCCATCGACAACCCTGACGTTTTCCGGGAAACGGTAAGAGCGCTGCAGCTCATGAACCACGCGCACTCCGACTCCGTCATCACTCATCACCAGATTTCCGATACCAAGCACCAGTATCGCCGACTTGGTCCCACCATCAGAATTCATGAATTCTCCCTGAAACACAAAAAGCGAGGCGTACATAAAAGCACGCCCCAATTCGACTGATCAGCAGCAAGTTCTGCTTATTTTTCCTTGCGTACCGTGAACTTGTAACCACTGAACATGCTGGAGATTTCGCTGCCATGTTCCTTGATGTCCATCAGCCAGGCGCTGTAAATATGGTTTACTACAAAACCGAATATGAACCACATGCTTATATGATGCGTAAGCCGCATGCCCTGGTCGCTGAACAGCGCATACATGAAACCGAGCGCCTTGTGCATCGCCCCCTGCGGCGCATGCTGGGCATACAAGGCAAAACCGGTCAGTATCATCAGCGAATAGATTCCGAAAAGACAGACATAGGCTGCAGTTGCCAGTGGGTTATGACCGACCGTTTCCGGGACATCCTTGTCCAGCAGCATGTAATAACGCAACATCCTGATGGTCTTCTTGCGGCCGGCATCGGTCATCAACGGAAAAAACTCGCGCCAGCTAGAATATTTGTTGCCGATGAACGACCAGATCAGACGCGACATAACGCTCACGGTAAACAGGTAGGCCGCGGTAAAGTGGACGAAACGGATCCACCCCATCGTGTAAGAAGAAGTCGAGCTTCCGAAAGAAAATGGAGTTCCGATCAGGAAGCCGGTAACCGACAGCGTGACTATGCAGACCATGTTGATCCAGTGACACCACCTGACCGGCAGTTCCCATATGTAGCATTTGAACTTGCAGTTATCGCTCATTTCATGCCTCCCCGCTTCCTAGGACACCTTCACCCTGACCATCTCGTTGCCGTTGGCGTCCAGCACATGGACGGCGCAGGCCAGACATGGATCAAAGGAATGGATCGTACGCAGGATCTCCAGCGGCTTGTTGGGATCGGCCAGCGGAGTTCCGACCAGCGCCGCTTCGTATGGTCCACGCTGCCCCTTGGCGTCGCGCGGCGAAGCGTTCCAGGTTGATGGCACCACCGCCTGGTAATTGAGGATTTTCTGATCCTTTATTTTGATCCAGTGGCCGAGTCCTCCTCGCGGGGCTTCGTGCATGCCGTAGCCGCTGGCCTCTGCCGGCCACTCGGAAGGATCCCACTTTTCGTTGGCATGGATCCGGTAATCGCCCTTGGAGATGTTGCCTATCAGTTCGTCCAGGAATTTGGGCGTCTGCTGGGCGTTAAGCAGACAGTCGATGCCGCGTGCGGCGGTACGCCCCAGTGTCGAGAAGAGCGCCTCCGGACCGACTCCCAGCTTGCCCAGCACCAGATTCACAACAGCCTTGGTATCCTTGTGTCCGGAGGCATAGGCCACCAGCACGCGGGACAAAGGACCTACCTCCATTGCCTTCTCGTCATAGCGGGGCGATTTCACGAATGAATATTTGGCATTGGTATCAAGGTATTCATAAGGCGGCTTCGGCCCGGTGTAGCGCACCTCGGTTTCACCTTCATAGGGGTGCAGTCCTTTCCCGGGACCGGCCGAGTTTTCGAACCAGGAGTGATCGACGTACTCGGCGATCTTGCCCTGGTCAACCATGTGTACCTTGCTCAGATCCTTATCCAGGATTGCTCCCGACGGGAACCAAGTATTGCCGCTGGCATCGGGAAACTCGCCATAACACATGTAGTTGCCCACCCCGCCACCGATCGCGGCCCAATCCTTGTAAAATGACGCAACCGCCAGCAGATCCGGGATGTAAACCTTTTCGACGAAGTCTTGCGCTTTTCTCAAAAGGCGCTTGATTTCGATCAGTTTATCGGCATTGAGAGCATTCTGGGAATCGGGATCGATCGGGATGGACATCCCCCCCACCAGGAAGGTCTGCGGATGCGGATTCTTGCTTCCCAGGATGGCGTGGATCTTGATCACATCCTTCTGCCACTCCAGGGCCTCAAGATAATGGGCGGTAGCCATAAGGTTGGCTTCGGGCGGCAGATGATAGGCCGGGTGCCCCCAGTATGCATTGGCAAATGGTCCGAGACGGCCGGAAGCGACAAAAGCCTTGACCTTATCCTGCACCGCCTTGAAATAGGTGGCCGAGTTATTGGGCCATTCCGAGATCGATGCTGCCAGAGCCGCGGTTTTGACCGGATCGGCCTTGAGACCTGAAGTGATATCGACCCAATCCAGCGCGTGCAGATGATAAAAGTGGATCACATGGTCCTGCACGTTCTGGGTGCCGATGATAATATTGCGGATCAGCTCGGCATTGGGGGGAATCTTGATCCTGAGAGCGTTTTCGACGGCCCTGATCGAAGCTACCGAATGAACCGTGGTGCAGACACCGCAGAATCGCTGGGTCCAGAACCAGGCGTCGCGCGGGTCGCGCCCCTTCAGGATCTTTTCGATGCCACGGAACATCGTTGCCGAACTCCAGGCATCGATGATCTTGCCACCGCTGACTTCGGCCTCGATTCGGAGGTGCCCTTCAATCCTGGTAATCGGGTCTACTACTATCTTGGCCATAACCTAGCCCTCCTTTTTTTCTTCAGCAGGTTCCTTGTCCTTGCGCAGCGCGTTCAGTGCGCCATGGACCGCAAAGGCGGCGCCAGCGCCGGCAACCAGCCCCAGGCCGATCTTGTCGGCTGTATGCTCGATTCCGAAACCGGGCACGTTGGGCAGACGCTTGTACATCGGCGACATGGTGTCCCAGAACTGCGGTTCTGAACATCCGGCGCAGGGGTGCCCGGCCGCGATCGGCCAGCTGGTCTTTTCGTTGTAGCGCTGCGTGGGACAGTTATGGAAGGTGGCCGGCCCCTTGCACCCCATCTTGTAGAGACAGAATCCCTTGCGATGGGCATCGTCTCCCCAATGCTCCACATATTGACCGGCATCGAAATGGGGGCGACGTTCGCAGTTGTCGTGGATACGCTTGCCATAGGCAAACAACGGGCGACCATGACTGTCGAGGGCCGGTATCTTGCCGAACACCAGATAATGGACAATCGTAGCTGTCAGGTTGTCGGCATTGACCGGGCATCCGGGCAGGTTGATCACGGTGGCGCCCGGAACCGCGTCCCGGACACCGACCGCACCGGTGGGATTTGGAACCGCAGCAGCGATACCGCCATAGGAGGCGCAGGTGCCGACCGCAATCGTGGCCAGCGCCCCGCCACAGACCTGACGGGCCCGCTCAAGGTGCGACTTGCCGCCGGTAGTACCGTAAATACCACCGTCCTTCATCGAGATCGAACCCTCGATCACACATATATATTTGCCCTTGAAATCGGCGATGGTCTTGTCAAGAGCGCCTTCGGCCTGGTGGCCGGCTGCCGCCATGATCGTTTCGTGATAATCGACCGAGAGGATATCGAGCACTATCTCAGCCACAGTCGGATTGGCCGAACGGAGCAGGGCCTCGGTATCGCCGGTGCAGCTCTGCATCTCCAGCCAGACCAGGGTCGGACGCTTGACCTCATCCAGCGCCTGGGCAACCCTTGGAGCAAACGAGGCCGGCAGCGCCATGGCGGCCGTCATAGCGGAGCAGAACTTGAGAAAATCACGTCGCGACACCCCACGTTCTTTGAGAATCCGGCCTATGGAAGAGTCATGCCGCAACAAATCATGTTCTACTGCTTCAAGTTCACTGCTGTTCGATTTTTTTCCCATTTCAAGCCTCCTGTCCCGGAGTTAGTACAGATTTATACCCTGAAAACATCAATCCGACTCATTAATTGCCAGTATAATAAAATAAGGTTATATTGCAATAACATTTTATACAATCCGTTTTTGGACAACAAAAAAACCGGTCATTGAGTCAACCGGTTTCTTTGCAACTTTCAGCAGACTGCACCTGAAATGTGTCACTGTTTGTTTTTTGTCTTTTTGTTCTTTTGCCTGAGCAGTTCCTTCTGGCGGCGAACCGTCATCCCGATCAGCAGGCCATGGCTGCCTTCGGTGGAATCAGATTCCTGCGGCATGCGTTGCAGGTAGCTTCCATCCGGATACATGTCCCATGCGGAACGACGGTCAGCCAGGTGGGTATCAAAAACTACCCGCAGCTGCCTGGTCAGCAGTGGCGATTCCACCGGGCAGAGCACCTCCACCCGGGCCTCCAGGTTTCTTTTCATCGCGTCGGCCGAGGCGATGAAATATTCTTCGGCTCCGCCGTTGCGAAAATAGTAAATTCGGGAGTGCTCCAGAAAACGCCCCACGATGCTTACCACCCTGACCGTCTCCGAAAGACAGGTGATTCCGGGGCGCAGTCGGCAGGTGTCACGCACGATCAGATCGATCCTGACACCGGCAATCGAAGCGCGGTATAGCGCCTTGACGATATCGCCGTCTTCCAATGCATTCATCTTGAACTGTATCAAACCGTCGCCCTTTTCACGGTGCAGTACGATCTCGCGCTCTATCTTGGCTATCAGGGCTTTTTTCAACATGCGCGGCGCCGGTATCAGCTTTTGGTAATTGCGTTTGGCCATGAAGCCGGTGGTCAGATAATTGAACAGCTCGGTCACATCCTGGGCAATGACCTGGTCACAGGTCAAAAGGCCGACGTCGCTGTACAATCTGGCGGTATCGGCGTGGTAGTTGCCGGTACCGATATGTACGTAGCGCCGGAGCCCGCTGAAATCCTGGCGAACAACCATGATCACCTTGCAGTGGGTCTTGAGGCCCACCACACCATAGGTGACATGGATGCCGGCCTCCTCCATCCGCTCCGCCAGACGGATATTGGTGGCTTCGTCGAAGCGCGCCTTCAATTCCACCACCACCGCCACCTGTTTGCCGTTCTGGGCCGCCAGCAGCAGCGCATCGATTATCCGGCTCTGGCTGGAGGTGCGGTAAAGCGTCATTTTGATGCCGCGTACCTTGGGGTCGATTGCCGCCTCCCGCAAAAAGCGCTCTAAAGAAGTCGAAAACGATTCGTAGGGGTGCTGCAGCAGAATTGCCCCCGCATCGCGGATGATATGGAAAATATTGCGTTGGGCCTGCAACAGCGGGTGGTCGATCGGGTGATGTATCGGATCATGCAGACGTGGATAATCGAGTTTGACCAGCTCGAACAGGTCACGCAGCGCCAGCAGGCCCGGAACTTCAAAGACATCGTTTGCTTCGTCCAGTTCCAGTTCGGCAGCCAGACGGCCGCGATGGACCGGATCCATGCCTGCGCCGATCTCCAGCCGCACAATCGGAGCGAACTTGCGCTCCTTCAGTTCCGACTCGATCATCTCCATCAGATCGTCGGCCTCATCCTCGTCCTTCTCCGTGTTGGCGTTGCGGGTTACCCGGAAGATTTCGCAGGAGACAATCTCCATGCCCGGAAAGAGCATGTCCAGATTGTTGCTCATGACATCTTCCAACCGGATGAAATGATCCCCCTTCCCCACCCGGATAAAGCGTTGCGTACCAAGACCGACCGGAACCTTGACCCGTACCAGCGAAGCCTCGCGCGCCCTGTGGGAGCGCACCGTGACCAGCAGGTTCAATGAAAGGTTTGATATGAACGGGAATGGATGGGCAGGATCAATCGACTGCGGTGTCAACAGCGGAAAAATATTGGCATAGTAGTGTTCCCGCAGCTGCTTGCGCTCTTTGGGAGTCAGGTCGGCGTAGCGCTCGATCAGGATGTTCTTTTCCTGCAACAAAGCGCAAACCTGATTGAACAACTCCTCCTTGCGGGCTTCCATCGCCCGTATCACCGCGTGACACTCCTTCACCTGCTGTCGCGCGGAACGACCATCCAGCGTCAACTCCCGCATTCCGGCGCCGATCTGCTGTTTCAGACCGCCTATGCGTTTCATGAAAAACTCGTCCAGGTTGGCACTGACAATGGCAATGAACTTGAGCCGCTCCAAAAGCGGCGTCCTTTCGTCCTCGGCCTCATGCAGCACACGACTGTTGAATTCCAGCCAGGTCAGCTCCCGGTTAAGGAACCACTGGCTGTCGGACAGATCTATTGCCGGCTCAACTGCAGCGTCACCGGTTTCTGCAACCGGCTTGTCGACAACTGGCGAAAGCTTTGCCTTCTTGCCTTTTACCGCTTTGACACTCTGGTCAACAGCCTCTCCGCGCTTGCTCTTTTTTACAGCCGGCTTTCCGGTGGATCGGGTCGCGTTCACATTTTCTCCATAATCGGAATGGATATTCAAACGGAATATTACACCAAATCAGCTCTACCGCAACATAATCCGCCTGAAAAGCGCGGTATCATGCAAGGCAACCTGTCCTACAATGAGCCGGGACGGTTTTCTTTGTTGATATGCCAGGAATCTTGTCGTATACCTCATTTATTTGCAAGCTCCAATCCGGAACAATCACGGCAGATTAGGATCTGACCATAACAATGTAATTGTTGCCAGTATCCTGATCGTGACAAGGAAATCGATATGAATAAGGCGCAACCGCCCCGCTATATAATGGAAAGTGATGATGAAGCCACGCGACTGGACATGAAAACCGACAGCGCCAGGCTGGCCGGGCAGGCCCTCTGGGCGGGAATACTCCCCGGCATGCGGGCGGCCGACATCGGCTGCGGCTCAGGCAAGACCACGGCCTATCTGCATCAGTTGATCCAACCCGGTGGAAGCATCGTAGGCGTGGACGGCTCTGCCTCTCGCATAAGCCATGCAACGGAACGTTACGGCACGGACGGAATCGATTTTGTCCGCGGAAATTTATATGAGCCCCTGGATGAACTGGGAAAGTTCGACTTTATCTGGGTGCGCTTCGTACTGGAGTATCACCGCGCCGGGAGTCGCGGGATTGTACAAAACCTCTCCGGACTTCTGCGTCCCGGCGGAATCCTCTGCCTGATCGACCTTGACTACAACTGCCTCACCCACTTCGGACTCAGCCCAAGACTTGAAAATGCCATCAACGGCATCATGAAGACGCTGGAAATGGAGCATGATTTTGATCCATATCTCGGCCGAAAGCTCTACTCTTTCCTGTATGACCTGGACTTCCGTGAAATTGCCGTGGATGTCGGCATGCATCACCTGATCTATGGGCCGCTTGATCCGGTTGACGAATACAACTGGACCAAGAAAGTGGAAGTGGCCGCCCGGAATTCCGGATATGGATTCGAGGGGTATCCGGGCGGATACGATGAATTTGTCGAGGAATATAAGAACTTTTTTGCCGATCCGCGCCGCTTCACCTATACTCCGGTCATCTCCTGCAGGGGGATCAAGCCGCCGCCCTGAACCAACCTACGATTACCGGAACTCACTCCTGACCGCAGTTATCCGGCAAGCAGCTATTGACAAAGGCTTCCATGAATTTTTCAGCCGCCTCCCTGAACTCCAGCAACTCAATCCCGAAGCCGGCAGGCAGGGTGGTTTTCCTGATTTCCTGTCTGCGGTTCACCCAGGCTATCCGTCCCGCGGCCTCGATCGTCCGACAGTTGTCCGGAAGCGTCATGCAGACTTCAATCGGCGCCCCTTCACGCACATCCTCATGACTCGCGACAAAAAGACCGTTTATGCTCAGATCCCTGCTGACGGCTTCATAACTGTTGCCGTCCACGGTGAACGACACCGGAACGCTGGCTGAAACCCTGGCCCTGCTCCTGACACTGAATGCAGCGCACTCATCACGGCGCGAAGGCTCATATTGGTAGTTCCTGGAATAATAATTAAGGAACGCTTCCACAATACGACTTTCAAACTGCTTGCCACACTCGTCGCGCAGGAGCTGAAACGCTTCATCCAGAGGCATCGGATCGCGATAATGACGTTTTGCTGTCACCGCCTCAAAATAATCGGCCACCGCAATAATCTTGGCCCCCAGAGGTACCTCGCTCCCCTTGAGTCCTTGCGGATAACCGCTGCCGTCCAGCTTTTCATGGTGGGCTCCGGCAATCTCGGGAACCTCGCGGTAGATACCTTCGAAGTTGATCCTGGCCAATATCTCCCTGGTTTTGCCGGCATGGGTCTTGACCGTATCGTACTCGTCAGCAGTCAGGCTTCCCTCTTTTTTGAGAATTGCGTCCGGCACCCCGATTTTACCGTAATCGTGCAGCAATGCCGCCACCCTGATCTTCTCGCACTCATCTGCAGGAAGGTTCAACTCCCTGCAGATTCCGATCGAATATTCTGTGACCTTTTCCGAATGTCCCGCGGTAAGAGAATCGCGAGCGTCGATACTGGCCGACAGCACCTGCAGCACCGAATTGAACTGGCGCACCTTGGACTCGATCAGCTCGGCATTACGCAGACTGATGCCCAATACGGACGCGATTCCCATCAACAGGCTTATATCGCTCTGGACCAGGGGGTTCTTGGATTTGACATTATCTACCGCCAACAGGCCGACCGATTGTCCCTCGCAGACGATCGGACAGCAGATGAAAGCCTGTGTGCCGACCTTTTTGACGAAAGACTGGCTCTGCTGCGACAGGGTTTCCTCGATTTCGTTCAGATCGTTTATCAGAAATGGTTTCTGTTCCCGGAAGGAGACCGTGAAGACCCCCCTGGACTGGGGGCGGTCGAGATTGAATGACACGGAGTCCAGAAGCCCGAGCTGGTCGCGGGAGTAACCGTAACCGGTATGCAGGACCAGCTTGGTACGTTCAGGGTTGGCAATAAGAATCAGGCCGCGATCATAATTAAGACGTTTTTTCATGATCTGGCATACGTTCGAAAGAATATCCTCGCGATTGGTACAGGTGTTCAACGCCTGCCCGATCTCATTGGTCATCAGTGCGTTATTGTAGTTGTTGTCGATCTGTTCGATGAGTTTCTCGGTCGACTCCCTGGTATTGTCCAGACTGGACTGCATTTCGCTGTTTTCTATCTTCGCGACCACGATTGCCAACAGACACAGCAGCGATACAAACAGAGGCAAGAGGATCTCCAGGGCAGTCAAGCGGTCGGTTGCTGCCAGCAGCACCGACAGGAAAGTGAAAATAATCGTTACCGCGATTCCCACCCTTCTCAGATATACCGACATCGACCTTTCCCAGGTCACGATATAGCGGCACGACTCGCCACCTGTGAAGATACATTCGGGATGCTGCACATGGGGAAGCTTGAAGCCGAACACCACCACCAGTGCCTCGAAGAAACCGATCCTGTTCTTGCACTGGAATGGCTTTTCGACGATTCCGGCACGTGGCGTTACTACAATCTCAACCCTGTTAGATGAAATTTTCCGGGATACGTAGTCAGACGATCTAGTGAAATTAGTGGTGGCCTTGTTTATCAGCTCAAAGGCATTGGCTGGCCCGATCAAACCGAGTGCGTACTGCCTCATCACTCCCAGCGCGGCGGGAGAGGCAGCATAACGACCGGCTTCCCTGGCAATATTGTCGTTTCCGGTCAACTGGACCAGTTTTTCGTAAAAGAGATCGATCTGCTCCTGGGTGAACCAGTGCCCCTGGTCGGCGACTTCATAGGCCTTCATGCCGGCAAAATGCAGCAGTTCACTGACGTTCACATAGCTGTACTTGCTGTTTATAAGCCGGACATAGTAGTCGATTATCCTGCTGTTGTAGATAGCGGCGCTCATTCAGGCGTTAATCCCGGGTAACTGGCAATCATCGGCGTCGATGGTTTTCCGGACAAAACGGAAACCGTTTTCACAGAATTTTATGAACTTGTCGGTATATTGCAGATTCATGATGCAGAGTGTGTAAACTTTCTCAACCGGCAGACGGAGATGCCCGGCATATGACGACGGAAACATCAGAACCGGCATTTCCTGATGTTCGTAATCGTCCGCAACCAGCGAAAGAGCTGATTCAATTATGTTTTCCGGCACGGTCTGGTCGATCAGCATCACGGTCGCACAGTTGGTAAGGTTGGCCATATTGAGGCCGATATCGGTAACATTGGCGATAATGACAGCCTTCAACTCCCCCTCTTCGGCCAGAGAATAGAGATGTTTTTCCTTTTTGAATCCAAGACGGCGATATTCCTCCGACAGGTCGTCCGAAGAACAAATCCCGGGTTGCAGATCGAAGGCATCGATCATCAGGCCACCGGAGACATGACTGTAGAAGCGTTTCAATTCGGCATAATCCCCCGGTTGCGTCTCTTTCAATGTCCATTGATCCGGCAGCTGTTGCTGTCCCAGTTCCGATTTGCAACAGTGAAAATAGGCGAATTCATCCAGAGAGCAGCCATGGGGATCGCTGATTTCCTTGGCAAACCCGCCGAAAACACGGTTCGGAAACTTGTTTTCCGGCCTGAAATAATAGAAGACATACTTAAGATGAGCCGAGTAGAGCTGGTAAAGATCATTCAGATAGCAACTGATCTGCTTCAGCACCATCAGGCCTGCCTTCATCGACTCGGTCTTGTTGGCGGCATGGTGATGGATCATCCAGGAGTTTTCGTAGAGTCGCACCATCGACATGTGCCCGAGGATGACGCCCTTGTCCTGGTAGATGAAATGCCGTGCTATGGCGGGATTGTGGTTGTACAGTTTTTCATAGATGCGCTTGATCTCGTGCTTGTTGGACTGGAAAAAAGCGTACTTTTCAGGATAGATGAAACCGGTTTCGAAAAAAAAGTTCCAGAGCGCATCCATATCCACACTGGTGCAGATGTACGAATTGCTGTTGTCCGCCTGGTGGAGCAGCGACAGAAGCCGGACATGATCATCCATGGCCATATCGAGAATTGCCAGCCCACATCTCACGACACCATCTTTCAGTCCTTCACCGCTGGTATTGCGGTAGACAACCTGCGCCCGGCACTTGATCCGGAAGCTTTGGGCAAAGCTCAGATCCAGTTCCGGAATAATAATGCCGGCCAACAGCTGTGAATTGCCCTCGGATTCCTCCACCGAAAAACCCGATCCGGAAATATCGATGGTTTTGAGATTCACATTCCTGCCGGTCAAAGGGTGGACGAATACCACGCTGGGAGAAGGAACCAGCACATGCCTCGTACTGCGGAACTGTTTCGGCCTGTACCTCTGAATGCGGTCACTGACCGGTGCCAGCACGAATGTCACGATTTCCCGATCGACCACCTGCCTGACGATCCTGCATTCGCCGGAATAGAGCAGTTCACTATCTGCATGCAGGTGCAGACTGACAGGAGAGGAGGAATTGATCCACTGGAAGGCCTGGGGGGAATTCGTGGTTACCCGGACACAGAATGACATGGGGTTGGAATCAAGCAGGAAACCTTTAAACACGGCGCTGCTCTGGGTGATGCTGGCCTGTATGCCGCTGCTCTGGTAGCGCTTTGCCTTTCTGGAATTTATCTCGTTGCAGACTTCCGGCAGCAGCAGGCTGATGCCATGCTCGTTGATACTGATAACCTCCGGATTAACCTGAAGGCATTTCCTGCCGTCCGTGATCAACATGTTCTGAAAGGAGTGCGACTTAAGAATCCAGGGATCGGTCGGTTCGCTCCAGACACAATCGAGCTTGTCACCGGCGCAAGGGAGCGGTTTAGCGGTAAGTGACAGGGTACTTTCGAACTTGGTGTGCTTCAG
This sequence comes from Geobacteraceae bacterium, assembly GCA_032469775.1. GTDB lineage: Bacteria > Desulfobacterota > Desulfuromonadia > Geobacterales > Pseudopelobacteraceae > JACRCG01. The sequence goes on along the minus strand of JAWDJY010000074.1, from coordinate 4,241 downwards.
GTTTATCAGGATCGTTCGATCCTGGAAATTAATATAATTGAGTTTGTTGACAAGGAATCGCTTGCCGATACCACGTACCTTTTGAATGTTCCCACTTTCGGCATCTGCATCGGAGGATCTTAAGCGCGGCATAACATGCAGTTTGTCCATTTTTTACCTACTGAATCATAGAAATCGAGTTAAAAGAGTTGACGTTTTCGTTTGTCGTATGCCTTTCGCAAAATGCTGCAACACCAATCCGAAACATTAAGGCACCTATATATATGCTTTACGCTAAAACATCCATCCATACGGGATTATTGATGTATTTTCTAACACATCTAACATTGGGCTACAAGCAAATTAGAGTTGCCCGCACCTTGCATTAGAAACAGTTTCACAACCGTTTCAAACACGCATTATTATCCGGGTCAGTGGCACTTTAAGCCGACAGATTTGCATCATGGCCGTGATCTATGGTACACAGGATTCACGATGAAAAAGCTCAACCCACCGCAGCAACGCGCTGTCAACACTACCGAGGGAGCCCTGCTGATCCTGGCCGGGGCCGGCTCCGGCAAAACCCAGGTTATAACCACCCGCATCGTGCACCTGCTGAAGGACAAGAGGATTCCGGCCGAGAACATCCTGGCGGTAACCTTCACCAACAAGGCAGCCAAGGAGATGAACGAACGGGTCGGCGCCATGGCCGGTCCGCTGGCCAAGGGAATCGTCATCTCGACCTTCCACTCGCTGGGGGTACGCATCCTGCGTCGCGACATCCGCGCACTGGGCTTCAAACCCAACTTCTCGATCTATTCCAGCTCAGACCAGGCCGGTGTTGTACGCCAGGCTGTTCGTGAACGGGACATCGACCCCAAGAAGATCGACCCGGACCAGATCCTCTGGAAAATATCCGGGCTGAAGAACCGGCTGATCGGACCGAAGGATTTCACGCCGGACAGCAGCAGCCCGCTGGAAATCGCAGTGGCCGCAGTCTATCCCCGCTATCAGGAGCTGCTGAAGGGTTTCAACGCAATCGACTTCGACGATATCATCATGCTCTCGGTCGGCCTGCTGAAAACACCCGCGATTCTGAGCTACTGGCAGGAGCGTTTCCGCTACATCATGGTCGATGAATACCAGGACACCAATGCCTCCCAGTACCTGCTTATTTCGCTTCTGGCCAAAAAGCACGGCAACATCTGCGTGGTGGGTGACGACGACCAGTCGATCTACGGCTGGCGTGGCGCCGAAGTCGAGAACATCCTCAATTTTGCCAAGGACTACCCCGGCTGCGTCACGATCAAGCTGGAGCAGAACTACCGCTCCACCGGCGCGATCCTGGACGCCGCCAACAGCGTCATCAGGAATAACCCGATGCGCAGCGACAAGGCGCTCTGGACCGCCAGCGGCGCCGGACGGGAAATCGACCTGCTGGTGGCCGAAAGCGAAGAGGACGAGGCGGCCAGGGTGGTCGAAGCGATCATGCTGGAACAGTATCGCGACAAGCTGCTCTGGTCGGACCTGGCAATCCTGTACCGCTCCAACGCACAGAGCCGCGCCTTCGAAGAAAAGTTGCGCATGGAGCGCATCCCCTACGTCGTGATCGGCGGGCAGCAGTTTTACGAACGCAAGGAGGTCAAGGACGCCATCGCCTACCTGAAGGTGATCGACAACCCCAGCGACGAGGCCTCGCTGCTGCGCATAATCAATTTTCCACGCCGTGGCATCGGTGACACGACCCTGATCAAACTGAACCAGTGGTCGATGGAACACAACGTGGCACTGTTCGAAACCCTCGGACGGGTAAACGAAATCGCCGAAATTTCAGCTTCCTGCAAAAAAACGGTGCTGGCCTTCCACGCCATGATGAAAGAGGTGATGAGCGGTTTCACCTCCCGCAACATGGGGGCACAGGTCAACGCCCTCTTCAACCGGCTGCGGATCGAGGACGAAATGTATCGCACCTTGAACGACGCCGCCCAGGCCCGCAAAAGGATCGAAAACATCGAGCAGGTGGTCAACTCCCTGGCCGACTATGAAGCAAGGAACCCGCGCGGAACGCTTTCGGCCTTCCTGGAGCGGATCTCGCTGATGGATGAGGACAAGCCGGCGGAAGACGGCAAGGAGCATGGCCTGAACGCGGTCACGCTGATGTCGCTGCACTCCAGCAAGGGGTTGGAATTCAGCCATGTCTGGCTGGTGGGGATGGAAGAGGAACTGCTGCCGCACAAACGCTCCATCGAGGAGGATCCGACCGTGGCCGAAGAGCGGCGTCTCTGCTACGTCGGCATCACCAGGGCCAGGAAATACCTGACCATATCGCGCTGCCTGACACGGAGAAAGTACGGCGCCATCGAGGAACGCAAACCGAGCCGATTCCTGGCCGAGATCCCGGAGCACCTGCTGAGCAAAACTTCGAGTAACGACACAGATAGTAATTCAAAACCAGTCAATCTGGCGGATGATTTTTTTGCAAGAATGCTGGGAGATGGAGTTTGACATGTCCACAACCGCTCAGGACACATCCGCACATATCGCCGGTCTGATGGCGATCGACAAGAGCGCCCTCCCCGCTGATGGCGGCCAAGGCTTCAACCGCCTGATCTTTGCCCGCAGCCCCTACCTGCTGCAGCACGCCGAGAATCCGGTGGATTGGTACGAATGGGGACCGGCGGCCTTTGACAGGGCCCGCGAGGAGAACCTGCCGATACTGCTCTCCATCGGCTACGCCACCTGCCACTGGTGCCATGTGATGGCCCATGAATCGTTTGAGGACGGAGAAGTGGCCGCACTGCTGAATCGTCATTTCGTCTGCATCAAGGTCGATCGCGAGGAACGCCCCGACATCGACGACTTTTACATGACCGTTTCCCAGCTGATGACCGGCAGCGGCGGCTGGCCGCTGAACATCTTCATGGCCCCCGACCGGCGTCCTTTCATGGCCATCACCTATCTGCCGAAACGGAGCCGCGCCGGCATGAGCGGCCTGATGGAGCTGCTGGCCAATATCGCCATGCTCTGGCGACAGCGCCCGGATATGATCGAGAACAACTGCCGCGGCATCATGGAAGAGCTGGCCCGACTGCGGCAGACGGATCACTCGGAAAAAAGCATCGAGTTTACGAAAACTTGCGTCAAAGCCTTCAACCAGCTGAGCAGGATCTACGATTCAAAAAACGGCGGTTTCGGAAGTGCTCCCAAGTTCCCGATGCCGATCTATCTCGGCTGGCTGATCAGCCAGGGTTGCCAGGGAAATGGCGCTGCACTTGAAATGGCGCTGCAGACGCTTCGCCGGATCAGGCATGGCGGCATATGGGACCAGCTGGCCGGAGGAGTGCACCGTTATTCAGTCGATCAGCGCTGGCTTGCGCCGCATTTTGAAAAAATGCTTTACGACCAGGCCATGCTGGCACTGACGGCGATCGATGCTTTCCAGGTGACAGGTGATGCATTTTTCAGCGGCATGGCGGACGACATATTCGCATTTGCCTCACGCGAACTGCGCTCCGGTAACGGCGGTTTCTGCTCGGCGCTGGATGCCGATTCGGAAGGAGCCGAGGGCAGGTTCTACGTCTGGGACAAGAGCGAAGTCGATGACTGCCTCGGCCCTGACAGTGAATTGTTCTGCCGATATTTCGACATATCCCCAGGAGGAAACTTCGAAGGGAAAAACATCCCCAACATACCGCTGGAGCTGGTGGAATTCTGCCGGATCAACGGGACTGAGCCTGCGGAAACCGGGCATTTGCTGGCACAGGGCATTACCCTCCTGCTTCAGCGAAGAGCGAAAAGAATCCGGCCACTTCGCGACGACAAGGTCATCACGGCATGGAACGGCCTCATGATCGCGGCGCTTTCCAGAGCGGGAATTGTCTGCGGCAGACCGGATTATCTGGATCAGGCCACCGACGCCGCACGATTTATACTGAAATCCCTGCTGCGCAAGGACGGAAGAGTGCTGCGCTGCTGGCTGAACGGCGCATCCGAAACCACGGCTTTCCTCGAAGATTATGCTTTTCTTGCATTCGGCCTGCTGGAACTGTACGAAGCGACCCTGGAAACATTCTGGCTGGATCAGGCCTCCACGCTGGCCGGGCAGATACTGGCGCTATTTTGTGACCCGCACACGGGCGAATTCGTCCTGATCGGGCTGGATGCCGAGCAGATGCCGGCCCGTGCGTCATCCGACCACGACGGCGTAACCCCTTCGGCGCTGGCGGTGACCGCCAGGGTGCTGATGCGACTGGCCTGGACCT
>JAWDJY010000073.1:0-22381 GCA_032469775.1 Geobacteraceae bacterium | reverse complement strand
GTATGCCAACTGCTAAAACATTTTTCTAAATACCGTAATATAAAACCATATATCGGGATAACACCCTGAATTTACGTTATGTTAAATAATTACCGGCCACTTTTCAATATGCGGTCAACCCTTGTAGATCAAGGGATGCGGCACAAACATGTCCCATTTCGAGACACTTTCCAATCCGCGCTGCTCCACAACGGGACACATAACATTGTTTTGTGGCACAGAACTGGCATGGTATCCCCCATGGAGCAAACAAAGCCGGGATTGTTGACTTAATCCACAGTTGCAAGGTGTCACGGAGGATACTGATGGGGAGTTTTACAGCAGAGAAGCTCGAAAGCGTCCGCAGAGCCCGCGAAGAATTCCTGACCCACGGTATAATCCCGGCCGGAGTAGTTACCGAGACCATAATCCGCTCCTGGCAGCGTTCGGCTGAACGCGGCATCGGCATCGAGCGTGGTGAAACACGCTGTACACCGCGCTACGACCTGATGCAACGCCGGGAAAGCAACGAAATTCTCCTGACCCGCTCCCAGCCGGTGATGGAAAACCTCTACCAAGAGATCGCCGGTTCATCCAGCATGGTCCTGCTGGCGGACAGCGACGGAGTCATACTGCACTCGATCGGCGACCCGGACTTCGTGGAACAGGCCCAGAAGGTCTACCTGAAACCGGGCGGCATCTGGTCCGAAGGGGTTAACGGTACCAACGCGATCGGGACCGCGCTGGAAGAACAGATGACGGTGCAGGTTCACAGCAGCGAGCACTTCATAGACAAGAACCGCTTCCTGAGCTGCTGCGCCACTCCGATTTTCAATCCCAGGGGAGGCATACTGGGAGCGCTGGACGTATCAGGTGATTACCGTGTTCATCAGCAGCACACCACCGCGCTGGTGCGCCTCTCGGCCCAGATGATAGAAAATCAGATGTTCGCGCCGGAATTCCCGGAGGAGATCATCGTCAGCTTCCATGTACGGCCCGAATTCATCGGCTCTCTCTATGAAGGAATCGCCGTATTCTCGTCCGACGGCACCCTGGTGGCAGCCAACCGCAGCGCCCTGCTGCAGCTGGGACTGGATCGATTCCGGATTTCGGGACAGACCTGCCTTTCAACATTCAGGCTGACCATTGCCAGACTTCTGGAGAAGTCCCGCTATCTGCCGCAACCGGTATTGAAGCTGCCGCTGGCCTCCGGCGTGGAGGTATACGGGAGGATCTGGCCCGGCGCAGCGGTTTCCCCGGTAACCTTTCTGCCCATCAGTTCCCGGAAACCGGACGAGGTCAAAACGGCCGCGTCCAAAAACAGGCCGGAAGGGATGCTGCTGGATGAGCTGGAACATGGCGATCCCAAGATGAAGGGGTTGATTGCCAAAGCGCTCAGAGTTGTGGACCATGACATCCCGATCATGATCGAGGGTGAATCCGGAACCGGAAAGGAACTGCTGGCCCGGGCGCTGCACCTGGCCGGTCCGCGCAGGAACGGCCCGTTCATACCGATCAACTGCGCCGCGATCCCTGAGGGGCTGATAGAATCGGAATTGTTCGGCTACCAGGAGGGAGCTTTTACCGGAGCACGTCGCAAGGGACAGATCGGCAAAATCAGGGAAGCGGACACGGGCACTCTGTTTCTGGATGAGATCGGGGAAATGCCGCTCCAGTTCCAGGCGCGGCTGTTACGGGTGTTACAGGACCGGACGGTGACTCCGCTGGGCGGCACGGGCAGCCACCGGGTCGATCTGGCGGTGATCTGCGCCACCAACCGCAGGGTGAGGGACTCGGTGGCGGCCGGCAGTTTCCGCGAAGACCTGTACTATCGCCTGAACGGCCTGCTACTGACCCTGCCAAGCCTGAGGGAACGTGAGGACAGGCTGCTGCTGGCCGGCAAGATCCTGGAAAGCCTCGACGGCGACGGCAGGCACATCACCATCCACCCGCAAGTGCTGCGCATCTTCGAGCAGCATCCCTGGCCCGGCAATATCCGCCAGATGCATAACGTGCTCAGGACCGCCGTTGCCCTGCTGGGTGACCGGAATGAAATTACCGACGATGACCTTTCCGAAGATTTTCTGGAGCAGGTCGGGACGATGGCCGGGCTGGCACAGTCTCTCAGGCCCGATGGCGCAGGAAACGCCGGAAATACATTGATGGCGGAAATGGAGGCGCGCCTGATTTCATCGACACTGGACCTGACCGGCGGGAATATTGCGGAGGCTGCCAGAAAAATGGGGATCGGCAGGAACACGCTCTACAGGAAGCTGCGCAGCCTGACGGAAACTGATGGAAGGAGCCCGTTACTGAACCGTTGAAAAGTTGAGTTGCCGCACTATTGACTGTCGAGCAGTTCGCGTACCTTTCGCAAAAGCTCAAGCGGCTGAATCGGCTTCATGACCAGTTCCGCCCCCTCGTCAATCACATCTCGGCTCTGTATCGTATCCAGCGTGTAACCGCTGGTATAGACGATCTTCACATCGGGATCAATCAGCCTGATCTCCCGATAAGCTTCCTTGCCGTTCATCCTGGGCATGATTATATCCATCAGGATCAGCTTGATCGAATCGCGGTTGGCCCTGAAAACTTCAACCGCCTCCAGTCCGTTCTCCGCCAGGAGGACCGTATAGCCGAAACCGGTCAGCACTTCCAGCACCAGCTTGCGCACACCGGCATCATCTTCGGCCACGAGGATCGATTCACTGCCACCCTTGGGCGGTTCCGGAGCAACACTCTCTCCGCTCCCGACGAATTCACCTGTATTTATAGGAAGGTAGATGCGGAAAGTGGTGCCGATCCCCGGCTCGCTGTAGACGTTGACAAATCCGTGATGCTGCTTGACGATTCCGTACACGATCGCCATCCCGAGACCGGTTCCCCTGCCCACCTCCTTGGTGGTAAAAAAAGGTTCAAAAATCTTGAGCCTGGTCTTTTCATCCATGCCGGTGCCGGTGTCCGAAACCGAAATCAACGCATATCGTCCCGGCTTGCCGAAACCATTGGCCTGAATAAACGATTCGTCCACATCCGTTGCCCCGGTTTCCAATGTCAGCACCCCCCCTTTAGGCATTGCGTCGCGGGCATTGGTGGCCAGGTTGACCAGAACCTGCTCGATCTGGCCGCTGTCAACTACCACCGCAAGTTTTTCAGACGCCAGCGCCGTCTTTAAGTGGATATCCTCTCCAATGATCCGTTCGAGGAATTGCCGGACCTGGTTGACCACATCGTTGAGGTCGGCCGACTGGGGGTTCATAACCTGTTTGCGGCTGAAGGTCAGCAGGCTGCGGGTCAACTGGGCAGCCCTCTCGGAGGCCCTGATGATATGCTCCAGCTTTTCCTTCTGGGGACTCTCCAAACCCAGATCCATTTTCAACATGTTGCCGTACCCCATGATAACCATCAGGATATTGTTGAAATCGTGGGCCACGCCTCCAGCCAGCTGCCCGATCGCCTCCATCTTCTGGGACTGTAGCAGTTGTTCCTCCAGTCGCTTGCGATCGGTGATATCCTCCGCTATTCCCAGAAGATAGCGGGCCTTTCCCTCAACATCAAAGAGCGGAATTTTTCTGACACGCAGGATGCGGTCGTCACCGGAGCGAGTCTTGACAGTCTCCTCGGGAATTTCCAGCAGATCCCCTCGCGCAAGCACCTCCCGGTCCTTGCCGGAGAAGAAGGCTGCCTGTTCTTCGGGAAAAAGGTCGCGGTCGTTTTTCCCCAGCAGTTCTTCGCGGGAGTATCCCAGCAAATCCTCACCGGCTTTATTCAAGGCAACATAGCGAAGTTCAATCGCATCTTTTACGAAGACCATGGCCGGTATGTTATCGACGATGTTCTTCAGAAAGGCTTCGCTCTCGCGCAGGTCCTCCAGACTCTGCTGCAATTCGGGATAGTAGGTTTTGCGAAGGGAGTATTCGCCAAATCCGGCCAGCTTCTTCTGCAACACGTCCAGCGGGTCGGAAGCATCAGAGCGATTCTTCATATACCACCTCGATATCGCGCTTGGATGCCTTTCTGGGATTGGTCGCCATGCAGGGATCCTTGAGAGCATGGTCGGTAAGAAATTTCACATCGTCACGCCCCACACCCAGTTCTTTCAGCGTCCGGTCAACGCCGGCAGCCGTTTTCAGTTCCCTGATGTGATTCAGCAACGCCGATTTTTTCTGGGCAGAGGTTTTCCCGCGCAGGTCCAGCCCCATCGCTTCGGCGATATGCTCAAAACGTTCCGGGGCTGTCGGCAGGTTGAATGCGATCACATGGTCCAGCAGGATCGCGTTGCACTCGCCATGGGCGATGTCCAGCGCCCCGCCCAGGCTATGGGCCATTGCGTGGGTAGCGCCAAGAATGGCATTGGAAAAGGCCAGGCCCGCCTGAAGACTCCCCTGCATCACGTTGCTGCGCAGATCCAGGTCGTTGAGGTTGGCGATTGACGGGAGCAGGTTGGAGGAAATCAGGCGAATGGCTTCAATGGCGTGCAGGTCGGTCATTGCGGAGCGGGCCGTAGAGACGTAGGCCTCGATTGCGTGGGTAAGCGCATCCAGGCCGGTGCAGGCGGTCAGGTACGAATCCATCGTGGTCAGCGTGGCCGGATCGATCAAGGCCAGGTCGGGAACGACCGACTTGCTGATGATCGCAAATTTGACCTTCTCAAGCGGATTACTGATAATGACGAACTGTGAGACGTCCGCCGAGGTGCCTCCGGTGGTCGGAACGCAAATCAGGGGCGGCATCGGCAACCTGACCATATCCACACCTTCGAACAGCAGGATATGCCTGTCGTTGGACGCGACAATTCCAATGCCCTTGGCGCAGTCGATGGAGCTGCCGCCTCCCACAGCGACAAGCGCGTTGCACCTTTCCGCATGGTACAGTGCAACCCCGGCCATGATCTCGTCAACCTTCGGATTGGGTGAAATGCCAGTGAACAAAGCAAACGGCAAACCAGCCTCCACGAGGCTGTCGGTCACGTCCCTGGTCCAGCCGGCCGCGACCACGCCAGGATCTGAAACAACCAGGATTTTGCGCCCCCCCAGGTTTTTGGCATAACGTCCGGCCAGACTCCTGGCGCCCACACCGAATATGAATTCAGGGGCAACAAACTTGCGTAGTTCAAAACCATCCGACATGACCGCCTCCGCCCAGCACACTTTTATAACACCATTTTAACTCATACAGTGGCAACTCTCAACCAAATTTCGTGGTTTTAGTTAATTAAAAATAAAACGGAAGGGATTTCTCCCGCCCGGTTTATTGACAACTACTCCACATCTCTTGTTAAAGCAGCTGTGATCTGTTCTACAACTTGAATTGCATTGATTTTATTTCCAGGAACTCTTCCAGCCCGAACGCCCCCAGCTCCCTTCCATACCCCGACTGCTTGAAGCCTCCGAATGGCGCCAGCAGATTGAAAGCGCCACCATTGATATCCACCTGCCCCGCCCTGAGACGGCGCGCCATACGCTCCGCTCTCCCGGGATCTCCGGACCATACCGCCGCCGCCAAACCGTATATGGTGCCGTTTGCGATACTGACCGCATCATCCTCATCCCTGTAGGCCATGATTGACAGGACCGGACCGAAGATTTCCTCCCTGGCGATGGTCATCTCCGGGGTAACTCCGCCAAAGACCGTAGGACGGACGAAGAAACCGGTTGTCAGACCATCGGGAGGCTCCGCCCCCCCCAATAGCAATTCGGCGCCTTCGTCGATTCCCCGACGGATATATTCACGCACCCGCTCCCGCTGGACAGCCGAAACCAGCGGACCGAGCCGTGTCTGCTCGTTGAGGGGGTCGCCCGGTGCAAATGCTCCGGCAGCGACCACAGCCAGCTCCGCCGCCTGTTGACAGAGCCGCTCCGGCACCAGCAACCTGGTATGCGCGGTACAGGTCTGTCCGGAATTGATAAAGCAGGCCGCCACGGTCGCCTTGACCGCGGTCGGCAGATCGGCGTCGTCGAGAACTACTGCGGCGGATTTGCCTCCCAGTTCCAGGGTCACCCGTTTGATGGTTCCGGCCGCCAGTTCCGCCACCCTGCGACCGGCTCGCAACGAACCGGTGAAGGAGATCAGGTCAACATCAGGAGCTTTCGCCAACTGTTCTCCCACCTCCGCGCCGGTTCCGGTCAGCAGGTTGAATACTCCGGCCGGAAGCCCAGACTCGTGGATGACCTCCGCCAAGATAAAAGCCGAGAGCGGCGCCACCTCACTAGGCTTGAGCACAACGGTACAGCCGGCCGCCAACGCCGGCGCCACCTTGGCGACCGCCTGGTGCAGCGGATAATTCCAGGGGGTGATGCAGGCTGCCACGCCGGCAGGTTCGCGCAGCACCAGAGAGTTTCCGACCCGCTCTTCAAATGCATATTCTCCGAGCAGTTTCACATAACTTTCCCAGACAGCAACCGGCAACCCGGACTGGATTCGACGCGAAAGTTTTAGCGGCATGCCTACTTCGGCGGTAATTGTGCAGGCCACCTCCTCTGCCCGCTCAGCAAGCCCCCGCTGGATTCCGGCCAGGTATTTGATCCGCTCTGAAACCGGAGTACGCCCCCAGTCGTCCGCCGCTCTCCTGGCGGCGGCAACCGCCCGCCCCGCATCCGCACTGTTTGCGGCCGGGACCCGACCGATCAGCTCTTCTGTGGAGGGATTGGTTACCTCCAGATATCCGCTTCCCACTGGTGATACCCAACTGCCATCGATATAGAGTTTTTCCTTTACCTGCATAACGTCCCCCTCGTTGATGACTACCTGTACACCGCTACCCCTTACAAACAGAATAATTGCGTTGACAAAGATGTATTCTATCTGAAAGCAGCAGAAACTGCTTCCAACTTACTGACAGCATCCCGAATGATACCGCATATTTGTTAACAGGCAACCGTGTCTGTCGCGATACCCACAAAAAAAAGCCGTCCCGGATCGGGGCGGCCTTTGAGCTCCATGACAAAACGGACTTTTCTGCTGTTTTATGCGGCCAATCTTTCTTCAGTGCTTACCTCCCGGAACGTTTCTCGATCGTTATTCAGGCATTTAGGGCATTCAAGCGCAGCAAAATTCGCGCTTACCGTAATTGGCGTAAAGTCCTTTACCAGGCTCTGGTAATAACAGATTCCGCACTCGAACTTGTCTTTGGATTCCATGATTTTCTCCTTTACATGTCTGTTCGTGGTTGATTTCTGTTAAACGTGTCCGTTTCATGTCAGCATTGAAGATGGATCAGCAACGGCACAGCTATCAATCAAACGTTTGTTTTAGTGCTGTGCATAAAAAAATAATCTCTACCTCACCTGAGGACCCCCCTTGTAAAGATATCCATGATATGTCGGATAAGCTGTTCATCACGTTCCGGAGCATGATCAACCAGCTCGGCCGTTGCAGGTTCGAGCAGAAAATAGAAATTGATCATCCCGGCCAGGGCCAGCACCGTATCGGTGGGATTCAGGTCATCCCTGAACTTCCTGTCTGAAAGACCATCGGCAAATGTATCCAGGAGCATCTGTACTACTTTCATGATTGCCGGCTTTATAATTGTCTCGAAACATGCGGTAGGATTGGTCAGTTCACTGGTATAGAAACGAAGCAGATAGGGATTGCTGCGATAGCGTGAAACTGTGGCGCGAACATACAGTTCGAATTTCTTGAGCGTGTCGACCTCCATCTGTTCGATCTCTTCCAGTTTCCCCAGAATGGCGAACTGTTCTGTCAGCACTGCGGCGTACAACCCCTCCTTGCCACCGAAATAGTACGAAATCATGGAAAGATTTACCCCGGCAGCACCGGCCAGTTCGCGAACGCTCACGCCGTTCAGCCCCTTTGCGGCAAACAGCGGGACTGCAGCTGCAATCAGATTTTTTCGGCAGTCGTTATCAGCCACAGGGTTTTCCTCCACAAACGGGATACCGATCATCATTCAAACGTTTGATCAGTTATAAATATACTCTCAAAAACATGAAATGCGAACCATTATTTAGGTTCGCATTTCATGTTGAATATAACGCAAATAAAAAGGCTAAAAAAGCTGTGACACCATTCTAGATACCGTTCAATATTTCCATACGCTTGGCCCGGTACTCGTCTTCGGTTACCAGCCCCTTTTCCTTGAGTTCGTTGAGAATGATGAGACGTTCAGCCGGCTTGCGCAGCTCCTCGTTCCGCTGCGCCGACTGTGGTGAGCCAGACGTTTCAACTTTCCCGGCAACCGGTGGCGACACAAGCGGAGCCTGCCAATCTTCTCCGAAAGCCAGCCAGTCCCGGCGTACCAGTGGCGTATCCGTCACAAGCATCCAATCCCCGTCGGCCTGATTCTGCCTGCTGCCGGGAGTAAACGGCGAGAGGCGACGGTCCTCACGTTCATTTACATCCTTCTGGACCAGGCCGACAATCAGGTTCAGCTTGCCAGCCTTGAAAAACAACCGACCGGTGGTCACCTTCGGGCTTTTGGCAAGGCCGTACAACGCATCATGCAACCCAAAAACAGCAAAGACCACATCCTCGCCCGGGGCTGCCTTTTTAAGTGCTTTTTGCAGATGCGGAGCCACAACCTGTACCGCAGCAGCGGTGAAAAGCGGACCGGGCTTCTCACTATCCGCAAACCGGACCTTTATTGAAGCCAGTATCGAGCTGAGCCTGTCCAACGAAATATCGACAGGGTGATCATTGACGGCGATACGCGCATCCCCGGCGGAATCCTGGCGTTCCAGCGCCACGAACTGGTCACGGCTCTGCCAGAGTTCATGCCTGGCTGCAGCGGATACAAAGTCGGAGTTCAAGGTGATAAGTGTCACCAGAACAATTAGCCGAAATATTGCGGTCCATTTGTTTAATCGTTCCGAGCCAACCTGTTTCATGATGCCTCCCGTTCAAATAGGATAAATATGCCGATCCTTGTTGCCATGAGCTAAAACATATGCAAGCGGGGTGCCATCAAGTAAAACAATGTTTAAAATAACAATTCAAACAACAGAGCTATTCAAGCTGAACTGCAAACAGCGACCGTTTTGAAGTCAGTCTTAAATTATCGGTTAATATTACCCCAAAACGAACTGACCAATCTGGCTTTTGAGATTATCGATGGAATCCGTTATCTGCTGCGCGGCCCTGGAAGAAGCCATGACACCCTGTGAAGTATCCTGAATGGCTGAGGTCACCGTGTGTATGATTTCGGTGATTTCTGAAATGGTCGCACATTGCTGTTCAGCCGCGACAGCTATCTGACTGATCTGTGAAGTTACTTCATTTATCTGCGCGGCAATGCCGTAAAGAGACTCACCCGATTTTTTCGCATCGCGGGTTCCCTGTTCCACTTCATGGACGCCATCCTCAATGATGTTCACAGCCTGCCTGGTTTCGACCTGAATGACCGTGATCATGGCGCTGATTTCACGGGTGGCGGCAGCTGTCCTGTCTGCCAGCAACCGTACTTCATCTGCAACCACCGCGAATCCCCGACCTTGTTCACCGGCTCTGGCAGCCTCGATGGCAGCATTCAGAGCCAGAAGGTTGGTCTGGTCTGCAATGTCGCTGATTGTATTAACGATCTGACCGATCTGGTCGGAACGCTTACCTAGACCCTCCACTGTCATCGCTACTTCCCGTACCCTGCCGGCGATCCTGTCCATGCCGTTGACTGTCTGTTGCACGATCAACTGGCCTGTAGAGGCCAGCTGGTTGGCAATCAGCGAACTTTCTGCAGCCAGTGAACAACTTTTTGATATTTCGTGGGATGTACAGCTCATCTCTTCACTGGCCATGGCCACTATGCCGGTCTGTTCCGCGGTACTGGCAGTTCCATCAGCCATACGCTGTGATTGCGAGTTGAGCAGTTCGGAAGAGATCGAAATCGAGGCAGCTGACTGCCTGATATCCGAGACGATCGAACGCAACTTCACAACCATTGTATTCATTGCCTTGGCCAGGCTACCGAGCTCGTTGTTGCAGGTATCAGGAATATTTACGGTCAGATCGCCATTGGCAACGGCCGGAAAGCTGACAGTTATGTTGTGCAGTGACTTCTGAATACCCCTGGCGATTGAATAGGACAGAAGCAGTGCCAGCGTCACGAACATGATGATTCCAATGATTATCCTCAGATATATTCCTTGCACTTCCTTTTGCACATCATCAATGTACAAACCGCTGCCGATAACCCAGCCCCAGGGCTCGAACAGCATGACGTACGATGATTTCGGAACAGGGCTTGAGCTGCCTGGTTTGGGCCACAGATATGAAACTGTCTTTCCGCTCTTTTCACTGGCCACCTTGACAAATTCACGGAAAAGATAGAGACCGTTCGGATCCCGCTCATCGGAAAGGTCTTTACCATCGAGCTCCGGCTTTGCGGGATGCATGACCATGGTCGCTTTCAAATCATTTATCCAGAAATAGGCTTTATCGCCGAATCGAAGTGACCTGATGCTGTCGATTGCCTGTTGCCTGGCTTGTTCCGGGGTCAGCAGCCCCAGTTTCACCTTGTTATCATAGGATAAAGCGACGCCGTGAGCCACCTCGACAGCCGACCTGATAGACGCGTTCTTGCCGGCCAGCAGAGTCCGCTTCATCATCGGAGCCCAGTAGCCAAGCACAACTGCCACTGATATCAGGATGCAAATACCGGCTATCGACATTATCTTTGCCAGTATTGACCAGTCTTTGTAACGAATAGACCTCATCTTATTGACCCCTTTATGACAGTGACAAACTACAGATATTTGAATCTACTTGAACACCAGCATGGTTGCCGTCTGATTGATATGGCCGATGAACTGCTCGCCATAGGTGCTGAACCCGATCGTGGGGATATCCTTGAACAGCTCGCCATAGGCTGTCGTGAGGCCCTTCTGTTCCATTTCCAGTGTCCGCAGGATACAGTTGAAATTGATGATGCCCGAGATGTTCCCAAGCCTGTCCTGGGCGGCGGAAATCGCCTGACAGGTATCCTTGATGATGTCGGTGGATTCAAGGACGGTCAACTCCATCCCCTCCATGACGCTGCAATAAAATACCATACTGTCGCCTTTGATCTGTTGCGGGCTCCTGACAAAAGGCTCTCCCTCAAAGACCAGACCGACCGGGTTATGCATGAAATGCGAAGAGGCATCTTCCACTGTAGTATTAAGAGCTTCCGCATAGGCCTGTGATGCCGGTTTATGATTGAACTCCAACACCTCACGGGTGAATTCGTTGGCCTTGGTAACCAGCAACGTCTTGTCCGTAGGGCAGAAGCTCTGAGTCTTGATGAACTCGAAGGCATCGACTGGTTCGATCAGGGCAAGCACCGCCGCATTGTTGAAACTTTTGCCATTTGCATAGACATGGGTAGCGGAAAACTTGAGGTCATCCCCGGCCGACCCCCCGATGAAGTTAACATTGGTAAGGTCACCCATGCGGTCGATGATCAACTCCTCCTTGCAGCTTAAACCATCAATCAGGATGATGCCGACATAACGATCCGGCTCCAGCTGTGACATAGGCCGGCCAAAGTGTTGTTCAAAAGAGTTGAATGCATCATAACTGTCGCTGCCAAGGTTTTCCATCGCCTGAACCTTGACAGATTTTATCGCCTGACTGTTGAAAGCCATGGCAACCAATGCATTTTTGAACATGTGGCCCGAAATGATCTCACCCGCTGTCGAGCACCCCAGCACCTCGGCTCCGGGAAACGCTTCATCCATCAAATGGCTTATGGCATCAGGCTCATATGCAGATGATGCAAAGAAAACCACCAGTTTGATATCTTCGGATTTCAACTGTGCGCGGATCTCGGCAACCGCGTCCCGTGTGTTGTTATTTTGTGAATATGCTGTAGCAATCTTCATGCGTTCCTCCGCTATATTGACTTCGCTAAATGTCTGTGAGTCCCAGTCAGGCCAGCTCTTTGCTGATCGCCTCCAGCTTTGCAATTATTGCAGAGTCATCGGGCGACTGAGCAGTGAATTTGCTCGGATCTATCCCCTTGAGCATAAGCTTGGTCTTGACTACACCTATCAGCATCGTGTTTCCCTTGGACCGCTGGGTAATAATCGTGTCTATCATCTGTTTGATCTTTCCCGCCATACCAGTACCTCCGTATATCTGGCTTGGAATCATTATCGAATGTCACAAGTCCTGCTCGACCGTATTTCAGAAAAAAAGGGGCACTGAAAGTGCCCCTTTTCCAGTCTCGTCATGCGCTATTCTAATCAGTATAAAATTGCCGTTCCATCAGATGGCTGGCCATTAAATTAAATAAGCGATTTCGAGCATTTTGCATGTCATGCCAAATCGGTTTTAAAAAGGAAGCTTGCCGTAACCCATCAGGCCGAATGCTGGTGCCAGCAGACAGGTAAAGGTTAGAACAATGAACATCGTTGCTGCGACTTTTGGATTGATCTTGCCGTAGGTCACGCCGGTTACGGTGAAACAGATCACCACAAAAGTCAGGTTCATGAATGCCAGATAGGGAACTACGCTGATGATGGTCTTGCCATCAGGCTTGATTCCGCCGCCGGTGGCATAAAGGTATGCGTATATCGCACAAACTATACCCACCAGCAGCGCGCCGTTTCCGACGGTACGCAGATCGGTGACACCGGTCATGAGCGCGTGACCGGTCTGCAGGTACAGCACACCGAACACGAACAACAGCCCGGCGGTGAAGGGATCGGTAAAGACCGCGGCCTGAAGGGTCGCGCCGATCACAACCAGTATGCCGACAACAGAGCTTACAAAACCGGTGCTTTTGGCCTCACCGTAACCCAGAAAAAACATACCCACCGGAATCCACATAATACTGATCAATACAAGCAGAGCTAACGTCATTGTCTTCCTCCTGAATTAAATTACAGTCCCGTAATGGGAGCAAAGGGATACTTATTCGGCTGTGGTCGGATCAATCATCATCTTTACTTCAGCAACACTGTTGGCCGGAAATCCGCCCTGTCTGGCATGTTCCAGCACCATTTCCTTATTTGGCGCGATATAGATGCAGTAGATTTTGTCATCGGTCACATAGCTTTGGACCCACTGTATCTGCGGCCCCAATCCCGAAAGCACGCTGCATGACTTCTGTGAGATCGCCTGCATCGTTTCGGCCGGCAACTGACCAGCGCCTGCAAGTTCACGTTCGATCACATATTTTGGCATGACAATCTCCTTTGTTAAATTATGTCTGGCGCTTACCAGTAGAACATGGTCCCAAGAGCAAAAGCGTTGGAGTGCTGCTTGGCTCCGTCCATCCAGGTGTTCTGTGAATAGATATACTCAGCTACGAACTGGGTGAACTTGTTCAGGTTGTAAGTGATTGTTGCAACGGCAGCTTCCTGGTTTCTCATGCCGATGAAGGTTGCACCTTCCTTGTCGTTTTTCTCCTGGCGAGACTGGCCATAGTTGGCGCCAATCATGATTGAAGGATTCAGTTTGTAGGTAGCCTGGAGCAGGTAGCCCCAGTGCAGGCGTGTCTTGCCGTTTTCATCAGCAGCAGAATTAGGAAGGACGTTACCGTCCTGAGCACTGAGCATCCCCAAACCTCTGCCTACATAACCGGATCCCAGCAGGTTCAGGCCGCTGAAGCCGACTCCCAGGCCGTAGGCGCCGCCAATGGATTCATCGCTGCTATTGCCAGTTGCACGGGGGGCGGTCTGGTAAAGACCGGAGACCCAGGCCTGTGTCGTTGCAGCGCCGATTTTACCGGCATAGGATATCTCGGCCTCGACACGGGGTGAGTTGGTCTTGCCGGTGTTGGCAGTTATTTTGTACGGTTCGGCGACCTCGACTGCCACCTTTACACCTGCCATATCAGGGGTGGTATAACGGATCTGGGGACCGAATCCGGTGTAGAGATAACCGTATCCGATATGTCCCAGGTTCACGGTATTGCCACGACCACCTACCACACCTGACGTCAACAGGGTCATGTCAGTCAGGATGTTCTTGCCCTGGTAGAGATTGAGGGCACGGCCGGCGAGCAGCTCACCGTAGGCACCTTTGGCTGTGTAGAATATTTCACGGAAATCGATGTTGCCGCCGACGTTGAAGCGTGTATCGTTTTGATTTTGAATGCTCGGATAGATACCGATCCGGACGGTAGAATCGACACCATTGGTGGTCGGAGCCTTGACGTTGAAAGCTACAACCGAAGGCAACAGGCCTACGCCTATGCCGAAGCGCTGGTTATGCTCACTCGTGGAAGCGTTATCGAGAAGGCTTGCGGCACGGGTGAAGCCGGCAGGAGTATTCGGCAGTGGTGTAGTGGAGTGGTAGTAGGAAAACACGTCCACAATACCGTCCGTACTGAGCTGCCAGCCATTTTCGCCGCCGATTACAAACGCAGCATTACATGGACTGCTTGTTGCCACTGTGACCGCTGTTAATACACCTAATGCAAGTAATGTCGTTTTTTTCATAAGCTCTCTCCCTCTGTTCAATAAATTTGAAGTAAAACGTCAAACTGCTATTCACTGCGATACATCCGACTTCCAACAACGAGTGTTCAGATTCCATCTGCCCAGTCAATCCTGCCGCTCCTTTCCATAGTTGGCATATATATTTCGAACAAGATGTCCGTGTGCGACACTGAATACATGCTTTCAATCATACCGGTCCGGCAGATCTGAATACCGCTGGACCAACGGAATCCCCCCACTCCGCTGACGAGCAGTTTGCAACCGCAGTGCCAAAAATAAAACATTGGTTTTTTTGTTGTATTTCAAGCAGTTGCGACACACATATCCGCTGTTGACTTCGAGAGCGCATATGACGCATAATTGGACACATGCCTTACTTGGTTGTATTTACAGGCGTTTTTGGTAATGAGGAAGAGTTCTACACCGTGGAGAATAGTCACAGAACTGGCTATAGGCAGAGCCACGAGCGCGTTGCCAGCTCTTTCAAAAAATATTTGCTAAAAAGTGCAAAATAGAAGAAAAATATAAAACCTGGTTTTGGATTGGGCACGAGCATTGCTTATAAATGTATACGTATCCCGTGCCGCCCCCACTCCGGTTCGGAATATCAGTAGTACGTTCAGCCGCGAAAGGTATGTAATGGAAAAAGATCCGGACAACACATTGCATAATTACAAATTTGAAGTACCTGAAATCATTTTTGGCAGGGGCATGCTTAACCAGGTCGGCGCTTGCGCCCGCAGGCTCGGGGGCAGAAAGGTCTTTCTGGTAAGCGACAAGGGACTTTTTCACGCCGGCTGGGTTGACCAGGCGATGCGGAGCCTGCTTGACGCCGGTCTTGAGTTCATCTACTACGACGGCATCACCCCGAATCCCAAAGATCACGAGATCGAGGAAGGGGTCAGGGAGTATCACCGCCACGGCGCCGATGTCATTGTCGGCCTGGGCGGAGGCAGCTCCATGGATGCCGCCAAGGCGATCGCAATCCTTGTATCAAACGGAGGGAAAATAAGCGATTACGAGGGACCGGACCGGATAATCCGCCCGCTTCCACCACTGGTACTCTGTCCGACCACGTGCGGCACAGGCTCCGACGTTTCCCAGTTTGCAATAATAAGTGACACCGAGAACCTCCGCAAAATCTGCATCATGAGCCGCTGCGTCGCACCGGATATCAGCCTGACCGATCCGAATACGCTGGCCACCCTGCCGGACGAGTTTGTCGGAACAACCGCGACCGATGCGCTCAGCCATGCCATGGAAGCCTTCTTTTCAATCGCCTCCACCACCCTTACCGATGTCCATGCCATCAAGGCGCTGCGACTTTTGTCAAGCAGCCTGTCAAGCGCCGTCCATGAACGCAAGCCGGATGACATGGAGAATCTGGCACGAGCCAGCCTGCATGCCGGCATGGCTTTTTCCAATTCCATGCTCGGCATCGTACACGCGCTTGCCCACCCGATCGGAGGCCTGTATGACGCGAACCATGGCAGCATCAACGCGATTCTGCTGCCGGAAGTGATCCGTTACGACATTCCGGTAGTCACAGAAAAACTCCAGGAGCTTGCCTGGGGACTCGGACATCGCGCCAACGGAGACATCAGCGCCGCCAATGAAAGGATTCAGGAGACACTGGATTCTCTGCTGGAAGCTAGCGGAGCCCCCCGCAGCCTTCGCAGCATCGGCGTCCTCCGCAAGGATCTGCCGGAACTGGCGCGCCAGGCTCTCAAGGACGTCTGCATTGTGACTTCACCCCGGGAAGCCGACGAAGAAGACCTGCTGCGCATCCTGGAAAGGTCCTATTGATGAACAAGCTGGCCGTTCGGACAAGGATGAATGAATCATCGCTGGAGCGACTGCTCGGGCTCGACAATTCCAAAATCGGCTTCTACGGCGAGGTCAAACAGAAAATCCAGGAGCTGGAGGCCGCCAACCTGGGCTTACGCAGCAAAGGCAACGAACTTCAGGCCATGTTCGACTCAATCAGTGACGGCGTGGTAGTCTACGACCACCATGGCGTCGTACAGCACCGCAACCACGTCTGCCCGAAGCTCTTCCCCCAGGAGACCCTGCCAGGCTGCTCCTGCCGTGAACTGTTCCACCCCGAGCAAGAATCTTCCCCGCTGCAATGCCCGGTGGAACGGGCTCTGACCGGTGAACGGGTGGAGACATCCTTTACATCCCAACTGTCGAAGGAAAAGATCCGCTACTTCGATGTGACGGCGACCCCGATCGAAGATGTTCACGGCGAGAGGAACCGTGCGCTGGTATTCCTGAGGGACGTGACTGAAAAACGGCTTCAGGAACTTCACCTGATGCAGGCCGAAAAGCTCTCCAGTATCGGGGTACTGGCAGCCGGTGTCGCCCATGAGATAAACAACCCGCTTTCGTCGGTGGCAGGGTATGCCGAGGCGTTGCTAAGACGCATGAACGAGGATGAATCGCTGCTTGAAGACCCGCGACTGGATGCTTTCCCCAAGTATCTTCAGGTAATAATTCGCGAATCATACCGCTGCAAAGGCATCATCGACTGCCTGCTTTCCTTCAGCCGCAAGTCGGACGGCTCCGTCAGCAACGTAAATATCAACGACATACTCAAGGAGGTTCTGGAACTGGTTCGGTACAAGTCCCGCTATGAAAAAATAGATATACGGATGAACCTGCAAAGCGACCTCCCCGATGTAATCGGCGATCCGTCCGGCCTGCGACAGGTCTGCATGAACCTGTTGATCAATGCTCACCAGGCCATAAACGGTGCCGGGGTGGTGGAGATTTCCACCAGTACCAACGAGCAGTCGATGGTGCTTTTCCAGATCAGGGATACCGGCAGCGGCATCTCCAAAGAAGCCATCGACCAGATATGGGATCCGTTTTTTACGACCAAGGAAGTCGGAAAGGGCCTTGGATTGGGGCTCGCGGTCACATATAACATAGTAAAGCGTCATGGAGGCGATATCACGGTGGAAAGTCAAAAGGGCAAAGGATCAAAATTCACGGTAAGGATGCCCGCATGTCAAAAATAGTCCGAAATGACACTAAAGTACTGATTGTCGAAGACGACAAATCACTGCGCGAGTTGCTGCAGATGGAACTTACCCGCTCCGGATACAAGGTAACCGCCACAGCCAGCGGAGAAGAGGGACTGGACGCCTACTGCGAGGAGATCTTCAACGTGGTTCTTCAGGACATACGCATGCCTGGTATGGATGGGGTTGAAGCACTCAAACTGATGCGCGCGGAGTCAAACATTCCCGAAGTGATCATGTTCACCGGCCACGGCACCATCGAAACCGCGGTGGAATGCATCAAACACGGCGCCTATGATTACCTCACCAAGCCGATAAAGCTGGATGAACTGGAACTGCTGATCGACAAGGCCTGCGAAAAGAACCGCTTGAGGCTGGAAAACATCAATCTGAAAAAAGAGATGAAACGCTTTGAAAATCACCGCATCATCGGCAAGAGCCAGGGGATCCAGAAGGTTCTGGAAACGGTCCAGCGCTGGGGTATGACCGATGAACACGTTCTGATCACCGGCGAGAGCGGCACTGGTAAGGAGTTGATTGCCAGGGCAGTACATGACGCCAGCAGTCGCGCCAGCAAGCCGTTTGTAACCGTCAACTGCGGAAGGTTTGACGCCAATACCGCTGAAAGCGAGCTGTTCGGGCACATGCAGGGGGCATACACCGGAGCCAACAAAGGGCGCGCGGGACTGTTCGAACTGGCCGACACCGGAACCCTGTTCATGGATGAGGTTTCCGAGATGCCTCTGGACGTGCAGGTCAAACTCCTTCGAATCCTGGAAACCAGCACTTTCCGCCGTATGGGCGGAAATCACGATATCCGTGTAAACGTCCGCTTCGTCTTCGCTTCCAACAAGATTCTGGCGGACTGCGTCAACCGAGGCGAATTCCGCGAAGACCTCTACCATCGCATCAACCTGCTGCCAATCCCGGTACCCCCATTACGGCAGCGTATCGACGACATTCTGCCACTGGCCTGGTTTTTCATCAGGCAATGCAATGAGAATGACTCCCAGAACTGGGAAATAACCGAGGAAGCAATGGCTTCGCTCTGTGCCTACCAGTGGCCCGGCAACGTCAGGGAATTGCGTAATACGATCCGCCGCGCCTGCATTCTGGCCAATGAGCCGATCATCACTCCGGACCTGTTTCCGTTTTCCCCTCCCAAGGCGAGCTATACACCTTCGGCAAGCGTTGCCAGTACGGAAACGACCCCCTTCACACCCGCACCGCTCTGGGCCGTTGAACGCGAACATATCGAAAAGGTGCTCAAACTGGTGGACCAGAACAAGAGTCGCGCCGCCAAACTGCTTGAAATCGACCGCAAGACACTTTATACCAAGCTGGAACGTTACGGCCTGGAAAGCTGAAGCTACGACATTACCGCCAGTCAACCACCGGGCCAGGACCGGCAGTTGACTGGCGGCGAAACCCCTCTGCGGCTCCAGTGGTTTACCCCCGGAGGCAACTGTAGCGTTTCTCTACACAACTGATATCATCTGACCACCTGAATCCCCCCACCCCAAATGATTACCACCCGTAAATCGTCACAAGTCCCCACAAACAGGGGCGTTGCAACAACTTGACGCTTTTCGCTACACTGTTGACTTTTTCTACACCCCTCTGTCCTCCGATACCGGGAATGCTGCCACGAGCCCGTCACATCCTTTACAGAAATAATGTTTTATCCAGTATATCCGTCAAAATTGATCAACAATAGCCACCGACAGTGGCACGGGCTGTGCTTATATTCAATCGAGCATATCCATCGGACAGGGAGACCATATCCGAAAACACCGGCACCTTAAATCAGCAAAGGAGTCCATCAGATGCCCTGGTACATGAACCCGCTCAGAACCTGCAAGGTTTTAAACAGAATAGCCAATCGCCACCGGAACGTACCCCTTCGAGTCCTTACTTCGGTACTTGATCAGGCGACTGAAAAATTATGGCACAAACAGGAGCGCTACTATTCAAAGGACTCGTCACACTGACCCAGAATTTGACGCACGCCCCACCTTCTCGCCTGACCGCCCCCGACAACATCTCGAAATCATCCTCACCATCACTTTCCAAATCCAGCTCAAGACGACGCCACTATATATATAACCCACGCATTTTCCCGAGAGCCCTCCCGATACAGCCATCAGCCGCTGAGGCAAAATTCCCCACTGTAGACAAAATACCTATGCCCAAACCCGCATTTGTGGACACAATTATATAAAAGTGTTTCCTTTGACCCCGCCCGCCCTCCACACCAAAACACCAACACGAGAAGACTTGGACGTAACCAATCGATATATAACACTATTTTAAGTTGGCACTCAACTTGCTAAACAGTAGTTCATAAAGCAGTTGCGGGCCTTGAAACAGATTCTATCGGCTCTCTTGAAGCAAATATTGAAGTTGAAAAAAACGAAGTTTGAGGAGGTGCATCCAACAGAAATAGTCAGGCAAGTCGTAGCAGCAGCATTGTTTTAACCATTCAATGAAGAAGCACCACAAACAAACACCAAAAAAAGGAGGAAGTACCCATGTCTCACAACAAAGATGTCAAACGGACCCTGAAGAACGAAAGACTGGAATACCCGATCAAGATGATGCACGCCTATCCGTCCGTAAATGTCGGTTGGGGCGCACACACTATGGTTGGCAACGACGCCAGAGCGCTGGGCATGACCAATGCTCTGATCGTAACTACCGGCCTCCGCGGTACCGGCATTGTAGAGACCATCCAGGGCGTTTTGAAAGCCGCTGGTGTGGCTTCCGAAGTTTTTGACAAGGTAACCCCAAACCCTAAAGACCATGAAGTAATGGCTGGCGCAAAAGTGCTGGCTGCCGGCAAGTTCGACGGCATCATCAGCCTCGGCGGCGGCAGTTCACATGACGCCTGCAAGGCCATCAAACTGGTTCACAGCCATGACGGCCAGGATGTTCGCAGTTTCGAAGGCGCATTCAAGGCAACCAAGGCCAACACGATCCCGCAGCTTGCCATCAACACAACATCGGGAACCGGTTCGGAAGTTTCATGCTTCTCGATCATCAACCATACCGATAAGAAGTACAAAATGGCCCTGTTCGATCCGAACTGCACCCCCAGCAAATCGGTCAACGACCCGCTGATTCATCAGTGTATGCCTGGCGACCTGGCCGGTTACACCGGTATGGACGCACTGGCTCACGGCGTTGAGGCTATCACTTCCCGTCTGGGCGTTATTTCCGCATACGGCCCCGGCTTGAGCGCAATTTCGCTGATTTTCGGCAACCTGCGTCAATCCGCAATGAACAGGAACAACGACAAAGCTATCGAGGCGATGGTCTGGGCAGAAATGGCTGCCGCATACAGCTTCAACAGCGCCGGCCTCGGCCTGATTCACAGTATGGCACACGCCCTGGGTGGCATGTATGATGCACCCCACGGACTCTGCAACGCCATCGGCCTCGGTCCGGTCATGAAATTCAACCTGCCGGCCTGCCCGGAGCGCTTCAAGATGATGGCACAGGCTGCCGGAATTGATACAAGCGGAATGTCCGACATGAAAGCCGGCGAAGCATTCATCCAGGCCTGCCTGGAGTTGAAAGCCGATCTGGGCATCACCAAGACCTTCACCGATCTGGGTCTGCTTGAAAAAGACGTCGAAGGCCTGTCACGCTTCTCGGTAAACGATATCTGCACCGAAGGCAACCCGACCGACACCGGACTGCAGGACATGATCGGCATATTCAAGCAGTGCATGTAATTTATTTTTGATTCGTTGTGTGCCTATGTAATGTTATGCCGCTGGTCCCGAAGGGTAGATGCCCCTAACCGGGTCCAGCGGCTATTTTGTTGAATTGATTGCATTTATACAGACAACAACTCCTTAAAATTCAACGATACGAGGCCGACATGATTACCGAACAAGGGGTTAAGGACTTTCTCAAAACAGGTGGCTACATCGCCGATGACGCCATTACAACCGCTGTATTCCTGGCCCTCCGCATGGAAAAACCGATCCTGATCGAAGGCCCACCCGGCGTGGGGAAAACCGGTCTGGCCAAGGCGCTCTCCTCCGCGCTGGATTTCCCACTGGTACGCCTGCAGTGCTACGAAGGGATTGACGAGGGTAAGGCGCTCTATGACTGGGAGTATGGCAAGCAGCTGCTCTACACCCAACTTTTGCGTACCCAGCTTGACAATTACCTCTCGGTATCAGCCGACCTGCGGGAAGCCGTTGAGCGACTTTCCGCCGAGGAAAGCCTGTTTTTTTCCAGGAACTTCCTGGTACAGCGGCCGATACTGCGAAGCTTTCTCTCGGAAAAGCGTTCACTGTTGCTGATCGACGAGATCGACCGTTCCGATGACGAATTCGAGGCGCTGCTGCTGGAGTGCCTGAGCGACTTCCAGGTCTCCATCCCCGAACTGGGAGTGATCGAAGCCAAAAGAAAACCACTGACAATCCTGACCAGCAACGGAACGCGGATGATCTCCGACGCCTTGCGGCGGCGCTGTCTGTATCTGTATATCGGCTATCCGGACTTGGAGCGGGAAGTGGCAATTGTCCGGGTAAAGTTCCCGGAGATCTGCGACACCCTGGCACGTCAGATGGTGGAGTTTCTGCGCAAGGCCCGCGAGTTGAACCTGCGCAAGCCCCCCAGTGTTTCCGAAACCCTGGATTGGGCCCAGGTGCTGTCGATCCTGAAGGCATCCCAGCTGACACCCGAGGTTGTCGCCAATACCGTCGGTGTGATCGCCAAGCACCAGACCGACCTGCAAAAGGTAAACGATTTGGCAGTCCAGGAATTGAGTTAGCCATGGAAAGGATTATCGCGGGCTTCGTCTCTGCTCTTCGCGAAAGCGGTATCCGCGTCTCGCCCGGCGAAAGCCTGGACGCGGTTCAGGCCCTGGGGCTCTGCGGAATGACGGGACGCAAGTCATCCCGACAGCTGCTGCGCCTGACACTGGTGAAAAATGTCAATGACATTCCGGTATTCAACGAGGTTTTTAACCGTTATTTCAGC
>JAWDJY010000072.1:0-22549 GCA_032469775.1 Geobacteraceae bacterium | reverse complement strand
GCCGTGCGGCAGTTTGATGGTAGCGGCAACCCCGGCCGAGGCGGGATAGAATAGCGGCAGCGCGACCCGCGAGATCATCACCAGAATCCAGACCACCGAGATGATCACCAGAACTCCGCCGATACGGATCAGTAGTTCGGCCAGCCGATCGTTGCGGCGCGATTTGTCGGTAAAATTATTCTTCATTTATAGTCACAATCCGGGAAACCGGGGCGATTTTGGAATCGCCCCTTTTGTAATCGCATCTGTTTAAGCGGCTGAAGCCTTTCAAAGACGAGGTTTGCCCCTACTTGAGCGCTTTCAGTTGTTCATCAACCAGCTTGGCGGTCAACGGGTCGTATCCGTCCTTGACCACGACTGCCTGCCCTTCGCTGGAGAGAGCATAGCGCAGGAACTCTTCCACAACCTTGGGCAACGGCTGACCTGGCTTCTTGGCGACATAGATGTAGAGCATGCGGCTCATCGGATAGGAGCCGTTAAGTACGTTGGCGTAAGTCGCTTCTGCGACCTTGCCCCCTTCCTTGGCGGAAAGCGGCACAGCGCGCACACCGGAGGTAGCATAGCCGATACCGGAATAACCGATGGCGGCGATATCCTTGGCAACGCCTTCGACTACCGAAGAGGATCCGGGCTGTTCCTTGACACTGTTCTTGAAGTCACCCTTGCTGAGAGCATGTTCCTTGAAGTATCCATAGGTACCGGACGCGGAGTTGCGCCCATAGAGACTGATAGGCTTGGCGGCCAGGCTGCCGGTCACACCCAGCTGCCCCCAGGTAGTGACATCGGCGCCGCCACGCTTGTGGGTTTTGGAAAAGATCGCGTCAACCTTGTCCAGCGACAGGCTCTTGATCGGGTTGTCCTTGTTGACAAAGACCGCCAGCGAGTCCAGCGCCACCCCGATCCTGGTCGGCTTGAAGCCATGCTTTTTCTGGAACGCCTCGATTTCGGAACCTTTCATCTCGCGCGACATCGGCCCCAACTGGGCTGTGCCGGCGATCAGCGCCGGTGGCGCGGTACTGGAGCCCTTGCCTTCGATCTGGATGTTGACGTTGGGGTATTTTTTCTTGAAGCCTTCGGCCCAGTAGGTCATCAGGTTGTTGAGGCTGTCGGAACCGATGCTGCCCAGGTTGCCGGCCACGCCGGCGGTCGCGGTGTATTTCCTGATCTTAGGGTCAACCGATACCTTCTCGGCCTGGGCCGCCACAACGGAGACCATCAGCAGTGCAGCGGTCAGGATTGATTTCTTGAACATCGAGTGTTCCTCCTTTTTTGGATGCGTCACATTTTGAGAACACTCTAGCAGATCATTGTTACAGCAATGTTACAGGGAGGAAAAAGGTGGGTTAAATATGCGGGGATGTTTGAATATAAACTCTCGCACAATCTTGCAAAAGCGATATATTATGATAAACATAATTAATTGGATAAACTCAACACAACCCGAGGAGGTAACAGCATGTTCCGACGCATCACCGTATTGACCGCAGCAGCTCTAGCACTTTCCGCATCACTGGCAGCAGCGGATGAACTCATTATCGCAACCGGCCCGACCTTCATCAAAGCGATCTTTGATCCTATCAAAGCCCCTTTCAAAACCAAAACCGGTCTTGACATCAAGATTACGGTAGGTGGTCCGGTGCCTTCTCTGGAGGTGCTGGAGAAGGGGGGCGCCGATGCGGCCGGGGCGAGCCTGCCGCTGGAATCCTGGCTGGAACTGGCCAAAAAGGGCGGCGTACCGGTAAAAGAAAAGGGAGCATACTCTACGTACGTTCCCATGACGGAAAAAGCGTTGCTGATGGTGAATGGGGGGAACAGGATCAATGCACTTTCAAAAGAACAGCTGAAAGGAATCTTCACCGGAAAAACCCAGAACTGGAAGGAGGTCGGCGGTGATGATGCCCCGATACTGGTCGTCTGGCCGTCACTCACATCCGGTGCGCTGGCACTGTTTCAGGCCAAGATTCTTGATAACGAGCCAGTAACCAAAACCGTCTACGACGTCCCGACCATAGATGACACCCCGGCGGCCATAGCCGGTTCGGCGGAAGCCATCGGGATTATAAACGGCCATTCAATCGAAAAGGGCATCAAGGAAGTTGCTCCGCCGCTTGAACGGCCATTGACCCTTGTGTATAAAGGAGCCCCTTCCGCAAAACTGCAGAAGCTGCTCGATTTCTTAAAGCAGGATGGCAAACAGTATTTCAAACAGTAATCAGCTACGGCGCTTTGAACCGGCAGGATGGACATGCTATCCCGCCGTCAAAGCGCCGTTAATTTTTAACCATGCAAAATCACACTAAACAAGGATATTTGGAAACCACCGTCAATCCTGCAGCCTGAACATGCTCCGGCATTATCCCACTAGCTGCTATAAAAGTTACGCCTTCCTCAATGTGAACGAAAAAACCGACCCCTTGCCCGCTTCGCTTGACACCGCCACATCTCCTCCGTGCAGCTGAACGATATGCTTCACGATCGCCAACCCCAGTCCTGTCCCCCCCTGCTCGCGTGTCCTGGCTTCGTCAACCCGGTAAAAACGTTCGAAGATGCGAGGAAGATCCTTGAAGGGGATGCCGATGCCGGTATCAGCGACCGATACCCGGACAAACTCGCCGGCGTCCTCGGCAAACAGGCGCACAGTACCGTTTTCGGGCGTGTACTTGATCGCGTTCTCCAGCAGGTTGATCAGAACCTGTTCAAGCCGCCCCTGATCGGCCAATACCTGTGGCAACTTGCAGCCGGCCGATTCATCGACAATCGCTATATTTTTCTGATCGGCGCTTTCCTGCAGCAGCATGCAGGCCCTGGAGATTGTGCCGCAGACATCCAACTGAAACAGTTCCATCAGGGCCTCCCTGGTTTCCAGGTGCGACAGGGCCAGGATGTCGTTGATCAGACTGGTGAGCCGTTCAGAATGACTGGCAATGATCTCGACGAAGCGGCGGGCCCGGACAGGATCGGATTCCAGCGCACCATCCAGAAGGGTTTCGGCGTAACCCTTGATGATCGTTACCGGGGTTCTCAGCTCATGGGATACGTTGGCGACAAAGTCGCGCCGCATGTTCTCCGCCTTTTTCAGATCGCTGATATCGTGAAACACCGCAACAATCCCCTGCCTGACGCCATTTACTTTCAACGGAACCCAGTGGGTGAAGAGGGTGCAGTCGTTCGGTTGGATCGAGATTTCCCGGAGCAGTTCGTTCACATCCGGCTGCCCCAGATCGTTGAATGCAGCCAGCAGGTCGGGATGACGGGAGATTTCCACCAGCTTCCTGCCTTCCACATCGCCGGTGATTGAAAAAAGACGGCAAAAAGCCGGGTTGACCAGGGTGATCTCGCCATCGGGAGCAGTCACCATGATCCCCTCGCCCATGCTGTTCAGGATGGTGTCCAGACGCTGCTTTTCCGCCGAGAGCCGCTGGACCTGATCTTCGATCCGTTCCGACATCTCGTTCATGACCCCGGCCAGCTTACCGATCTCATCCCTGGAAGTCACCTTGATCCTGGCTCCACCTTCCCCCTGGCCGATCCGGGCGGCAGCATCGGCCATGTCTCGAAGCGGGCGCGATGTCAGGCTGGAGAGGACGCCGCTGAACATCAGCGCTATCAACACCGTCACCAGCGACGCCCCACCGACCAGTCCATGCAGCGTGCTGCGGGTGGAGGCCAGGTATTCAAGCGGCATCGCCAGGCGGATCACCCCTTCGGGTGCGCCGCTGCCGTAACTCATGGCACTGTAAAGCATCGACATCCGCAGTGTGTCGGAATAGCGCAGCGCGCTTCCGGCCCCGTGTTTGAGAGCGTCCTGCACCTCAGGGCGCTGGAGATGGTTTTCAAGCTGGGCCAGGCGGGCCTGCCCCACGTCGGAATCGCCGATGACAGTGCCGTCTGTGGCGATCAGGGTAACCCTGGACTTGATCACAGTCCCGACCGTCTCCGCCAGTTGCTGCGGAGGCTGCCCCCCCCTGTTGCTAAGGACCAGCAGACGCGCCAGCTGGGCCTGATTGGCCAGATTGGCCCGGCTCTCCTCGATCATCTCCTTCTGCAGCACATGATCTATGTAAAAATAGAAACTTCCGGTGATCAATACGATCAGAAAGACATATGAAAGCATCAGCTTGGTACGGAATCCCATGGAGTTACTCCTCGATCTTGTAGCCGAAGCCACGGACGGTTTTGATGATATCCCCGGGGGATCCCAGCTTGCCGCGCAGGCGGGTCACATGGGTATCGACTGTTCGTGTGTCACCGGCGTTGTTATAGCTCCAGACATCCTGCAGCAGCTTTTCCCTGCTGTGTACGCGCCCCTTTTTTTCAACCAGGTAGAGCAGCAGCTTGAACTCGGTGCTGGTCAGCTCGATCTCGCTTCCGGCACTGGTTACCAGGTGGCGCTGTTTATCTATGACGATATCGCCGATTGATAAAAGTGCGGCCGGGGCAGCTTCATGCTCCATGCGCCTCATCAGCGACTTGATCCGCAACATCACCTCCCTCATCGAGAACGGCTTGACGATGTAGTCATCGGCTCCGACCTCGAAACCTACCACCCGGTCGATCTCGTCGCCCTTGGCAGTTATCATGATAATCGGGATCCGGGCGGTACGCGGATCTTTCCTGAGAGCCTTGCAGACCTCTGTCCCCAGCAGGCCGGGCAACATCAGATCCAGCAGGATCAGGTCCGGAAGCTCTGATGCAGCCAGCTCGAACCCCAGCTTGCCGTCATGAACACAGTGCGCCGCATAGCCCTCTTTTTCAACATTGAAGGCCAACAGCCCGGCCAGATCCTTTTCATCCTCAATGATCAGCACTTTTTTCACGGTATGCTCCTGCAGGTAATCTGACGCGTGTCGATTTGACAAGTTGTAACATACAAATGTTACAACCGTGTGACGGATTGATGACTTTTGTGTAGAAAAAACGGTGCCAGGCAACCAGGTGGAATTTTACATAAAATTTATTCTATCTCCACAAGATTGTAACAGTGGTCGCATATAGTGACCAAAAACTTGAACGGAGAAAGAATGGATATGAAGATCAGGAAAAATGAGGATTTTTACTTCTGGTATTGCGACTGGTGCGACACCGAGAACCTGGTCCCTTGGGTGAAGCTGCAGGATGGAACCAGCTGCGGAGCCTGCCACCGACCGATGACGGCGCCTCACATGAACGGAGTTATCGTAAACGGCGCCATTGCGGCGGGGTTGTGCTAGTCATGCTCGAATGCCTGGCAGTCTTGATCCGGCGGCGGCGCTGGCCGTTTCCAAGCGGTCTGGCCGAACTGGACCTGCAGATAGAAAAGTTGCGCATGTTGCGGGATTCCTACCGGGCTTCACTTCAGGAGCAGCGGCAAGACGGCACTGTTGCTTCACAGGATCAATGTCCGCGATACATCTCCAGCACATAGAGCACGATTTCAATCGCGATCAGCACAATGATGATCCATTCCAGACGGGCAGAGCGACGGGCGTGGGAGAGACTGCTGAAGACGTCGGTCATGTCCAGCAGCGTTTCCGACTTGTGCTTGATTTCCTGGTAGCGCTGGTTCAGCTCGAACAGCCCGGCCATGGTCAGATAGAGCCGGTCCGCCTCCGGATTGTCCCAGGTGATATCCGGCTTGTCCAGCACCATGATATGGGCTATGGAAGTAAACTTGAAGCTCAGGATAGATGAAGCCAGCCGGGCCATGTCCCGGTCGGGCAGTTCCAGCGTTCCCTTGCCCAGATTGGCGATCAGCACCTCCACCTCGTCGAAAACCGCATCGACCCGTTCCTCGATCCGCTCCAGCGCCACCGACTTGGCAATCACGAAGCAGATGATATCCATGAAAGCCAGGTTGAAACACGGCATCACAGCACAGTCGTTGGTGATGGCAGTTCCGCGGGACGGGTCGATTTCCAGACGATATTCCTCGCGGTACGGCAGCCGTGGCTGTCCCTTGAGATATTCGGCATAATTCTGCATGCCGTCCAGAAAACGGGCGATGATGTCGCCGGAACAATTGATGAAGACCACTCCGCCGAAGTAATACAGGTAGACCAGTTCGGCGTCCTCCTCCGCCGCCGGAGAAAAGGTCAGGGGACTGAGCTTCATCGGCTCTTCCCAGCGGTATTTGCGCGACAGGCCGAGCCTTGCCGAAAGACGGTTCAAGTCCAGTTCGCCGCTGAAGGCGAATGCGTTGAACGAAAAAACTTCCATAATGCCAACCTTGCCCCTTGTCCTGCAACTCTTCACCATACAGGTTTCATCTATAGTTAGCGTACCATAAGCAGACTCGGTTACAAGCAGTGAATGGATTGTCGCACTGCTTTAGAAGCACCTGTTTATACCGGCCAAGAGACATGTGGCTATACCTGTCTGCAGGAAAAAATACTGCGTCTCATTACAAAACTGGTTGACATTTTACCCACCCTGCTTTATTGATATTAAAAATCAATTTCACGGCGAGCGGGGGCTCATGCTTTTACCAGACCCGGAACACTTTAAACACGATCCGTCTTTTCAGCGTTTTCCACGGAATATGCTCGAAAATTTTGAAGACCCTCTTGACTGTCTGACCGCACACCTGGTGCTTGAATGTTCCGCGGTTCTGGCCGGGGTCAAGCCTGCCAGTTTGATTTCTCTCGTCAATCTTACCCGTCCCTGCGGGCGGAATTTATACCGGCTTTGGCAGCTTCATCACGAGGGCCTTGCACACCGTTTTGCCGGTCTCAACTTGGTAATGCTGCAGAGCAGACCTCAAGCTGTACTGCTGTTATGCTACAACCACAACCACCTTGAGCGCCATCTGGCCCATGCCGGTATCCGTACACTGCTGCACAAAGCCGGATACGAAGCCGGCGCATCGTGCACAACACTTGTAGGCGAGTTGAGTAGGCGCATTGCCGGAAATGATTCTTTTCCCCATGAAATTGGCCTCTTTATCGGTTATCCGGCCAAGGATGTCGCAGCCTTCATGGGGCTGGCCAAACTCCCCTTTTCCTGTCAGGGCCCATGGAAAATTTACGGAGACCCGGAACGGAGCCTCGCCCTCGCGGAACAATACCGCTGCTGCCGCCAGAGGGTGAGCACCATTCTGGCAACAGGCAATCGAACAGCGCTGGAATTGGCTTGTTCTAAGCATCCTTTTTTTTGCCAGCAAACTGATAATGACTATCAATATCCCACCAGACATAATTGGCACAACGACACCCCGACAGAGGAGAGACACTCATGAAAAAAGTTTTCGCGGCCGCGGCCCTTGCCGCACTGGCATCAATCCCGGCACAAGCAGATGAAATCACCTGGAATGGCACTATCAATCCAGTATTTGAAAAACACTGTATCGCCTGCCATGGCAGCGATGCGCCTGAATACGCAGATTTCAAGAAGGATAAGGCAACCTGGCTTAAGAAGGGAATCGGCATGAGAATGGAAACCTATAGCCACCTGCTATCGTTCGTCGGCTGGCCCAACACCGGGGCACTGATGAGAAGGCTGGATGACGGCACGGGTTCAATAGAAGGGAAACCTGGCAATATGTATCTGCACCTGGGTTCCGACGAACGGGAACGGCAGGCCAATCTTGCCATTTTCAAGCAGTGGGTTGGCAACTGGAATCTGAAAAGGTGGAGCGATGTTTCCAAGAGCGAACTTGATAAGCTCAAGGTTAAGTACTGACAGAAGACGGGAAAATTCTCCAATGGCACTTAACACTATAACAAGCAAGGAAATCTTTGGCGGTTCCCACGAGATTATTATCATCCATGATGGATTGCCATACCGACTCCGAATAACGAAAAACAACAAACTGATACTCACGAAGTAACTACAACAACTATCAGCCAGCCACAGGTGCTCCCCCCCACCACGCAGCCAGCCAGAAACACTACTCACACAAAAGGAGAATGTTCATGGCTGTGCTGCGTACCACTACAATTGCGCTTTCGCTTTCAATGATTATCGCCGGTTCTGCCCTGGCCGGGCCGCCACTGGCAACCGATGACACCGGTACGGTGGAGGTCGGCAAACTCGAGATCGAGCTGAACGGCACTTACAGCGATGACAGCGAGACGGCTTTCGGTGTCACAACAAGGTGCAACCGATCGGATGCCGAATTGAAGGTCGCTACCGGACTGTACAATAATCTGGGGATTTCCGTTTCGCTCCCCTACAACATCAACGAACGGATCAGGGAAGATGACCGGCTGATCGGCAAAAGCGATGGCTTGGGCGACATGACCATCGAACTGAAGCACACCATTGCCGAACTGGCCGGCATGAGCTTCGCCATCAAGCCGGTCTTCATCATCCCGACCGGTAAATACAGCGCAGGGCTTTCAGAAGGACGTTGGCAGTTCGGCGCAACCCTGATAGCTACCAGGGAATTTGAAGAGGGCAGGTACGCCCTGCACGCCAACCTGGGATACCAGCATCACGATTACCGCACAGCCGAACTCAGGGAGAGCACGCGCAGCGGTATCTGGTCCGGCTCCCTCGCCGGTGAGATGGAAGTGGCAAAGAAGCTGTTTGCCGTGGCCGACTTCGGACTGGCCACCACGGCCGACAGATCCACCAGACAGCTGTCCGCCTGTGCCCTGACCGGAATGCGTTACGAGATCGGCGATCATCTGGATGTACATGCCGGGGTCAAGCTTGGCCTGACCAGGCCGGAAGACGATCTGACGGCCCTCTACGGGATCGTACTGAAGTATTAAAATCAACACGGGAGAAACGATGATGACACTTGGATTGGTAAGCAGCGGCGAACGGTGCGAGATTGTTGAAATAAGGCATTGCGGCGGTTGCGGCGGTGATTGTCACGACGACAAGCACAAACCTGGGCATGCCCAGAGCGGCAAACACCACAGTACGACCCGGGCCGAGGAGATGGGACTCAGGGCAGGCAAGCGGGTCGAGATGCTGAAGAACGACGGCAACCTGCTGCTGTTGCTGGTGGATGATGCGCGGATCGCGATAGATCGGCGCATGGCAATGAAAATAATGGTCAGGAGGTAGCGGATGAATCTGGCAATGTTGAAACCGGGAGAACAGGGCAGGATCACGAAGCTGGAGGCGGGCATCGGCCCGATCCGGCGGCGCTTGATGGATATGGGAGTGCTGGTGGGGGAACAGATCCGGGTGACCAAGGTCGCCCCGCTGGGTGACCCGATTGAGGTGGCCATCAAGAGTTACAGCCTCTCGCTGCGAAAAAAAGAAGCCGAAGGCATTCTGGTGGAGGCAAACCCATGAACACACCCGCAGAAAACATGGCTACCCGGATCGAACCGGAGACTCACAATACGCACGGCGCCATGCTCCGCCCGGTCGAGAAGCGCACGATCACCGTGGCGGTAGCCGGCAACCCCAACGCGGGTAAATCGACCCTGATCAACGCCATTGCCGGGACACGGCTGCATGTCGGCAACTGGGCCGGGGTCACGGTGGAGAAGAAAGAGGCGCTCTTCGAGTTTGGCGGCAGCCGGATCAAACTGGTGGACCTGCCCGGCACCTACTCCCTCTCCCCCTATTCCCGGGAGGAGATCATTGCCCGCGACTACCTGGTCCACCAGCGCCCCGACCTGATCGTCAACGTCGTGGATGCCACCAACCTGGAGCGCAACCTGTACCTGACGGTCCAACTGCTGGAGCTGGGAATCCCGATCGTGATGGCGCTCAACATTTATGACGAAGCCCAGGCCAAAGGTTACAAGTTCGACCTGGAGGGTATCGAGAAGATGCTCTGCATCACCGTTGTCCCCACCTCGGCCACCCGGAAAAGCGGCCTGGACGAGCTGTTGAAAAGCGTGGTGGCGACGGCCGGCAACCTGAGCGGCCACGCACCGCGGCGGCTGAATTATGGCGAGGATATCGAAACCGCCGCCGGATTCATGACGGAGGCGTTGCAGCAAAACTTTCCGGCCCTGCAGGAGAGATATCCGCAGCGCTGGCTGCTGCTGAAACTGATGGAAGGCGACGGCCAACTGCACGACGAGATCGGCTGCCTGGACAATGCACTGCTGAACGAGGCGCTGCACCACCTGAAGCGAGCCCATGGCGACGACATCGAGGGGGTTCTGGCCGATGCACGCTACGCCCAGGCCAGCGGGCTCTGCAGGGAGGTACTGCATAAACCGCGAAAGCACAACACCGAACTGACCGAGAAGATCGACCGGATCGTTCTGAACCGCTTTCTCGGCATACCGATCTTCATGGCCGCCATGTGGCTGCTGTTCAAGCTGACCTTCGACCTCTCGGCTCCCTTCGGCGAATGGATCGGCGCCATGATTGAAGGCCCCTTCAAGAGGTGGGCCGGTGCCCTGCTGGGAGGCATCGGCGCGCCGGACTGGACCGTTTCACTGGTCAACGATGGAGTCATTGCCGGAGTCGGCTTCGTGCTGGTCTTCGTACCGGTCATCTTTGCAATGATGTTCTTCATCACCTTCCTGGAAGGAAGCGGCTACATGGCCCGGGCGGCTTTCGTAATGGACCGGGCCATGCACGCCATCGGCCTGCACGGCAAGTCCTTCATCCCGATGCTGCTGGGCTTCGGCTGCAACGTGCCCGGCATCTACGCCACCCGCACCCTGGAAAATTCCAGGGACAAGATCCTGACCGCTCTGTTGATCCCGCTCATGTCCTGCGGAGCGCGCCTGCCGGTCTATGTTCTCTTTATTGGTGCCTTTTTCCCGGACAACTCCGCCACCGTCATCTGGTCGCTGTATATCCTGGGTATTCTGCTGGCAATCGTGATGGGCTTTGTATTCAAAAAAACTCTGTTCCGGGGCGAAGCGCCCATGTTCATCATGGAGTTGCCCCCCTACCGGATGCCATCCCTCACAAGTCTCTGCCTGCACACCTGGGAGAAGGGCAAGCACTTCCTGTTCAAGGCCGGCACCTACATCTTCGCGGTCTCGATCCTGGTCTGGTTCATGCTCAACCTCCCCTGGGGGGTGGAACACAAAAAAGATTCCTACCTGGGACAGGCCGGACAGGTTATGGCTCCTGCCCTGGCGCCGTTGGGGTTCGGCACCTGGGAAGCAGCCTCGGCGCTGATCACCGGCGTGATCGCCAAGGAAATCGTGGTCGGCACGATGGGGGAGATCTACAGCCCCAAACACGAGGACGAAGAAAAGCAGAAAGCCCCGACCCTGGGCGAAGACCTGAAAGAGATCGTAGTATCGTTCGGGGCAGCAGCTAAAACGGCGGTCACCACTTTGCTGTATCTACCCGGAGAAGCTGAGAAAGAGGAAGATCAGTCTGCGCTCAAACAGGCCATCATGGCCGGTTTCACGCCGCTTTCGTCGGTTGCCTTCATGGCCTTCGTACTGCTCTACATGCCCTGCATGATCGTCGGAGCGGCCATGCTCCAGGAGTTCGGCACATGGAAATGGGTGGCGGTGGCATTTAGCTATCAGACCCTGTTGGCCTGGAGCGTGGCGCTGGTCATTTATCAGGGGGGACGACTGCTGGGGCTGGGGGTGTAGGATGGGAGTGTTTGATATCGTCCTGATGGCTACGATCCTGGCGGGAGCCTTTTGGCTGCTCTACCGCTCGCTCTGGAAAAAACAAGGACATTGTCAGGGGTGCAACGTTGGCAGTTGCACTAAGAGGCGATGAATCATCATTTTCGCGGTTTATGGCGGTTCTCGTAGAACTTGAGAATCACATAGGTGATCCAGGCGACGATGAACATACCGATCGTGAATATGGCGTATGACAACGGCCAGGGGATATTCCTGGTCATCATCGAAAATTCGGACATGCCGCCGATGCCGGCGATCACGTTGAGCGGCATGAAGATCACGCTGAGGATGGTCAGACGGTAGATGACCCGGTTCTGGTTGATGTTGATGAAACCGACCGTGGCATCCATCAGGAAGTTGATCTTGTCGAACAGGAAAGAGGTGTGGCCGTCCAGCGATTCGATGTCGCGCAGGATCTGCTGTGAATCCTCCAGCTGCAGCGGAGAGAGCAGCTTCCTGCGGATCAGGAAAGTCAGCGCCCGTCGGGTATCCAGCACATTGCGGCGGATACGGCCGTTCAGGTCCTCCTCCTCGGCGATATCGGCCAGGGTCTGGGCCGCCTCTTCGTCGGTCATCTTCTCACTGAGCACCTTCTTGCCGACTTCACCCAGCGCGGTGTAGATCTCCTCCAGCGAATCGGCCGAATACTCGGCATCGGCGGCATAGAGGTCCAGCAGCATATCCATGCCGTCGGAAACGGAACCGGCCTGTATCCTGGCGCGCAGACGCTGCAGACGGAAAACCGGCAGTTCTTCCTCGCGCACCGAAAAAAGGATGTCGCGGTAGAGGATGAAAGCCACCGCCACGTTGCGGGAGCTCCCCTCGCGATCGAGCAGGAAGTCGGAATGCAGGTGAATCTCGCCGTTTTCCTCCACATAGAAACGGGCGCTGGTTTCGATGTCGGTCAGATCCTCCGGGTCTGGCAGTTCCAACCCGAAATACTGTCCGATCTTGGTCCGGTCGGCCTTTGTCGTGCCCACCAGGTCGACCCAGATCGGCTTGATGCCATCCAGGTCCTCGACCGATTCGATCGTGGTCTGGCTCAGGCGCCCCTGGGACAGTTCAAAGGCGTTCACGACGCAGGCAGCGCCCAGGTAGCTGCTGCGGGTGGCCAGCGTGTCACGGGTGGCGTCACTGACTTCATCCAGGATATCGTCGGCGCGACTGTCATCGATCTGCCCCCACACCAGGAACAGATCCTCGGGAGACAACTCGTCCAGAATCGATGCAATTTCAGCGGGATCAAGCCGGTTAAGATAGAGGCGCAGCTCCGCCAGGAACTGTTTCTGCGCAGCGGATTCCGCCTGTTCATGGCGCGGCAGATCCTGCCTGTGACCACTCTCGTCAGCAAGCCTGTACTTTGACAGCATATTTTGAACTGTTTGAAGTGGCACCCTGCACCTGTTCACGCTGTTTGGCAAATCAAGGACTTTGATCGTTTAGCACATTAACATCAGAAATGCAAAGTAATCAGCATGTTATATAATATTTTCCCTGGAGAGCATTTTTCAGACCCTGGCCAGGATTTTCAGCAGATGCGGCACCATCTGCTTTTTGCGCGACATCACATTCCTGAGTTCATACAGGTGCGGCTCAAGCTGCGGATATTCCATCACATGGGCGATGCGGGTATGCCCCTCCACCAGGAACAGCGTGGTTTCGGTCGTGATATCGGTCACCATCAGGCCGGCAATGAACAGATTGTCTCGCCGCTTTACCTCCGCCAGGGCTGACAGCAGGTCGTCCTTCATGCCGTAAAATTCGTCGAAGCCGACCACTTCCACCTGCCCTACGCCGATCGTGTGTGATTCCTGCTTGAAGAGCTTGAAATCGGCCGACACGACCCGCTCAACCGTGCCATAGTTTTTCAGCGAACTGCAGGCGGCAAAAATATCGCGACCGAAATCGGTTGCAACCAGTCCGGCCCGCTGTTCCAGCCAGGCGACCGCCTGGCGGTCGCTTTCGGTGGTAGTGGGCGACTTCAGGATGACCGTATCGGAGAGGATTCCCGCCAGGAGCAGCCCAGCGATTGTCGGGTCCGGCTCGACGCGGCAATCACGGTAGCGCCACGTGACCAGGGTACAGGTGCTTCCGACCGGCGAGGTGGTGAATGCGATCGGCAGGCTTGAGTGGCTGTTGCCAAGCTTGTGATGGTCGATAACCTCGCTGATTTCAACCTGTTCCGCACCAGGGACCGCCTGTCCCAGTTCGTTGTGGTCCACCAGTATCAGGCTGTAGGGAATCGGCGACAGCAGCGAGGACTTGGTGGCGACGCCGGCCAGGGTGCCATCCTCCTCCAGGGCCAGTATCGCCGGCTCGCTGGATGCCATCAGCTTCTGGCGCAGGGCGGCCAGTGACTCGCCAACCCCGATCGTTGAAAACGTGCATTCCGCCAGGAACGACACCGGCGTGGAAAGCCGCGCCAGCCAGGCGGCGGTGGCGGTGTCATGCGGTGTCAGCAGCACGTTGACACCCTTCTCAAGCGCCAGCTCCGACAGCCCCTTTTCCAGTTGGTGCCCGCCGGTCACCACCAGTACCCGCACACCCCGCTCGATTGCAGCCTGCTGGATGGTACGGCGGTTCCCGGTCATAATCAGCAGCTCGCCTGGGTCGTGCCCCTCGATCCGGCTGGTAAACGACTCCTCCAGCATGGCGCCGATAAAGAGCTTCAGCGTAACCGGATCATTGCCGTCCCCACCGGTTTCGAACCGGCCTGACAGGGTCCTGGCCAGGCTCGACAGGCTG
Organism: Geobacteraceae bacterium; assembly: GCA_032469775.1. Taxonomy (GTDB): domain Bacteria; phylum Desulfobacterota; class Desulfuromonadia; order Geobacterales; family Pseudopelobacteraceae; genus JACRCG01. Next base: position 8,303 of record JAWDJY010000072.1, on the reverse strand, counting down.
GTCATCACCTGCCGCAGCTTTTCCTGGCAGGGAAGCATATAGCTTTCGGAGAGCCGCCTCAGTGAAAGCGCGCCGCACGGTTTCTGGTCATCGCATATCACCGGCAGGACCCGCACGCCGCTCCTGTTGAACAGCTCCAGCGCTTCGTAGGCCGAGGCCCGCTGGCCGATCGTAATGGCCCGCGCATTGATGATGTCACGCACCTTGGGATGGACATCGGCCAGCAACAGCGGCTCGGGGATTCCGAGGCGCTCGAGGATATAACGGGTCTGCGGGTTGGGTGCGCCGGCCATCGCTGCGATCACGTCCGGATCGCCAAGTTTCTGTTTCAGGGCGGCATATCCGATCGCCGAGGCGATCGAATCGGTGTCGGGATTGCGGTGTCCGATTACGTAGGTGGTCTTGTTCATGGGTTGTATCGCTTTCATCTGCAGACTCGAGCAACCGGTTGCACCGACCGCAGGTTTGCATGGGTTAATACTTCTGATATCCGTGGCGGACTATATCACAGCGATATCAAACATAACAGCCCCTGAGTTTCCCCGGGGGCTGCCGATTCTGCTGACGGTACCGTAAGGACAACAGGGCTGCGGTCGATCACATCCCCTTAAGCTTCCACAACGCGGCAACTCCGAAAACCAGGAACATGAAGCCGGCCGTGCGATGAATCCAGCAGAGCGGGATAAAGCGCACCAGCTGTTTTCCGGCAAAGATTCCCAGCAGTGAGACAGACCACAGAGCCAGCGTGGAAGAACAGAAGACCATGGTCATCCCCATCATGCTGTCCGAATGGCGTGCCGCCTGGCTGGCGGTTACCAGCTGGGTCTTGTCGCCCAGTTCCGCCATGAAGATCATGATGAAGGCGGTGCGGGCCGCCGTGGCCGCCGTGGGCGGCGGGCCGCCGTCATCATCTTCGCTGTCGCAGGCGTGCCGCAGCGTGCTGTAGCCGAAGTACAGAAAGAGCAGCGCCGAGACCAGCGTCACCCAGAAGATCGGCAGCAGCAGGAAAAGCACTTTTCCAACAGCCACCGCCGCCAGATTCAGCACGACAAAGGCGGCCGCAATTCCCACGAAGATCCTCTGCCAGGGGTAACGCAGCGCCAGTGCCATCGCGGTCAACTGGGTTTTATCGCCCAGTTCCGCCAGAAAAATCAATCCGAAGGTGCTGAAAAATATGGCTTGTTCCATTTAGATTCCTATGAGGTTATTTAATTGTAAATCGTTGTCACTGAAATGATTTATGAATGCCTGACGCTATTCCCGTCACCATTGGTTAAGGGCGGTGACAACCGGAAGAATAACACGCGCCCCCTCCACTACTGCGGTCCGAGGGTTTTCCACAATGCGAACGCTGATAGAGGTCTGTTCCTCCAGCCGCTCACGCATCCCGGGAATCAAGGCCCCTCCACCGGTCAACCAGATTCCGCTTTCAATGACCTCGCATCCAAGGCTGTGGGGCAGATCCAGCAGGAAGGAATTTACGGTGTCTATCAACCTTTCAACAGCAGGGAGCCTACAGCCGGCCGCGGAAAGCCCGACGCCATCCGTCCGCAGAATTCTCTCCGCATCCTCATCAGAAATGGTACTGTTTCCGTTCCGCTTCGCAGCTTTTACCAGATCACGGCGCATCATTGCGCACCCGACCCTGACGGCACAGGTCGTGCGGATTTTGCTGGATTGAATCACCGCGCAATCGGTAACACCTTCTCCGATATCGATTACCATCTGGGCATAGGGAGAGGAAACGTCAATTCCTGAACCGATTGCAGCAGCTAGGGGCTCCGGAATGACAACCACCGATGAAGCCCCGGAACATATTATTGAATCAACCAGCAGTTCCCGCTCCGAGCGATTCACATCACTGGGAGCACATGCCAGTACACGCGGTTTGACTATACCGAAAACCCGCCCCTGTGCCAACAGAGGCTTCAGTATCGTAACCAGCGCTTCGCCGTCCACCACTACACCTCCGCTCAGCGCCCGTTTAGTCGCGATGCCAGCGGGCTGCTCAATCATGCGGTGCATTCCTGTACCCATTCGTATGGTTGCAGTACCGACATCCAGGGCCAGGTTCTGCCTCCAGAATGCATGCTGCGATAATAACGACATTGCAGTTCCTTATGTTCTCCAGCCAGTCACGTGTATCAGCTCTTGACCAGTAGTAAAGCGGTTAAATCAGTCAAACAGCTCTTCCAGGAATGATTTCTTTCTGTACGGTTTCTGCTCCTTGAAATGTCCATGTCCGTGACCATGGCCCGGAGCATAGCCGTTCTGCTGTGGGGCGTATCGCGGTGGCTGTGGCGCGTACTGGGGGGGCTGGGAAGGAGGCGTCAACTCCTGCGAAGCGGAGCGCTCGATGATCTTGTCCAGCTCTCCACGGTCAAGCCAGACGCCGCGGCATTCAGGACAGTAGTCTATTTCTACACCCTGACGTTCCGACATGACAAGGTTTACTGCTGGGCATACGGGACATTTCATAAAATTCCTCCTGGCGTGTTTTTTTGTAAGAGGGAGGTTATTCTCTGCAATTTTTCAGGCAGAAAACGACTCAGTTAACGCACTAATTCTGTTTATAAGGCTTCGGATTAATTGTGTTCGACCGGAACGGCATGTTGCGCATGCTTCTTTCCGATTGTCAGCGAGGCGATTACCGCCAGGGCAAGGCTGGTAAAGATCACCGCCATGGATATGTGGATCGGAATCTGGAATCCAATGGCGCCGACAATCATCTTGCCCCCCACGAAAGCCAGGATGAAGGATATTCCCAGTTTCAGGTAGACGAACATCCCCATTACGCTGGCCAGCAGGAAATAAAGCGCCCGCAATCCCATGATGGCGAAAATATTGGAGGTAAAGACGATGAACGGATCCAGGGTCACCGCAAAGATGGCCGGGATCGAATCGATCGCAAACAGCACGTCGCTGCTCTCCACCATGACCAGGGCCAGAAACAGCGGACTGGCTATCAGCAGCCCTTTGCGGCGGGTAAAGAACCAGTCGCCCCGTACCCGTTTAGTGAATGGAAACAGACGTCGGGCCAGCCTGACCAGCAGGTTGTTGTCCGGATGCACCTCACCCTCTTCTCCAAAAGCCATCTTCCAGGCGGTGAACAGCAGCAGCGCACCGAACAGGTAGAACATCCAGTGAAAGTTCGTCAGCAGCTCGATACCTACAAAGATGAACAGCGCCCGCAGAACCAGCGCACCGATGATGCCCCATTTTAGGACACGGGCCTGATGCTCCCCACGGATTTTGAAATAACCGAAAATCATGATGAACACGAACAGGTTATCAACCGACAGTGATTTTTCGATGATATAGCCGGTAAAGAACTCCAGCGCCTTTGTTTGCCCAAGAAAGACATAGATGCCCGCATTGAAGGCCAGTGCCAGCGAAACCCAGATCATGCTCCATGCCAGCGCCTGGCGGAACGAGACCTCGTGGGCTTTGCGGTTCATGCCCAGATCTATGGCCAGCATGAAAATCATCAGCACCCCGAAGGCGCCCCACATCATTGCTTGTTCTGACATCCGTTTCCTTTCCTGATACTCTCGATGCGTTCTTTTACCTTGCCCAGCAGTTTCCTGGCCCAGATAAACTCGGTGGCCAGGATGGCCAGGCCAACCGGGATCACCACCACCGCCGGTCCCGGAAGCGCGATCATCGCAATCCCTGCGCCAAGGACCGTGAATCCCACCACTATTACTATCAGGCGCTTGGCTTGCCCGATCGTTTTGAGAACAAAATGATTCACGTCAGCTTCCCTCGCTCATACGAACTTCTTTCCTGAATAGCAGTTGATGCTGTCCTATGCAACTGACGGTTCGAACAGCCGACCGGCCACAGCAAGCTGTTCGGGCGTTCCCAGCAGCAGCAGGATATCATCAACTTGCAGCTCCCATACCGGGTCGGGGTTCGGGACCACCTCTTCACCCCGCTTGATGACCAGCACCGTGGCGCCGGACATCTTTCTGATGCTGCCTTCCCGCAACCCCTCCCCCTCCAGTTGCGACCTGGCTTTGACCCGGTATGTGGCGATTTCGGCCCCGGACAGATACCCGCTGATGCCTACCGCATGGCTGTGTCGCTTGCTCATTGATCGCAGCATGTCGTAACCGTCGCTGCGCACTTCGGCGATGCAACGCTCTATGTCGGAATGGGGCACCATGTAATTCCGCAGCACGCGCGAGAGAATCTCGACCGAAGTTTCGAACTCCTCCGGAATGACCTCGTTGACACCCAGCTTGTAAAGCGGCTCCACCTCCAGCAGATAGCGGGTCCTGACAATGATGTGCAGCGCAGGGTTCAGCTGGCGGGCAAGTGATGCCACCCTCCTGCTGGCGGCTGCGTCAGAAATTGCGACCACCATGCCGCGGGCCTTTGCAATCTGCGCATGCTCCAGCACCTCCAGCTTGGAGGCGTCTCCAAACATGATCTGCTGTCCCTTCCTGCCCTCTTTTTTCACGGTGAAGGGATTGGTTTCAATCACGATATGCTGAATTTTCAGGTTCTTCAGCACCCGGGCCAGGTTCTTGCCGTTGATACCGTAACCGACGATGATGACATGGTCGTTCAGAAGCACCGGTTTCTCATGGTGCGACAACACCCCCCTGCCACGGGTCAGCTTGTGCGGCAGCCAGGCGACGACCCGGTCCGCCAGTGGCGAAGCAATTTTGAGACAGGCCGGAGTCAGGCCCATCGTCGCAATCGAGGCCGCCAGGAATATCTGGTAATATTCCGGCGTAAGCAGTCCGAATTTGACTCCGGCCTGGGAGAGAACGAAAGAGAACTCGCCGATCTGGGCCAGGGAGAGTGCCGCGATGATAGCGATCCGCATCGGCACCCCCAACGTCAGGGCGGCACCGGTGGTTATCAGCGTTTTGACCAGCACGATCGCAATCACCAGCGAAGCTGTCAAGAGCGGATAGCTGACCAGGATGGCAGGATCCAGCAGCATTCCCACCGAGATGAAGAACAGGCTCATGAAAGCTTCCCTAAAAGGGATGATGTCGCTCAAGGCCTGGTGGCTGTATTCTGACTCGGAGATCGCCAGGCCGGCGATGAATGCGCCCAGCGCCAGCGACAGGCCGGCCATGGCCGTCAGCCAGGCCGTACCCAGCCCGATAAAGATGATCGTAAGAATGAAGAGTTCCCTGCTCCTGGTCTTTACCACCTGCTTGAAGATCCACGGCACCAGGAAACGCGCGCCGTAATGGGCCGCCAGAACCACCGCGGCCGCTTTGCCGCCTATGGTCAGGACACCCTGGATACCATCGCCGGCTCCCGCCAGAAGAGGGGTCAGCAGCATCAGCGGCACGATGCACAGATCCTGAAAGATCAGGATACCCATTGCCATCTTGCCGTGGGGAGAGTCAGCCTGACCGGAATCTATCAGCAGCTTCATCAGTATCGCGGTACTGGAAAGCGCCACCAGGAAACCGAAAAAAACCGTTTGATTGAGCGGAAAGCCGAAAGCGGCACCGACTGCGGCAACTGCAAGGATCGTAACCAGGACCTGCAGTCCGCCCCCCCACAGCACCAGATGCCTGATCCGCATCAACTCCTTCAGCGACAGTTCGATGCCGATTGTGAACAGCAGCAGCACCACGCCGATTTCCGCCATCTGTTCAACCTGGTGGGTATTCTTGATGAAGGCCAGAGCATGCGGTCCGGCCAGAATGCCGGTAACCAGAAAACCGATGATGGAAGGAAATTTAAGACGCCGGAAAAGCACCACCGTCACCAGGGCCAGACCAAAGAGAATCTCTATGTCTTTGAGCACCTCATACGGCATCAGGCTACTCCCTTATCTCCTGGCCGGGGCTGACGAAGGAGATCCCTTGCCCGGAAGTGGCGCCGATCATCACGCACTCTATGACCGGGGCATTTACGACCCTGTCGGCGTTCCACCTGACGATGAAATTGGCTCCGAAGCCGCCACTGGCATCCTTTTCCTCGATATGGACGAAGGTGGAGGCCAATGGCCCCAGGTTGAGCGGCTTGTCAAGGTAGCGCCGGATCATCCGGCCATTGGTATCGTAATATTCAATCGACGTAATCCGGATGGGAGCTGCCAGGTCGGTGCTGCGCACGCTCAATGTAGTGGCCAGCTGGAAGGGGAGCTTCTTTGGTCCGGTAAATACGTTGGAATAGGCAGGGACGTAAACCGTCTGTCCCTTTGACAGACGGATTCCGGTCTCTGACGCCAAGGATTTTTCAGGAATGACCAAACAAAGCAGAGAAAGCATCGCTATCGGAATTGACGCCATGAGCAGGTTTCGGTACCACATCATGATTCCCCCTTTCAGTCCATCTTCGACATTAGCAGAATGTACAACATCTAGCGTGACAGCTGTTTAAGCACCTGCTCCAGCTTGCGCAACTCTTCGCCGTAACCGGCCCAGTTGCCCTGACGCTGCAGGTTTATGGCTTTCTCATAGATGCTCATCGCCTCCCTTGCTAGTGACGCTGGTGGCGTTTTTGAATCTGTTCCCACCGCCACGGTGGCGGCAGCAACGGTTTTTTTGCCACCGAAGAGCCGCTGAAGAGCCAGTTCCAGGTTTTCCTCCATCACCACCTGATCCCCGAAAGCGACAATCACCCGTTTCAGTTCCGGCAGGCCGGCTTTGTCGGCCGCAAGAAACAGCGGCTGGACGTAGAGCAGCGATTTTTCGATCGGGATCACCAGCAGACTGCCGCGGATGACCTCGGAACCGCGCTGGTTCCAGAGCGTCAACTGTTGGGAGATGAACGAGTCCTGGTTGATGCGGGCGTCTATCTGTTTCGGGCCATAGATCAAGCGGTCGCGCGGGAAGGTATAGGCCCGGATTTTCCCGTAGTTTTCTCCGTCGCAGCGTGCGGTCAGCCATGCCGCCAGGTTGTCACGTTTGGAGGGGGTAAACGGCAGCAGCAGGATGTACTCCTCCACCTTTTCACCGGGCAGTTTCATGATCGTATAGTAGGGCTCCATCGGTTTTTCACCCAGAGCCGGGACCTGCCAGAGGTTCTCCTTGTTGTAGAACACCTTGGGATCGGTCATATGGTAGGCGGCAAACATGGCCGCCTGCAGTTGCAGGAACTGGTGCGGGTAACGGACATGCCTGCGCAGATCTTCCGGCATGGAGCTCAGCGGTTTGAACAGGTCCGGGAACATGCGGGCATAGACCTTCACCAGCACATCGTTCGGGTCACTGATATAAAATCCGACCGAGCCGTCGTAGGCGTCCACAACCGCCTTGACTGAATTGCGCATGTAGTTGATACCGCCCGTTAGCGGTTTTGAGCAGGGCAACCGGTTCGAATAGGTGTAGGCATCGACGATCCATTTCAGGCGCCCCTTTTCGTCCACCACCATGTAGGGATCGCCGTCAAAACGGAGAAAGGGCGCGATCGCCCTGACGCGCTCGTTGATGTTGCGGTTATAGATAATCCGGCTCCTGGCGGTGATATCCGAAGAGAGCAGGATCTTTTCGGTTTTGAATCTGGCGGCAAAGAGCGCTTTTTTGAGCAGGGAATCAATCGGCACCCCGCCTTTTCCGGCATAGGTGGTATTGATATTGCCGGTTGCGGTCGGATAGCTGAATTCCGGGACCTTGGTCCCGACAACCACATAGTCGTTGGAGAGTTCACCGAAATAGATCTCGGGCCGGGTCACCTTGATATCGGCCAGGCTGACGGCCGGAATATCCTTGACAAAGAACTCCGGAAGCCCTTCCTTACTGATCCTGCTGACCGGCCCGAAGGTGATGCCGTTACCGTGGGTAAAGATCAGGCGTTCGTTGATCCAGTTCTTGCTGGGAAGATCGGCATAGGACAGCTCGCGCGGCGAAAGCATCACCTGGGAATACTGGCCGTTGACCTTGTAGCGGTCATTATCCACATCGAAAAACTTGTAATAGGTCCGGATCTGCTGCAACTGGCTGTAGGTTTTGAGCAGAGGGGCATGATCCCAGAGCCGGATGTTCTTGATGGTGGCATCGTTGTTGGCTATGTCGGCGGCGGATAGCCTGGTGTCCACATCGAAAGGCACTGTTTCGATCTTGTCCAGATCGTAGCCGAAACGGGTAAATTTGAGATTGTTTTCGATATAGGGCATCTCCAGCGCCAACTCGTTGGGTGCAACCTTGAATTTCTGCAGCACCCCGGGGTAAACCCGGATACCGGCCATGTATGAAGCGATCACGATAACCGGCGGCAGCAGCGCCAGACGCCAGGAACCTTTCCAGATTCCGGCCGCCAGCAGCGCGCCGGCAACAGGCGTCAGGAAGGCAAGCGCCCGGTAGGTCAAAAGTCGCGAGTTGACA
>JAWDJY010000071.1:0-22932 GCA_032469775.1 Geobacteraceae bacterium | reverse complement strand
GGCCCTGCAGCAGGAGCCGCAGTTAAAGGAACTGTCAGCGGAAGACCCGCAGATCAAAGACCTTCTGGATACCGCGCTCTGCCTTGAAGGGCTGACCCGCCACGCCTCGACCCATGCCGCCGCCGTGGTTGTGGCCCCGGATCAGCTGGAAGAGTTCCTGCCGCTCTACAAGGACCAGAAGACCGGTTCGATCAACACCCAGTATTCGATGAAATACGTCGAGCTGGTGGGGCTGGTCAAGTTCGACTTCCTGGGACTCAAGAACCTGACCGTGATCGAAAACGCCGTAAAGCTGGTGCGGGCTGGCAAAGACCCGGATTTCGACATAACTCTCCTGCGCGACGATGATCAGGCCAGTTACGACCTGATCACAGCCGGTAATACCACCGGCGTATTCCAGCTGGAGTCCAGCGGCATGAAGGAGATGCTGGTCAAGCTGAAGCCGTCCTGTTTCGAGGACGTGATCGCCGCCTGCGCGCTCTATCGTCCCGGCCCGCTCGGATGCGGCATGGTGGATGATTTCATCGAGCGCAAGCACGGCCGCCAGAAGGTGGTCTACGACCTGCCACAGCTGGAAATAATCCTGAAGGACACCTACGGCGTCATCGTCTACCAGGAGCAGGTCATGCAGATTTCCCGTTCGCTGGCCGGTTATTCACTGGGGCAGGCCGACCTGTTGCGGCGCGCAATGGGTAAGAAGGACGCCAAGGAGATGGAGCGCCAGAAGGACACGTTCCTGGCCGGCGCCAAAGGGCTTGGAATCGACACGAAAAAGGCCGAAGCGATCTTCGACCAGATGGCCAAGTTCGCCGAGTACGGTTTCAACAAGTCTCACTCGGCCGCCTATGCCCTGATCGCCTATCAGACCGCCTATCTCAAGGCCCATTTCCCGGTCGAGTTCATGGCGGCGCTCCTGACCTGCGACATGGACAGCACCGACAAGGTGATCAAGAACATCAGCGACTGCCGTGAACAGGGGCTGGAGGTGCTGCCGCCCGATATAAACAGCTCCGGTCTGTCGTTCACCGTGGTCGGGAATTCGATGCGTTTCGGTCTGGGGGCGGTGAAGAATGTCGGTGCCGGAGCGATCGAGGCGATACTGGAGGCAAGGAAGGATGGCGCTTTCAAGGACCTGTACGATTTCTGCGAGCGGGTTGACCTGCGGCGGGTCAACAAGCGGGTGATCGAGTCGCTGATCAAGTGCGGCGCGTTCGATTCTACCGGAGCTTACCGCGCGGCTCTGATCGAGGGGCTGGAAGCGGCCACGAATTACGGTCAGAAGATCCAGGAGGAAAAGGCCAGTGCCCAGGTGTCACTGTTCGGCACCGAGGAGGTGGTACGGGGTAACGGCAACGGCGGCATGAAGCTGCCCAATGTACCCGAGTGGCACGACAAGGAGAAGCTGGCCTTCGAGAAGGAGGCGCTGGGCTTCCTGATTACCGGGCATCCGCTGGATCGCTATATCGATGACATCCGGCGGCTGGCCAACACCGAGATCGCCAGCATGGTGGAAATGGCCGACGGCAGCGAGGTGCGCATCTGCGGCATCGTCTCGGCCTTCAAGGAGATCACCACCAAGAAGGGGGACCGGATGGGTTTCGTCACGATCGAAGACCTGACCGGTTCGGTGGAGATCACTGTTTTCTCCGATATCTATGCTACCAGCTCCACCCTGCTGAAATCCGACGATCCGCTGCTGGTGGTAGGAAAGCTGGAAAAGGGAGAGAAGGGGTGCAAGGTCCTGGTGCAGGCCAGCAAGGAAGGCGGTAACAAGTGGCAGCAGCAACAGCGCGGCCCTGCCGGCGATATCAGGCTGCTCTCAGAGGCCAGGGCCCAGACTACCAAGAAGGTGCTGTTCACCGTGCGGATGGACAGCACTCCGGTAGAGCATATCGATGCGCTGAAAACCGTCATCGAACGCCATCGCGGCGGAGTTCCGGCCTATGTCCAGTTCGTGCTGCCGCAGCGCAGCTGTTCGACCATGCCGTTGCCCTCCGAAATGAACGTTTCGGCCAGTGATGAATTAAGACTGGAAGTGGAGCGCCTGTTCGGTTATAATGCCGCCACTTTTGAGTAAGAATAAAAAACGAAAAATTATCACAGAGGCGCGAAACGGCAAAAAGTCATATTTTACAAGGGTAAACGTGCAGCATCGGCACTGGGCGGATTGAATGCCCCGGTTGGCTGCCATTCACCCCGGTTAAATTTATCACTGATGAAGCTCCGTACCTTTCTGGTGAAAATGAATGAGGTGTCATAATGGCTACTCCGTTTTATCTGGAATTTGAAAAACCGATTGTGGAACTGGAAAAGAAGATCGAGGAGCTGAATTCCCTGGCCAGCAACGGCCTGGATATAGCTGCTGACGTTAGCGCCCTGGAGGGGCGTGTCGAAGAGATGCGCGCCGATATCTTCTCCAACCTTTCCCGCTGGCAGACCGCCCAGGTGGCGCGTCACATCAACCGTCCCTTTACCCTGGACTACATCAATTACATGTTCACCGAGTTTGTGGAGCTGCATGGCGACCGCAACTTTGGCGACGATCATGCGATTGTGGGCGGTTTGGCCCGTTTCAACGATCAGCCGGTGATGGTCATCGGCCACCAGAAGGGGCGCGACACCAAGGAGAAGGTTTACCGCAACTTCGGCATGCCCAATCCGGAAGGTTACCGCAAGGCCCTGCGCCTGATGCAGATGGCCGAGCAGTTCAAGCTGCCGGTGATCACCTTTGTCGATACGCCCGGCGCCTATCCCGGCATCGGCGCCGAGGAGCGCGGCCAGGCCGAGGCGATCGCACGCAACCTGCGCGAGATGGCCAGCCTGAAGACCCCGATCATCGTCTGTATCACCGGTGAAGGCGGATCTGGCGGCGCGCTGGCGATTGCGGTCGGCGACCGGATCCTGATGCTGGAGCATTCGGTCTACGCCGTTATTTCTCCCGAAGGGTGCGCCGCGATACTCTGGTCCGACGGCACCAAAGGCGCCCAGGCGGCCGAGGCGCTCAAGCCGACCGCCCAGGATATCATCAAGCTGGGTGTCATCGACGAGATCGTCAAGGAACCGGTCGGCGGCGCCCACCGTGACCACGAGGCCACCGCCGCAGCGATGAAAGAGGCGATCGAGCGCAATCTGGCCGAGTTGAACAAGCTCTCCGGCGATGAGCTGGTGGAGGGACGCTACAGGAAGTTCCGTGCAATGACACGCTGCGCGGAGTAACCGTTACCGGACCGTTTCATACCGATTCCAGATCAAAGATGATCTCAAGGCGGTGAGGATTGAGGCAGCGAGGCGTACAGATACGTACGTTGAGCTGCCGAAGACGAGCCAACGAAGAGAGGGCTTTGATATGGAATTGGAATCAGGCGTTTCAGAAAAGTAAAGGGCGAAGCAGATTATCATGCTTCGCCCTTTTGATTGTCCATGGATCTGCCGGCGGATTATTCGGGGTAGAGTCCGAGAAACTTCAGCAAAGTGCCGCCCATGCCGATCACGTCGCCGGTTTTCAGCACCTGCTGCCTGACCGGCTGGTCGTTGAGCGTGGTGCCGTTGGTGCTGTTCAGGTCCACCAGCGTCAGCCTGCCTTCCATGAGGCGGATTGCGGCGTGTGCCTTGGAAACCATCGGGTCGGCCACGGTGATGTCGCTGTCTTTTCTTCCCAGCACACAGGGGATTCTTGCCTCGTAACTCTTTCCTGCCAGCGGGCCGCCGGTGACCGACAGCCTGATCCTGCTTCCGGACAGGGGAACGGCCGGGAGAGGTCCCTGCCCCCTGATTCCCAGAAGTGACAACATCTGTGACAGGTCGATGCTGTCCGAATCGGCTGCTCCCATCGTGGCCATGTTACGGTAGACCAGCGCATCCACGTCGCCTTCCCGGAAGGCGTACTCCAGCACCTGCTCATCCATTGCAACCGCATCGTTCGCGGCAACATCAGGGTCGGAATAGTAGCTTTTACCCCTGACGCCATCCTTGAAAAAGAAGAAATTGAACAGGCCCTGCTTTTCGAGGATTATCAGCGCATCGGCGGATTCCTGCCTGATCCGGTCAAGCACCGCCTCTAGGTTGATCAGGGCCACCGGTGCCTTGACCGTCAGGTTGTCCTGAATGAAGATCAACAGGCACTTCAGCAGCACCGGGTCGGTTGAGTGAACCGAAACGGACCCTGCGCTGTTTTCCGGAAGGCTGATTTCCCGGAAGAATTCGCGGATCGAGAGTGAGAACGGTTTTTCGCCGACGGATTTGCCGGCTGAATAGGGGGCGCCCTTGAAGAAAAAAAGCAGGTACAGGTTGTCGTAGGATTCAAACGAGATAAAGCCGGTAAAATCGCTGCCCGGCTGACACAATTCGGCAAGTGTGTCAGCCAGGGCTTCCCGACTGAAACTCTGCCGAGGCCTTACGATTGTTCCCGAAGGGATTCTGATTGATGACATGCCGGAACTATAGAAACGATCAGGTTCACTGTCAAGCGAATACAGGGCGGCTGACAGCCTGGTGTTTCAAGCAACCAGGTAGCTTTCCACCATGCTTTCGTTGAGGTCATTGTTTACCGAGAAAACTTGCGAACCTCCGTTTACCCGGACCTCCATCCTGCAGGCGCTGCCCGGTTCGGCCCTGGTATAGCGCAGCAGTATCCTGGCGGCCAGGTTGTAGAGATCATCCCCCTGGACTCCGGTAACGATGCCGACCGGGGTATTGCCGTCCAGCCAGGTCAGTGCCGCCTCTTCCGGCAGGCGAATGGTTTCCAGTAGATTGTTGTCGGCTTCATTGCGGCCGATGATGACCTTGCTCGAGTCGCCGATGCGGAGATGGCGGCCGGTCTTGAGCAGTCGGAAGTCGCGCAGGTTCAGCTCCTGGCAATGGTCGAATATATCCTGAATCTTGGGTACGAAAGAGAGCTCGGTCAGCAGGCATCCGCCGGCCGGGCAGGGGTAGTTCTTCACGTCCAGCTCATCGGCCAGTTCGAACAGCTCCTTGCGCGAGCGCCCCTTGATCGCCATCAGCTTTTCGCGATCGACCCACCCCTCACGTTCCGGAATGGTAGCCTCGAAGTGCTGGGCCGAGAGCGGGCGCAGAAGCAGTCCTTCCAGGCCGCTCTCCCGCTCGATCACCCGCAGCGTGTCACGCCGTTGGCTCATCGGGCGCTGGCCGAGCACTTCACCGGTGATGACGAAGTCCGCTCCGCTCTCCAGCATATACTCCCTGGCTTTGCGCAGCAGATAGATGCGGCAGTCCACGCAGGGGTTGACCCCCTTGCCGTAGCCATGGCGTGGGTTGCGGACGATTTCCAGATAGTCCAGGCCCTTGTGGACGACTTTGATCGGTATGTCGAATTCCTGGGCGACACGGACAGCTTCGGATTTACAGCCTGAATTCTTGCCGGTGCAGGTACAGAAGGGTGAGGTGAAGTTGAGGGCCTCGACATCGATGTCCATATCCAGCATCATCTTGACTGCCAGAGTCGAGTCGAGTCCTCCCGAGAGGAGGGCGATTGCCTTGCGTTTCATTTAAAGAGCTCCTGGGGCTCCATGAGGCGACCTATCGGGAAGGGGCGGCGTCACGTCACGGGACCTGATTTTTTGTGAGGCTAACACAGGTAAAGTGATTCTGTAAAGCGTGTAAACGGGAACAGTTCTGTTTGAATTCTGGCCTTATTCTGCTAATGTATTATAGTTTGTCCGGGAGTGAACCGTTACCCGGACCGAATTGCCTGTCTTCAAAGGGTGCTGTTAATGGAAGGACCAGTCGAAAAATTCTTTCTCGGCCGCCAGCCGATTCTTGACCGCAATCAGGAGATTGTCGGCTACGAACTGCTGTTCCGCTCGGCCGATATCGATCGCGCGGTTTTCGAGAGCTATTCCCACGCCAGCGCCAGCGTCATCGCCCACGCCCTGTCCTCCTTCGGTATTCACGAGGTTCTGGGAGGGAAATTCGGGTTTGTCAACGTTCACCTGCGGGTGCTGTTGTCGGAGATGCTGGAACTGCTTCCGGTCGGGCAGACAGTGCTGGAGCTGCTGGAGATGATCGAGCTGGATGAGCAGGTGGTCGCACGTTGCCGCGAACTCAAAGAACTCGGTTTCCTGCTGGCCCTCGACGACCATGAGTTTGACCCTGACAATACCGATATCTACAGCGTTGTTGACATCATCAAGATTGACATACTCCTGACCGGGATGGATGCCCTGCCGGAGATCGCCCGGCAGCTGCGCAAATATCCTGTCAAATTATTGGCAGAGAAGGTCGAGACCTTTGAGCAGTTCCAGATCTGCTACGATCTGGGCTTCGAGTTCTTCCAGGGGTATTTCTTTGCGCGTCCGGTTGTGTTGAAACGGAAAAAAATCGATGTGTCCGGGCTGGCGATGCTCAAGCTGCTGCAACAGCTGACCATGGATGCGCCGGTCAATGTGATCGAACAGACCTTCAAGGAAAACCCGGCCCTGTCGTACAATCTGTTGCGGCTGGTCAATTCCGTGGCAATGGGGATGCGCGAGAAGATCAAGACGCTTCGCCATGCGATTGTGATGCTGGGGGTGAACCACCTGCGCCGCTGGATCCAGCTGTCTCTGTTTGCCGGTCACGATTCGCGCAGCATCAACCACCCGCTGCTGGAGATGGCTGCAGTGCGCGGCAGGCTTTTGGAGATCCTGGTGCGCCAGCTGTCCAATGTCGATTTCGGGGACGAGAGGGCCGAGGCCGCCTTCATGGTCGGGATTCTCTCGCTGCTGGACGTGCTGTTCGAGACTCCGATGGAGGAGATCATTTCCAATCTCAACCTGAACGATGATGTCAGTCTGGCGCTGTTGAAGAGGGGCGGGCCGCTGGGCCGCATGCTGACGCTGGCGGAAAAGCTCGAGGTGACGGACTTTGATGCGGTAAACCTGCTGCTGAAAGAGTGCGGCGTGTCGCTTGACCAGTTGCTGACGGCCCAGCTGGAAGCCTTTAACTGGAGGAGTTCGATCATCTATGCCGAAGAATGACGACCCGGATTCGAACTGATTCAGCAGGAACGGGAAAGCAGGGAACAACCGATCTTCTGGTATTCGACCTCTCTCTGCCGGTCAACTACCCAGTAGAGCAGATCTCCTCCGAGCATGATCGCAACCGGCGTGTCTAGTGACATGGCATATATCTGGGCGACCGAGTAATATGGAAACTTTGCGTACATGATAAACTCCGTAAAAATTTGAAAACTGGAAAATACAGCGCCGCTGTTCTGTTTCAGGTAGAGCATGATTGATGCCAAACGCAATAGTCATTGGAATATAGGCGTTTATGGATATTGAGTCATAATTATGACTGTAAAACGGTCGTGGATGCGGGTACAGCGTTCAAAAAAATGACACAGGAGTTTTGAAAATGTTTGCGGAAGAACTTCTTGCCCGTTATCTCGAAGGAGAATCGCTGGAAATCGTGCTTGAGCACAGCCGGCACGTGGCCGCTCTGGCGCTGTCAGTCTGCGCCCGTCTGGACCTGGTAGCCGACGAGCGCAGCTTTGTCGAAGAGGCGGCGTTGCTGCACGATATCGGCGTTTGCCGGGTTCATGCCCCCGGTATCGGGCTGCACGGCTCCCACCCCTACATCACGCACGGAGTGATCGGGCGCACCATCCTCGAAAGTGAAGGATATCCCTTGCACGCGCTGATATGTGAACGGCATATCGGCGTCGGTCTGACCGTTGCCGATATAGACCGGCAGCAGTTGCCGCTTCCGCGGCGCGACATGGTCCCGGTCTCGCTGGCGGAGCAGATCATCTGCTTTTCCGACCTGTTCTATTCGAAAAAACCGGGCCGGTTGGCCGAGCGCAAAACACCGGGGCATGTCAGGAAGAAGCTGGCTTCGTTCGGCGCCGACAAGGTTGCCGTATTCGATTCATGGCTGGAAAGGTTTGACGTCGTCTGAAACAACTCCGCCGGTCGCCCGTCCGGTACCTGTCCTCTCCAGCTTCCATGCCAGCCGGGCGTCGGCCCAAAAGTAGTTGCTTTTTCCGGTCCCATATCTTACATTGCTCAAATTTTAAGCTTAATTTAGCATATTCTCCGGTCAGGTGGTCTCCAGTGCAGGATACTCCAAATAAAATTCAGGATTTACGTTCCCGCATCGATTCCATCGATGACGGTATTCTCGACCTTCTCAACGAACGCTCCCGGGTGGTGCTGGAAGTCGGGCGCCTGAAATCCGGCAATAACCTGGATTTCCACGTCCCGGGGCGTGAGCGTCAAATTTATGAACGGTTACTGGGGCAGAACCCGGGACCGTTCCCCAACGATGCGCTGAAAAGCATCTATCGTGAGATAATTTCGGCCTGCCTGGCTCTGGAATCCCCGATGAAGGTCGCCTTCCTCGGCCCCAAGGCCACCTTCAGCCATCTGGCCACGATGCAGCAGTTCGGGCTCTCCGCGGAGCTGGTCCCGCAGAAGTCGATCCCGGCCGTGTTTGAAGAGGTGGAGAAGGGCAAGGCGCTCTACGGTGTCGTACCGGTCGAGAATTCGACCGAGGGGGTCGTCTCGCACACGCTGGACATGTTTGTGGAAAGCGGGTTGCAGATAACCGCCGAGATCATGCTGGAAGTTCACCACGACCTCTTGTCGCGCACCGGACGGCTGGAGGATATCAAGAAGGTCTATTCCCATCCGCAGCCGATTGCCCAGTGCCGCCAGTGGCTGGAAGAGAATCTCCCCGGGGTGCCGATGGTCGATGTGGCCTCCACCGCGGTTGCGGCCCAGATCGTCAGCGATGACTACACCGCGGCGGCGATCGCCAGCGAACTGGCCGGCTCGCTCTATGACCTGAAGGTGGTCCGCAGCCGGATCGAGGACCAGGTCAACAACTTTACCCGCTTCCTGGTCGTTTCCCGCAAGGGGTGCGAACGTTCCGGCAACGACAAGACTTCGGTGCTGTTTTCGGTCAAGGATGAGCCGGGCATACTCTGCCGCATGCTCGATCCTTTTGCCAAGCGGGGCATCAACCTCTCCAAGATCGAATCGCGGCCGTTCAAGAAAAAGGCCTGGGAATACATCTTCTTCCTGGATCTTTCGGGCCACGTTTCGGACCCGGAAGTGGCCGCTGCCCTGGAAGAGCTCAAACAGTGCTGCCAGTTCATCAAGATTCTCGGTTCGTATCCCCGGTCGATGTAGGTCCACATGCCGTTTATCATTAAAAGACTGGCTATCATAGGCACCGGACTGATCGGCGGCTCGTTCGCCCTGGCTCTGCGTGAGGCGGGTGCTGTCGAGCGGATTGTCGGCATTGATTCCGACCGCTCCAATCTTGAACGGGCGCTGGAGCTCGGTCTCGTGGACGAGATCGCCGAGGATGCCTGTTCCGGGGTTTCCGGCGCGGAGGTGGTCTTCATCTCGGTGCCGGTCTGCTCGATCTCGTCGGTGCTCGCTTCCATTGCCGCGTCACTGCCGCAGGGGTGTATCGTCACCGACGGCGGCAGCGTCAAGGCGGCTATCGTCAGGGAATGCGACGCCCTGATCCCGGCCGGATGCAGCTTCGTCGGCGGGCACCCGATCGCAGGCACCGAAAATTCCGGCGCGACCGCCGCCTTCGCCTCCCTGTACCGGGGCAAGCGCTGCGTGCTGACTCCTGGCGCGACCAGCGGCGTGCGCCCCCTCGATACCGTCGCCCGGCTCTGGAAGGCTGCCGGGGCCATGGTCTGCAGCATGGAGGCCGGCCACCACGACAGGATCTTTGCCGAGATATCGCACCTGCCGCACGCCATCGCCTATACGCTGGTGCATGCCGTGGGAACGGCCGACGTGGAGGGGGAAAACGTGCTCTCCTACACCGCGGGCGGTTTCAGGGACTTTACCCGCATCGCCTCGTCCGATCCGGCCATGTGGCGGGACATCTCGCTGATGAACCGGGATGCTCTGCTGGCGAGCATAGATGGCTTTACGGCCAGCCTGGCCGAACTGCGCCGTCGCATCGACAGTGGCGACAGCGCCGGCCTGACGGAGTTCTTTACCACCGCCAAGAAATTTCGGGATGGAATACTATAACCAGATCAACTACACGGAGCGCTTGTGAAATCAATTACCGTCCAACCTGCAACTTCCCTCAAGGGAGAGCTGGCCGTTCCCGGCGACAAGTCCATCTCCCATCGTTCGATCATGCTGGGCGCCATTGCCAATGGAATTACCACGGTGCGCGGATTCCTGCGGGGTGAAGACAACATGTCCACCATGCATGCCTTCCGCGCCATGGGGGTCAATATTGATGACGACGGAGAAACCATCTCGATCCACGGGCGGGGACTGCACGGGCTGCAGGAACCGGGGGACGTGCTGGACTGCGGCAATTCAGGGACCACGATCAGGCTGATTACCGGCCTGTTGTCTGGGCAGTCGTTCTTTTCGGTGGTTACCGGTGACCAGTACCTGCGCAAGCGTCCGATGAAAAGGGTGGTCGAGCCCTTGACCCGCATGGGGGCCAGGATACTGGGACGCAACCAGGGCAGCCTGGCGCCGCTGGCGATCAACGGGGGCGCTCTGACCGGGATCGAATACAACTCGCCGGTTTCCAGCGCGCAGATCAAGTCATCGATCATGCTGGCCGGACTTTATGCGGAGGGGGAGACGACCGTGCATGAACCGAGCCTGTCGCGCGACCACTCCGAGCGGATGTTCAGCCAGTTCGGCGCTTCGCTGGCGCTTTCCGAGGACGGAGTCACGGTGCGCGGCGGATATGAGCTGAAAGCCCAGGAAATCTCGGTACCGGGAGACATCTCCTCGGCCGCCTTCTTCATTGTCGCCGCGCTGATCACCCCCGGCTCGGAACTCCTGATCCGCAATGTCGGCGTCAACCCGACCCGCACCGGGGTGATCGACATCCTCAAGGAGATGGGGGGCGACATCGAGCTGCTGGATCAGCGTCAGCTCTCCGGCGAACCGGTAGCCGACATACTGGTACGGACCTCTCGTCTGAAAGGGATCAAGATCTCCGGCAGCGTCGTGCCCCGGGCGATCGACGAATTTCCGGCGGTCTGCGTTGCCGCCGCCTGCGCCGAGGGGGTCACATCGATTCGTGATGCCAGGGAGCTGCGGGTCAAGGAGACCGACCGCATCACCGCCATGGCCGGCAATCTCAGGACCCTGGGGGTGACGGTGAGCGAAACCGAGGACGGCATGGACATAACCGGGGTCGAGCGTCTTGCCGGAGGAGATGTCGAGAGCTTCGGCGACCACCGCATCGCCATGTCGCTGTCGGTGGCCGCTCTGGTGGCCTCCGGCGGAATAACCATACGGGACATAGACTGCGTGGCGACATCATTCCCTAACTTCTTCCAGCTGCTGGAAAAAGCGGCGGGGAAGTAGGCCTATGAAAAAACGGACCAACGGAATCATCATAGCAATCGACGGGCCTTCGGGCGCCGGCAAGAGCACCGTGGCGCGCCTTCTGGCCGATCGCCTCGGATACCTGCAGGTGGACACCGGCGCCATGTACCGCGCCGCGGCGCTGCTGATCTCCCGGGCCGGGATCGATCCCGCCGACCACTCCGCGCTGGAGGAGTTCTGCCGGAAGCTGGACATCAGCCTGAAATACAACGATGGGCGCCAGACCGTGATCGCCAACGGAATGGACGTGACCGACCAGATCAGGACTCCCGAAATGTCGCTTCTGACCTCGCGGATTTCGTCGCTGAAGCCGGTGCGCGATGCCCTGCTGAAATCGCAGCGGCAGATGGGCAACGGCGGCGGCGTGGTGCTGGAGGGGAGGGATATCGGCACGGTGGTGTTCCCGGATGCCGAGCTCAAGTTCTATCTGTCGGCATCGGCCGAGGAGCGGGGCCGTAGGCGCTGCGAGGAGTTATCCGGCAACGGGGAACAGGTGACCCTGAAGGAGACGATCGCCGACGTGATCAAGAGGGACCGTCAGGATTCGGATCGTGACATCGCCCCCCTGCGCCAGGCCGAAGACGCCATCGCCATCGACTCATCCCACCTGAGTGTCGAGGACGTCATCGACAGGATGGTGCATCTTTACAGAGAAAAAATCAATTCAACGGGAACCCGATTATGAAAGTGATTCTTGCAAAAAGGGCCGGCTTCTGCTTCGGCGTCAAACGAGCCACGCAGATGGCTTTCGAGGCTGCCGGCAAAGACCAGAAAACCTACACCCTGGGGCCGATCATCCATTCACCCCAGGTGGTCAATAAGCTGGAAGAGATGGGCGTCAAGGTGCTGAACAACCTGGACAGCATGGAGAACGGCACCATCATCATCCGTTCCCACGGCGTCGCCTCGGGTGAGATCAGTGAAGCCGTCCATAAGAAGCTGGACATAGTCGACGCCACCTGCCCGTTTGTCAAGAAAGCCCAGGAGCATGTCAAGAGCCTGTCCGAATCGGGCTACGGTGTGGTGGTGGTCGGCGACGCCGATCATCCCGAAGTGCAGGGGATCGTCTCCTATGGCGGCGACAAGGTCTTTGTGGTCGGTTCGGGTGAAGAGGTCAGGAAGCTGCCCAAGATGAACAAGATCGGCGTGGTGGCCCAGACCACCCAGTCGTTTGAAAACCTTAAGAACGTGGTTTCGGAGTGCCTGCTGCGCGGCGGCGAAATCCGTGTCTTCAACACGATCTGTGACGCAACCGCGGTCAGGCAGGAAGAGGCCAAGGAGCTGGCCGACCAGGTGGACTGCATGCTGGTGGTGGGGGGGTACAACAGCGCCAACACGAGGCGGTTGGCGGAAGTCTGCGCCGAATTGCAGCCGCGCACCCATCATATTGAAACTGCTTCCGAAATAAATGCGGAGTGGTTCAACGGCGTCGAAAGGGTGGGGGTGACCGCCGGCGCTTCGACACCCAAGTGGATAATTGATGAAGTTATGGACAAAATTGAGGAATTGAATAAAAGCAATTGAATTTTACCGATCATATTGCTACATTACATAGCTTCATAATCGGAGAAGAACGATAAACGTCCAGGGGGTATGGTGTAATGGTTGATTTCAAAAGGCTTGATGCTGCCGAAGTTGAACAAGAGGATCTCGACAGCGATCAGCAGAGCAGTGAGTTTGCGGCTCTCTACACAGAAAGTCTAAAAGAACGTCCCGAGCGGGATAAAATCATAGAAGGAACCGTCGTGCGGGTTGACCAGGACACTGTTCTTGTTGATATCGGATTGAAGTCGGAAGGCCATGTGCCGGCGGCCGAATTCCGTGACGCCAATGGTGAAATGTCGGTGCAGGTTGGTGACAGGATCCGTGTTCTCATGACCCGCGAAGACGGCAAGAAGGGTTATGTCCTCTCCAAGAAGAAGGCCGATTACCTGGCCGCATGGGACAAGATCGGCGATGCCGGCCAGGAAGGCGGCATCATCGAGGGGACCATTACCGGCAAGGTCAACGGCGGCTTTACCGTCGATATCGGAGTCCAGGCATTCCTCCCCTCCTCACAGGTTGACATTCGCCCCTCATCGGACACCGACAGCTACATCGGCCTGAAAGGCCGTTTCAAGGTGATCAAGATCAACCAGCGCCGCGACAACATCGTGCTTTCCCGCCGCGCCGTACTGGAAGAGGAGCGCGCCTCGATCCGCGACGTCACGCTGGAAAAACTCGAGGAAGGCCAGATTGTCGAAGGCACGATCAAGAATGTCACCGATTACGGCGCATTCGTTGACCTGGGCGGCGTAGACGGCCTCCTGCACGTATCCGACCTCTCCTGGGGCCGGGTCGGCAAGCCGGCCGACGTCCTCAAGCCGGGCCAGCAGATCACTGCAAAAATCCTCAAGTTCGACCGCGCCAAAGGCAAGATCTCGCTGGGTGTCAAGCAGACCCTGGCCGATCCATGGCTGGACGTACCCAACAAGTTCCCCGTCGGAAACCGTGTCAGCGGCCGCGTGGTAAGCCTGATGGAGTACGGTGCGTTTGTCGAGCTGGAAGCCGGAATCGAAGGCCTGATCCATGTTTCCGAAATGTCCTGGACCAAGCGCGTTCGCCGTGCCGCCGACATCCTCAATGTGGGTGACGAGGTTGAAACCGTGATCCTGGGCATCGACATGCCCAACCGCAAGATCTCCCTGGGACTCAAGCAGGTTTCCGAGAACCCCTGGACTACAATTGCCGACAAATATCCGGCAGGCACCAAGATCGAGGGACAGATCAAGAACATGACCGACTTCGGCATGTTCATTGGCATCGAAGACGGCATCGACGGCCTGGTGCATGTCTCCGACATGTCCTGGACCAAGCGCATCAAGCACCCCGGCGACGTATATGAGAAGGGCCAGCTGGTCCAGGCGGTGGTGCTGAAGGTTGACGTCGAGAACGAGCGCCTCTCCCTGGGCATCAAGCAGCTCGAGCCCGATCCATGGAGCCTGGCTCCGGGCAAATACCGCGCCGGCACCCTTGTAACCGGCAAGGTTACCTCGCTGACCGATTTCGGTGTGTTCGTGGAGCTGGAAGAGGGCATTGAAGGCCTGATCCACGTTTCCGAGCTGTCGCGTGAAAAAGTCGCCTCGGCCAAGGAATTTGCCGCAATCGGCGATAACCTGGAAGCTGTAGTGCTGAGCTGTGATCCCAAGGAGCGCAGGATTTCGCTTTCGATCAAATCCGTGCATGCCGCGGCCGAGAAAGCCGAGTTCGAGCAGTACATGGGATCGCAGGGAGAAGCGACTTCAACCTTTGGCGACCTGCTGAAACAGGGACTTAACAATCGCAATAATTAATAGAGTAAACTGCAGGAGGGACTTATGACCAAGAGTGAACTTATTGAAAGAGTTGTCCAGACTCACGGCATGCTGAACATGAAGGTTTCCGAGGTAGTGGTCAACACTGTTTTCGACTCCATCGAGGAAGCGCTCAAGTCCGGCGACAAGGTTGAAATCCGCGGATTCGGCAGTTTCACGATCCGCGAGAGACTTGGCCGTGAAGCTCGCAATCCGAAGAGCGGGGAGGTCGTCCGGATTCCATCCAAGAAGACCCCGTTCTTCAAAACCGGCAAAGACCTTAAGGAACGGGTCAACTGCTGACTAACTGTCTGCCGGTAATTACGCCCGAATGGTGGAACTGGTAGACACAAGGGACTTAAAATCCCTCGGCCGAAAGGCTGTGCCGGTTCGATTCCGGCTTCGGGCACCACCAGAATCAAGGCTCCACGGAAATTCCGTGGGGCTTTTTTCGTTTTCTTGCATGATTTTTCACCGCTTCCGACAATTTACCGACACCCCGCCAGAAGACATGAGCTTGAATAATGGTTTGCGCGAGCATGCTTTTCAGAAGTTCTGATGACGACCTGTAAGGCCTCCACGAAATAATTTTGATAAAAACAGGCAAAACTACGCCATTTCGCTGCTATAAAGAAATTTTACACCTTTGTAAACCACTGATATTGATGGTTAATTCGCACAGGTGTAAAGTTTCTTTTCAATTTTAATCTTTGAGAATGCGCTTGATTATAAACCGGAAATGCTTTAGTCAGATTGGAGCGATTTTATTGATCGGTTTTGCGTGAACAGAAAGTGACAAGACCTTTGGTGTTATAAATACGGTGACGCGCTGCTTTGTGTCCGTTACCGCCAGGATGATGCATGAAGTGTCCGACTGAAGGTGGGGGAGTACTAGCGCCTAACAGGTCATCGAAGTTGGTTAATGCATCTCATATAGGATACCTCGAAAGCATCCTATATGAGATGCCTATAGTATCCCAAATAGGATGCTTGATCTTATATGGGATGCTTATCTAACAGCATAATATGATGTTAAGGAACAACATGATTAACAAAAGAGATTTAGTGCGAGAAATTATTGAAGTTCGAGAGCGCAACCGCTCAGGTCATGCTCAAGGTGAACTCTGGTCCCGGATTACTGCGCTTGAGAGAGTTTACGATGAGTTCGATAAAGACAATATAGAATTACTAAAGTATTTCCCAATAGCCTTGGTTGGGTGCGTCGAAAGCTATTTCAGGCTCATTATTAAGGAAATAATTGATGCTGGTGAAGACTATGTTGGGGCTGCATCTAAACTGGTCGAAAAGGGCAAAATTGATTTTGAACTTATCAAAGCTTTCCACGGTCAGAAAATTTCGTTAGGAGAGTTCGTATCTCATATTATTCGTATAAGCAGTTTAAACCAAATTGACTCTGTGATGTCTACCCTTCTAAGTACACAATACCTTGACAAGTTGGCTACTGTTTATGACCGTAATCTCGTCGAAACTCATGGGAAACTCAAAGATCCAATAATCTACAACAAAGACGTGATATATTCGGATGTTACAAGAACATTCGAGCTAAGACACATTTACTGCCATGAATTGGCTAGTCGAGAAAAGCCTGACTATAACGAAATAGATAGTTGTTTCTTTAGCTCTCTATTTTTTATGAAAGCTGCGGATGAATACCACCACCAACTTTTATATCCTGGCCCGATCATGGGGCAACAGCAGATGAATCATGCGGTAGCAGAACATTATGGAGAAGTGAGAAAAGACCTGGACGAAATTCATTTAAAGGTTTCTACATTCTTATCTAAGAAACGGTACAAAGAATTCATAAGCATCCACAAGTCATGGGAAAAGTACAGGGACAAGGAAGCTAAGTTCAATGCAGATGTATACCGTGGAGGAACACTCTGGAGCTATATTTATTCAAGGACAGCAACGGAGATAACCAATAAGAGGATAAAAGAAGCTAAAGAGTATCTTGCTCAACTTGAAGAATATGGCGGAGAGAGTCCTTAACCAGTGCCACGACCGGCCCAAAAGACTGCTGGTAAGGCTTATGGTGTTAGTTGCAGAACAAAGAAGATAATATATGCGAGGATACAACGAACATCTTCATTGGTGCATATTCAATGTTATGGTGCGTATCTTCGGCTTAATGGCGACAGTGTCTGGTACCATCTTAATCTGTTGGGGGATTTATCATCATTACCATCCCGCGTGAACCTTTGGGGACGCCCTTCAAATATTCATATTTGATGAAAAGATAAGTCCAAACTCTCGTGTGTGGCTACTACACGGGGTTGGACCTAACTAACCTGATGAAATGTAGAAATAAATGAGCAAAATTGGCCCTGTGTACGGCCTTGAAACATTTTTTGACCGGTAAAAAGCTGCTAATAAATGCGCATGAAAAAATCGGATCAGGAAGGGTGACTACAATGAAAATGAAACTTTCGGTTTCCGCACTCTGCTGCATTTTTACTGTTCTTGTCTCATCGTACTCCCTGGCCCAGAAAATAGACGAGGCTGAAGAACAGAATGGTGATGTCCTTTCCATAGCTAAGCGTACACAGAAATCGGAATGGGAAACCTCGGTCGAGACCACCTGGCTCCCTGGCAGTGAAATCCGGGGTACCGGCAGCGACCTCGGCATGGTAGAGGTGAAAGCCGGTTTTACCAAACGGTTCAGGCTGAACCCGAAAGTTGAGCTTTCCACAGGAGTGAACTATTCGCTCAGGGAAATTGACGCCCCTGAGACTGCGCGCTTGCCTGGGGCATTGCAGGCACTTTCGATAAATCTGGGGGGTGAATACCGTTCCAGCGACAGCCTTACGCTGGGTTTAAGGGTTTCCCCAGGGATCAGCAGTGACTTCAAGTCTTTCGATACGAATGACCTGAGGCTGCCGGTCGCATTTCATGCAAACTATCAAATGTCCCCGAAGTTGTCCTTTATTGGCGGGATTGCCTATACCGGACAGAACCATTCTATTCCGGTATTGCCAGTGATCGGTGTCCTGTATTTTCCTGCGGAACAATGGATTCTCGCCCTTGGATTCCCCCGCACCGGCGTTATTTACAAGCCGGACAGAAAAACGGAAGTTTTTGTGGCGGGCGAGTTTTCCAGAGGCGAATATCGACTTCACGATACTTCCATCGGGGCTGATATCATAAGCTACAGAGACTACCGGGTGTTGACTGGTGCAGAAATCCAGCTGTTTCCGTTTGTCAGGCTGGGGGTTTCGGGTGGGTATGCCTTTGCCAGGGAGTTTGTTTTTTATGAGGGGAATAGAAGCAAAATGTACCTGGATGGTGCTCCCTTTGGTCGTTTGGTGGTTAAATTGTTCTGGTAATCGGCCACTGCCGGCAGATCCCATATCACCTGATCCTGACAAACAGGATAAGTGGGTTTAGTTCGAAAGAACGGTGCAAGCTGACATTTTTCGGGAGAATTATAAATGACGTTATCACCATCCGAGTTTAATGATCTCAAGAGAGCAAAAACATTTCTTGAAAATCCTGGACTTGCAGCCAAAGTCAGTAATTTTGTCGGCACACCAATCGAAACAATGCTCAAAAAGCTTCCGGAACCAATGATTGCGACTGTCAACGATGTGGCACAAAAATCAATCGAAAAGGCACTGGATGTTGCGCTTTTTACTATAGACAAAAACGAACAGGGTGTTTCATCCAACTGGTGGCATAAATTAGCAGTTGGAGTTACCGGTGCCACTGGCGGCATGTTCGGCCTTCCGGGGCTTGCAATCGAGCTACCGGTTTCTACTGCAATCATGTTGCGCTCCATTGCTGATATCGCCCGTAGCGAAGGAGAAGATTTGCATAGCGCGGATGCAAAATTGCAATGCCTACAGGTGTTGGCACTTGGTGGCACATCGAAAAATGATAACGGGACTGAAGTAGGGTATTTTGCTGCACGGACGGCACTTGCCAAGGCTATCTCTGAGGCTGCAGCACATGTGACAAAGATGGGAATGTCGCAGCATGGGGCCCCGGCAATTGTCAGACTGATATCCCAGATTGCTACACGGTTTTCAATTGTTGTCTCGGAAAAGACGGCTGCTCAGGCAGTGCCAATAGTTGGAGCATTAGGTGGTGCGGTGATAAATACCCTTTTCATTGATCATTTTCAGGACATGGGACGGGGGCACTTTATTGTAAGGCGTTTGGAACGCCAGCACGGCCAAGCGGAGGTCAGACAGATTTATGACTCTCTGGGGAACTCTACCCTTTCCACCGCGTCCTTTTCTAGTATGGAAACTGCATGTATCAATAAGTTCAATTCGAAAGGGGTATTACATGACACTGAAATTGAGAGTAATCATTAAGACATGTCTGCTTCCGGCGATTATTGGCGCATTTTATCTACCTTCACCAGTCCTGGCCCAGGAGGGCTACGCCAACTCTTATCTGGGCACTTCAATCACTACACCCGATGTTTCGATAATACCCGTGCCCGACACAAAAAGTGAGGCCTTGATTGAACCGAAACCAGGCGAAAAGCTTTCATTCGAACAGATCACTGAAATTTTGAGGACCACCCGAAACCTCTCCGGCAGAAATCTGAGCGGACTAAACCTCGTCGGATTGGACCTGAGCAATTGCAGCCTGAAAGGAGCAGACATGAGAGGCTCCAATCTCGAGCGCGCCGACATGATGGGTTCTAATCTTGAACGGGTTGACATGACCGGTGCAAACCTGAAAATGGCAAGCTTTTACCAGTCGGCGCTGACCGCCGCGAAACTGGATAATGCTGTCCTTGATGGCGCCATCTGGATTGATAAAAGCATCTGCGCAAAAGGTTCCGTCGGGGAATGCCTTAAAACCGGCACAAAACCGGATCAGCCCGCTCAAGTTCATGTCCCGCTGAATCCGGCGGATAAATCTGGCGGAGGGAAGCCTTAGGAGGCTGCTGAAATATGTAATCATTGGCCTGCATGCGGCTATTTGATGATCAGGTTCTCCAGGGTCAGTGCCCCCTGGCCAATGGTCAAGGCCCCATCCAGTGTTGAAAATCCGTTCTTGTTAGCATACTCCGCATCGTACCCGCCTTCGAGTCGTACCGAGATGTCCCTGCCAAGAGTCAGGTTATCCGGGGTTTCCGTGAACGAATACTCCCTGGTAAGTATGGTTCCGTTATCGGGCACAAGCGCGTAGGCATCCTTGATATGGGAATAAAAGGCTCCGTTGGATTTCAGTTTTACCGGTTGTACAAAACTGAATGTGGCGGTGACCTGCCTGTTGGTATTCATCAGGACCGTGCAGGAGTCGGTGCCAATGCAGGCTGACCATGAGCCCAGCAACGAATCCTTGTTGGGGTAGGAGGTGAGGATGACCGACGTCCCCTGGTTGTAGGTGGCGTTGCAGGTTCCGGTCAGGCAGTTGATCCCGGCTGGATTGCTGATGACGGTGCCACCGCCTGTGCCGCTGATGGTCAGGTCCAGCCTGAAAGTGGGTGCTGCCGTCAGGTTGAACGAGGCGGTCGGGGAATAGCCGGTATTGCCCCCCTTCACGCGCCAGTAGAGGGTTCTGGCCGTTGCCGTTGGTTCCATTGCCGAGCTTGTTGGCAACATGGGAAGTGTGGCCATGTTGATGCTGGTTGAGAGCTCGTCGGTAAGAAGCCGGTCGGCGAGCAGATCGGTGAAAGAGCTGTCGTTCGCCAGTTGGAACCGATACTGGTTGTTCTTTGCCACCGGCTCCCACTGGAAGGGGATCACGGAATTCCAGGGCAGGGTGGTGTTAAAGGCCGGGTAGATCATAATCGGTGGCGAGGGGGTTGCCACATCGCCGACAGCTCGGTAGATCAGGGGGGTGAAGCGTTGTTCGAAAAGGTGGTAGAAGCGCCCCTGAACCATGGTTCGGTCGCCGTCCCCCACCAGTTTGAGCTGGGTTCCCAGGGTAAGCCAGTTGTAGTCGAGTGTCGAGTCGCCGATCTCGATCAGGTTGTGGTTGGCCGCCAGGCGCTGGCCGGCGGCATTGAAGGTGGCCAGCCTGACGATGGCGGTGTAGTTGGATATGCTGACCGTGGGATAGGCGGCCACGAACTTGTCCCCCAGCCATGAGACCGCATTATGGACCACCAGGGTCGGATCTCCGGCGTTGTACTGCTGCTCCGTGCCCAGTGGGGTGCCGTTGCCGTTGAAGAAGCGGATGTAGTAATCGCTTATGCCTGACTGGATATCGGTGGAGTAGCCGCTCAGCGCGAAGCTGGTTCCGCTCCAGGCGATCATCGGGGTCATGATCGTCTTGTCGGCTGTCCAGGCACGCTGCTCTGCGACCACCGTGTTTCCGTTCAGATCAAGCATCTGATACAGCGTGGTAGGCAGTATCCCGTCCCACGCCAGGTATGCCAGAAAGAGCCTGCCTCCCGACCAGGAGACGTTGTACCAGCCATGCTCCATGCCACGGTACTTTTCGTAGATCATGCCGTAGAGTGTGTTTTTTACTTCGCGCGAACTGATCAGATTCCCCTGGGGATCAAGCCGCCACAGGCAGAGGTGGTTGTAGAATTGGGAGGCATTGTCCTGGTCCGGTTCCAGCACCAGCCCGAAGACCAGGAAACCGGCCCCGGTCCAGACCGGCTTCAGGGCTGCCACCTGGACCAGGTTGGGTGAGGCGAGCGGGTTGACGGGAGTGTAGATCATCTTGGGGAGTTCGATCGCGGCAGCGGCGACCCCGCTGGGGGAAATGAGCCGGAATTTGCCCTTGTACATGCTTGAGTAGGCCAGGCCGAAAGCCGTCCCGTTCCAGGCGAGACGGGGGCCCCATATCATCTGGTCCGGATCGCTGATTTCCACAGGAGCATTGGCCAGCAGGGCGCTGTCGTCAAATTTGCAGAAGAGCATGCTGCTTTGCAGATAGCCATTGTCCTTGGTGTAGGCGCCGTAGAAGGCGTTGCCGTTGAAGGCCAGATCGCCCCAGGTCTCTTCTCCGCTCCCCTTGATGTATTCATACATGCTCTGCTTGTTCCAGAGTCGATAGAGAATCTCTGCCGGATAGGTTACATACCCGGCCCAGGCGATGGAGTCAGCCAGAAACAGTGCCAGTCCTAAAATAACGAATATGGCTCGCATGGACATTTAACCTCCTCAGTTTTGATGAATGAGAGAGAACAAGGTCACTTGAAACTCGAAAACATCTGTCAAGCCTGTGTTTGTACAACAGGCTGCCGCCGGATCGCGGAATCGCCCGGAGGAATGATAAACTGCCGAATCTCTGATTAAATAATTGAATGGATTTTGAAGAAGATTTGCTGTTTTTAAAAAATATGACTTGCCCCGGTACAAGTCAAGATTTATTTGACAGCTATAATTTAATGCACTTAATAGTGGTCGTCGGTTGGCGGAGTCCGGATACGGTGTGCCGGTTTTTTTCGACGTGTCAGGGTAGAAATCGAGTGTCGCTGGCGATTGGCAGGCAGGGAAACGGGGTGGCGGCGGAATTAACTTTCAAAGCCCGATTGTTCCTGCTATTGGAATAACGGCAGATTAACTAAGGACGAGAGACAATGACGATGGAATCTTCAAATCAGGCGGACTGCCCCTTCTGCAATCAGGACAACCCCGGCGTCGTCATGGCCAATGAACACGCGGTGGCGCTGTACGACGGCTATCCGGTCACCCCCGGCCACGCCCTGATCATCCCCCGGCGCCACATTGCATCTCTCTTCGAGGCAACCGGGGAGGAACAGGCGGCTCTGTTGGGCCTGCTGGCCGAAATGCGCCTGATGCTGATCAGAGAATACAGGCCGGACGGGTTCAACATCGGTATCAACGACGGCATCGCCGCCGGCCAGACGGTGATGCACATGCATATCCACCTGATTCCCCGTTATGCCGGCGACACCGCCGACCCGCGCGGCGGCGTGCGCTGGATCATGCCAGAGAAGGCTCCCTACTGGAAAAGGAAATGAGTTGATCATGCTCCCTGTTCTCCGGATCCAGATCTGAGAAGCTGTCAATGCGGAAAGGGATGAGGCCGAGGCGTAAATATCAGTACTTTGGGGAGTCGAATACAGGGCTTTGATGTGGAACCGGAATTATCTGCCCCAGCCGGAGAACAGTCCCGGGCAGCTGGTCCCTTCCCAGGCTCCCGAGATCACTTTGCCGGTCCTGTCCACTCCCAGCAGTCTTACGCAGTTGTTGGTGTCGCGCAGTGAAGTGGGGGAAGGGGATTGCGGCGGGGAAAGTATGCCGTCGTATGTGCTCCAGATGAACAGGTGCTTCCCGGAAACCTTCAGCTCTTCGGACGGT
>JAWDJY010000070.1:0-23570 GCA_032469775.1 Geobacteraceae bacterium | reverse complement strand
CGGAACCTGGCCGGGAACCTGTCGAAGGCTTTCCGGCCCGGTTTGCGCATCAGCTCCGTGACATGCTCGGCCAGGTGCTCCGGGGCGATCTTCAAGAGGCCGCTGACGTGATGGCCGACCAGTTCCCGGAAATAGCCAGGCTGCACTTCCAGCAGGTCGTAACGCACGCCGGACGAGATCGCGACATGCCTGACCCCTTTGCGCTGGCGAGCCTTCTGCAGCAGAGCCACGGCGCGCTTGTCGGAGGTCAGCAGGTTACGGCAGATATGCGGGTAGATGCAGCTTTCCCGCTGGCAGCTCTTCATCGCATCCGGGTTGCCGCAGCTCAGGCCGTACATGTTCGCGGTCGGTCCGCCGATGTCGCTGATGCTGCCGCGAAACCAGGATTTGCCGGCCAGTTCATCTATCTCGGAGAGGATCGAGTCCTCGCTGCGCGACTGGATGGTCTTGCCCTGGTGCATCGTGATGGCGCAGAAGGCGCAGCCGCCGAAGCATCCCCTGTGGCTGGTGATCGAGGTCTTGATCTGTTCCCAGGCCGGGATCTGTTCGCGGTACGAAGGGTGGGGAGACTTCTCGAACGGCAGGTCGTAAACGGCGTCCAGCTCCTGGCGCGAGAGCGGCATGGCCGGCGGGTTGCAGACCAGCAGGCGGTTGCCGTGCGGCTGCAGGAGCGTCCGCGCGCTCCAGGGGTTCTGCTCCAGGTAGGCTGTCTTGAAGGCCAGGGCAAACTGCTCCTTCGAGGCGGATACCTCTTCGAAGGAGGGGAGCGCAACGCAGGGGGCATCTTCCGGCCGGACGCCGATCCGTGCCGTGCCGCGTACGTCAGCGATCTCCGGCAGCTTTTCACCGTCCCGCATCCGCTGTGCGACTTCCAGGATCGCCCGCTCCCCCATGCCGTAGATCAGCAGGTCGGCCTTGGCGTCGAAGAGGATCGAGCGGCGGACCTTGTCCTCCCAGAAGTCGTAATGGGCGAAGCGCCTCAGCGACGCCTCCAGTCCGCCGATGATCACCGGCACATCCCTGTAGGCCTCTTTCAGGCGGGAGGTGTAGATTATGGTGGCCCGGTTGGGGCGCGCTCCATGGCGGTTGCCGGGGGTATAGGCGTCGTCGTGGCGCAGCTTGCGGGCCGGGGTATAGTGGGCCACCATCGAGTCCATCGCGCCGGCCGAGACTGCAAAGAACAGGCGCGGCCGCCCGAGGACCATGAAGGGCTCTTTCGAGCGCCAGTCCGGCTGGGGGATGATGCCGACCCGGAATCCGGACGATTCCAGCCAGCGCGCCAGCAGCGGCACTCCGAAGGCGGGGTGGTCGATGCAGGCGTCGCCGGAAACGAAGATTATGTCGAGCTGGTCCCAGCCGCGGGCCCGGACTTCCCCGGCGGTAATCGGGAGGAACGCCACCGTCAGGGAAACAGCGCCAGGCCGTCGAGCCCGGTTGTTTCCGGGAAGCCGCAGACCAGGTTCATGTTTTGCACCGCCTGGCCGGACGCACCCTTGACCAGGTTGTCGATGGCCGAGACGACGATGATGCGGCCGGTGCGCTCATCCACCAGCGGAGCGATGTCGCAGAAGTTGGAGCCGCGCACGAAGGCGGTCGAGGGGAGGCTGCCCTGGGGCAGGACCCGCACGAACGGTTCGCCGGAATAGAATTCGGCGTACAGCCTGACCAGGTCGGCGCTGGTCATCTCCCTGACCGGAGCCGAATAGATGGTGGAGAGGATGCCTCGGTCCATCGGGACCAGGTGCGGCGTGAAGGTCACCTTCAGCGGCTCGCCCGCCAGCAGCGAAAGCTCCTGCTCGATCTCCGGCGTATGCCGGTGGACCCCGCCCACGCCGTAGGCCTTGTAGCCCTCGTTGACCTCGCAGTAGAGCGAGTCCACCTTGGCGCTCCTGCCGGCCCCGCTGACGCCGGAGGCGGAATCGGAGATGATGCTGTGGGGGTGGATCAGCCCCTGCTTCAGCAGCGGCGCCAGGCCGAGAATGATGCTGGTGGGATAGCAGCCGGGATTGGCGACCAGCTTTGCCCCCTTGATCCTGGCCCGCCTGATTTCCGGCAGTCCGTAGACCGCTTTCTTCAGATTGGCCGGATTCAGGTGCGGCTCATACCACCGGCCGTAGACCTCCGGGTCGGAAAGGCGGTAGTCGGCCGAAAGGTCGATCACCTTCCTGCCCAGCTTGAGGAAGGTCGGCACCACCTCCATCGCGGCCTTGTGCGGCAGCGCGGTGAAGATTATATCGGCCTTTTCCGACACCCGCACCGGTTCCAGGTTTTCCAGGACCAGGTCGCAGCGTCCCCGCAACGTGGGGAAAACCTCCGAAATCCGCTTGCCGGCGCTCTGCTCCGAGGTCAGGCAGGTCACCGCCACCTCCGGATGGCAGTGCAGGATGCGGATCAGTTCCAGTCCGGTATAACCGCTGGCTCCAACTATGGCGACATTCAACATGGAAAGACTCCTTTCGGCTGAAAAGGGAAAACCCTTGAAATCATGTTATTTATGAAGCAGCTGATTGCCGCTTATTTTCCATTATATGGACAGATAATGCAACGTACTTTCTGAACGGCCGGATCAGGCCGGCCAGAGGGGGCAGTCGACTCCCAGGCATTCCTTGTTGCGGGCCATCTGGGTGCAGGCGAACGGCTCCAGCGCCGGCAGCTGCAGATTCCACATTTCCGCCGCCGTGCGCATGCCGACCTCCAGCGCGATCCAGCAGTCCCGCTGGCAGCAGCGGGCAGCCCTGTATCCGGCGATCTCCGCCAGCACCCGCTGGACAATCCCCTGCACCTGCTGTCGGGCCTCCCCTTTGAGCGGAGTGGCTTCCAGAAGTACGCTGAAGGCGATCCCGACGCCGACCGCGGCTCCGCAGATCCCCATGAACCCGCAGCTGCCGCCGCTGACTTCGCCCCCCCGGCGGATGGCGGCCCGGAGCTGTCCGTCCGTGACCGGGTGGCCGGCATTGCGCAGGCAGACCAGCAGCAGGCCCGGCACCAGGGCATGGTACTGCGGCCCGTGCAGCGGGAAAGAGGGGTGGCGGCGGAACTCGTGGAAGAGGTTTACCGGGTCGGTGCCGCTCGCCGTGCCGCAGAGATGCTCGATCAGCTCCAGGGCGTCGCCGGTATGACAGCTGTCGCAGACGAAATGCCCCTGCTCGCAGCAGGAATTGGCCGACAGGCTCCTGCCGCAATAGTGGCAGGCGGTTTCCTGTTCGGTGGGGTGGTAGACCAGCGGCGCGCCGCAGACCAGGCAGCCGCTCCCGTGCGCCGACTGAGCCGGCGCCGCCGGAGCGGCAACCGCTTCCGGCGAGATGCAGCAGTTGGCTCCGGCGGTGATGGCCACATTGGTGACGAAACCATGCTGATCCAGCTGCCAGACCTGCTCGCCCAACTGTCCGGCGTCTTCGGCCGGGATGGCCGCGCTCTGGCCGGGGCGCAGCCAGTGGCCGCCGGGAGTGAGCAGGCCGCCGGCCGGGCCGGGGTAGAACACCTGCAGTGGCGGCGATTGCATGGCCTCCGGTTTGCGCGCCTCGAAGGTCAGCGAATAGAAGGGGTGGCCGTTCACCACCCGGTAGGGGATCCGTTTCAGCACCCGGAAACGGACGAAACCGCTCTCCTCCAGGATCCCCAGCAGGTCCTTCTGGGTCATGGCGCCGCCGATGCACTCGCCCCGCAGGGTACCGTCGTTGAGGATGTCCGCATCCGGCTCGACCTCGCAGACCACGTCCGCGGTGAACAGCCGGCCTCCCGGGGCCAGCACCCGGAAGATCTCGCTGAAGGTCAGGCGCTTGTCGGTGGAGAGGTTCAGCACGCAGTTGGAAACCATCACGTCGGCGGCGGCATCGGCCAGCGGAAGTTCTTCCAGGAAGCCCCCGGCAAAGTCCAGGTTGTCGAAGCCGAGTGAGCGGCGCACATCCTCGGCTCCCCTGCGGGCCAGCGCAAGCATCGGCTCGAGCATGTCGATGCCGGTCACGTGGCCGCTCTTTCCCACCAGGCGGGCCGCGATGAAACATTCCACCCCGCTGCCGCAGCCCAGGTCCACCACCCGGTCGCCGGCCTTGAGACCCGCGTCCATCACCGGGCTGCCGCAACCGTAACCCCGGAAGCGGTAAGCCGCCGGGATGTGTTCGATCAGGCTGTCGTCATAGTGGACCGGGTTGAGGATTTCGCTGCGCTTGTCTCCGGCGGCCGAGGCATAATATTCCCCGACCCTGGCGCGGCTGTCGGTGGAGCCGTTCAGGGAGAGCAGGCAGTTGCTGCGGCAGAGCGCCAGCGGACCGTGGTCGTCGCAGCTGACCAGCAGTTCCCCCATCTTCATGCGCAGCGCCGGCAGGGCCGCTTCCGGCAGGCGCTCGGCGGCCCGCCGGATCAGGATCAGCGCCAGCTGCTCGGTCAGCGGCTGATAGGGGTCGTCGCCCATAAAAGTGCCGGCGTGGTGATAGCTGTGGTCGAAATCCCCCCCTCCCAGCAGGAAACGCCAGGGATCGTCGAGCGCGGCCGCGCTGCTCGAACGTATCGCGGCCAGCACCGGGCTGGTCTGCCAGGCCTCGGCCAGGCCCCTTTCGATCGGGGTGGCCAGCGCTTCCAGGCCGATGGTCGCGGCGGTGGGATAGAGCCTGTCATCCGGCCCGATCGCGGCCGACTCCCAGCCGGCGGCCGAGCCGTCGTAAATGGTGCCCGGCGGTGAAAATAGCTGCCCTTTCAGGTTTTCGACGTTGTCGATGGTGATGCCCCGGGCTTCGGCCCGTTCCATGGCCGCGATCAGCCAGGGCAGGATATCGAGCGGCGCCGGCTGCTGCCCGGCAGAGCCCCGGCCGCGGATGAAATGCCACATCAGGTGCAGCGCGGCAGCGCTCCGGTCGGCGGCATGGTCCACCAGCCAGGGGAGGTCGGCCGCGTTTTCCGCGGTAACGCAGCAACTGAGGGTGAAGCGCCACCGGTTGCCGGCCAGCCACGCCAGCTGCTGTTCAAGCAGGCTGAAACTGCCCTGGCCGCGCAGGTTGTCATGGTGCTCCGGATTGCCGTCCAGGCTGATCTGCAGGTGAATCCTGTCGCGCGGCCATTCCGGTTTCAGGCGCCCGGACAGCAGCAGCCCGTTGGTCAGGATCGCGACCCGGCTTTCCGGGAACTGCAGGATCTGGTCTATCAGGGAGACGAAACCGGCATGCAGCAGCGGCTCGCCGCCGGTCAGGACAAACAGGCGGCACCCCTGTGCGGCGGCCTCACTGATATGCCTTTGCAGCCGTTCCAGGCCCTGCTCGCGCACGGAGTCCGGGCCGGAACTGAACAGGCAGTGGGCGCAGGCCAGGTTGCAGCGATCGGTGATATGCAGCCACAGCTCCCGCAGCGGCGGCGCCTCCGCCAGGAAAGCCTCACGCCCCTTGTACTCTTTGAGCGGCGGATCGGGCAGCCGTTGCAGGAAGTTGCGGGCAGGCATGTCGTCCGGAGCACGATTGTCGGCAAGGTTCCGGAGCAGTATGTCGCCGGCGCTGGTGGGGACAAACCAGGATGGCCGGTCGGGGCAGAGCCAGACAGGCGCACCCGAGACGGCAAAACGTTTCCAGCGGCTTGGATCGAAGGTCATAAACTTCTCTTGTTCAGTATATTGGGAATCGGATCGGCTGCCGTGACTGAAATGGGTCGTGTTCATGCCGGCCCCGTCGGCCCGCAATAATCTCACACTCTTACCGGACTGGCAGGCCCCGCCGGAATTATAATGTGTAAAGAAACTTTGCAACTGCAGGTTTTTTTACACATTTTTAAAAGTAATGAAAAATCGTCCGGTTACGCTGATCTGCTCCGGGTGTGGAAAGATCCTTTACACTTCTGTGAAAGGTTCTGCAGCTGCTGAAATGTGCACCGTCCATGGATTCCATCTCGCCAAGATACTGTAATCTTTGCCAGCATTTTCATTTGAATGATGCTATGCCCCGGAAGCCGGTTTTGGCCCTGACTGTGCATATAGTGTCGGAATGTTCTCAGGCGGGGATTTACGGCTCCGCCGGGACAAGGCTGGATTTTGACCCGGACAAGCTCTAACAGATAACTTTTGATTTGCAGAAAAGGTTGCCAAATTGTGGTGTGGCGGCAAGTGTTCGGGTGTTGATTTTGAACCTGATATTTAATGAAAAATATGGAGGCCTCAATGCAGTGTCCTAAATGTCTCAAGGAACAGTCTTCGGAAACACGCTGTGATATCTGCGGCATAATATTCGAAAAATATCATCAACGCGCCAACTCGGGCGAGATATATGTACCGAAACCGGCCGGGGGGACGTCGGGGAGGCATAACCTGCTGATATGGGGAGCGGTTGCGGTCATCATCTGCTCTGCAACCTTCTTTTTCGGATTCGCACCGGCAAAAAGCAGACCTGCTACCCAGACGTCGATGCCGGAACCGGTGCGGGTGACGTCCAGGACCGGCGATGCCGCCAGTTACGACAGTATCAAAGATAAATTGCAGACCAGCTTCCCGGCGAAGAACAAGATCGAAGAGGCGCGCAATGCAACGGTCTACATAGAGACCAGCTGGGGAACATCGGGCTCCGGTTTTTTCATCGATTCAAAAGGCTATATCGTCACCAATGCCCATGTCGTCAAGGTTGAACGTGAAGACATTGAAAAGGCAACAACTGTTCGTGAAGAAATCAGGTCGATAATAGCGGATGAAAGTAACTATCTGAAAAAACTCAAGGATACTCCCGAATATTACAGGAACACCTCCTATCGTCAGCAGGTTGATGAAAAAGAGAAGATTCATAAAGAGCATTTAGATAAATATGAACAACTTACCGAGTTGATCGAAAAAGCCGGTTCTGGAACAACCAATCAAATCAAGGTAACCCTCATCGACGGCAGCGAGCTGCCGGTCATGTCCATTCAATGCAGCTTGAAAAACGACCTGGCGCTGTTGAAGGTGGGCGGCCGTGATCTGCCCTACATCAAAACCGAAGATCCCAAAAAGCTGCTACAGAGCCAGAAACTGTACACAGTTGGCAATCCCTCCGGATTGAAGTTTACCGTGACCAGCGGCATATTCTCCGGCTGGCAGGATATCAACGGCGTAAAGGTGCTGCAAACTGACGCGTCCATCAATCCCGGCAACAGTGGTGGTCCGCTTCTCAGCGAAGACGGAAAGGTGGTCGGTGTAAACACGGCCATTCTCAAATCCGCGCAGGGCATCGGTTTTGCTTTGCCGATCAATTATGTTTCGGAGGAATTTGCCGGATATATAAACTGACCTGTCTTCGCTCATGCGGATTCGTCCAGGTCTGTTGCTGTTCTCTTTCATCATTTGTAACCACCCGAAAATACGCTTGATATTAAACCGTAAATGATTTAGTCAGATTGGAGCCGGTTTATTGATTTTTCTTATTCGGGCGGACGACCGCATAAAAGTGAGCAGGAGGTTTGCATGCTGAGGGACATGAAGACGCAGACCCACCTGAAGCCTGGCCAGAAAGGGACAAAGCGGCTGGTGGACAAATACGGTGACACGCTGCTCTGTGTCCGTTACCGCCTGGATGTGGTGCGTGGCGTTAGACTGAAAACGGTTGAGATAATTGTCGAGGAAAAAAGCATGCGTCCGCATCCGATCTACCGGGATGACGAGTTGGTGCCGGTGGTAGTGGCTTATACCGAAAAAATGCTGCGGGAACGATTGAAAGCTGCTGGCGGCAAATGGAATCCGGAGGAGAAATTCTGGCATGTCCGCTATGGCAAGATCAGAGGAGATGCTGAATTGGAATGCAGAATCCTGCCAGAATGATACATTCATCCGAGGTTACTTATATCAGGATCATATGACTGATATAAGTAACCTAAGGGATAAGTAAAAAAATGAGCAAAAGTTCCCATTATAGGGAACAGGACTGGTTCCTTATAATGGGAACAAATTACTCATATAAGTAACCGATTACTTACATAAGGAACATGTTCTAACCGGTCAATTACGAGTTGACCGCATAATTTGACAAATAAAGAGTGAGGTATTCAGCATTTGATCGTCTTTTATGGAAGGATGGGATCACAGAATGGCTAAACAAGAGCTAGAGTTAGCTAACTTATTGAAGTTGGATATAGATCGTTTTACGAAAAGGATAAGCAACCGAGAAAGCGAGCATAGGGAATTTAAACTGAAATTTGAAAATAAGAATCTTCCAAAATTTGCAAAAGCGATGGCCTCGTTTTCTAATAGAGATGGAGGCATAATCTTCTTTGGCATAAAAGATCGCCCTAGAGAACTGGTCGGCGTTCTGGATCATGAAATTCCGGATGATGTTGTATTTACCAACTTTGTAAAAGAATATTTCGAGCCAGAAATAACTTTTGAATCAAAAACAATTGAGGTCCTAGGGCTAAAAGTACACTGCTTACTCGTAAAGTCATCTACACACAAGCCTGTTATCTGTAGGAAGTCCAAATCGATACGTGTAGAACAGGGAGCGACAGAAAAAGAAATATTGAGGGAAGGGGCAATCTACTATCGGTACTCAGCTTCTTCTGATGAAATAAAATATGCGGATCTAAGAAACATTCTAGACAATGAACGAGAACAATATTTCAAGTCGCTGGTGGATAGCGTCACTCTGATTAACAAGGTGGGGGTCGATAAAGCAGCTATCGTAGATGCGCAGGAATTATCCGGTGATGACCAATCTGCGTCAGTGTATCTTACGAATGACACTGCGAAGAACCTGAATTGGATAGATAAAGGAAGGTTTGCAGAAGACAAGAATGAGGGTGGAAAGGCCTACTACGTGGTAAGGAAAGTAGAAATAAAGCATGGTATTGAGGTCCCAATCCCTACGGATTACGCAAAAACGCATCCGTTAACAAAAACGGCCTTGAGTAAGAGGGTAAAAATCAATCTGCTGGATTTTGACGCGGTGATCTGGAAGCTTGGCATTAAAGACAATCTCAAGTTCCATTTCTCCTCATACCACGGCAAAAATCCAATTCACAAGTTTACCGAAGCGTGTACGGAGATTATTTTAAAGACTGTTCCTTTGGAAATGGAGAAACGACGTGAAGCAATTAAAG
Source organism: Geobacteraceae bacterium (assembly GCA_032469775.1). Taxonomy (GTDB): domain Bacteria; phylum Desulfobacterota; class Desulfuromonadia; order Geobacterales; family Pseudopelobacteraceae; genus JACRCG01. Next base: position 14,537 of record JAWDJY010000070.1, on the reverse strand, counting down.
TAATTGTCGAAGAATATAAGGCAGCGTTAAGACCATGATATTTGAAGGCAGTGGTGCCTGGCATTGATATATTGAGAAGTTTCGGTGCGGGATGCCCAACCCGCGGCTAGACCCATCTCAGCTTCGCTTCGTGGGTCAGCCTTGTGACGTTATCCCGAAAAAAGAGAAATAAACCAAAGAATAATAATCCCATCAATAAAACCGGAGATCAACGGATGGTCTTCATCATAAGGGACTCTTATGCCAGCTCGCAAAAAAGAAATAATCGAAACCTTGAAGCTAGTACAAGAACATGAGCCGTTAAATAGTGACGATTTCATAGATAAAGTTGACCTCTCTGTCCTTCATAAATTATATGCTGCTGAATATATAACTGGAGATATTGAAGCTAATGGACCAACCCATAATAAATACAAAAACATGAGAATCAGAATAAACGGCATTATGCTACTTGACGATTTGGAAGTTGAATCTCGGAATAGATCACTCAAAGGCAAAATATTGCCAGAGATCAGTAAATTCCTTTGGATAGTAGTCGGTGCATCACTGGCTTTTATATTCCAACTGTTACTGAAAATGGGATAACCACGTCCTTGGACCTGCCCAAAAACAAAACCGGCAGGTCAAGGCCGACCACGTTGGAACAGAAAGAAAGATATGAAAACAACAATCGAAACCCTTGAAGGTAAAATTTGGCCTGAGCCTGAGTTGCAATCGAGCCTTGTTCTCACCGGACACGCTCTAAGAAAGAAACCCATTGATGAGCTAACTCCAAATGATCTTCGTGTGGCTTTCAATGAAGACATTGGAGCGGAATTTCTTAAAGAACGTGTTTTGGAACTCCTCGAAAATGAACCTGCAATTGGTGATCTGTTTGACGGTGACTTGATTCTTGCGGTAATGCGTTCACAGCAGTTCAGCACAGATAAAGAGTTTAGGATGAAGATAATTAAAAATGCTGACAAAGCTTTGACGAAAGAGTTGGATTTGCAGACACGTTATGAAATCGAAAATCTGAAAACGGCCTAACCAAGCCACTGGGAGAAAGCAGAAATGAATACCAAGCCACGCATGGCCAAAGCACATTCCAAGCTCGTCGCTGATGAGTATATTCGACTTGGCTGGACTTTGCATTCCGTGGATTTAGTCGAAGGCTATGATGAGCCAGCCGAATTTTTCCTTGTCTGGGAACATTCCGAGGATCCTGTTTCAATCGACTGGGAAGTTTTAACAGCAGGAGAGGAAAAGGCGAACAAAAACCAGAAGGAAAATTGCTGAAAGGCCTAGTCAAAAGAGGAGTTCCAACGAGACCGTTGGACACCGACCGGGCTAAAAAACCGCCCGGACGGGTCAACGGCCGCACCGTTGAACAAGGAGAAAGAAATGCATGTAAAAATAGTGTGCTTGTTTTTATGTTCGCTTGCTCTGAGCCTGCTTTTCCAGCAAAAAGCAAATGGGGAATTATATCAATGGACCGACACGGATGGATCTGTTCATTTTAGTGATAATCCGATGAGTGTTCCCAAGGGAAAACGGCCAATTGTGCGTCAAGACGATAAAACCGGTTCCTCACCTACACCATCCCGCCAATTACCACCGACACAAACTAAACAATCAGTACAGCCAAAAGAATCGCAACAAATAGAGCAACAAACTACAATCGACAAAGCCACCGAAACCAATAAGATTCAGGCTGTCTGGAGCACTTTGAAAAATGCAATTCTGAGAAAGGATTTCGAAACCGCATCCAAACAATTTGTTCCAATACTACAAGATCAATACAAGACATATTTCAAAAGTTTTCCGAGTGAGGTTATTGCACGATTCAGAGAAATCAAATTCATCGAGGTGTATTCAGTAGACGACCAATACGCACAATGCGGAGCTATTCGGGATGATCCGGATGGGACGTTTTCGTACCCACTTAATTTTGCTAGAGGACAGAACGGTGATTGGAAGGTTTACGGCATGTAAAGAGAGCGTAACCAAAAATAATTACAATGTTCAATCAGACAGAAGCAGCGGCCAAAAACCGCCGCTGTTCTGCCAAACCGTTAGGCGACTCACTTCACTGGAGTAACGGGGTAAGGTCACAAACTTAATAGGACTTTATTACAATGTACACTCAGATTCATGCATGGCTAAATCGAACGCACCCCTTGCCAAAGCGTTTCTCACTACCAAGCAACGCAGATACTCTAGATAATCACTGGCTTGTGTTTGTCTGTTTAGATGAAGTCCATCCGTTGCATATGGCGGCGTCTCTTCAATGGCGCAGTCTTGCTGAATCTGCGGCTACTGCAAAACAATATGTTAACAATGCAATTGCAATATTAGGATCAGATCAGGTGGAAGAGCAAGGCGACAAAACTGATGTGATTTCGGCCTTGGGTCCCCCTCCTCGTCAGGCTACTCCTCTATACATTATTACTACGCGAGGATCAGACAAAGAAGAAGTAGTATACCTTGGAAAGACCACTGCACGGTCCCGATTCTCTGGCGGACATCTCGCCGCCCTAAAACTGCACGCGCCGGAATTCCGCGATCAAGATAAACTGATTTATCGGTGCTCCATTACTGTTATACTCGATGGTGATAACGTGGCCCTAGAGTGGATCGACCCGATCGGAACTGCAACTGCGATTCTCTACGACGTCGAATCTCGACTCATCCACGATCTTCAACCGCAGCTTAATACGCTCAAGCGTAGCCGGGATGCCGCAAGAAATAAGTCTGCAATTCATGTTCAGAATACCGTCTCCGGTTGTGGAATCGATTCTTTTATGCATGATTACATCATAGACCAGATTGTTTGACATTCTCTTCCCAACAATCGTGTGCAGTTGAAGTGTTCCTCACGTTGCTCGGAAGCTCACAGCATACACTTCAGACGTTAGGCGTAGAAAATGAGGCAGGGTGAACGGATGAAGGAACCAACTAGGCATGTCATTAACCTAGATGCATTGCCAAAGATGTACCCTACTCACAGGCACGAACCAATATTCTGGGAGAGCCTAGGCCGAGCTGTAGCAACATTTGGTTTTCTCGAAGAAACACTGGCTAAAGCAATTTTCGCATTTACTGCTACAAAGCCTTATAGCGAAGAGGAAGTCCGGAAGGCCCTAGATGAGTGGGCTCCAAAACTAAAGAAAGCGTTATCTGATCAACTCTGGAATCTCATTGAATCCTACGGAAAAGCGGTACGCGAACACCCCGAAGCCACAATTGAGACTCTTGATGAACTCCTTGAGCAACTAAAAGAAGCAGCAAAAATACGAAATGTGATTTGTCATGGCTCATGGCGATCACCGAATTCTAAAGGGGCTTCGGTTCCATTTTTCGTCAATCGCCAACAAGAGCGATTTGATACTGCGATTGATGTTTCGTTCTTACTCCAACTTCAGAAGCATGTTTCAGAACTTATATGCACTGTAGTTAACACGGTTACTCATATGGGCTGGCAGTTTCCAGGATCCGAAGGTCCGGGTAAAGAGCGCTCTGGGGGACGCTGTTAATATTGTCAACTTGCTACAGCAAGTAAACTAACTTAACTACGTCCCCTTGCTATCCCCCAAGGACAAACGCAATACATGCGCCTTCTGCCGGCAGGAACTGCCCCACGATATATGGCAGGTTCTGGACTCTCACTTCAGCAAGGAATCTTCGGATCTGGAGTCGTCCATCGATTCATGCCTGACATCAGTCAACAGCGAAATTCAGGCCATTGCTGGCTTCCTGACTTTGACCGGCGACAAGTTCTATGCCGAAGAAAAAGTCTCATTTGAAGCCAACAAGAAATCTCTTGCCGACTGTCTGAAGGTCTACAAACAAGATTTGGAAGCACTGAAGACCGCACTGGAGTCAAGGAAGAGTTCTCTCTTCCAGCCCGTTCCCATGCCGGCACCCACGCACGATTCAGCGGCAATTCAGAAGTGTGCTGACGAGATCAACGATCTGATCGTCAAGAGCAATGGCCGCACCAGCTCACTGGAGAAGGACAAGGGCTCCGCACGCGAGGCATTGCGACTCACTGATGTGGCCTCCTTCATTGGTGACATCACCTACGACACTGAATTGACCCGCATTGCTGGACTTAAAACAGACGCCGACACTGCCAACACGGCCTATACCGATGCCGAGGCTGAGATCGTCAAGCTTGAAGCGGATGTCACCCGCCTGCAAGGCCAACAGAAGGATGAACGCAAAGGTGCGGAGCGGGTCAATTCCTTGCTCAACCACTTCTTCGGTCACGACGGCATTAAGCTTGAAGCCAAGGACAACGAGGAGAAAAATGCCGTCAAGTTTGAGATCACGCGGGATGGCAAATCAGCCTACAACTTGAGTGAAGGCGAATGCAGCCTGATTGCCTTCTGCTACTTCATAGCCAAGCTGGAAGAGCCTGACAGCAAGGACAAGGATCTGATCATCTACATCGACGATCCTATCTCCAGCCTGGACGGGAACCACATCTTCTTCATGTTCAGCCTGATTGAGAGCCTGATTGCCAAGCCATTCAAGAATGCGGACGGCTCCAACGGCTATCGCTACAGTCAGCTCTTCATCTCCACCCACAACCTGGATTTCCTGAAATATCTAAAGCGGTTGTCGATACCCAAAAAGAAGGTGCCAGCCGGGGAAGGTAAGACCAAGAGCGTGGATGATAATGAACATTTCATGGTGGAGCGGAACGGCCCCACAAGCAACATCATGCTGATGCCGTCCTACCTGAAGGACTACATCACCGAGTTCAACTACCTCTTCCACCAAATTTACAAATGCAGGAACCAGGACGCCGCACAAGGCGCACATGAGCCGTTTTATGGCTTCGGGAACAACCTTCGCAAGTTCCTAGAAGTCTTCTTGTTCTTCAAGTTCCCTTACCACGACGACAAGAACGATGCATTTGAACGAATCAAGAAGTTCTTTGGCGATGAAGACGCAACGGCAATCGCACTGGTGAACCGGCTCAACAATGAATTTTCTCACCTTGAGTCAATCCCAGATCGAGGGTTCAAGCCTGTAGAGATTCCAGAGATCGCCAAGGTGGCGAACTTCGTCTTGGACAAGATCTATGCGTCAGATCCTCATCAATACAATGCCCTGTTAAAGAGCATTGGAGAGCCTGCGAGGACACAAAATCAGGGAGTAGTTGGCAGCCCTTGATACGGGACATGTCGTGCGTCAAGGGTTACCCCCTAAATCTTCTCCTGAAATGTGGCGTCGGACTTAGAATTTTGAATGAGCTTGATATGGATGAGATTCCCAACCACGTAAATGCACCGGCCTGAAACCGCCGGTGATTTCTGGTGCCGTTGACAAGAAGGAAAAACCAGATGAATTGTTTTTTGATACTGATTACTTCCATAGCCTTCCCAACCCTATGCATCGCTGCTAGCTTTGACTGTAAAAAGGCTTCTTCCACAATTGAAAAAATTATCTGCTCGAATGCCGAACTCTCAACCGAAGATGAAAACCTTTCATCGGCTTATAAGGATGCACTGAAAAATACATCAGAAAAAAAGACAGTTATTATAAGTCAAAGAGAGTGGATAAGGAGTAGGAATGTAATTTCAGATCCTGTGGTGATGTTGATGATGTATCGGAATAGGATTCTTGAACTCAATAGAGAAGAAACTCCGAAGAAACGTACTATCGATGAATACAAATGCACTTCATGGGGACCCAAAAAGCCATTATCAAATGAATTTAACAAACTGAAATCAGAGATTTACTATGCAGAATGTTCAGACAAGCCGTTGAACAAAATTATTAAAATTGGAGATGTCATACTTTATCCCAGCATGTCTGTTGAAGATCCATATTTAGATGTATCTTTGTCTGAAGACGGTAACAAATTGATTTTTGCTCTTACAACGGTATGGGAAAAAAATGTTTGGGTTATCAACATCAAGACCCATAAAAAAGAATTTTTTTCAGACATATTCCCAAGTAGGCAACTACTGATTAAATGGATTGACAGAAATAGGTTCAGCTTAACTTACTGCGGACCAGGGTACTGCAATGAATATATTTACAAATTCGATCATAACAAATGGGAGCTGGGTAAAATTAAGCACATTGAGGAAGGCTATTAGAAAGGACCAAGGGGACATTGTTGATTAGTTGATTTACCCGGTATTTAGTTGACTAATCAACAACGTTCCCTCAAGCCCCATGATTGTATGAAAACGGAAATCAATAACATGAAAGACACTTTGACTAATGACCGCTAACAGCCTCCCCAGGGGGGTCATTGCACTCGGCTTGGTGAGTCTTTTTATGGACCTCTCCTCGGAGATGATTCACGGCCTGCTGCCGATGTTTTTGGTCACGGTTCTAGGCGCTGGAGCACTATCGGTTGGGTTGATCGAAGGAATCGCCGAGGCTACCGCCTCGATCACCAAGGTTTTTTCTGGGGTAATCTCCGACTGGATTGGCCGTAGAAAACCGCTGGTGCTTCTGGGTTACGGCTTAGCGGCATTAACCAAACCGCTGTTTCCGCTTGCTACCGGCATTGGCGAGGTTCTCACGGCACGCTTTACAGACCGTATCGGCAAGGGTATTCGTGGCGCACCACGGGATGCGCTGATTGCGGACATAACTCCCCCGGAAATTCGCGGGGCAGCCTATGGGTTGCGTCAGTCGATGGATACGGTCGGCGCATTTGCCGGGCCGCTGCTGGCAATCGTGCTGATGTATGCCACCCATAACAACTTCCGCCTAGTGTTCTGGGTAGCCACGGTTCCGGCCATCATCTGCGTACTGCTGATTGTTTTTGGTGTTGAGGAACCTGAAGCGACGCGTCAATCCGTGCGGGCAAAATTTCCAATCAGTTCTGCAAACATGCGGCAGTTATCTGCCAGCTTCTGGTGGGTTGTCATGTTTGCCGCAGTGTTGACTCTCGCCCGGTTTTCCGAGGCCTTTCTGCTCCTGCGGGGACAAGGACTGGGGTTACCCGTAATGTGGGTACCGATGGTTCTGATTGTGATGAACGTGGTATACGCGGTCAGCGCCTACCCCTTCGGCAAGATCTCCGACAACAGCAGTCGTCATAGGCTGTTTGCCTGGGGGATTGCATTTCTCATTATTTCCGATTTAATTCTAGCAACGGCAAGCAACGTCTGGGCGGTTTTTCTTGGAGCGACGGTGTGGGGTCTGCATATGGGAGCGACTCAGGGGCTGCTCTCGACAATGGTTGCCGACGCCGCACCCGCCGCTCTGCGGGGTACCGCTTTTGGGGTTTTCAACCTGGTAATTGGTATTGCGCTGCTTGCGGCAAGCATCATCGCCGGTGGCTTGTGGACTCTGGTCGGCCCGGCATTGACATTTTACGCCGGGGCGGTCTTTTCAGCGGTAGCTTTGGCTGGTTTGTTCATAACTGTACAAAGGAATAGACGAAGAAACTTACGGGGTCTTGTTTGACATTTGAAGATTGCAAGAGCCGAATGTTTAAATGTCAAACATGACCCGCTGACTCTTCCGAAGCAGTGGCCAAAAACCTGCCGAACCGTTGGACGAGGGTCGAGACATAGGAAAAGGAGTAATAAATGTATTGGGTTAGATATCAACCACTGAAGGAACGTCTTAGTAAACGAGTAGTGTCGGACCGCGAAGCATTGCCTTACCTACTTTTCTTCAGTGGGCTTGAAGCTTTTGCCTTTTCAATTCCAGCTTCATCGGTAATGAATAGGTGGGACATTGTATCGACAATACTATATGTGTTGATTGCAATCTCAGGCGTCTTCTATGTGTATCGAAGAAATGGAGGAAGTGATGGATACGACATTATTCAGAAATTTTTCGTTCTCGGCTGGATTGTTGCCATCCGATTTATGATTGTCACGCTTCCGGTCGGTGGTCTTGTCTATGCTGTAGCCTACTATTATGGTGTGACAGGTGACCAAACCACTCTATTTGATATCATTTTTTTTAATGTGATTTCTGCGTTCTACTACGAAAGACTCGGCAAACACATATCGGACACGAATGAAAGAAACGGCGAGGAAGCCATCACAGCCGTGGCGCAAGGAGAATGCTGAAGGGACACTGGAAAATTATGTAACTTGTTGCCCCCCCCTGATGGGGCAGTCCTTGAACGTGGAAAGACAGAAATTGATTTCCAACGAGACCAGTGGACCCGGTCGCGATAAAGCCGCACCGGGGCACCGGCCGAGTCGTTGGCAAAGGAAAATAAGATGAACGAAGGCTGGATTGGTGACGAGTATCTGATTCTGTTGCGGAACATGAGCAGGCCGAGATTACCAAAGCCTACGACCTTGAAAAATATCTGCCTGGGTACACAGTTTTTGCAATTGTGGGGTGGGATAATTTTCTATTAATAGATCTGGTAGGAAGGCACTGGCGCGTTCCGACCATGCCACTTGTGCAGAAGCATCTTGAACAACACCGGCAGGTATACGAATCAAAACAATTAGAACCTGATGACCGCTACGCTGGAAAAATCAAATGGTACATCCAGCCTATTGTCTTTGGTGGAGATCCGGCCTCTGAGGATAACATGGCATGGATCGACATAAAGAAGCATCATGAGTTTGTCATCTGGTGGAATGAAAAGTACCGCGAGCTAACAGGGGAGTAATGAGTTGGCGAGAACGATATGAAGAAAGAATTTTACATCATTAAGAACAGACCAAAACTGGATATTCGATTAACGAGAGATTCGGTGTGTGCTGGCGACGACGTTGATGCACCGCATGAAAAGACATTATCCTCTCACTCTTTCCTCGATCCTGTCGCACTGGCATCGCACCTGTCATCAGGATATCTTCCGAGCGTGCAGGGCGTAGACCATACCTGGGAATGTAAACTCAATGGAAATACCATTGCAATCATAAGCACATCAAAGATAGAACCCAATGTTTAAGAGGTTGTTTACTCTGCTGACAACCAAGTCCACTTCACTTACAACTCAGCGAGTTTTTGAAACAGGAAAAATCGGAAGGGAAAATACGGAGCGCCAACAACGCGGCGGCACGCGGTCTCCGCTTCGCTCCGACCACGTTATACGGAAAGAAAGAATGATAAAAATCTATTCACCCACCGATGAGCTTGAACTGGCGATGATACGAGGAGTCTTAGACTCTGAAAGAATTCACTACTTCGTTCATAACGACCACTTCGGATCGATGCGTGTCGGGCCACAAATCGAACTCCTGAACAAAAAAACAATTATGGTTTCTCCTGAAGATGCCGAGCAAGCAAATACGATCATTTCTGATCTCCTCAACCGACAACTACCAGAAGAAGCAATCGAAGAAAAATACACTGCGTCTCAGAAGTTAAGAATGATACTTGAGACAATTGTTTTCGGATGGTTCATCCCTGGAAGAAAACGTCTAAAGGTACCACCGGAAAAAGAGGACGTATAACCACGTCGTATTGGACACCGCCCCAAAAGTTTGCAGGTCAAGGGCCGGCCACGTTTGTCGCAAAAACTAGGCAAGCCAATCGATAACATTAAGGGCGGGAATACGTACGAATTCCCGAGTGTTATTTGTAACCAGAGGAATTCCTAACGATACGGCATGGGCAGCAATCAGCATATCCATAGAACCAATTGTTGTACCAGCTTTTTCAAGGGTAGCTCGAATATTGCCATAAACATGAGCTGCTTCTTCATCGAACGAAACAACTTCTAGAGGTGTAATAAACTCATCAAGGGCTTTGGTATTTTTTTCTTGATGTTTACTCTTAGCGACTCCATAGCGCAGCTCTGAAAGCGTAATGGAAGAAATACCGATATCGCCTATCTGATATTCAAAAAAACGCTTTAACACGGCAACTGGCTGTTGCTTGATAATGTAAATGCAGATATTTGTGTCGAGTAGCAGCTTCATCAGAAACTCTCTCGTTTATCCAGTTCTGGCTGCACACGCTCACACATGAAATCGCTGGAAAACTTTTTAAGACTTCTAAATAAGGAATTCCATGAATCGCTGCGAGGAATCAAATGTACAACATTGCCGGTCTTTTTAATAAATACTTCACTGTCATCAAAACGAAACTCTTTGGGCAGTCTGACTGCTTGGCTTTGCCCATTTTGAAATAATTTTGCAGTTTTCATGGACTACCTCCGAATTAGTATATACTGTTAATATATATTCCGGCATTTGCATTTGCAAGTACATATTCCGGCAACGAGGACACGAGGAGTAGTCGCTTTAAGGGGACCTGCTGATTATTGAGATGAATAGGAGGCAATAAGTAGCGCCTTATTTCCCTCGCACCTGACCAAGAAGACGTCAGGTGATCTCCCGCGACGTAGAACAACCAAAATGGAGGAAAAATGAAACTGCAAATAGGAATCAAAAATCCATGCCATCCTGACTTCCTGCGTCCCCTCTCAAGGTTGCTATAAAATAAAAAGGCCACCCCTTTCGGAGTGGCCTTTTTGAAACATGCGGGCAAGCTGACAATTACTTCTTGTCGGCAGCAGGAGCAGCAGCAGGAGCTTCTTCTTTCTTTTCTGCCTTCTTTGCTTTCTTCGCTTTCTTTGCCTTTTTAGCAGGCTTTGCCTCTTCTTTTTTCTCGGCAGCAGGAGCAGCTTCGGTCTTCGGCTCCTCTTTCTTCATGTGGTGATCGGCCATGGCAACTGCCGAAAATGAAACTGCGACGAGGGCTGCGACGATTACGGACAGAACTTTTTTCATGCGTGATACCTCCTGGTTGAATTTGGATGGCTATTTAACAGAGATTCAACCATTAAGCAACACTTTCTACTCTGTAACAGGCTTAAAATTAAAAGAAATAATAAAAACGAAGACATAGGCTGGATCAGCCTCTGTTGTGAGCATGTGTAATAAGTCGGAGATGAAGCCGGGGCCCCAACCAGCCCGGAAAGGCCTATCTTGCGGGTCAAACCGGTTGCCCGGTCGGTCGTGGCCGGGAAAGAAATATTGATGACGAATATAGCCATATCAGGCATTGTTTGTGTTATGTTTCAGGTCATTAACCCGGTCCGCCCCCAGATGCCAAGTGCAACAACGTTCCCTGCTGCCACATTAAATTGAAGGAGGATATCGCCATTTTTATGCGACTCTTCACAGCATTTCTGCTTTTACTGCTCAGCACGGTCTGCGCTTCCGCTGCCGTGCCGCCATCTTCGATCAACCTCGACATCCAGGCTTCTGCGTCAGACCTTGCCGCAATCATCAACCAGTCCCTGCAAAAAGAGCTCTACAAGGGGCAGGGGGGACTCGGGACCGCGGTGACGGTTGCCCGTACCGGCCCGATAGCGGTCAGCGCGAGTGACAACTTTGTCTATTTCACGCTGCCGGTGCAGCTGACTTTCAGCTATTCCCTGTACGAGAGCGTTCCGCTCCGGGCCGGGCTGAGGTTCAAGGCCAGGGTGAGTGCCACTCCGGACTGGCGCCTCAAGACCGAGGTCTATTACACCGGTTTGTCCGACAATCTGGCCGACACGTTCAGGCTCGGGCCGCTCACCTTCAAGCCGAAAACCATGGTCGATAACATTACCCAGCCTGTCCAGAGGCTTCTCGCGCCGATCATCGACAGTAAGGTCAACGACTCGGTCCAGCTGCGGGCCAAGGTCGCTCCGCTCTGGCAGAACGCGTTTTCCCCCAGGCTGGTCAGCAGGGAGTTCAGCGCCTGGCTGAAGCTGACTCCGCAGAAAATAGTCATGAGTCCATTGCTGGCGGCAAACAACCAGCTGCATCTGTCCGTCGGCATAATCACCGGCGCCGAGATAACGGTCGGGCCGAAACCGGACGCGGCTGCGGTGAAGCCGTTGCCCCCTTTGCAGCAGTTGCCGTCCTTTGACAGAAACTTTCATATCCAGCTGGTCACGGACATCTTTTATGCCGACCTGGTGACCGCCTTGAACCCGGTGCTGATCGACAAGAGTTTCGGCGAGGAGAAGAAGGTCACCATCAGGAGTTTCAGCATGAAGGGAGAAAATGGCCGCCTGGTTATTGTGCTGGCCACTTCCGGGGATTTTGACGGCGAACTGACGGTCGTTGCCAGGCCGGTGTTCAATCCTCAGAATAATTCGCTTACATTTGAAGAGGTGGATTTTGACACCAGGAACGCCGGCTGGCTGGTAAGCGCCGGAAGCTGGCTGTTCAGCAGCACCATTAGAAGCACCATCAAGGAGAAGCTGGATGCCTCCGTGGTGGAGCAGCTGGAGAAGGCCCGCCTCAAGGCGTCTTCGTCCCTGTCCTCCCTGCAGGTGGCCGAACATGTCAGGTTGACCGGCTCCGTCAGGTCGCTCTCCCTGGGCGAGGCAACGGTGCAGAACGATCGCCTGTCGGTCAATGTGGTCGCCCAGGGTGCGGCGGGTGTCAACCTGAAATAGCAGCCGGCCCTGTTCTTCGCGGACCTGCCGTCAGCCGGTTAAAGGGCGCCCAGCCTGTCAGGGTGCGACGGGAATCCGGGACTGGCCAAACGAAAAAAGAGGAAATCCTTGCGGATTTCCTCTTTTGCATACCGGAATCGTGTAACCAGGCGATTAACGCTTGGAGAACTGGAATCTTGCGCGGGCTGCTTTTCTGCCGTACTTCTTGCGCTCTTTGACGCGCGAGTCGCGGGTGATGAAACCGGCTTTCTTGAGTACGCCGCGCAGTTCGGGCTCGTGCAGCAGCAGGGCCTTGGTGATGCCGTGCTTGATGGCGCCTGCCTGGCCGGTGTCGCCACCGCCGGATACGGTTACGTAGACATCGAAGATGCCGACTTTCTCGACCAGTTCAAACGGCTGGCGCACAACCATCTTGGATGTTTCACGGCCAAAGTACTCATCCAGGGTTTTGTTGTTGACTGTGAATGTGCCTACACCAGGCTTGAGCCATACACGAGCGATTGAGCTCTTGCGCTTGCCTGTTCCATAATAGCTGACTGCTGCCATATCGTTTTCTCCTTGGAGTATTAAAGTGCCAGATTCTTGGGCTGCTGAGCTTCGTGGGGATGGTTGGGTCCCGCATAAATCTTCAGCTTGCTGAGCATCGCCTTTGCGAGTTTGTTCTTGGGGAGCATCCCCTTGACAGCCTTCTTGATCAGGTCTTCAGGCTTCTTGACGAGCAGTTCGCCGGCCGTGATTTCCTTCAGGCCGCCAACGTAACCCGAGTGGCTGTAGTAGACTTTATCGGCCAGCTTGCGTCCGGTCAGTGCGATCTTCTCCGCATTTACCACGATGACGAAATCGCCGGTGTCAACGCTGGGGGTGTAGATGGCTTTGTTCTTGCCGCGCAGGATTGAAGCAACCTGGGTCGAAAGACGTCCCAGAACAGCGTCCTGAGCATCAACAATGTACCAATCGCGCTTTACATTTTCAGCTTTTGCAACTTCTGTTTTCATATAGATCCTCACGCCGTGTACAACCTGACAGGTCAGGCCATGATTTTTTTGAAGAGGTGTAACTTACTGAAACTGTCAGGGCGTGTCAAGCAAAAAAAACATTCGCAGAATTGAGGCGATCCGTGCCGCATGAACACTGTGTTGTAATTGAACGGATTCCGTGCTAGATATTAACGCTTAATTATCGGAATTACGGGGTTGATTCTATGAGCATATCGGTAGCGGATGTGGAATACGTGGCGCGCCTGGCGCGGCTTGAACTGGGGGCGGATGAGAAGGAGGTCTTTGCCGGCCAGATGAACGCCATTCTCGGTTATGTGGAGAAACTCAAGGAGCTTGATACCGACGGCGTTGTCCCGACATCGCATGCGGTGCCGATGGAGAATGCTTTCCGCGAGGATCTGGTCCGCGCTCCGATCGGTGTTGACAAGGCGCTGGGCAACGCTCCGCAACGATCCGGCTCGTTTTTCAACGTTCCGCAAGTAATAGAATAGGCAAGGACTTTTCATGGACACTATTGATATGACGATTCACGGGCTGCACCAGGCCCTGGAGTCCAGGCAGTTATCCTCGGTAGAGGCGACCAAAGCCATGCTGGCGCGGATAGAGGCGGTGGACGGGCAGGTCGGCTCATTCATCACGGTCACCCCGGAACAGGCCCTGGCCGGGGCCGAAGCCGCCGACCGCCGCATTGCTGCGGGCGACATGGACATTCTGACCGGAATCCCGCTGGCACTGAAAGACATCTTCCTGACGGAAGGGATCCGCACCACCTGCGGCTCGCGCATCCTTGGCAATTTCATCCCTCCCTACAGCGCCACCTCCTGGGAAAAACTGCGTGATCGCGGCGCGGTGCTGCTGGGCAAGCTGAACCAGGACGAGTTCGCCATGGGCTCCTCCAACGAGTCCAGCGCTTTCGGCGTCTGCCGCAATCCCTGGGACACCAGCCGCATTCCGGGCGGTTCGTCGGGTGGATCGGCGGCGGCCATCGCCGCACGCCAGGCAACCGCCACGCTGGGCACCGATACCGGCGGATCGATCCGCCAGCCGGCTTCCCACTGCGGCTGCGTCGGCCTGAAACCGACCTATGGCCGGGTTTCGCGTTACGGCGTGATCGCATACGCATCTTCCCTGGACCAGGTCGGGCCGCTGACCCGTGATGTGACCGACTGCGCCATCATGATGGGGGCGCTGGCCGGTTACGACCC
>JAWDJY010000069.1:0-24210 GCA_032469775.1 Geobacteraceae bacterium | reverse complement strand
TACCTGCGGCAGCGGGCCACGGCGCTGAAAATTGACTACTGGGGACTGTTTCTGCTGACGGCAAGCATGGGGTCGTTGCAGGTCGTGCTGGACAAGGGGCAGCAGGAGGACTGGTTCAGTTCGTCATTCATCATGACCTTCAGCGCTGTTTTCGTCATTTCGATGATAGCGCTGATCCGGGTCGAACTGACCCACGAGCACCCGATCATCAACCTGCGCCTGTTCAGGAACCTGTCCTTCTCGGCCGGCAACCTGATTATGTTCGTGGTAGGTTTCTGCCTCTACAGTTCGATCGTGATGATTCCGCTCTTCCTGCAGACCCTGATGGGCTACTCGGCCACCGACGCCGGCATGGTCATGGCTCCCGGCGGCGTGGCGACCCTGATCACCATGCCCTTCGTGGGTGCTGCGCTGGCAAAGCGCGACGGACGCAAGATCGTGTTCATGGGGCTGATGCTGGGTGCGGGTTCGATGTTCATCATGCAGGGGCTCAATCTGCAGGGGGCTTTCTGGAACTACACCTGGCCCAGAATAGTGCTCGGATTCGGGCTGGCGATGATCTTCGTGCCGCTGACGACCGTCACGCTGGCATCGATCTCAAGGGAGGAGATGGGCAATGCCACCGGAATGTTCAACCTGCTGCGAAACATCGGCGGCAGCGTCGGCATTGCCATGGCCGCCACCCTGCTGGCCCGCTATCAGCAGTTCTACCAGACCGGACTGGTTGCCCACATCAACCCCTACAATCCTGTCTGGCAGACACGTTTCGAAGGGCTGAAGCAGACCCTGATCTCCAAGGGGATGGCTGTTACCCAGGCAGAGGGCAGCGCGCTGGGGATGGTTTACGGCGAAGTCCGCAGACAGGCGGGCGCGCTGGCTTTCAACCGCATCTTCTTCATCATCGGCCTGACCTTCCTGGTGATCATACCGCTGCTGCTGTTGCTGAAACGGACCAGGCATCATGCGGAGGGAAGCGCCGGGCACTGAGCCGCCCAGCTCCGAAGCATCATTTCATCGTATGACCGGTTGTGCGGCGGAACGCGGCCACAAATGCATTGACCGGATTTTCCATCACCTCGGACGGACGCCCCTCCTGAATGATCGTTCCCTTGTCCATCACTACCAGGCGCTCCACCACCCGCAGCGCCTCGATCCTGTCGTGGGTCGCGATGATCGCCGCGGTTTCCGACTCGTGCAGGATCCGCCCCAGGTCCTCCGCCAGAACGATACGGGTCGGCAGATCGAGGCTGGAAAAGGGCTCGTCCATCAGGATCAGTTTCGGCTTGACGGCAAAAGCTCGCGCCAGGCTTACCCGCTGGGCTTCACCTCCGGAGAGCTTATGCGCCGAGCGGCCGGCCAGGTGGCCGATCCTGAAGAGCTCCAGGCTTTCCATGGCAAGCTCCCTGGCCTCGGAGCGTTTTTTGCCGCGAATCCGCAACCCTTCGGCCACATTATCCAGCACGGTGGTATCGAACAGCAGCGGTTCCTGGAAAACCATAGCAATCTGTCGCCGGTAGGCGTTTTCGTCGCGCTGAGTAACCTCGCTGCCATTGAAGGAGATCCTGCCTCCGTCCCTGGCGATCAGGCAGGCCAGCCCCAGCAGGAAGCTGGACTTGCCGGCGCCGTTCGGCCCGATCACGGCCACTTTCTGATCGGCAGCCACGGAAAAACGTGGCAGGTCTATCACCTTTACGCCGCCGCGCCTGATCCTCAGCCCCTCCACCTGCAATATCGGCATGGTGTCGCTCATCGCGGACGCTCGCGCTGCTGGATCACGGTCAGCAGGTAATTGACGCCAAAGGCCAGCGACAGCAGGATCAGCGACAGCGCTATCGCCACATCGAAATTGCCCTTGCCGGTCTCCATCACGGTGGCTGTGGTCAGCACGCGGGTTTGCCCCTTGATGTTGCCCCCCACCATGATCGAGGCGCCAACCTCGGAGATGACACCGCCGAAACCGGCCATCACCGCCGCCAGGAGCGGCAGGCGCGATTCCCGCACCAGGATCCAGACGGTCTGCAGCCGGGTGGCGCCCAGCGCACGTACCTGGAGCTTGAGGTTGGCCGGCAGATTCTGGATCGAGGCGATGGTGATGCCGGTGACGATCGGTGTGGCGATCACGGTCTGGGCCATAACCATGGCCAGCGGCGTATAGAGAATATCAAGAAACCCCATCGGACCGTTGCGCCAGAGGAAGATCGTCACGAACAGGCCCACCACCACCGGCGGCAGCCCCATTCCGGTGTTGACCAGGCTGATCACGAAACGGCGTCCCGGAAAAGCGGCCAGCGCCAGGAACACGCCGAACGGAATCCCCAGGAACAGGCTCGCCAGTGTGGCGCTGCAGGAGACTTTGAGTGACAGCAGCGTCACTTCCAGCACGTCCCGGTCCAGCGAGAAGATCAGTTTCAACGCGGTGACAAGACCGTCAAGAATCAGCTCCATCCCGACCCCTCTGTCGCATTCGATACTGCGTGTTTATTCATGGCAACCCTCAATCCTGACAATGGTTTGAAACTCTTCAGAAACAGAAATGCCCCTTCTCTTGATGGAAAAGGGGCATGGACAAAACGACGCGGCGCTTTGTGGTACACACGATTCCCCTTTTCAAAAGGAGGGCGGCGCTGTTTCCGGCGACACCCGCAGGTTGCAGTCCATGGGGTTTTACCCGACAGGTTCTGAAACTCGGAGAGTTGGCAATTTGAGTCGTACTATAACGGCATTGATCGTCCCAAGGCAAGCTGTAAATAGCGGAACAACAAGGTCTAGCCGGTCATGGAGATCACTTCTTCGTAGGTAGTCGCTCCTTCCAGCATCTTTTTGATCGCCACCTCGCGCAGGCTTACCAGGCCGTCCTGGCGAGCAGCCTCCGCAATCCGGGCTAGTTCCGCCGAAGCGCTGATCAGCGCTTTCATTTTATCGTTGATATCCAGGACCTCAAACAGTCCGCTGCGCCCCTTGTAGCCGGTTCCGCGGCACTTTTTGCACCCCTCCCCCTCCCAGACCGTATGTTTTATCTGCGGCAATTGCAGATAGTCGCACTCTTCGCGGGTAAGAGTCCGGGCCGTCTTGCAATCCGGACAGATCCTGCGGACCAGGCGCTGCGCCACAATCCCCAGCACGGTGGCCGAAATCAGAAAAGGCGGCACCCCCAGGTCCAGCAGGCGGACGATGGTGGAAACGGCATCGTTGGTATGCAGCGTGGAAAGCACCAGGTGCCCGGTCAAGGCGGCCTGGACCGCATTCTCGGCCGTTTCGCGGTCACGGATCTCGCCGATCATGATGATGTCCGGGTCCTGGCGCAGGATATTTCGCAGAATACTGTCGAAACCGACCCCGATCGCCTGCTGCACACCGATCTGGTTGAACTCCTCCATCACCATTTCGATCGGGTCTTCCACCGTGACGATATTGACCTCCGGTGACGAGAGCGACCTGAGCGAGGAATACAGCGTGGTAGTCTTGCCGCTGCCGGTCGGGCCGGTCACCAGGATGATGCCGTTCGGCCGGCGCAGGAATGAATTGTAGAGCGTCATTTCACGCTGATAGAAGCCCATGCTGTCCAGGTCCTGCAGCAGGATGTCCGGATCGAAAACCCTGATGACCACTTTTTCGCCGAAGGCCACCGGAACGGTAGAGACACGCAGCTCGATATCCTTGCCGTTGAAACTGGTCTTGATGCGGCCGTCCTGTGGCCGGCGCTTCTCGGCCAGGTCCATGCGCGAAAGCATCTTGATCCGCGAAACAATCGGAGCATGCAGCTGCTTCGGGATCGAGTGGATGTTGTGCATGACCCCGTCAATCCGGAAACGGATCAGCGCGGTCTCTCTTTTCGGCTCGATGTGGATATCGCTGGCATGCTGGTCGAAGGAATAGTTCAGCAGGAAATCGACCGCGGAGACCACATGTTTGTCGGTTCCCTCAATTGGCTCGTGCTGTCCCTTGATCCTGAAGAACTGCTCCAGATTTCCCAGGTCCACAGGACTGGTCGCCTCGGCTTCGGCTGCGACCACCGATGCGCGGAAACCGTAGAACTCCCGCAGGATCTTCATGATATCGCTTTTGGAGCTGAGTACCCGCCGGATCTCCAGGCGCCGTGCTGTGGCCAGGCCGTTGACCAGGTTCTCATTGAAAGGATCGGCCACGGCCACGGTAATGACGCCGTTCGATTCATCGACCGCGACGATCATGTTTTTTAGCGCAAAGGGGCGCGGTATGTGTTCGGTTACCACGTCGAGTTTCAAGCGGAGAGGATCGATCTTGAAGTAAGGCAGGCCGGTGACCGCCGCCAACGCCTCGGTAACCGCGTCCTCGCTCAGTAGCTGGCCGGAGGTTGATGGAATCACCAGGTTGAAGGAAGCGATCACTTCCGCCGGTGAAACGGTTTCCGCCCCGGCATGGCTGCGGCGGGAGGCTCCGGCGTGATGGTGGGCGTAGAGGCGCAGCTCCTGGTCCTTTCCACGGACCAGCACATCCTTGAGCTGTTCTTTCGAAAGCAATCCCCTGCGTTCGAGCATATGGGCGACATTTTCCACTGTAAGCTTGTTTATATTCGGCATGATTCCCGTCAATTCGTGAATTTATTGGACTGTTCTGCCTTTATTCTCTTGGCCTCGATACGTTTTGCGACCTCCTCCACCACCTGCTCCGCCGATGGGATGGTTACGGCCGGAATATGGCCGGCAATCACCTGCTCCGGCATGACATGAGAAGCTGCATGCATCTGCTGCCTTGGCCGCAGCGGCGGCTGGTCCTTGTAAAGCATCATCGTGGACAAAAGGTTTCTGAAAAGACGGAACCCGAGCCAGGCCACTATCAGCAGCGCCACGATATCCTCGCGCCAGTATTCGAAGCTGCGCTGCTGCACCATCGCTCCCGCCAGGAGTCCGGCCGACGCAAACATCAAACCGAAAGCATTGCCTATCACACGATATTCGATATCGGAAGGTATTTTTAGTTGAACCGTTTTAGCCATGCCTCGACCTCAAGCGTGAATATTTCTGCCATATGCAATATGCGCCATTTACTGTTAATCGACAAATCAACTGATTCCTGAAGGCCTTTTGAATCTTTGCAGCAGCCGGGACTGGATCAGGTCCATGTAGTAATAAACCACCGGCGTGATATAGAGCGTCAGCAGCTGCGAAACCAGCAGCCCCCCCACCACCGCCAGTCCCAGGCTCCGGCGGGAATCGGCGCCGGCGCCGAAACCGATCGCGATCGGCAGCGTCCCCATCAGCGCCGCCATGGTAGTCATCATGATCGGCCGGAAACGGACCAGGCATCCCTGGCAGATGGCGTCCATTGGCGTCTTGCCCTCGCTGCGCTGCGCCTCCAGGGCAAAATCGATCATCATGATGGCGTTCTTCTTGACGATCCCCACCAGCATGATGATGCCGACAAAGGAGTACAGGTTGAGGTCCTTGCCGAAGATCAGGAGCGTAACCAGCGCACCGAAGCCGGCCGACGGCAAACCGGAAAGGATCGTCAGCGGGTGGATGTAGCTCTCGTACAACACCCCCAGCACGATATAAATTACTACTATGGCGATGATCAGAAGCAGGGCCAGCCCCTTGGTGGAGGCCTTGTAGACCTCCGCGGTGCCCTGGAAGCCGGTCGTGATCGCGGCCGGCAGGCTTTTGGCCTCCTTTTCGATCGCAGTCACCGCGTCACCCAACGGAATGTCCGGTTTAAGGTTGAACGAGATCGTGACCGAGGTGATCTGCCCCAGGTGGTTGACCGACAGCGGCCCCAGGCTGTTCCTGAGGGTTCCCAGCGATGACAGCGGCACCAGCTGTCCGCTCGCGGAGCGCACGTACAGCAGCCCCAGCGCCGATGGATCCTGCTGGTAGCGCGGTTCCACCTCCATCACCACCCGGTACTGGTTGGTGGGTGAATAGATCGTGGTAACCTGGCGCGAGCCATAGGCCGAATAGAGCGTATCCTCGATCTGCTCCGCAGTCACCCCCAGCACCGCGGCCCGGTCGCGATCGATCTCCAGGTTGATCTGCGGGTTTTTTATCTGCAGGTCGCTGGTCACATCCTGCAGCATGGGCAAAGCACGCACCCTGTGTTCAAAATCAGTCGCCTGGCGGTACAGTTCATCCGAATCCGGGCACTGCAGCACAAACTGGTACAGCGCCTTGCTCTGGGTGGTGTCGAGCTGGATCAGGGGCGGATTGCGCATGAAGACCATGATCCCCGGTACCGAGGAAACCTTGGGGCGCAGCTTCTGTATCACCTGGTCGGCGTTCAGCTTGCGTTCGTGGCGCGGTTTGAGCTTCATGAACAGGAAGCCGGAATTGGAGCCGACCCGGCTGCCGCTGGCGCCGACCGAGGACATGAAGGCCTCGACGTTAGGCTCCTGCAGCACGATTTCCATCACCTTCTTCTGCTGGTTCTTCATCTCTTCGAAGGAGACCCCCTGGGCCCCCTCGGTAGTGGCAAAGATGGCGCCGATATCGTCCGACGGCAGCAGCCCCATCGGCATCCTGGTAAACAGCCAGAGCGTGATCACCGCCATGACCAGCGTGACCACCATCGTGGTGCGCCGGAAGCGGAGCACCTTCAGCAGCGAACGTTCGTACATGCTCAACATGCCGCTGAAGAAACGCTCCATGAAATTGTACAGACGGCCGTGCACCAGGTCGGCCGGCGGCTTCAGGAACCTGCTGCAGAGCATCGGCGTCAGGGTCAGGGAGACCACACCGGAGATGAGGATCGCCACGGTTATGGTCAGGGCGAACTCGTGCAGCATTCGTCCGAGCATGCCGGCCATGAACAGTACCGGGATAAAGACCGCCACCAGGGAGATCGTCATGGAGAGGATCGTGAAGCCGATCTCCTTCGAACCGCGGTAGGCGGCCTCCATCGGCTTCTCGCCATGCTCCATGTGCCGGACGATGTTCTCCAGCATCACGATGGCGTCGTCGACAACGAATCCGACCGACAGCGTCAGCGCCATCAGCGTGATGTTGTTGACCGAGAAATCCAGCACGTACATGGCCGCGAAGGTACCGATGATCGAGAGCGGCACGGCCAGGCTGGGGATGACCGTGGCCGATACGTTGCGCAGGAAAATAAAAATCACCATCACCACCAGGGCAATGGTCAGCAGCAGGGTGAACTTGACCTCACTGACCGAATCACGGATGGACTCGGTGCGGTCGAAGAGGATGTTCAGCTCCACCGATCCGGGAAGCTGGCTGCGGAAGGAGGGAAGCTGCCGCTTGATGCTGTCCACCACCTCGATCGTGTTGACACCGGGCTGGCGCTGGACAGCCAGCACGATGGCGCGGGTGGATCCCCCCCTGGTGTTGTACCAGGCCGCGATCCTGTCGTTCTCGACACTGTTGGAAACGACCGCCACGTCACGGAGCCGTACCGGCGCGCCGCCGCGGTGGGCGACTATCAGCGGTTTGAAGGCGTCAGCGTCATACAGCTGTCCGGTGGCCTGGATGGTAAAGGCCTGGCTGGCCCCCTGCAGGCCGCCGGTAGGCAGGTTGACGTTCCATTTGTCAAGGGCCGCGGCGACCTCATCGATGCCGATCTTGCGGCTGGCCAGCGCATTGGGATCAAGCTGAACCCGCACCGCGTACTTCTGGGAACCGTAGACCAGCACCTGGGCCACGCCGTTGACCATCGAAATGCGCGGCGCGATGACCGTGTCGGCGAACTCGTTGACCTCCGACAGAAGCAGGGTCGGTATGCTGAGCGCCAGGTAAAGCACCGGCTGGTCGGCCGGGTTGACCTTCTGGTAGGAAGGCGGAGTCGGCATCCCCTGTGGCAATTGGCGGGCCGCCTTGGAAATGGCCGCCTGCACGTCCTGGGCGGCCGAATCGATGCTCTTTTCCAGGGAGAATTTGAGAGTGATTACCGAGATGCCCTGGCCGTTGGTGGAGTTCATTGAATCCAGTCCGGCGATGGTGGAAAACTGCCGCTCCAGCGGGGTCGCCACGGCCGAGGCCATGGTCTCCGGGCTGGCGCCGGGCAGGTCCGAGCGCACCTGGATGGTGGGATAGTCGATATTGGGCAGGCTGTTGACCGGCAGCAGCTTGTAGGCGAAAAGGCCGAAGATCATCACCGCCAGCATCACCAGGCTGGTCATGATCGGGCGCCTTATGAAGAGCTCGGAGATATTCATCTGGCGCTGGAGCCCGCCTGCCCCGGTTTGCCAGCCGGCTCGGGCTGTCCCTTCCCGGGAGGAGCAACCGGCTTTTCAGGCCGCTTGATTTCAACCTTGCCCCCCGGCACGACGCGCATCTGGCCGTCGATAACGACCTGTTCCCCCGGCTGCAGGCCGCTGAGGACAACGGTCATACCCCTGGCGGCGGGCCCGACAGCAACCGGGCGGATCTCGGCGGTGGCGTCCGCTTTGACCACGAACACGAACTGCCCCTTCTGGCTGGTCTGGACCGCCTGGGAGGGAACGACCACGGCGTTTTTCCTGGTTTCAAGGGTGATGGAGAGGTTGATGAACTGTCCCGGCCAGAGCTGCCTGCCGGGATTGTCGAAGAGCGCCTTGAGCTGGATGGTGCCGGTGGTCGGATCGACGGTGTTGTCGAGGAACGATAAGACGCCCTGCTCAGTGCCGGAATTACCGGCCAGCTCCGCCTGCACCGCAACCTTTCCGGCGGCCATGCGGCGCTTGATTTCCGGCAGTTCCTTTTCGGGGATGGTAAACGAGGCGTGGATCGGGGAAATCCTGTTGATAGTCACCAGCACGGTGTCGTTGGCCTTGACCACGTTGCCGCGGTTGACCGCCAGCACCCCCAGCCGGCCGCTGATCGGCGCGGTGATCGTGCAGTATCCCAGCTGTTCCCGGGCGTTGTCGACCGCGGCCTGATCGGCGGCCACATCGGCCGCGGCAGATTCGGACCTGGTGCGGTACCCCTCGGCCTGCTCCTGGGTGACGATGCCGTCCCTGACCAGTTGCGAATAGCGCTCGTAATCGCGGGCGGCATTGGCCATGATGGCGCGATTGCGGGCCAGCGCCGCCTCGGCCTTTCTCAGCGCCGCCTGGTAGCTGCGCGGATCCAGCTGGAACAGCAGCTGCCCCTTGCGGATGTCCTGCCCCTCGCGGAATGCCACGTTGACCAGCTCACCGCTGATCTGGGTCCTGACCACGACGCTCTCAGAGGCTTCCATCGTGCCGATCGCCCTGAGCTGGACCGGCACGTCCTGCTGCGTCGCTGCAGCGGTAACCACCAGCGCCGCCGGACGTCCCTTGGGTTTTTCGGCCTTCTTTGCACAGCCGGCCGCCGCCAGGATGAATAAAACGCAGACTGCAGCTGCGATACCACGGGTCACAGGTTTAAAACAGGCTGTCATCCGGCACTCCGTCAGAGGGATCTCGTCTAATGAAACTGGCGAAGTATATACTAGTCAGCCGTGCCGGACAAAACAAAAACATGCGCATGACAACAGCCTGGTGAAAGTCCGGGACCGGACCTGCTTGAGCCGTTATCATGCGCATCCGCCAATCTGCGGGATATATCCGCACAACCTTCCTGCCGGCTATCTTCCCTGCGGATCACCCATGCCGGGCGCTAGAACACGAACCCGAGTGAAAACTGGAATTTATCGTTATCCAGCGACTTCTCTCCGGCAGCGCGATGATCGCCGTAGAACTGGAAGTCGGCCTTGACTACCAGGTTGTTTACAGGACTGAAGGTGATGCCTACGGTGGTGTAATTGCGGTCGTAGCGACCGCTTTTCAGGGCCGGATCTACCATGCCCCCCTGCTGGGTGTTCAACTCGGACCAGCGTACGAACAGCTTGGCGTCGGAGTTGGCCAGCTTCCCTTTTTTCCAGCCTGCCGGCATCACGTGATAAGCCGCTTCGGCCCAATATCCTGACATTGAGTGGCCGATATCCCTCACACCCAGAGATGCCGGATTGTCCTGGTAGACGAAGACATATTCGCCTGACAGTTCCAGGTCGCCCAGGGAATATTTACCGTCAAAGGCCGCCAGCGTGGTGTAGGCCGATGCTTCCTTGCCGGAATCACCGCTGTAGAACGCCAGATTAGTGTACAGGTTGGTAAGCGGACGCAACTCAAGCCGGCCGGTCACCGCTTTGCCGTGATTATTATCCTCGTTGTAGTTCTGGCGCCCTCCACGGATTCCTTTTGCCGCTGAGAATTTACTGCCGTCCAGCCCGTTCACTACAAGGAGCTGGTAATCGGCCTTGCTGCCCAGCGCCCCATGGATTCCAATGCCCATCTCGGACCAGGTCGAGGGAATCAGGATCTGGTCAAGTTGCGGACGTTCACTAGAATTGAAGCTGGTCGGTTCGTGATAGAGATTGATAGAACCCAACGGCACAAGCATCACACCGGCCTTGACATTGAAGGAATCGCTCAACTTGAAATTCACAAGGGCCTGCTCGACCCGGACCTCCCCTGACAGTTCGTTATCCGCGTTAATCTCATCGCTGACACCGCCATGCTCCCATTCCAGCTCGGTCTTGAAATCTATCCAGTCGGCCAGCGGCGCATCCACGTTCAGCACGATCCGGTGCGGATCAAAGACGTTGCCCCCCTTTCCGTTGCCGTTTTCCTTGCGGAAGATGTAGTTCAGCTCGCCATATCCGCCGAAGCGGACTCTTTCGGCCAGCTGTTTGACATATCCACCGTCGCTTGATTCTGCGGAAGTCCGGGCTTTTGCGGCATCATCCGCCTGCTGCCGGCTGGCGTCTGTGAGAGCCTTCAACTGGGACTTGATGGCATCAAGTTCGCTTCTGAGTTCATCGTTGGCTGCGGCTTGCGCAGCAGGTGCTTGAGTTGCCAGTACTGCAGCGGCAACGGCGGTCAGGACAATCTTCTTGAACATGGGCTAAACTCCTTGGTTAATTTGCGCACAAATGTGCACTTGATATTCATTATCAATAGCTACTCAAATAAAAAGGTATCGCATGAACATATGAAAAACTACCGGCG
The DNA here is from genome assembly GCA_032469775.1 of Geobacteraceae bacterium. Classification (GTDB taxonomy): domain Bacteria; phylum Desulfobacterota; class Desulfuromonadia; order Geobacterales; family Pseudopelobacteraceae; genus JACRCG01. The sequence continues at coordinate 13,271 of JAWDJY010000069.1, read as the reverse complement.
GTGAGCACTTGCAGGAAACCGGACCAATCAACATGTTTTTGCCGGTCATGGTCGATGCTCCCCTCTCCCCGCCGGGAATGGCTCGAATAGATGAGTTGTCAGGACGGGATTCTGGTTGTCGCGGGTAATTGCGGAACAGCAGCGGGATACTCCATGTGGTTTACGATAATATGAAGCAGACACAGGTAATGTATCGTGAAAATGCTTCGTGACGGGATTTGCAGGAATGACGCAGTTTCCTGCAGCAGGAACTGCTTCGGTAGACCGGCTGTACAAGGTCGGCGTATCTGACGCCTGCATGGCGACACAGGCCGGAAATCGCGGGTTGATCTGGTGGTTGATGTTTTCACCAGTATTGGTTTCGCTTGAAACGAAAAATTTCTTGAAAGGCATCCCGCGCATCCTGCAATTGAATTTCGTTTTCAATAGCAGGATAGCAAGCAGCTGTCAATGAAAAAACTGGTTCTGAACAGATGGAAAAGTGCTGGCTGCCTGTGGGCGGAATCAGTGATGGTACTGAGATAGCTGATTTAATTGATTGAATGCTGAATAGCTGTTGCGGCAGGGCCGGAAAATCAAGTTGGGTGAGCGGATAAAAAAAGGCAGACCCGCATGTTGCGAACCTGCCCCTAAACTGCCCCCGGATCAGGAAACGGGAATTATTTTTCCATTGACTGGACCTTGGCGGAAAGCGAATCGGAAGCTTTTGGAACAGCCTCTACCCTGCAGACCGAAGCCGGGTTGCCGTTCTTCCGGTACCAGTCCCCCTGAATGTCCACAGCCTTCTTCAAGCTGTCGGTGTTGACGATTTCGTAATCGTCGCGAATATTGTGCTCCCGCTTGTATTTGCTGTGTTCAGCCTCAGCCTGAATCTGATTCACGATGGACTTGACGTTTTCCACGTATCGCTTTTCCATGATCTTGACAGCGCCGTTATAGTTGTCGCCGTACTGGGAAACGATGGCCGATTCCTTGCTGTCCCTGATGATTATGGAATCATTGGCGTCGACCATGGGGGTGTATGCCCACATGTGCTGGCGAATCTGGGGGGGCTGCCTGACGAAAGCCTGTTTCCGGATCGTCGGTTTGTTGCCTGCCGTAATCCAGATACTGGTCCACAGCTCGGCCGTATGCGTTACCAGATAGGGATAAACCGACTCTTTGTTCAGCTTGCGCAGATCGCAGATATCCGCCACGATCGCGTCGAAGGAACGTTCTCCGCAGCCGCTCGATGCCACGGTATAGGTGTTGTTCGGAACCCGGTAGAAGAAATTGTGCATGTTCAGTTTGAGGTTTTCATTGGTGGGATCGTACTTGCTGGACTGCATGGATATTTCCACGATGTCCTTGATCGTATCACCCAGCATCCGTGCAAGGCTCTCCGCAGACCTGGTCTTAACGTACCGGGCGGCTAGACTGTAATAATTCTCCTTGAAACGGTTCATATCCGTTACGCGATAGGAAAAGTAGCTGTTTCTGGGGTTGAAGCGGGCGGCGGCAAGCAGCTTATCATAGTGGGAGGCCAGTGCCTGCGACATCTCTTCCGGCAAGAGAAAGAGCACATCCTCCACCAGGTTTTCGATGGCGCCGTTGCCGTTGCTTTCGTGCAGCAGCCTTCCATTGCTTGAGATCACGGAAATGGCATGGGCGGGAATTACATTCAACAGCAGCAGGGCTATCAGCAGAGAAAATAATCGACACATATCAACTCCAGGATATTGGGATCAGGATTGCATTCCAGGTTTGCTACATCCAGCGAATCTTGCGGCCATGATAGTCGATCTGGAATTTCTTGCCGGCCAGAAAGTCCATTCCCAGCAGACCGTCGTAATTCGCAAACCCCACCACGCTTACCTCCAGGTTGCCGGCTGCCTTCCCGTCAAGCTTGATGGCATCCAGCACCACGGTACTGACGGCCCCGGAACTGCCAACACCCTGCATCATCGCAACCGAGGTGTCGCGGTCACTGATGTTCAGGCGTCTGGCTAAATCGGGGCTGATCACCGAGGAGTTCGCGCCGGTGTCGAACACGAACTGCCCCTTTACCTCTCGCCCCTTGAAAATGACGGAAACCGCTACGATGACGTGATTGTTGATGAGCCGGAAAGTGGTGACCGAATCGTCGGCGTTCTCAATGTCCCCCATGCTCTTGCTCTTGCGGGCGCTCTTAGGAATGGACACGGGATTGTCGGTGAAGCTCATGGTGCCGTTTTCGTCAACGTACTGGTAGGTTTCCGCTGACGAGGGCCCGGCAGGAATCAGAACCGCACAGACAAAAGACACAATTAAAAGCAGAATTGTTCTCATCATATTCCCCCCCATAATGTTCATCATTAAAGCGGTATTTATTACACAAACCCCGCACTTTTCACAGTAAAATATCATCCCTATCTGATGACAACCTGGTCCGCCGTGAGAGAGCCGAGAGTCACCGTCAGACTCCCCTGGATGGTGGAGTATCCGCTGTTGTCCGTATAGGCGGGGTTGAAGCCCCCCAGCAGAATTACCGGAATCGAACGGTTGAGGTTCGGGTTTTCCATAAACGTGAACTGGCGTGCTTGGATCGTCCCGCCGCCGGAAACCGGCAGGGACGCGTAGGCGGCCGAGAGGGTGTCGAAGTACGACGTGGCGGACGTCCTTGCCGGCTGTACATAATCGAAGGTCGCGGTTACGCTGCTATCGGCGCTTATGGTGAAAGCGCAACCGCCGGAGCCGGTGCAGGCGCCGTTCCACCCGGCAAAGAGCGAATCGGAGTCCGGGCTGGCGGCCAGGGTGATGAATGTCCCGCTGGTAAAGTTAGCGGAGCAGGCGCCGCTGCTGCAGTCGATCCCGGCCGGGGCGCTGGCAACCGTCCCTACTCCGCTCCCGGCCAGAGCCACGGACAAGGCCGGATTCTGCTTGTAAGTCTGCCCAGCGCGCCCGGTTTTCCAGAGTATGCGGGCATTGGCCGAATCGGGCACCTCAAACGCAACCACCCCGGCGGATACTGTATTGATGACGATTTCCAGGTTCGGGTCGTCATCAATATTAGCCAGGGTTGGCGCGGCCAACGCACCGTTCCAGTAGACAGAAGATGACCTGGGAGCCGGTAGATCCACCTCGTGGATGGGTGTGCCCTGGTAGTTGAGAATGTGGAGTTTACCCAACCGGAGTGGAGCGCTGTTGGTCTTGGCCGGCCAGGATGTAAAAATCACTTCCGCAAAGCCGTCATTGTCCAGGTCCGCCACTACCGGCTCCGAGGCAAAACGGTAATAGCCCTCGGATGGTTTATGGACTGAATAGGGCCAGTTGTGGTGCTCGGTTTTGTCCAGCCAGAAGGCATGAAGCCTGCCGTCATAGGCGGGATAGAGGATTTCCTTGAATCCGTCGTTATCAAGATCGACCACCACCGGGTTCGGTTGATTACTCTCGATAACGCTGTAATCCTCGCTTAACGGCGCGCCGGTATCAACCGGAATCGTCTCCCAGTTGAATCCGTTGACTGTATCTTTGAAACGGCTGCGGTCGGCGTTAAATATGTAAACGGCATTGTATCTGCTCGGAGGATATCCGGTAGAACAATCATACATATTACCGGTGGCGATAATTTCCGGAATTCCATCCTGATTCACATCGGCAACCACGCTGGCACCGTCGGCGAAATTGGAACGATAGCTTTCCTCCCGCACACCGTCACACGCCCCCCACCCCCGCAGCTCCGGGACCAAGCTCTCCCATACTCCGACTTTGCCCCAGACTTTATCGCCGTACATGGCATTCGCCTGGATCTTGCTGCCGTCCGGATTGTAGGCGCAGATGTAGTGCACATCGGAAGGCACGATGATTTTTGCGGCGCCATCGCCGGCAATGTCCCCCACCGCAAGATTGTTGTTATACACTCCCCAGGCATAACCGTTGGCATCACTCAGTTGCGGCCAGCCGCCCCTCACAGCGCCGCTATGCTCATAAACCCAGGTATTGATCGCGCTGCCCCGGGCGGCAGTTACCAGGATTTCCATGTCACCGTTACCGTCCAGATCAGACACAGCCAGGCCGCGCAGCTCGTTTGCCACCGGATTTTGGGGCCAACCGGGTTTGAAATAGCCATCCCGCGCGTAAACGGAGACATACCCTCCGCTATGGGCCGAGATGATCTCCAATTGGCCGTCTTGATCAACATCCTTGACCACCACGTTCGGCCAGGTGCGCCCGACATTGGTCGCCGATGGTTGAGAGCGGTCATGGCCCGAGGCCACGCGCCAGTTGAGGGCGCCGCTCGCACCATCCAGATTGACGATCGAATATGCGGAAGCGATCACTTCCCTGGTTCCGTTACCGTCCAGATCGGCAACGGCCGGCGATGAATACCATCCGGTTTCGCACCAGGAACTGTAGCAACCGCCATAACTCCATTGGATCAGCGGCGCGCCGAATCCGTTGCTGGAAGCGGGAAAACCCGCAGAGCATGACAGGCTTATAACCGTGATAAACAAAAGGTTTGATTTTTTCATACAAGACACCTGGGTCTCACGCTGGCGACCACGGTTTACAAAGCTTCGGAGAGAATAAGGTGGCAACAATACCATCTTATTGCAACATTCACCTCACCCTAATAAATGTTCCATTTCTGCAATGGATCTTTCTCTGGCTGTATCGTTTCTCCGTCACGGCTGTTCCGATACTGTTTAAGTCGGTATAATCCGTATGCCAGGAAAATGCCCCCATAGACCCCCATTCCTAGAGTCGGATGTGCAAGGAATATCATGCCTAATAAAAAGCACGATCCGATGGTAGTGCCAACAACTCCCCATATCAGGTGTTTCATATTTATCTCCTAGTTTCAAATTTGAGAGGAGAACAGCGACGCCCTGAAAAATTCCCGGACACTCTATCTGATCTTCCGGATTGAATTGTTCTGGCTGTCAACAATAAACAGGGACTGGCCGTCGGTAGTAATCCCTGTTGGCCAATAAAACCTTGCCAGAGAACCGATTCCATCTAAAGCACCCTGTATGCCTGCGCTGCCGGCTATAGTGGTAACGCTATTTGAGGAAATATCCAGTTTTCTGATTACATTGTCCACGTAGTCAGTAATGTAAAGACTTGTGCCGTCAGAGGTAATGCCCATAGGATTATAAAACTGAGCTGCAGAGCCAACGCCGTCAGCAAATCCGTGAATGCCGGCAACTCCTGCCATAGTTGAAACTACACCTGTTGAAATGGAAATCTTTCTTATTGTGCCGTTTCCCCGATCCGTTACGTACAGGCTCGTTCCATCCGTAGTAAGGCCAGAGGGCCAATAGAACGTTGCGGAGGTTCCAGTTCCGTCTGCCGATCCCTGGATGCCTGCAATCCCTGACAGTGTCGTAACAGCGCCGGTAGATATGACGACTTTTCTGATGGTGTTATTGTAAATATCCGCAACATAAAGATTTGTCCCGTCAGTTGTGATGCCGCTCAGGCCATTGAATCGTGCGGAGGCACCGGTTCCGTCTGCTGAACCAGAGATCCCGGCGGTGCCGGCCAATGTTGTGACCAATCCAGTAGAAATTACAATCCTGCGGATCGTGTTGTTATTGGAATCAGCAACATAAATGTTAATTCCATCCGTAGTGATTCCCAGCGGGTTATAAAATCGTGCGTTTGTCCCGATACCGTCAGCCGAGCCGGAGCTGCCTGCCACACCAGCTATGGTTGTAACCGCGCCGGTTGATATCAATATTTTCCTGATTGTATGGTTAATGTTATCAGCCACGAAAAGACTGGTACCATCGGTGGTCACGCCATTGGGAGTATTAAACCGTGCGGCAGTGCCTACTGCGTCAATGGCGCCACTGACAAAAGATGAGCCGGCAAAAGTCGTAACTGAATTATCCAGGACTAGCTTGTTTCCCTGAACAGACCCGCCCACCAGTGTTGTCGTGCCCTGGTTTCCGCCATCTCCTCCACAACCGGCAAATGAAATTGTAAGCAGCAATGCAACTAAGATGTTAATTCCCTTTGAATATTTCACAGACAAGCCTCCAGTTGTAAATTTTGATCCAACAGTAATCCTGCAAAAAGCCGAAGGTTCAGGTCTACAGAACACAGAATCTGTATTCTGTAGACCTGAACCTTCGCTACTTTTCTACTCCTTCTTTGTCGTTCAACGTCGTGGCGGGTCAACCGGTCTCACGGCTACACCAGTCTTTTCTTCATCAACGGTTGAATAAGAAAAAACATCCAATGGCCAGCACCGTCAGGATTACACCAACTACACCTAAGATCGGATTTGTTCTTGAATTCATGGTAGGTCTCAATGCAATAGCACCTGAAACAAGGCCAGATACAACAGCACCTGATAAGACTAACCCTATTAAAATTGCAGTCGCAAAACCCAGGAAATCATATTTGGGTAACACTTTATAGACAAGAAGCGCGACAAGAATGCCGACAGGAATCGACAATATCGAAACTATGCCTGCAACTGGCTTATTTGTAATTGAGCCCCTATTGCTTAACCATAATCCACAAGTCTCACAGAAAGTTGCAGTGTCGTCATTTGCTGCCTTGCATGATGGACATCTGACCTGACCCTTTTCAAGCGGTATTAGTTCAATAAATTCAACTTTTATCTGCAAATCATTTTCGCAATTTACACATCGTAAATTTTCCAGGCTACTTTCCGTGACTATATTTTCCGCATTGCACACAGGGCAAATCGTAATTGTTTCTGGTTCGCCGATTTTCTCGATTTTTTCTTCTGTGACCATTGCATAACAAGCTTTACATAATCTTGAGTCTGTAACATCTTCATACGTAAAGGCATCTTCGCAAGCCACTTTTACACCGCACAGGTCACATTTCATCAGAGAAGTAGGTGTCGGACGTGTTAGAAAGCCCCTGGAAAAAGAACCAGGAATGCCAGCGTAGCCCGTCCCTTGCAAATTTCAGGAGAAATTCCTTTTTGTGGCAACGGTTGGTAATGTGCCAAACTTGCCCAGGAATATGATTTCGGTTTGCTCTCGCCATTCTTAGAAGCCTCTTTTTACCGGCAAAAACGTAGCTCTAAGGCCATAAACAGGGCCAATTCAGCTCATTTACATCGATATTTCATGAGGATACTTTGGTCCGCCCCCCGCACACTCTTCTATGTCCCAAGAACTCTACAGCTACGTTAAAGAACGGCTATGGCGCCGGAATGATCTTTCTGCTCGTTTCCTTCATACTGCCATTGACCTGTTTACTGGTGACTTCCACGTAATATCCCTTTTTGTCATCATAATCCTGGTCAACCCGTTGAATCAGTATTGGCTTGTTGTCCCGAACCTCATAGATTTCGTCAGAATGGATCATCCCGGCGTGGCCACCGTTGCTGTGGGTATATATCTGCCTGGTTTTCGGATCAAGCGTGAACGTGCCGAGTCCCTCGAAATCTTTGCTGTATGCGAATTTTCTCGTTTTTGGGTCAAACAGCCAGAACGACCAATTACTGTTGCCGGTTGCTCCCCACCAAACCAGTAGGCTGATGTCCTTATACCCGTCGAAATTGATATCAGTGAAAGAGAAAAAGTCGTCACCCGGCGGTGATTCCATCTCACCGTCGTCATTTTCGAGAGATAATTCCTGAATTAACTTTTTAGTTGTCGTGTCCGAAATAACGAGCCGCCTGGCAATCTTTATATCGGGATCGCCGTACAGCTTGAAGCTGTACTCCTGCAAACCCTTGCCGACCTTCTCCCGCATTTCTAGCAGCACGACTTGCTTCTCGGCGCGTCTCTGCAATGTGGCCATCTTCTTACTGATCTTGGCCGAGGCGCTTGAGCCTGGATTCAATTCGATTGCCTTCTTGTAATGTTCCAACGCCTCATCTCTTCTGCCACCCTGGTTGAGCAGATCCGCCAGATTAAGCTGAGCCTGCCACCGGTTCCGGTCCAGATAAATAGCCTCTCCCAGAAAACGCCAGGCATCATCGAAACTTTTCTGATCTTTTGTTTTAAGCCATTGCTTATAATAGGCAAACCCCAGATTGTTGACCATCTCGACATTAGCACCACCAACCAGATCATACGCCTGATTCAATTTCTCCAGTGCCTTGGGCAACTCCCCGTTCGCCAAAAGGGCAAGAGCCTGCCGATTCAGCTCCGCTGCTTCCCTGCGCCCTTTTCGCTCATAGGCCATTCCGTTCCAGACGTAGATTCTGGTAATCTCCCTGCTCCCTTGAGTTGCCGAATATTTCGTTTCAGTAAAGGCCAGATCGGGAAAGTCTGAGACAGCGCCGTTCCGTAGCGAAACATGTTTGCTCAGCTCTTTGTCGTCGAATACATCGACCATCACCGGACGGCACCTGCCGCCGTTTTTCAGCAGCACCTGAACTTCTCTGAACCTGCCCGGGAGGAATAGCAGGCTGCGCACCGGGGTTGATCCCGGAAGTGGCAGAGTCAATTGTGATTCGATCATTTCACAAGCGAACTCCATTCCGGTGCCCCCCCCTGTTTCCAGGCCCCCGCGATCCTTCAACAGCATTACCATCTGGGGGGAATCGCCAGCAGGACAATGCCTTGCATGCCACAGAGCCGTATGTCCCATGTTGTCGGACAAACCGATATCGGCGCCATGAGTGAGCAGCGTTTCTACGGTCTTGAAATAATTCCCGCAGGCCGCCAGCATCAGGGCACTCTCGCCGCGATAATTGCGCGTATTCGGGCTAGCCCCAGCTTTGAGCAGCAGTTCCACGATTTCGTGGGATATGTACGCGGTAAGCAGCGCCGTATTCCCCTTGGTGTCGCGCTGTTCCACATCCCTGGTCTGCGTGAGTATGTACCTCAAATCATCAAGAAGTTTATGGAATTCCTTCTTATGAGTTCTGAACTTATTCCAGACCGCTCGCATCAGGAGATTGGCACCTTCACTATTCGTTGCCTCCCTGTTGGCACCGCGGGTAAGCAGCAGTTCCAGAACCGGTCGGTGTTGATAACTGACAAACAGTGGCGTGTTCCCCTGTCTATCGCGTGCCTCGATATTCGCTCCACGATCAAGCAACAAACGGACTGCCTCAAGATTACCTTCCGAACAGGCAGCAAACAGTGCCGTTCTCCCCTGCGAATCTGCTTCTTCCACCAGTGCCCCGTGGGCGAGCAGGAGCTTGATTACGTCGGTATTTCCGCCGTGAACGGCATGAATAAGCGGTGTCGCGCCATCAATATCTCGGGTACTGATATTTGCCTTGTGTTTCAAAAGCAACTCGACGACTCCCGTATGACCATGACGTGCCGCCTTCATCAGCGGCGTATGGTTAATTTCGCTAACCCTATTGACGTCAATACCTTGTGTGATGGCCTTGGCGACCGCCTGGATATTCCCCTCGGCAACAGCCTGATAAAAGGCATCTTCAAGCTCTTCCCTGCTGTCCGCCCGGCCAATGGAATGCTGCATGAGCAGTACAAAAAGAATGAACATTGCCGGAAACAATCGCGACATCTGTCGATTTATAACTCCGTTCACGCTCAGTTCTAACTGTCGGTTATTCATGTTTCTCCTAACTCCGCGGTAGGAATGCCGGTTAACCGGCACCCCCCGCACAGTCCCGGACGTGCCGTTTTCCGGCATCCGGTTCCTCGATTGTACTCGCTACCGAGTAAGACATAGTTTTCAAGCGTATCTTCGTCGGCTGACTTCGGTTATGTGCGGCATCTTTATCTTTACATCGGCCAGCTTCTTGCTTTTCGATTCTTCTCCCCATCTGATTACGGTTTGCTCTTGCCATTCTTAGAAGCCTCTTTTTACCGGCAAAAACGTAGCTCTAAGGCCATAAAAAGGGCCAATTCAGCTCATTTACTTTGATATTTCATGAGGTTACTTTGGTCCGACCCCCGCAAAGACTTACCCTAGTTGGCATAGAACGAACTTATCACAGTATTTCTATAGTATTTTGCCCAAAACCAATACGCTCGAGACATTTATTTAGATTAAGCAGTAGTTGTTGAGATTCAATACCAACGATTATGTTATTAACAACTGGCGAAAGGAGCTTCAATGTTTTAATACGCTCGCAGTTTGCGGCACCATTGAATTTATCTGTTACTATCTGGTCATTCAAAGTATTTAACGTGTCAGAGAAAAATATCCCATCGATAAATGAGTATAATTCATTATTTGTATCACTTATCGACATTATATGTTTTTCAAAATTTAGTTTTATCACATATCTATAAAAAACAATTGGAATATCAAACTTAGGATATAGTAGATTAAGCATTATACTGTGGTGAATCAAATTGTTAATATTGTCACAGAACATATCGTCTAGGCTAAAAGCCTCTTCACTACCATAATGTGCTGCCATATCCGCTAAATGCTTATCAGTAAATTTAATAACAGGAACACGATAATGCTGTTCCAATATTGCATGGAAAAGTTCGTGAGCTTCAGTCTCTAGTGCCTGTATCGGACTTAGGCCGTTAAAGATTACTATTGTTCCTCCCTTGTGTTGACCAGGTTGGTAGATACTTAAATCTGCTGAATATTCGATTGTGAATTTGACGCCATTTAAATGAGCAAACTCTTTAACGCGCAACACTTTTACATTTAGTTCCGATTCTGCAACTGTCGACATCATATTTTCCTTTTTAATGTTCCAACGGCTTAGAGCGGCGGACATCCGCTCGCTGTTGTGCTTGGTTGAGCTATAGTGTTACGCTCTAAAACCAGTAATTCTAAAATCATGACCAGTTATTTCAGACGATATATGGTCTATAAATTGATAAATGGACTTGTTAATAAATTCGGTCAACAGCCAACTTGCGTCTTTTTCTAGATGTTTGTTTAAAGTTTGAGGATTGTAGCGAGAAAGTTCGCTAAGTCGATGCATAGCTGCCATCGTGAGAGTCAATGTGCTTTTCTCGATGAGGTGATTTTTAAGATCTTTCCTTTTGATGTACCACAATGAGTTAGGGCTATAGATGTATCTCAGCTCCTTTCTAATTTTTGCGTGGTATTTTTGAAGGCTTTCCAAGCTCTTTTCAGTGGGTACGCCTCGTGGTGCTTCCCAGTCAAACTTTTTGTTTCTTCTAAGGGTATAACACCTGCTGTTATCGTAGATTGGGTCTAAGCCATAACCAGTTAGTCTACCCAATGTTCTGGTGTTTGAATGCTCACTTTCAAGCTGGACTTCAAACCATCCTTTATTTTGATGCTTGTCATACACAAACCTTGGCTCTATAACTGGCACAAAAAGCTCAGAGCTGTTACCGAATGTTATTGTAAAGGCTCTGTGAATGTAAGGTATGTTGTAAAATATATCTTTTAATCTGTATTCTTCCCCACCTGCTGGAACGTTTTCTCCTAAATAGACACCGAGAGCGGCCAAAACACCTGCAGGCTGAAATTTAACAATCTCATTGGATATGTTTATATGGCCATCCTCTCTTTTGCCTGTAACACCATGAGAAAGATCATATCCAATGTTTTTTGCCTCCAGCAACGCTTTAGTAGCATTTAAAAAGCAGTAGTAGGCGGTTAAAGGTTTTGATACAAGCGTCAGCGTTTTTGTTGATTCGTAAAAATTATGCGCTTGCTGCCAGTAAAATAAAGCATTTGTCTGGTTTTCTGATTTTAAAAAGATTTCAACATATTGCCAAGTGGAGTCCGTCAGGACTGTTTTGCTTGGCAAATCAGCTACTATTTTTGGTTTTCTTAAGACAATGTCTCTCCCTTTAATCCGCACTGCCTCGCGAGATCTTTTGGGCTTCATTAGCTGCTTTACTTTTTTTATCTCTTCAGCATGCTCTTTAAATGTCGCATTGATTTTTCGGAATTTTTCTTGTGTCACTTTCATTTCCTCGTAACGGCTAATAATTCCATCAGTTCAACGGGGGAGAGCGCATGAGCATGACCGCTGCCGCGCTTAATGGGCTTTGCCGTCATCAAATAACACCTAGTGCTTTGCGAAGCGCTTGTTCGACAGCAGCAACAAATCTAGTGACCGTCGCAGGGCGAAGTGGAGATAGACCAAAGAATGGTTGTGGTCGACTCTTTTGTGTAAAATAGCGTGCAAGCCCATCGTTCTGACCATTGGTGACGAAGCTTGATATAGTTAGAGCTCCGCAATCAGCCACTAATCCAACGAAAGCACGCCCAAGTCCGGTCCCAAGGCTGCTATCATAGAACTTACACTCGATTGCGCCAGAAAGATAACGAATGCCAGGAACAGCGCCTGAAGCACGCACAGCATTTGCGCGATCTGCGTCGTAAATCGAGACATCAATCTCATGTGTGGCACCAGAAGCCCCTTGATACTGCACATCAACGTGAACTTCGAAGCGTTTGTTGTTTAAGGTGCAATGTGCATAGACAAAATTTTGCGAGGTTGAACTCATTTGTCCAGGACCGCCTCGAAACACAACCGGATCGGGATTTAGGCCGGACTGGATTCCCATCAACTGAACGGTCCCACCAGCTTCCCGTACTGCCTTGACGACCAAACTAAAGATATATGCTTCAAATGCTCGCTCTCGCGTGGGACTATTCAGTTGAAGCACTGCTGGTGCAACTGGATTTGAAAGTAGGTCCATAACGGCTTGATGGAGCTCTTGATATGTAGCCATGTTAGCCCTCCTTCGACAAGAAAGAAGCAACTTCAGCAACCTTCTGCGCTGTCACTCTCAAAGACTCGACGTCATCTTCTGATAGTGGCACTAACTGATCAATTTTTTCAACGTAAGGTCGATCACCAATCTTCCCTTCAATAAAGTCAGAATGCCACTCCACTCGGGAATTCCGGCCCGAGAGGGTCGATAATGACGCGCGCACGTCATGCAGCATTAACGCGGGATCAATTGCCGCAAGTATCATCTGGACGGTGAGTTGGTACGACTCTTGTGGTGTATACGGTCGTCGAGCCTCCTCCCTCTTTCCCTTCTGGCTTTCAATCTCGTGAAGTGTTCCTCTTGCAAGCTCTGCACGGATGTCCTGCTCAAGTGCGAATGCTTTGCGATCATAAAGAAGAGCTAATACCTCTTCGAGTTCCTTTTCTGGTGGGGTCATCTCTGACATAATTCCTCCTTAAGCTGACTATCTTAGATTCTGCTCAACGGTGAGAGAAATCAAAAGGGTCAAGAAATCAAAAGGGTCAGGTCTCAATTCTTGACAGAGAAAAAACTTACCCGATAGATATTGTTAGAAGTTGAGACCTGATAATCATCTAAAAGGCACCCCCTGAATCAACGGATGCAAAAACCTTCCGATATGCTCAGTAAGACGTCCAATCTTGCAAAGCACAATCAGGAGGTGCCCAGTGAAACTGTACTCTGGAA
>JAWDJY010000068.1:0-26141 GCA_032469775.1 Geobacteraceae bacterium | reverse complement strand
CCATGATGGTCTCAAATCCAGTTTTCGTTCATGAAGTGGATTTGTGCAGTCTTTTTTGCCACAATCTAAGTAGTAATCTTCATCTTCCATAAATCCATCTTTCTTCGTTTTTCTATTCTCTGTTCAAGGGACGTCTTGGGGGACGTTGTTAAGCTAGTTAGCTTGGGACGTCTTGGGGGACGTTGTTAAGCTAGTTAGCTTGGCTTAAAATTAACTACGTCCTTCTAGCCTCTCCCTCTTTAGACCAACGGTAGCGTGGCGCAGAGGCGGCGCGGTACTCCGCGCAGACCAGCTGCCGCCGCGTGGTTGAACATGTTTTATTTCTTAAAATACATAAGGTATATAATTCTGCTTACTATGAAAGCCAGTGCCAAGATAAAGAGAGGTAGGATCTTTATTTCAAAAATGAATCTCGGTGGAATCCCAGACCCTGGAGCCCAGAAATGCCTAAAATGATGCATTCTGCTTTTGCATTCTGTGGTTTTACATGTTGGGCAAAACCATGATGGTCTCAAATCCAGTTTTCGTTCATGAAGTGGATTTGTGCAGTCTTTTTTGCCACAATCTAAGTAGTAATCTTCATCTTCCATAAATCCATCTTTCTTCGTTTTTCTATTCTCTGTTCAACGGCTCGGCCGGTGACCCGGCGCAGGTTTATCGCGACCGGGTCCAATGGTCTCGTTGGGAATTCATTTCTATTCTAATTTTCAAGGGCTGACCATTTCGGGACTTTTTTAAGTCGGCTGGTTAGCAGGTTAGCCCCCGATTGCTTCAAGGTGTTTACGCAATCTGGCTTCAACGGCCGTCTTACCGCCAATTGTGTTGTCGTAAAAGAGAGTTCTAAACCCTGAAATGTCAAAGGGCAGTTTCTCTCGTTTTCGGTCACTCAAAAGAATTGTTGGCTTCCCAATCCCGTGAGCGAATCCTACTTCGTAGTACACATTGGGGTTATTGGGAGTAATGTCTGCAATAACCACAGCACACTCCCGAATTGATCTTGTGATGTCATCAATGATGAGACCAGAGTTATAAAACTCATCGGCACGTACCACTGTATAGCCGAACTCCTCACAAGTTGGACGTATCACCTCAGAAAACAAAGCGTTGTATTCCTCCGTGAACTGCATGACTACGAAACATATAGGTTCCTGTGTGCGCACTCGAACATTTCGAACCGAAACTCGGCCATTACTCTGTAGCAGGAGACTAAGGGGAGCTCGCGTAACTTGATAGGACGCAGACACAACTTTAACGTCGTTGAAGTAAAGATCAAGGTTGGAACCCTGAGCATGAAGTTTGAGCTTGTGCCAATGATCCGCCTGGAGTCGGCAGCCATGCCCTGTCCCAACAACAGGCTCCCACTGATTGTTCTTGAAAGCGGCGAACCCGTAGGGCGCCCCAAGCGCATTCAACCCTCCGAAAAGCTCCGACGCTGTGCCGCTGTTTAGTCCAATTTGCACTTTTGACTCAAAATCTGGGAGCCACACTTCAAGCTCAATAGTGCCTTGTTCAAATTCGATGTTTGATCTTACCAATGCAAGTGGCATCACCACCGTCGTTGATGGTGTTGTTGGTGGTAATGGAACTGGTACGAGAGTTATCTGTCCGTCTTGTATTTCAACACTCCCGGATATTGACACCCAACTTTGAGACATTGATAACCTCCTAATTAAGATACTGTTCGTACTTATGACCAACGGTGGCGGGGCGCACCGGCGTAGCGAAGCGGAGCCCGCGTGCCGCCGCGTTGTTAGGTTTCTATATCCATATTAGAAGTTATCTAAGCCTGTCCACCCACGCTTTGGGATTTCCTGTAGTCACGGGCAACTTTCCAATATTGATTGTACTGACCTTCTTACTTATCTCCTCGGTCTCGAAGGATAATGTGATTGATTTATCCTTTTCCAGCCTGAAAATCGTCTCGACGTATTTATACTTTTTTCCTTTTGGCAAATACTTCTGAAGGTCCACCTCAGCTGTAGCGCACACCTCTTCGTTGTCACCTGTTGTCTCACATGTAAAAACGATTTCCGTTCTTACATTTACGGAGAAGGGCATAAAACCTTCGTGTGCAGCCTTTCCTGGACGTAAGGTTCCGACCGTGCCAGTATGGGCACCAAATTTATAGTACCCATAGGCATGAACGTCCGAATTGTTTGCAAGTGCAAAGGAGTAAACGGTCGATTCCTTTGCATTCGCAATTGAACAAAAGAAAAGTATAGTGGAAATAATAATTATGTTTTTCATTTGGTTACCTAACGGTTCGTAAAATCACCTGACGTCTTTGAGTCAGGTGTATTTTTCTGGTTGGAAGCAATTTAAAGCCAATGTTACAATTTCTTCTACTTCTGTATTGAAAACATTATCAATTATTGCTTTTGCCAAAGCTCAAAACTCCATTTAAAAAAATATGCTGAAAATAAAAAGTATGTAGCAATCATGAGGTAATAAAATATTTTGTTATCTTTTTTAAATATCAGACTAACCCTTGTTGCAACCCTATCTGACATAAGTCCTAATAAACCATAAAGAAAAAATATAGCACCAATAGCAGCTGGTTTCATGAAACCAGAATTCTGATCACCTATTGCTATTATCCATACGATAAAGCAGATAATCATTAGCAACAAAATTATGGCCTTAATAATTTTCATAGTTTGAATACTTTATCTTCCAACGGTTCGCGCAGTTGACCCGTTCGGGCAGGTTTTCCGCCCGACCGGTGTCGAACTGCCTGGTTGGCGTTTTTCTCTTAGAAGATCCTGTGCCACCAACGTACTCGGAATTGCTCAAGGCATTGGGCTATTTCTTCAAAAATGACATCAGGACAATTTTGAGGCTTGTCTATCCAGTAATCTGAAAGCGGAGTGTCAATTTCAAACCTTATGCCCTTGAATGTAAATGTAGCAAAAGTCTCATCATTCATTGGATTTTGTTTCGATTCTATAATCTTCAGCTCCGGCAGCGTACGTAAGGCTCTCAACAATGCGCGAAAAGAAATCGCGTTGAGATTTATGCCAATCGCTTCACCGGATGTGGATCGTAGTAATTTCATAGGTTCCTTACGACCAACGGTGTGGCGGTTTAGTCGGTCGGGGGGCTCTTTGTTCTTCAATTCAGTTCAAACGGAGTCGCATCGCCCTGAGGCCATAACCGCACATAGTCTTCTTTCTCTATGGCGCGATACCCTGCAGCACATGGTTTTGGTTCCACGTCTTTTATGATCTTCATTGCCTCTTCAAAACATATCTTTGGCTCTCTGCTGTCGATAAAGATATTTACGCTGCCACCAACATCGTGGCCATTGACTTCCCCACTCACAAGCTCCATTTCAAGCTTTGTTTCTATTGCGACCACGCGATCATAAATCTCCAAATCATCGCCCTCGAACGAGAGTACTATTCGGTAGTTATGTGATTTGTTTGTCATGGATTTTCCTTGCGACCAACGGTTTGGCAGAACAGCGGCGGTTTTTGGCCGCTGCTTCAGTCTGGTTAGGCATTTTCTTTAATCTTTCTCCACACCAACTCAATAATTTCCCTGACAGTCTGGGAATTTCCTGCCTCTTCGTCCGTAATTTTTATTTTGAATTCTTGTTCCAAAGCACAGACAACCACAACGTCAGCCATCGAGTCGAATTCCCAGAAGAAGCTGAGATTTTTAGAAAAATCATCAGAATCTATCATACAAGAAAGATCTGCATCCAAGTGCTCTTCCAGAACTTTCCTTACACCTACAACGACCTCTTCGGGTACTCCAGCAGCCTTGAAATAGGCCGCATAGAAGTCTGTAGGCGATTGCTGCGGTCGGTCTGCAAAAGCTTCTTCAATCTTCATTTTCTTTTCAGCGGCTTCGTTTCGAGGCAGGCGAAGAATTGCAATGGCTGCTACAACTCCAGCTAATAATGTGAGTATCATTTTCATGGGGTCGTTATCGCTTTGATATTGAATGATTCGAGAATATTTCTTCAGCTTTGGCTATTTGCTCTTTGCTGAAAAAAATTAAAGCCGTTGCAAAGATATTCCCACCTTTGCTGTCACACCATCTCGGCAGAAAAATTGACAAGCCGCCTTTCAAAGTCAAATTTAGACAACTTCCTTCAGAGGCTGAGAAAACGGTTGGTCCTGGTACTTTATTCCACCCTTTATACTCTTCCCAACCATACGACTCGATTTCATTCCAAAAATTTGCTGCAATGTTCGGGAGAACGATTCCTTTGTCAGTAAAAATCAAAGGATTGCCCTTGTTTTGGAGATATATTTTTATAAATGCGACCATTAATGCGTATATCATGGAAACAAACCCCAAGAAGAATAGCAAAGGGATGATATCCTCTCGATATTTCCAGATTGAAAAAATGCTACCAAGTATAAAGATAATCGTTAGTGAAGTGATTTTTCTCTTAATATCTGAACTGGGAATTTGTCGATGCAATGACTCAATTCTAAGCAATTCGGCACCAGTTAATATTTCGTTGATTCTTGTTTGGTTTCTCATAGTTGTGTCAGTTTGGTTATATTAATTCTCGCCTAACTCGTAGATCACCGGTTAGAACATGTTCCTTATGTAAGCAACCGGCTCCTTATATAGGAATCTTGTTGCCTTTATAAGAAATCCAGTAAATTCCCTATAACGGGAACTTTTGTTCATTTTTTACATATCTGTAATGTTACTTATATCAGAAGCATGCTCCTGGAATAAGCAACCTTGAAATAGCGTTTCGATACGGCAGAATCTGCTTTTCAATTCAGCATTACTTCTGATCATGCTACCGCGGACATGCCGAGCTTTACCTGTGGAATCCATTTTTCACCAGCCGCTTTGCACCTTTCAGGCACGGATGGATAAGAAACATTCGATTTCTTGCTACAGATACCAGTCACGCAAAACCGGCCAATAAAATCGCTCCAATCTGACTAAAGCATTTCCGGCTTATAATCAAGCGCATTCTCAAAGATTAAAATTGAAAAGAAACTTTACACCTGTGCGAATTAACCATTAATATCTGCGAGTTATAAATGTGTAAAATTTCTTTATAGCAGCGAAATGGCGTAGTTTTGCCTGTTTTTATCAAAATTATTTCGTGGAAGCCTTGTCGATCGTCATCAGAACTTCTGAAAAAGATGATCGCGCAAACCATTTTCAAGCTCATGTTTGTCAGGCGTGGTGACGGGAAATGGTCGGAAGGGAGGAGAAACAACATGAAAAGAGCACGAAAAAGGCCCCGCGGAATTTCCGTGGAGCCTTTTTCCGGTGGAGCCGGAAGCCGGATTCGAACTGGCACATCGATTCGGCCGTTTTGAGCTTTATACTTCCGCTACTTCCTGATAACCCGACAGACAGCGGCAAAATCCTGGTCACCGAGCCCCCGGGCCAGAGCGGCCTTGTAGATTTCATTGATGGTTGCGGTTGCAAAGAGAGGTTGCCCGACTTCTTCAGCCAGCTGTAAGGCAAGCCGCAAATCCTTCTGCATATGCTTGAGCGGGAAGGCGGCCGGGAAATCCTCTCCAGCTGCTATTTGCGGCCCTTTCATCCTGAACATCGGGTTGGCAACAGCGCCCGAATCCAGGACTTCAAGCAGCTGGGAAGCATCAAGTCCGCTCCCGGCTGCCAGGGCAATGCCTTCGCACAGCGCCGTCAACACCCCTGACATGACCAGATTGTTGGCCAGTTTCATGCGGGCGGCGTTTCCGGTTTCACCCAGGAACATGATTTTTTTGCCCATCTTCTCCAGCACCGGCAACGAAGAGTCATAAAGCTCCCGATCTCCAGCCGCCATGATGGTCAGGGTGGCGTCCTCGGCCGGTTTACGGCTCCCGGCCACGGGCGCCTCCAGAAAGAGGGCTCCCTTTTCCTTGGCCAGCCTGGCTGTCATCAGTGACGTGTTTGCATCCACCGTGGACATGTCCAGATAACCTTTGCCGGCCGACAGTCCCGCGACGATCCCTTCATCCCCGTCCCTTACCGATTGAACAGCGGCAGGGGTTGCCATCATGGTTATGACAACATCACAACTCTCCGCCAGTAATCGCGGTGACACTGCTGACGTTGCACCCAGGTTGATCAAGGGCGTGCATTTGTCAATCGACCGGTTCCATACCTTAAGATTAAATCCGGCCTTGAGCAGATTGGTTGCCATGGCGCTGCCCATGATGCCGAGTCCTATAAATCCGATATTCATATGACATCTCCGGTTGTAATGTTTTTGATGAATATTTTTTGTTCTTCGATGATCAGCCGCCACTACTCCTACGATTGCAGGCTTTTCCCCACGTTGAAGGCCTTGCCCAGCAGCGGGCCGATACTGTGGTACCCCTTGCGGGCGGTGTCATAAATGAGCGGCTTGATTTTCAGGATATCAAGGTGACCATCCTCAGCGAATACGTCTTCATCAGCCTTTACGTCAACTATCTCACCGATGAACTGTGTATGCAGGCCGATCTCCACAACCTGCAGCAGGCGGCACTCCAACACCACCGGAAACTCTGCGGCATAAGGCGCATCCACCAGCTCGCTTTTGACTGGTGTCAGGCCGCTGATGTCGAACTTGTTCATGTCCCGCCCCGAGGCTATTCCAACGAAATCCGCTTCAACCATCCTGGCTTCGCAGGCGATCCCCACAGTAAAAGCTTTTCGCTCGATGATGCATGCATGGGAATAGGTCGCACTGCGCAGTGAAACTGAAACACACGGCGGCTGGGAGCAGCAGATACCGCCCCAAGCGGCGTTCATCAGGTTGGGTTTGCCGTCCTGGTCATATGTACCGACCATCAGGACCGGTGTCGGGAAGAGTAAAGTTTTTGCTCCAACTGATTTTTTCATCTTGTCTCTTTCTGGCGTGTTTTATGTCCAATGTAATTGCATCGGTTCTGTTGTTTGTCGGCTAAAAACGCTTTACTAGTTAAAGCGCTGGATCAGGTTTTTGTCGCGAAATAACTTTTCAACCTGCGCGCTCTCTTCTACCGTGAATCCAATGTTTACCCACTGGGTTTTCAAGCTGGCCACAAATATTTTGTCGCGTTTGGGACGGTCGTAATCTGCCGGGTACCAGATCTTGAAATTGCCTGTCCCGTGCAGACGCCATTTACCATTCCAGATGGACGGTTGACTGACGGTAATGCTTTCAATATCGGCTAAACGTACGACCTTCCGTTTGTTGGAAGGGAAATAATAGTTTTCAAAGACAATTTCGTCTTCGGTTATTGAAACCAGTTTATCCCGGTAAAGATAGTTGCTCATGCGTAGCCTCTATACAGAAAAGCCGGCTCAATCAAGCCGGCTTTTCTGTTGATCCTGTTGAACGCAGGCTGACTACAGGTTCTTGAGATTCTTGCCTGCGGAAAACTTGCCGCTTCTGGATGCAGCTATATTAATTTCAGCGCCGGTCTGGGGATTGCGGCCCTTACGTGCAGCCCGCTCCGAAACCTCGAATGTGCCGAAACCGGGGAATGTGACCTTGTCTCCGGCTTTCAGCAGATCGGCCGTAACCTTCAGGAACGCTTCCACTGTTTCAGCTGCCACGTTTTTTGGCACTTCCAGCTCCTCAGCCACTTTTGCTACGAATTCAGCTTTTGTCATAACATCTCCTTTGTGTTTGGTTTGTGCAAACCGGTTTTTAGTCTGTTTGAAGCGATGATAATAGCAATGGCTCCGAATTACAAGACCCCTGAGCGTCGAAATCTACTTGATGGCCACACCTTCCACGGTAACGGAACCGCTTTGAAGCACGATCGGGCCATCCACAACAGTCATATCCGGATTCGCGCTGAAGTCAGCGTTGTATCCCCCTTCAATGGTCACGTCTTTGCCTCCCGCGGCAGTAAAGGCACCGCCAAGCGTTCCACCCAGCAGCTTGATGATGGCGTTGTTCGTGGTAGCGGCGTCATTATAGGCGTCCTGGAGGGTGTCGAACGGCTTGGAGCCGACCTTTACCCTGGGTGCTGCCGTGAAAGTTGCGGTGACATTCCTGGCATCGTTCATGGCGACGATGCACTGGCTTACGCTGCTCGAGTCGCAGCCGCTCCAGCCTGAAAGCAGCGAATAGCCCGACGGAGTCGGCAACAGCGTGACACTGCTGTTGATGGAGAAATTTGCGGAGCATCCCGTACTGGAGCCGCTCGCGCAGGATATGCCTTCGGGGGAACTGTGCACCGAACCGCTTCCGCTTCCTGTCACGGCCACGGTAAGCGGCAGACTACCCGGCGTGGTCACATTTAAAACCACATCATCAATATTGAAAGTGGTCGGTAGCGTTGAATCCATTGTACTTCTGAATCGGATGCGCACTGTCGAACCTTTGTATGAGAGCAGGTTGTAGTCCGAAGATTTTGTCCATGCCGAGTTGTGATCGACGTTGCTTAACGACGTCAATGTCGCCAGCGTCGCACTGGTAGTCGGGTTCAGGATCTCAAGATAGAGGTTGTCGTACATGGCTGTTGTTGTGCTGCTTTCGGTGGTGGTGATGTAATAGTAGAACGAGAGCGTTGCCGCGCTGGCATCTGCCGGGATGGTTACATCCTGATAGATGTATTCTGTCAGGCCGTTGAATCCGCCGAAAGCGGCGTAGCCGCTGCTGCCGTTATTGCCGGAACCGGCATTTGAAGCAATGATCGAGTTCAGGGAACCGTCGCTGCAGTACTCGGTCCAGATGTTGTGTCCGGACTCGAAATTACCGTTCTGTAAAATGTTGGAAGTTGTGGCTATTGTAATCATGGTGGTGGCTGACTTCGCCGAAGAAACGTTGCCGGCGCCATCCTTCACCCACAGGTAAAGTGTCTTTGATCCAAGGCTGGAGAAAACATAGCTGGTCGGTTTTACCGACAGCCATCCCGGCGCCGATGCCAGCGGGGTTACCGACGACTCGGACAAATAATAGCCGGTAATGCCGATGTTGTCGGATGCGGTGATGCTGATGCCTGTGACGGTCAGCGATACGGATGTGGCCGGCATGGTGAAGACGCTGATGGTCGGCACAACAGAATCAGTGATGCTGACAGTAGCGCTGAGCATGTTCGATATATTGCCGGCGGCGTCCTTAACCCACAGATACAGGGTTTTTGATCCGACGCTGGCAAAAGTGTAGCTGGTCGGCTTGGTGACCAGCCATCCAACGGCAGAGGCCAGAGGTTTTACCGACGATTCGGAAAGATAATAGCCGGTTACGCCAACATTGTCGCTGGCCGTTATGGTGATCCCGGTGACGGTCAATGAAGTGGAGCTGGAGGGCATGCTGAAGGCGCTCAGGATCGGCAGCACCGCATCGGACGATACGCAGGTGTAGACACGTACGTCATCGATGAACCATCCCTTCGCACCATTGGAGGAATCGGTACCGATTCTGAAACGGAAATAGACGTTGCTGCCGGCCAGAGAGCTCAGATCCAGCCTGCTGGAGACATAACCGTTACTAAGGCCTGTAAAGGCGCTGCGCCCGTTGAGCGGATTCGAGCCGTTATAGATCGCGTGGGGATAACCGTTCGAGGTAATCAGCGAACCGGCATCGCTCCAGCTGGTTCCGTTGGTGCTGTACTCGATTACCCCGCCGTCATAGTAACCGCCCGCATCGAACTGAAAATCATAGGCATGCATGAAATGCAGGTACGCCCCTGAGGGCACTGCCATGGCGGAAGCGGTACGCACGTTTGAATCGGAGGCCGCATTGTTGTCGTATCCCCAGAGATGGCCGGTTCCGCTGCTGGCATAGGGTTCATGGTTGATAAGATTGCCGTATTGGTCAGACCAGGGATCGGCGCCCTGCACAACCGTAAGCAGCCATTTGGAGGGACCGGATTCAAAATCGTCAAAGAACAGATTGACCGGGTTCTTGCCCGCATCGCAGAGCGGCGCATCCGGGGCCGGGCAGGAAGTCGGCTGCTGGTTCATCTCCACTGCATCCAGCGCTTTTGTCACCTCCAGGCAATCGGCGGTTGTTGTGACTCCGGTAGCAGTCAGGTTCGAACAGGCGGTCTTGACCGCGTAATAAAGATCGCCATAGTCGCTGGCGGAGACCAGCATTTTTGTAAACGCCTCGTAGTAGATTTTGGCAACTTTAGTTATTCCCAGTCCAACGACTGTCTTGCCGTTGAATGTCCCGCCATCGGTCATCAGAACCGCGGCCTTGTTACTAACCCCGCTGTTGCTGTGTACTCCGCCGTTGTCAGAGGCGCCGCAGGAGTACAGGGTACTCAGCATCCTGTCCGGATGACCGTAAGCCGGCGGATTGCTCATGTTACGGATGGCTCCCGAATCTTCGGAGAAGAGCCAGCGCTGTGACGGGGCGTCATTCCCGGCGCCGTTGCCGAGGTCAATGAATTCCCCCATGATATCGGCCAGTGATTCGTTGATCGCGCCGGACTGCATGTAGTAATAAAGATTGGCGGTAAAATCGATCACTCCGTGGGTCAGTTCATGCCCGACCGTATCGTCGGTGCACTGCGATATCCCGCAAACCATCTGCGAGCCGTTCCAGTAGGCGTTGTTATACGGGGGGGGTCTCATTGGCCGGGACAAATCGTACGGTACCGATTATCGTCATGCCGGAACCGTTGACGCTGTCCCGGCCGAAGTTGCCGAAGTAGAAATCGTAGGTATCGCCGATGAAATCATAGACGCTGTCAACCTCGGCATCTCCCGTGGCAGCCTGCCCCTCGCTTCGCCTCAGTGTGCCGGGAAGAGTATCGGAGGGGACGCTGTTCTTGTCGTATATCATGCGGTTTTTGGCAAAATCCACCTGGTTGAAATGAAGGGGCATCTGCCCGGTTTGGGCGTCAATCAGCACAAACTCCCTGATGGGAGCGCCATCTCCGGACTTGAGCTCAAGCTGCCAGACCAGCTGGTTGACATCCCGGTCGTGGCCGAAAACAGACGGATTATATACGGACAGTACCGGTTCGGATGCGTTCAATTGGTTGGCCGACTCCGGATAGAGCGCCGAGATAAGCCGCAGCGCCGTAACACTCGCTTGGCCGGGAGGAATTGCAGGTACGGTTTCGAGAGCGGAGACCCGGGAGGTTTTGCCGCTCGCAGTGACAATGGCATTATTGTAAAGATGGACGATCAACTCGCCGCCGATTACCGGGAGACCCTGGTAATGCTGCTGATAGCGGATGAAGCTGCGCCCCTTGTCCGTCACCGTTTTCTTGACAGCCAGATCCCTGCCGGGATCATCCACGCCGAAAAGAGTAGCGTAGCGTTCCAGAAATGCCGCCGCCGCTCCCTCGCTCCCTGCCGCCACATCCTTGCGCATTACCGGGGAACCGGCAATCTGGTACCCCTGTTCAAAACCGAGAAATTTGAGCCGGCCGGTTTTCTGATGGCTGACAGCCTCAACCGGTTTTCCGGTAATCTGCCTCAGTTCGGAAACCAGCGCATGCTCCGCGGCAACAACGTTCCGCAAGGGTGTAAATACACATGCCAGAATGGCAACAACTGTCAGGATCATCCGTCGGCCCATGATTTGAATGAACATGTCTTATCCTTTTTATAGCGGAAATTTGAATATCAGGAATGCGTCCCGGAATTGCCGGCTTAACAGTTGAGATAGTCCGGATCGGAGATCATCAATCCGGTTTTTTTCGTAATACAGTATAAATTCCAATGTCGCAAATGCAATATGTAAACAACCCATTTATCACTTCAATACCCGATTTGTACTATTCCTGATCGATGGTATTCTGATAGAGTAAATTTCAAGGGCCGCACGGTCCGGATTCAACCGAAAGCATGCAATCCATAATCCAGACAGGAAAGGACGGACGACATGACAAGACAACCATCGGAACTCTACCTCAAGCTCAAGGAGCGCCACAGTGACCTGATCGATGCTGTCGAGGCGCTTAGCAAGGCTGCCCGCTCATCCGGACCGTTGGACAACAAGACCGTCCATCTGATTCAACTGGGGGCCGCGGCCGCGATCCACTCCAAGGGATCGGTATGCAGCCATGCTGCCCGTGCCCTGGATGCGGGCGCAACTCCCGATGAAATCCGCCATTCGATTTTGGTGCTGACCAGCACGATCGGTTTTCCGACCATAGCTGCCGCCATGTCCTGGGTAGATGACTTGATTGAGAAACGCGCATAAAACCTGGCGCATTTCGATTGCTGACAATTAAGCCGCCTGCCCGCAACCGGGAAGCGGCTTTTGTCTTATAAGGTTGCAGGAGAGCTGGAGTTCACCTTGAAAGCCGAACTTTTTTCCATCACATACCGGATACCGCTGACAGATTCACAGCAGGCAAGGCTCGACCGGAAATGGCCTGACGGCACGCCGCTTATTTCCTATGAGAAGATCGAAGCCCTGCTGGCTCCGCTTCCGGTCGAGAACCTGGACTGGTCCGACCACAGCGGCCAATACCTGTATTTCACAGTTTACGGGGATGACATCGAAGGAACCGTTGCCGAAGTGATCGAAAGACTTGAAAACAAATTGGGAAATGCATGACCAAGGAGTGGTGACATGGCCAATTCATCAGGAAGCGAAAAAATTGTCCGGCGCATTATTTTATTCTGCATTCTGGTCTACAGCCTGGTTTCAGGCGCCGCCCATGCCGCCACTCTGACCGGCAGCCTGGCCAGCGGACAGTTGGCCTACTACGACATCACGCTGCCAGCTCCGCAGAGCGGGATGCGACTGGTACTCTCCACCAGCGCCTCCAGCGACTTCCTGCTCTATACCGGCACCAACCATACCGCCGGAACGCAGATTGCTGCCAGCTACGGGCAGACTCTGCACACGCTGCTGGTAGCTGCAGATGATCCCAACCTGGTAGATGGCGGACAGTACCATGTGCGTATCAAGGCCAATGCCAGCCTGAGTTACAGCTACACGGCAGACCTGTCCTACCTGCGCACGCTCTCCTGGGATAACGGCACGACCCTGGCCGGCGTGAACGTCATCAACCAGCCGGACAGCGCCGGCGGCGACTACCTGTTCCGGATAACCGGCCAGTCGCCGGTGCATCCAGGCTGGCGCAACGTCCTCAAAGTCACCGCCGGCGAGGCAGATCTTTACCTGCAGCAGAACACGCCACCGCTGGGTGGAGGATCATACAGCTCGACCGCGGTCGGCTCCGACGCCATCTACGTCACTGCCGACTCGTCCCTGTCGGGCCAGACCTGGTATATCCGTGTCCACGCCACCCCCGGCGCTACCTGGCAACTCGGCAGCGGCGACCTGTACGTCCAGGATCTTGCCTGGGACAACGGCAGCGCCCCCGGCGGCAGCAGCAACATCAGCCAACCGTCCAGCGCCGCAGGCGAGTATTTCTTCCGCATCACCAGCCAGGCGCCGACAACCGGTGCCTGGCGCACCGTGCTGAACGTCCTGGGCGGAGAAGCCAACTTTTATCTCCAACAGGATTCGATACCCTTCGGCGATACCAGCTACAAATCCACCGTTACCGGATCTGACGGACTGATCCTGGCAGCCAACCAGTATGGTGTCAACCAGACCTGGTATATCCGGGTCCACGCGAACAGCAGCTCAACCTGGAACATCTTCAGCGGCGAAATTTATGCGCGTGACATCGGTACGGTCGGCGACACCAGCAGCATTGCGGCCGCCACCATCGGACCGGAAGGGACCTACTATTACAGAACCAGCGTGGATGCCACCACCAAGGCCTGGAGATTATGGTTGAACGGCGGCGGCCAGACCATCTGGGTCCGCCAGTCCTCGGCGCCGGTCAAGACCGCCTGGACCGAGCAGGCCGAGCAGTTCGAGGCCGGGCAGATGCTGCTGGTCCCCCCCTACCTGACCAATGCCGTCTATTTCATCGGGGTTACCGGCACGCCCGGCAGCAGCATCACGCTGGATTCCCGCAGGCAGGCCGTAACCACCCTGAACTTCAACGGCAGCGCCGGCACCAACATAACCGGCTATGGCTACACTACCTACAGGGTCGATGTACCGATCGACCAGATCGCCTGGCAGATCAACCTGACCCCCGGCGCGGCCGGGCAGAACCCCGAGCTGTACATCAGAAGCGGCGACATCCCCAACCGCTGGACCAACAGCGCCCTTTCCGAGGCTCCGGCCGGCGTGATCGACAGCATCACCCAGGTCCCCCCTACCCTGACCGACGGCACCTGGTACATAACGGTTTACGGCAGCGGAAGTTTTTCCTACACGCTGGCAAACATCATTCCTGTGGTCACCGGCAAACCATTCATCAACACCAGCGACCCCAACCCGGTGCCACCCGGCTATGCCTATCCCTACAACACCACGCCGATCACAAATGACGACATCAACCGTTCCGGCTGGCGCTACTACCAGGTCAGCGACATCAACTCACAGCTCGGTTTCCTGGGGTGGCAGCTGGACCTGGACGCAGCCCACCAGGCCGGCAGGGAGATCGCACTGCGCCGCAATGCGGTACCGTCCCGCTGGCTCTTCCGCAACGGCAACAGCGCCTACTCAACCAGCGTCAGCGAGTCCTACCATGTGGATGCCAGCAGCAACTACGGCTTCCTGCAACATCCGGGGCACCAGGCCGACATCTGGTATATCGGCATCAACACTCCCAACCAGGCCATGGGCGCCTTCCAGCTGACAACCCGCGAGATTCCGGCTCCGCTCAAGCAGGTCAACAGCAGCAGCTCCAGCGTCAGCGGCCAGATCGCCAATACCTGGCAATGGTTCAAATTTACCGTTCCCTCCTCCACCGACCCCAACAACGCCAAATACGAGCCCAACTTCCTCGGCTGGGATCTTCGTTTGAAGGCTTCACTGGGCAATCCGCGCATGGTCATACGCCGGGACCAGTTGCCGGCCGATTTCAATACCAACACCGGCTATTATACCTATGGGCTCGAGCGCTTGAGCAACTGGCAGACCGGATTGCAATGGGCTCCTGGCATCGGCGACATGTATTCCAATGAAGGTTACGGTCTGGGTGGACCAACACGCCGTTATTCCGGCGATAAAAATTCCTACCTGATCGCCGGCATGGGCAGTCCGCTGGAGGCCGGCAGCTATTACGTCGGGGTTTCCGGTGACGGCAGCGACACGGCGCCGCTCTCATACACGCTGGAGAGTCGCGGCATCGGCATCGGCAACGACGCCAGCAGCGTCCCCTGGCCGATACAGGTTCAGGATCTGGGCAACTTCACCGGCGGCAGTGTCAGCAAGACCGGCCTGGCGCCACGCGAGGCGGTCTATTACCGCATCACGGTGCCGGCCGCGCAGAAGAGCTGGTCGGTCAAGCTGGAGCCGACCCTGGGCGAGGCGCTGATGACCGTCCGTCAGGGGGCGCTCCCCAACATGACCGCCCAGGACCAGCCCTCTGACTCGATCTATTACTTCAAGGGCAACCGCCGCCAGAAAGCCGGGCGCGAGTTCTTCTACAAGTACGCCGAAAGCCCCCAGACCGCGATCACAGCCGGAACCTACTACATCGCGGTCTTCAGCGAAGGGCAGAATCCGCCGGACGACTTCACCATCGGCAGCGGCAATGTCAACTTCACCCTGACCAGTTACGGCCTGATGCCGGTGGCGGACAAGACCTCCACCCCGGCGGCGGTCGGAACACCGGTCACCTGGAACGGTGAAACCCTGCAGTACGGCCAGCAGAAGGTCTATCGTTTCCGGGCTCCGGCAGGGCTGACCAGCATGGAGATCAGGCTCAAGAACCGGGTCGGCAACCCGACCATGGCGCTCAGGCAGGATGCCGCAGGAAGCGGCATGATACCGGGACCGTACAACCTGACCTACATTGCCCACGAAGGCGGCTACACAGCGCAGTGGTCCAACGACACCCTGATCACAGTGCCGCAACCGGTGGCAGGCGATTATACGCTGGTGGTGGGCAACAAGCGAAGCTGCCTCCCCAACTGGCCCTACACCTGCAGCGACACCGACAACTCCTATGATGTTGAGGTTACAGCGCTGACGCCAACGACACTGATACTCGACAACGGTTCTGCCAGCGGTTCACTGGTTGACCAGCAGATCCGCTATTACCAGGTAAACATTCCGGCTACGATCAACGGCTATCCGCTGGCCGGCTGGAAAATCGGAACCTCGGCAACAAATGGTTCAGCAAAGCTGTACATTGCCAAGAACGGCATCCCCAATGCACCGAACCAGCCGACCCTGGAGGTAACCTCGCCGTTCGCGGTGCTGACCGCGCCGTACCTGGAACCTGGAACCTGGTATATCGCCGTGCAGGGGGTCGGTATCACCGATTATTCCATCACCAGCGAAATAATTTCGGCTTCTCCGGACAGAAACAGTCGCAGCTGGAGCATGCCGCCGGTAAACGGAAGCTTTACCCAGCCCGGCCTGGCGGCGCCCTGGTTCGGTGATTCCGGCATCGATGATTCCGGAAATCCGATCATCAACCCCTCCACCGGCGACCAGGGAACCGATCTGGGCGAGAATGACTGGCATTTCTACCGCATCGCCATTCCCGCCGGAAACGGCGGCATCCTCAAGACCGTGGTCGAGGCATTGAGCGGCAAACCGGAACTGTACATCCGCAAGGGTGGCGTGCCGTCGCCATATCATCGCAGCGATGCCAACGACCCGAATTACTACAACTCTTACGCTCCCTACGCCTATGACCGGCTCCAGTCCCTTAACGGCACCATGTACGGCAACTGGGTGCCGCTGGACCGCCGCAGCGAGCTGCAGCTGGCCCCTGGTGAATGGTGGCTCGGTATCAAGGCGGTCAACTCCAACATCCGCTACCGCCTGCGGGTGGCGGCCGGCAACGTACGGGACGCCGTCGGACCGCTGGACAGCAGCGGCTATTTCCAGGATCTGAACCTTGTATCCGGCGGCAAAACCGGCCAGACCCTGGCGGCCGGCGACATGCGCTACTACCGCCTGACCATTCCGCAGTCATCCACGACGCAATCCGCCAGCACCCCCACCGCCTGGAACCTGACCCTGAACCAGCAGGTAGGTGACGTAGCGGTTATGATCCGGGACACCATCCCGCCCGGCATGGGCACGGACGGCAACCAGACCAATCCATCGTATTTTATGGATTGGGGGGACGACAACTCCTATTTGAATCCCAATCCTTACGTTGTCATTGAAACCCCCGGCACTACCACCATCCCCACCCCGCCACTGCGCCCCGGTGCCACCTACTACCTGGGGGTCTACGCCATTACCGATGCAACCTTCGACATTTCATCCGGCATCGGTACGGAGAAACTGAAACTGGACGGTGTGATCCCCTTCGCCAGCGGCCTGCTCTCCACGACGCTGGCGGCCGGCGAGCAGCGCCTGTACCGGATCGATGTCCCCAGCGATGCGCTGGTCTGGCATCACACCGCGCAGCATGATGGCGGCATCCGGCTCTACCTGACCCAGGGGACGGTTCCGCCGAACGACTCATACGCCCACTGGTACACCTACGGCAATGCCGATACCTACCTGAACCAGAACCTGACCGGCTACCCCTGGCAAGCGGGCTATTCCTATTACCTGCTGGTGGAAAACACCACCGGGGCTGCGCTCCCCTTCTCATTCAACATGAGCGGCAAGAGCGTCCTGTCGAGACTGACGCTTTCGATCACCGCCACCTGTCCCGGCAGCAGTGTGACGACTTCGCCAGACGTATTGACCTGCACAAGCGGAACCTGTGGTGCCGATGTCATGCCGTATACTGCCATAAATCTGTATGCCAATCCTGGCAACGGCTGCGCTCCCACGGCCTGGACAGGAGCCTGTCTCTCATCCGGCAGCAACTACTACTGTTCACTGCCGATGGATCAATCCGCAACCACCTCGATCGGCTTCGTCGATACCGGCGCTCCCTCGATCACTTTTTCCATACCGGACAGTTCGACCACCAGCAACGTGGCAGTGACCCTCAGCGCCAGCGACAATGTTGGTGTTACCGGCTACTGCCTCAATGAAACCGGCAATTCCGGCACTTGTGTCTGGAGTAGTTTGCCACCGGCTACATACACCTTCAGCGGGCTGACCGACAATACCCCGACCGGCAGGGGGCTGTACGCCTTCTCAAGGGATGCCGCCGGCAATATTTCTACTTCATATGACTACATCATCATAACAGTCACCGAGGCGACCCTCTCGGTCACCCTGGCCGGCAGCGGCAGCGGTTCGGTCAACAGCAACCCGACCGGCCTGACCTGCACGTCAGGCACCTGCAGCAGGAATTTCGCACTGAACAGCACCGTCGGCCTGTTTGCAACACCAAGCTCGGATTCGACTTTTGTCGGCTGGTCGGGCGCCTGCGGCGGCAGCGGCGCCTGCAGTGTTTCCATGAGCAGCGCCAAGGCGGTGACCGCGACTTTCAACCTGCTGCCGCCGGTGCGCCTCAACCGTGCCACTCCGCTTTACTACTCAACGCTGCAAGATGCCTACAATGCAGCGGTAAGCGGCGACGTGATCCAGCTCAAGGAGGGTACACTGGCAGGATCGCTGAATATGAACCGGGCCATAGCAGTTTCCCTCAAGGGGGGCTATAACGCCTCTTACAGCGCCGTCAGCAGCAGCACCCTGCTGCAGGGCACGGTCACACTCGGTCTCGGTTCGGCGGTACTGGACCGGGTCAACATCAGGTAGGGGCGGGTCTTGCACCCGCCCTGATTGGGCACCCGCAAGGGGCGCCCCTACAAATTGATGTCATTCTGATTGCAAACTCGAATAAGCCCGCTCGCCAGGAACAGGCCTAAACATAACCAAAAACATCACGCCCCGTTGTCGCCAGACGACGGGGCGTGATGTTTTACATTGCATCGGAACAGCGCGCGGTATAAGCTGACTAATTAACTTAGCAGTACGAAAAGGAAAAAGATGAAATTCGATCAATTACCACTCCCCGCTGAAGTGCTTGCCGGCCTGGCCGACGCGGGTTTCAGCACCTGCACCCCGATTCAGGAACAGACCCTGCCGATATCGCTGTCCGGCAAGGATGTGGCCGGCCAGGCGCAGACCGGCACCGGCAAAACCGCCGCCTTCCTGGTCACGCTACTTACCCGCCTGCTGGCCAGCAAGGATTCGGTCAACCGTCCGCGCGCGCTGATTCTTGCTCCCACCCGCGAGCTGGTCGTACAGATCGAGGCTGATGCCCAGCAACTGGGAGCGCATTGCGGCCTGGTTATCCAGGCCATTTACGGCGGCGTCGATTACATGAAACAGAAAAACGCTCTGCGCGACGGCGCCGACGTTATAGTCGGCACCCCCGGCCGACTGATCGATTACCTGAAGCAGAAGGTCTACACCCTCAAGGGGATCGAGATGCTGGTTATCGATGAAGCCGACCGCATGTTCGACCTGGGCTTCATAGCCGACCTGCGCTTCATCCTGAAACGGTTGCCCCCCTTCGACAAACGCCAGAACCTGATGTTCTCGGCCACCCTCAATCACCGGGTGATGGAACTGGCCTACGAATTCATGAACATGCCGGAAAAGGTCTCGGTAACACCGGACAGCATGACCGCCGAACGCGTGGAACAGCTCCTTTTCCACGTTTCCCGCAAAGAGAAGTTTCCTCTGCTGCTTGGGCTTCTGCGACGTGACGGCATGGAGCGCACGATGATCTTCATCAATACCAAGCGCGAAGCCGAACACCTGCACAACCTGCTCAACGCCAACGGTTTCCCCTGCCGGGTCATTTCAGGCGACGTGGAACAGCGCAAACGGATGAAAATCCTGGAAGACTTCAAGGACGGATCACTGCCGATCCTGATCGCCACCGACGTCGCATCACGCGGCCTGCATATCGACGGCGTTTCGCATGTGATCAACTATGACCTGCCCCAGGATTGCGAGGACTATGTCCACCGCATCGGCCGCACCGCCAGGGCCGGCGCCGAAGGCAAGGCCATATCCCTGGCCGATGAGGATGGCGCTTTCTTCATCGAAGCCATCGAAGAATACATCAAGGAAAAGATACCGACCGAGTGGGCCGAGGACGAACTGTTTGTCACAGACTACGTCCGTACGGCACGGCCGAAGCGGGTGCTGGACCCGAAGCGGGATAAACCGGGAAGCGGCAGAACTGCGGACAAGAGCCGTCGACCGCCGGCGCGGCCGGTAAAAGCGAAACCCCAGGCCGGGCCAAAACCGGCGGCAGCGGAATCAGCTGTCGTAGATGGCGAAAAGAAGAAACGCCGCAGAAGGAAAAAGAAGCCTGCCGGTGAAACACCGGCAGCATGAAACTATCAAAAAAAGACCTCCCGGACATTTAGTCCCGGAGGTTTTTTTTTGAAACTTATTTGTGCCTGAGCTCCGGATGGGGCTACTGGATCACCAGATTCTCCACCACCAAGCTTCCCTTCTGAACCGTTAACACCCCCGCGATTCTGCTCACATCGCCGTTATTCTGATAGCTCGAATCAAAGCCGCCCTTGATTGTCACTCCGATATCCCGGTCCAGAGTAAAACTGCTGAAGGTGGCAGCCTGCGCCAGAATGGTCATGCCGTTCAATGTTGCCGGATCAGCATATGCTTCTTGCAGGGTATTGTAGTCAATGTTGCTCAGCACACCCATCACTCTGACCATCTTTGCCGGAACAATTGCGGTAATCGTAAACGTGCCGCTGGCGCTGCCGCTGTAGTTGGCATCGTTGATAGTAGCGATTACGTTATAGGTTCCAGCGGCGGTCGGCGCTGTTGCGTTTCCATCGTAGGTAATGCTGACGGTCAGTCCTGACGGCGTAGTGATGGCTGTAGCCGTCTTTGCGCTGCCGTCGTAGGTATGGCTCAGGTTGCTCAGTGTCACCGTGGCCGCTGCCTTGTTGACGGTAAGCGAGACGTTTGAAGTAGCTGTGTTGTAAGCTACAGTATCGCTTGGTGTGAATACCAGCGACAGGGTCTGCGGTCCGGCATTCAGCACTGCGCCCGTTGCCGGAGTGTAGGTAAAAGTACCGGCAACATCGGCAGTAGCATTCAGTTGCGTGGCCGAAAGAGCCGTGCCGTAGGTTATCGCCTCCGGAGCCGGCCAGGTGATGACCGGGTTCAACTTGTCGTTGACGGTCAGCGTAACGCCGGCATTGGCATTGTTATAATTTGCGGAATCGGATGGCGTAAAGGCCACCGACAGAGTCTGTGAACCGGCCATATTGATGACTGTACCGGCCGGTGGTGTGTAGACGAATGTTCCGGCTACGCTGGCAGTTGCGTTAAGCTGGGTCGAAGTCAGCATCGAACCGGCATAAATAGCTGCCGGAGTCGGCCAGGTGATCAGAGGAGTCGCCTTGTTTATTATCAGGCTGCCGCTGGTTGTTCCGCTGTAGTTGCTGTCGCTGATGGCGGCAATAACGGCATAGGTTCCGGCGGTGGTCGGTACAGTGGCACTGTCGTCGTAAGTGATTGTTACAGTTAAACCGGCTGGATTGGTGGTTACTGTTGCAGACTTGGCGCTGCCGTCGTAGGTATGGTTCAGGTTGCCCAGAGTAATAGTTGCCACGGCCTTGTTGACGGTAAGCGAGACGTTTGAAGTTGCTGTGTTGTAATTCACGGTATCGCTCGGTGTGAATACCAGCGCCAGGGTCTGCGGGCCTGCATTCAGAACGCTACCCGACGCCGGGGTGTAGGTGAAAGTACCGGCAACATCGGCGGTGGCATTCAGCTGTGTGGCCGAAAGAGCGGTGCCGTAGGATATTTCAGCCGGAGTCGGCCAGGTAATCAGCGGCGTGGCCTTGTCTATCACCAGACTGCCGGTTGTGCTGCCGCTGTAGTTGCTTTCATTGATTGTTGCCACCACGGTGTAGGTACCGGCAGCGGTAGGAGCAGTTGAACTACTGTTGTAGGTGATAGTGGTGCTTAAACCTGCCGGAGAAGTAACAACTGTTGCCGCCCTGGCGGTTCCGTCGTAGGTCTGGGCCAGATTACTCAGTGCCACTGTTGCAGCTGCCTTGTTGACCGTGATCGAAACGCTGGCCGTGGCGCTGTTGTAGGCCGTCGTATCCGTCGGTGTGAACTGCAGTGACAGTGTCTGCGTACCTGCATTCAGCACGCTGCCTGCTGCCGGTGTATAGGTGAAGCTGCCGGGCACGTTGGCGGTCGCATTAAGCTGGGTGGCTGAGAGCTGTGTACCGTAAGTGATCGCCGCCGGAGCCGCCCAGGTTATGACCGGGTCCTGGGCGCTGACGGTGCCGACCGTGATGCTGAAGCTGTAGCTGGCCGTGCCCCCCTGGCCGTCGCTGACCTGTGCCGTTACCGCGTGCAGTTGGTTGTTCTGGTCAGCGGTCGGTGTCCAGCCGATCACTCCGGTGGTGCCGATGGTCATTCCGGCCGGTTTGGTGGTGAGGCTGTAGCTCAGCGCGTTGCCGTCCGGGTCGCTGGCCACGACTCTGTAGCTGTAGAAGGTCCCGACCGTGGCCGTGGCCGGCGGCAGGGTGGCGGTGCTGATCACCGGAGGCCGGTTGACATGGGTGACGACGATGGTGAATTCCTGGTAGACATATTGGCCGTTGCCGTCGTTGACTACGATCTGTACCGCCTGGTTTCCGGCCTGGGCCATCGTCGGCGTCCAAGAGACCAGGTTGCCGGTGATGGTCATACCCTGCGGTTTTGTAATGAATCCGTAGCTCAGGCTGTCGCCGTCCGGATCGCTGGCGGCAATGCTGTAGGTGTAGAGCTGGTAGTCGTTGGCGGTAAGAAGCGGAGTGCTGGTGATCACCGGCGGGTGGTTGACCTTTTTGACCGTCAGGGTGAAGGTCTTGCTGACGCTGATGTTGCCGACGCCGGAGTCGGTTACGGTCACCGTGACGACGTAGGTTCCGGCAACGCCGGCCGGGTAGCTGATGAGGCCGGTGGCGGAGATGGCCATGCCGTCCGGGGCGTCGTTCAACCCGTAGCTGAGCGTGTCCGCATCGGAGTCCATGGCTACGACCTGGTAGGTGAACGTTGCGCCTTCATCGACAGAGGCGGCGGGAATGTCGCCCATCAGCGGCGGGTGGTTGCAGAGCGCGGCCGGGTCGGTGATGCGGGTCGGGAAGGCCTGGTCGCTTACCAGCAGCAGTTCGTTGGTGATGTCGCTGGCGGAGTTGACGGTGATCGATAGCTGCCTGCTCTGCTGGCCGGCGCCGGCCGCCAGGGAGGGCAGGCTCCAGCTGACGCTGTTGGAGGCCTGTTCGTATGTGGCGCCGTCCGCCGGCGGGTCCGTGGCGGGAACGGTGTCAGCCGGCAGGAAGTCGATGATCCTGATGTTGCTGAGGTTGTCAACGCTGTTGGCCAGGTTGTCGAAGCTGATGGCGTAGTCGGCCTGTCCGCCGTAGCTTACGCAGCCGGCATGGGTTTTGGCGGCGGTGACCGGTTTGGTGTAGTAGAGGTCTTCGTTGATTGTGAAGTTGAGCGATTGGCCGGCGGGGATGGTCAGGTCCCACTGCTGGGCGAACTGCATGTCATCGCCGTAGCCATAGGTCGTCTGCGGGATCGACAGGTCGCTGGGGGTGTCGTCCTTCATTTCGGGCAAAAGGTAGATCTGGTTGTTGTCAAGATCGTATTTGGTCGGGGGGAGCGACGATTCATGGATAATCACGACTCCGCTGCCATCGGCCTGGTCGCCGTTCTGGTAGACCCGGCCGGCAAACATTTCCACGTTGTCGGACTGGGTCGCCAGGTCGCTGATGTCGAAGTCCGAGTATTCGAAGAGGTGGTAATCAAGGTCCGAGGTGGAGATGTTGCTGATAGTGACGTTCTTCTGCAGCCGGGCGGTGCCGCCGGCGGGATAGGTCAGTACATAGGCGACGGTGATGTCGAAGGTGTCGGCCAGGGTGTAGGTCAGGGAGAGCGTGTTGGGACTCGCCAGTGACGGCGGGGTGACGCTGGTCAGGGGAAGCGACTCCAGAGACTTCTCCATGCCGGACGGCCCGATGCGATACCAGAACCACTGCTGCCAGAGCCGCTCGGAACCGTCAACCACCAGGGAGTAAAGACCGGTGTAGGGAGTGGCGTCGTCAACAACCGCCTTGGCGATAATGTACCCGTCACCGTCTTTGACCTGCAGGGTGTGGACTGCGGCATCGCTGTCCGGTACCATAAGGAACAGAACCAGCAGAAGCTGAACAAGGACTGATAGTTTGATTACAAAATGCTTCATTCACTGCTCCTTGTATCTCATACCAAGGTGCAATCAAAATGAGTACAAGGCGGCGAGGATAGTGGCGACCGAGGCGTACTATTAGTACGTTGAGGAGACACCGACGAAGCCAACGACGTAATCGTTTGATTGCGACTTGGTATCAAAGGATTGTCAGATTTTCAACAACCGCGGAACCCCTCTGGAGTGTCAATGACCCGCTGAGCAAGGTTACACCGTTGTTCACCGTGAAACCGGAATCATATCCCCCCTTGATCGTCACATAGATATCCCTGTCCAGAGTAAAAGCGCTGAAGGTGACTGCTTGAGTCTGAATGGTCATGCCGTTGGAAGTGGCCGGATCGGCGTAGGCCTCCTGCAACGTATTGAAGTCGGTCCTGACACTGTTTGCCGGAACCCTGGCCTGTGTGACCCTGAATTCGGAGGTAACGGTGCAATCGGCGGACAGCGTGCCGGTCGCATAACTGTTGCCGGTCAGGGTTCCGCCGCAGCCGCTGACGCCGGCGGTGTAATAACCGGCGCTGGCATTAACGACAAAAGTAGTGCTGGCGCCGATGTTAAAGATCTGCGGTACGTCCGGAGTCATGCTGCCACTGCCGATGATGGCGGTGGAGACCAGGCAGGTCTGAATGATCGTGACATTCACGGTGATCGAATCCAGCCCCCCCTTCCCGTCCGAAACCTGAACCATGAAACTGTCCGACCCGACATAGCCGATCGTGGGAGTGTAGGAGACTGTCACGCTTGCCCCGCTGCCGCTCGCCACTGCAGTTCCGTTGGTGGCGGCCCCGGAAATGCTCCATATGAGAGTGTCGCTGTCGGCGTCAGTGGCATGCAAGGTCAGGCTGAAAGAGGTAGGAACACCGTTTTTGCTGATAGTTACGGATGTGGAATCACCTTCCGAAATCTGCGGGGCACTGTTCGGCAACGGATCACGCACCGGCCAGACATAGTAATCATCCCACCCTCCGGCGACACCCGATTTGACGGCATAATCCGCATACCCGTCATAAATGTCCACAATCCAGGCATGATCCAGGCTTCCGGTGATGCTACTGGAAGACCAGTAATAATCGGACTGGGCGGCAACGAACGGATGCCCGGTCGGCAGGGCCGGAATCGAGTTCTCGAAATCGATCAGGCTCTGCATCTCCTTGCGGTTGGGCAGGCGCCAGTCGCCGGACTTGGAGCCATCGGACAGAGAGCAGTTTCCGCTGGCCAGAGCATTGGCGCTGTTAAGCGCACTCTGCCAGTTCTGCAGTCCGAAGCAGTTGGCATTGGTCAGCCAGACCAGGCCGGTCAGATTGTCGGTGACCGTGCCGTTGCCGTTGTCAGTAAAACGCGGATCGGGCCAGGCGACTCCGGCCAGTTTGTCGCCGTCCTGGCCGGTTCCGGCGCAGGCGACCGGGAGCCCGCCCGAGTCCCAACAGCTCTTCTGACCGGATCTGGGCGTCTGAGCAGTCGCCGCAGATGCGCTGGTCGATTTAGAATCTCGAACCGGCCAGGCGTATGGAGCTGTTTCAGTCTTGTCACCCGAGATCAGATATCCGTCACTGATGTCCATGATCCAGGCATAATCGGTATAGCCTGTTGTGGCGTCTGTGCTTGAGATCCAGTAAAAATCGTTTTTGACATTTCCGAACGGATGTCCGGCAGGAATTGCCGGCAGGTTTCTTCCCAGATCCAGCAGGCTCCCCAGTTCGACCGGGTTGGGCAGTCGCCAGTCACCGGCCACTGATCCGTCGACAAGCGAGCAGGCTCCATCCGCCAGTGAATTGGCGCTGTTAAGTGCGCCCTGCCAGTCCCGGGCCGCAAAGCAGTCGGCATTCTTCAGCCAGACCAGACCGGTCAGGTTGTCGGTAACGGTGCCGTCGGAATTATCCGTAAAACGGGGATCAGGCCAGGCGGCCCCGGCCAGCTTGTCGCCATCCTGGCCGCTGCCGGCGCAGGTGATTTCCGCTCCGGCGGTATCATAACACCTGGTTTGCCCGGTTTGAGGAAGCTGGATGGTTGAAGCATGGCTGGCGGGAGATGAAAATAATAACTGCAGAGCGATGGCAGCGGTAAGTGTAACGGCTTTCATTGGTCGTCCTTCCTGTGGGGGAGAAGAGG
>JAWDJY010000067.1:0-26567 GCA_032469775.1 Geobacteraceae bacterium | reverse complement strand
CACGCACGGTTTCCACGATATTTTCGGCATATTCACGGGCATCCTGGATTTCGTTTTCCAGCTGCTTGCGTTCGGTAATGTCTTCCATGGCCAGCAGGATGATGTGCGAACCGATATTTTCCCGGAAAATCTGACGGGCATTGAGCAGGATCGTCTTACGGCCGATATCGGGAAAATCGTGTTCGACCTCATAGCCGTTGATCACGGTATCATGGGGCAGGATCTCCTCAACCAGCACCCGCAGCCTGGGAATATCCCACTGCCGGTTACCGACGTCGTAGATGAAATTGCCGATCGTCTCCACTGGCGTAACCTTGAATGTCTCGTAGAAACTGTTGTTGGCGGTCAGGATCTTCAGGTCTGAGCCCAGAACCACCAGCGGCTCACGCACGGTTTCCACAATGTTCTCGGCATATTCCCGGTTATCCTGGCTTTCGGTTTCCAGCTGTTTGCGCTCGGTGACATCCCTCATTATGCCGATGGCATTCCACTTCCCCTGTAATTTGAGGGCGGAAATAGACAGCTCCATCGAAAACTCGGTCCCGTCTTTCCGCAACGCGATGACTTCAGTCCTCCTGCCGATCAGCGGTCCGGTCCCATGTCCCCTGAAAAGGGCAAAGCCCTTCGTTTCGGCTCCAAGGTGGCGTTCGGGAATGAACAGTTTATGGAAATCCTCTCCGGTTATCTCCGCTACAGTACAGCCGAACATTTTTTCCGCCGCCGTGTTGCAGAACGTGACCGTCCCGCCATCATCCAGCATGATTATCGCATCTACAGCCATTTCCGCCAGCTTGTACATCCTGTCTTCAATTTCCCTCAAGGCATGCTCGGCCTCTCTGCGCCCGGTTATGTCGATCAGGGCCAGACGGCACTCATCTGCCGATTCGCTGACAATCGCTTCAACCTGCACAACCAGCGGCAGCGAGCCTTTGTTCAAAAGGGTCATATCGCATGTTTCACGGCCCTGCCCGGAAAAAACCCTGTTTAGAAAGGAATCGAAGTCGGAACGATATTTCCCGGAAATAAACAGCCCAAAGTTCCTGCCTGCCAATCGGGAACGGTCAGTTTTAAGCAACTTGGCTCCGCTGAAGTTCACGGCTTTGATTTTCGCTTCTCGATCCAGGGTAAAGTAGCTGACCGGGGCAAAATCGTAGAGATCTGTAACCCTTTCCAGAGCTTTTTCAAGTTCATTCCTGGATCGAAGCAGTTCTGCATTTTGCAGCTCCAGCTCGACCTGGTGGACTTCAAGCTCATGGACGAGTTTTTCTT
Source organism: Geobacteraceae bacterium (assembly GCA_032469775.1). GTDB lineage: Bacteria > Desulfobacterota > Desulfuromonadia > Geobacterales > Pseudopelobacteraceae > JACRCG01. The sequence continues at coordinate 25,298 of JAWDJY010000067.1, read as the reverse complement.
CCGCCACCCGGATAACTGGAAATGACGCTTCGGACGCCTTCAGCTTCAGCAGTTCCTCTGCCTGGAGCCTTAAACTTGCTTCTTCCGACTTATCAATTTCATTTGCTGTTCCCATACCCGCCCCCATCGGCAACCCTGCTCGTTAATCCTGCCATCCAGCAACGCTCCGCCATGAGAGCCTGCCTGTTCTGAACAACGGAATCATATTTTCATCTTCCATAATCCTGTCCTGCAAGAAGGTCTGAATCAAGGCACAATTTTACTACGTGCGGATCAAAGTGTGTTCCGGCCAGTGAACGGATATGTTCACGAACTTTTTCAACGGCCCAGGAAGAGCGATAGAGGCGGTTGGATCTCAGCGCATCCCAGACATCAACAACCGCAAAAATACGCGCCACAAGAGGGATCTGCTCGCCTTTCAGGCCGAACGGATAGCCGGTGCCGTCCCACTTTTCGTGATGAGCACAGGGGATGTCCAATGCTGCACGCAGGTAACGGATCGGAGAAAGCATTTCGTAGGCAAATACGGTATGTTTTTTCATAACAACCCATTCTGCCTCGGTCAGAGCCTCATGCTTGAGCAGAATCTCGTCCGGCACCCCCATCTTGCCGATATCGTGCAGCAGCGCGCCCCAGCGGACCTGCACCAGTTCCGCATCACTCAGGCCGAACAATCGAGCCAGCTTGACGGTCAGATACGCCACGCGCTGCGTGTGTCCTTCGGTCTCGTTGTCGCGCAACTCCAGTGCCCTTGACCAGCCTTCGATGGTGGCATCGTATGCCTCTGCAAGCTCCCGGTTGGAACGCTGCAAATCATCAAACAGGGTGACATTGTCGATGGCGATGGCAGCCTGGGCAGCCAGGGCTTTCAGGAATTCCATCCATCCTTCATCACGCACGATCTTTGTACGATGAAAAACTTCAAGCACACCCACAACCCGCCCTTTCGCAATCAAAGGCACTCCATGGTAGCTGACGAAGTTTTCGACTTTTTGAAATTTTCCATCCAGTAACGGTTTATGCTCTTTTGCCAGGTCGGGTACATGGATGACACTGCATTTCAGCGCAACCCGTCCGGCATATCCTTCACCAAGGTTCTGTGTCCTGTGCTCCGCCAAATTGTTATGAAAGCCGCGCCCCGCCACATATCTGAGTGTTTGGGATGCCTGGTCCAGCAGCAGCACGTCGGCGGCATCAACGTCCAATTGAACGATTACGTGGGTGAGCAGCGTTGTCATACTCAACTCCAGGTCAAAGCTGAAATTGATCGCGCGGTCAACATCAACCAGTGCGGTCAAATGTTCAAGATGCCTGCGGATTTGTTCATCCGCGCATTTGATGTCGCTGACGTCGGTTAACATCATAACAACCCGCCGCAAGCGGTTGCCGCCATCAAACTCGGGGTAGGCATTCACCAGCACCCACTTTGTTTCCGCCTCATGGCCCGGATCAATACCCATGATGAATATTTTCAGTATGTTGCCGGTAGCGCTCACCCTGAAATAGGGATACTCGTCTACTGGCATCCTGGAGCCGTCCTCGCGAATGAAATTCCAGTCAAGATCCCGGGCGCTCTTGCCCAGAATCCGAACCTGCGGAGTCCCAAGCATTAATGAGGCTTCGGGACTGCACAGAACCACCCGTGCGTCGTCGTCAAAAACAATTAAACCAATGGGAAGGTTGTTGATCAACAGGCCGTGATCTTCCTCCTTTGCCAACAGGGCAGCCTCGGCACTCTTGCGGGCGCTGATGTCGCGGATATTGCACTGGATTACTTTTTCATCGCCGACCAGATACACATTACTGACGAATTCAACCTGAACCAATCGGCCGGATTTAGTTCTGAGCGGAAGGTTCTCATAGCGTATGAACTCATTCTTCTGCAAAGCCAAAAAGGAATTCCTGCTGGCTTCGATATCCTTGAACGCACCGACTTCCCATAGTTTCTTTTCCACGAACTCTTCCCGCGAGTAGCCCAGCATGTTGACCAGATAGGGGTTGACATCGCTGATCGATCCGGTTTCGGCATTCAGGATCAGAATGCCGTCCTGGGCCGACTCGAAGAGACGTCGGTAACGAAGCTCGGAATTGATGAGTGATTTATCCATCTTTTTCCGGACAGGGACAGTTTTGCTGCAGGGAGCTGTTATGTTAGCTATGGTGCGCTTCAATGCAAGCCTCCTGTTCTATTCCTTCTGCTCCGGTCTGTACGATATCGCGATACTATTCATCACCAGCCTGACGTATCAGAACTCCTTGAGGTTGCTGAATTCACTCCAGGCAAGGAAGTTTTTGGGCGACTCGACAAACGAGTAGATGTTCTCTACGATGCTCAGGTGTTTTCGTTCCTCGACGGCAATAAGCTGCAGGATCTGGCGGGTTCCTTCATCTTCCGCCTGCCCGGCCAATTCCTCATAGAACAGGATTCCCCTCTCCTCTTCCTGTACGACAAGTTGATAGGCATCCGGATTTTCCTGCAGGTCACGCATAGCAAGCAGGGGTTTGAACTGGCAGGCTGCCTCCTGCACCGCCTTGAAGCTTACTTTTTGAGGATCGACACTCTTTTTCATGTCCACCAGTGCATCGTGGTGTTCCTGTTCGGCTAACGCCAGGATGGTAAAGAGATTCTTCAATTCGGGAACAGTGCTGCCAGCGGCCAGTTTTTCATAATAGATCCTGGCTTCTTCTTCCATCCTGATTGCACAATCGAAAACGTTCATATTGAACTCCTTTGAGATTAGTCCTTCCAGTAGATACATGAAACCGGACAGATGTCGATGGCCTCCTGCTGGATGGTGTCCTCGGTTTCCCCACCCGGATCGAAAACTTCCGCCTTGTCATGATCTGCCATACGAAAAACTTCGGGAACATTTGTCGCGCAAAGTCCGCAACCGATACAGGCTTCCTGATCAACCCATGGTTTTCTCATTTCATTTTCCTCCCTTCAGATCTTTTCCAGAGCAGGATTAATTCAATTTAAACCTGGAATGTCAGCGACGGCCGCCTCCACGGCCTTGGTCGCGTCGCAACAGGCCGAGACAAACGAAGAAAGTGCCCAGAACACCGGCGATAATCAATATCTCACCCAGGATATGATGCCAGGCGCCCAGCGGTGGTGCCAGCGTCAGCATGGCGCCACCGATCACAAGCGCCGCTGAAGCAATGGCGCCGGTCAGGCGTTCGAGATTGCGACTGATTCGCCCCCCCAGAGCCTCCACTGCCGGAGCCTGCAAACGCCCCAGATCACCTTCGGCAATACGCCGCAGTACACGGCGCGTATCGGCTGGCGCATCTGTCATCAGGCGTTCCATTTCGCGCGCCAGTTTGCCGGTTTTTTCCTTGATTCGATCCAGGGAGAAATGCTTTGTGGTCAGTCGCGAGATTTCCTCGCGGAACGATTTAAGGTAGTCATGTTCCGGGTCGAGTTGACGTATCATTGATTCCAGTATTACGAATGTTCGTGTCAGCAGGAAAAATTCCGGAGGGTTGTGAACCCCGTGCCGGCTTCCCGCACGCAGCAGCGAATCAAAGGAATCTCCGATTGAAACCTCAGCCAGATCACTTCTGTGGATTTCATAAAGCACGGCTTTTATATCCATCAGCAATGCCGATCGGTTAACTTTTTCGCTGGCCGACGTCATTTCCAGATAAGCCTCGGTGGCGGCTCTGGCGTCGCCTTTGACGACTGCTTCGAGCAGAAGTGTCAACGATTCGCGCATTGGCTCGTCAAGCTCGCCGGTCATTCCGAAATCGAGCAGGGAAAGCCGCCCGTCCGGAAGAACGAAGACGTTGCCGGAATGCGGATCGGCGTGAAACAGCCCTTCTTCAAAAATCGTCTGCAGCATCAGCCGAACCAGGGTGTTGATCGCCCTTGGCATCGCTTCCGGGTTCTGACTGGCAAAAAGGTCGACCCTTATGCCGTCCGAAAACTCCATCGTGAGTACATTTCCTCCCGAACACTCCGTCACTACATCAGGAATCCAGAGATTGGGCATGTCTGCCAGTGCTGTTCGGAATAGCATTATGGAACGTGCTTCATGATTGAAATCGGTTTCCCGGTTCAGGCTATTGGCAAATTCATTCACCAAAACTGGAAGATCAAGCGCACGAAGGCGTGGAAAGAGGTTTTCACCCAATGCTGCCAGATAGCTCAATGCTGCCATATCGGTGGAGATCATCTCTTCCAGGCCCGGACGTTGCACCTTCACGGCCACCCGGCGTCCGTCCAGCAAGGTTGCTTCATGCACCTGCGCGATAGTGGCCGCAGCAAGCGGAGTTTCACTGAAGGAAGTAAACCTGTCAGCCATAGGCACACCCAACTCTTCTTCAACCGTGGCACGCACCGCAGCAATGCCTAACGCCGGCAACTGGTCATGCAGCTGTTCCAACTCATCTATGTAGGCGTCCGGAAGCAGGTCTCGACGCATCGCGAGAACCTGACCGAATTTTAGAAAAGTAAGGCCAAGCTCCTCAAAAGTCTCCCGGACCTCTTTGGGGGGAGGCCAATGATTTTTGCCGCGCAGGGCGCCCAGGAACCTGTGCCTGACAAGAACCCGCATGATCTGCATCAGTCGTGGCGCTGACCGGATCAGACTGCTCTTATCCGTGTCAATCATTACAGACATCCTATCCTCCCGTCACTTATCTTGCAGGACGGAATCCAATCCGGTACAAAGTTATTTATCTTCATACTTTGCCCAGTAAATATCGCGTCTTGCAGATTCCTTCCCCATTGGCCATCTGTTCAAAATAGCGAAAGCGATGGCAAACCAGACCCACATAAGAATTATTCCGATCAAGCTCATGATCTTCTCCTTTTATAAGCTGCATGCTCTCGCATGTGCTCTTCAGCAACAACTTCAAAATCCCCTGCTACATGATCGCGTTGCGCTCCAATAATGCCGGCGAGCGGCCCGATAACGGCTGACTTCAGCAGAAGTTGCGCGGTCAAGGCTGGTTCGCTCAATGCTTGTCTAAACACATATAGACTGGCATTCGTGTACTCAAGCTGTGCCGGCTCAGGCTCCCTGCTGAAAAGGACCGGGCGGCATGCCGCCCGGCATTGCAAGGAGGAGGTACTTGTGAGTACCTGAATAGTTACCCTCAACAACTGTGCCAACCCAATGCCTCGGATCCGTGCGCTCAAGGCATTGATACTTCTATTAAAAAGAATGACCGCAACTCAGCAGGGCAAAAACCGCCGGAAACAGCTGTTACATTAAGCGGAATCCGTCATATTTGACGCTTTTTATAAACACCGTATTATTTACAGGTTTTTTGCAGGAATGCTGGTATGCTTGTTCCATGACGCATCAGCCGCATTCGATTTCAACGAGGTGATGTTAGCTCTCAAGCCGTCAGTCGCCGGGGCAGCGATGTGCTCCGCAAACAGCAGTCGAATGGAGTGAATCAACAGTGGCAAATAAAAGAGACAGCAAAAAGTCGGAAGCCGCCAATCTGCGCCTGCGGGCAGAAAATCAGCTGATTGAAAAAGAAGCGGAACAATCTTTTGCCCGCACCGAACCAGGCATACAAAAACTGTTTCATGAACTTGAAGTGCACCGGATCGAACTGGAGATGCAGAATGCGGAACTCTGTCAATCCAGAACCGAGGTTGAGTCTTCTCTGGAGAAGTACACCGATCTTTACGATTTTTCGCCGACCGGCTACTTCACCCTGGATTGCGAGGGGATCATTCGCTCCGTCAATCTTACCGGATGCGTACTCCTGGGAGTAGAGCGAACCAGGATGATCGGCCAGACCTTTGCGCTGTTCGTAGATGAAGCAAGCCGTCCCGCTTTCTCCGATTTTTGCAGGAGGATTTTTAGCGAGAGGGACAAGGTTTCCTGCGAGCTGGCACTCACAAGACAGGGAGGGGCCCCGCTCTACGTGCAGCTGATTGCGATCGCCTCCGGTCCGGAACAGGAATGCCGCGTAGCGGTCATCGACATCACCAGGAGCAAGCAGGCGGAAGAGCTACAACTTGTCAATGAAAGAATCTACCGCGCAATCGGTGAAACAATTGACTTCGGAATCTGGGTTTGCGCCCCCGATGGCCGCAACATCTACGCCAGCGACTCGTTTCTGCGTCTGGTGGGAATAACCCAGCAGCAGTGTTCGGATTTCGGCTGGGGCGACACGCTGCATCCGGATGATGCCGAACATACGATAACGGCATGGAAGGAGTGCGTAAAAAACGAATGTCACTGGGAAATCGAGCACCGCTTTCGCGGCATGGATGGCCAGTGGCATCATATCCTGGCTCGCGGAGTGCCGATAAGAAACGACAGTGGAGCGATAACATGCTGGGCAGGCATCAACCTGGATATCAGCCGTTTGCGGCAGGCTGAAAACGATAGGCTCAGGGTCGAAGAACTGAACCGCAATACATTGCAGGCACTGACTGCCAGTATCGCCGTTATAGATAATTCAGGCCGGATTATTTCCGTCAACCAGGCCTGGCTCGACTTCGCACTCGCCAATGATGCTGACGGCGCCGACAGATTGTCAAGCGGTGTCAATTACCTGGAAGTCTGCCGCAGGGCGGCTGCGGAAAATGATGCCGATGCAGAACGGGCACTATCCGGTATCGAGGCGGTATTGAAGGGGCACGAAAAGCAGTTTTCCATGGAATACCCCTGCCACAGCCCTCTTGAGAAACAGTGGTTCCTGATGACAGCAGTATCATTGGGCAGTCATGGAGTTGATGGCGCCGTCATTACCCACTCAAACATCACCGAGCGCATATTGTACGAGAAGATGCTGAAGTCTGTTCACGAAGACCTGGAAGAAGGCATCAGGGTCAGAACGGCCGAACTGATAAATCTGAATCTGCAGCTGAAGAAGGAAATTGAAGATCGCAAGAAGGCGGAAAAATCGCTCCTGAGCGCTTACGCGGAAATACAGCAGATGAAGAACCGGCTAAAGGCCGAAAACATCTACCTGCAGCAAGAGGTTGCCCAGAAGCATAATTTCGGAGAACTTATCGGCCAGAGCAGCGCCCTTTCAGAGGTTGAGCTGAGGGTTTCTCAAGTGGCCCCCATGAACGCTACAGTCCTCCTGCTTGGTGAAACCGGAGTAGGCAAGGGAGTGGTCGCGCGCGCCATCCACAGTTCAAGCACGCGCAAGGACAAGGCGATGATCACGGTCAACTGTTCTACACTCCCGGCGAACCTGATAGAGAGTGAACTTTTCGGACGGGAAAGAGGGGCCTTCACCGGATCCAGCGAACGACAGATCGGTCGTTTCGAATTGGCCGACGGCGGCACTATCTTCCTCGATGAGATCGGTGAAATGCCTATTGAACTGCAAAGCAAGCTGCTGCGGGTTATTCAGGACGGCGAATTTGAGCGGCTGGGCAGTCCCCGTACCATAAAAACCGATGTAAGGATCATCGCTGCCAGCAACAGGAACCTAGAGGAGCAGATCCGCAAAGGCTGTTTCCGGGAAGACCTTTACTATCGGCTCAATGTTTTCCCGATAACTATTCCGCCCCTACGGCAGCGCCAGGAAGACATCCCGCTGCTGGTAAGGCATTTCATTGCCCTGTTCAACAAGAAAATTAACAGGAATATTGATAACGTGCCGCACTCAGTCATGAAAACGCTTCAACAATACCACTGGCCCGGAAACGTACGGGAACTGGAAAGCGTCATCGAACGGGCGGTAATCACCACACAGGGGACAACGTTACAAGTGCTTGACCGCTTTGATGCATTCCAGATTCCGGACAAGGCGGCCGGGCAAAACATCAAGGCCCTGATAGAGGTTGAGCACGATCACATTCTGCAGGTACTCGAGAAGACCAGTTGGCGCATCGAGGGTAAAAAGGGGGCGGCCGTGCAACTCGGTATAAACCCCAGCACACTTCGCGCCAGAATGAGGAAATACGGCATCCAGCGTCAATAAACCATTCAAATTCAACATACCGGCACTTTCCGCCATATATGGCGACTTACGTCAATATTAACGGGTTTCTTTCCCCGTTATCCCGCCTGCTGGTGCACAAAACAAAACAAACCATCGGAATATCTACAACTTCTCCCAACTAATCCCCGCAGGCTTCTCTGGCACGTTAGTTGCCAATTACCTGATCAGCAGAACGCCAGCAAAGACAAAACTTCCTGAATAATATCTAAAGCACAACGCAACAATGTAATTTCCGGGGAGTGACCAATGAAAACTCTACAGAACACGGCATTTCTAACTGCAATTGCAACAGAAATCAGGAGTCTGAGTTTTTATCGCACCATGGCATACAAATTCAACGATATATGCACCAAGAAGCTTTTCGAGCTATTGGCTAATGAAGAGGCGGTCCACCTTCAATCCATCTGCCGGCTTTTCCCGGACAACAAGCAGGATCTGGTTCCAATACTGGTTGACAACGATATGTTTGCCTATCCGTACTATTGTTCGATGTTCAACTCTGCCGACGTCAATATTTGCGAAAAGGATGCGCTGCAAATTGCATTAAAGGATGAACAGGCCTGCATGGAAAACTACTCCGCAATTATGGAAGACATAGAGCAACATGACATCCGTACTGTGTTTGAGAAAATTCTGAAGGATACGCACAGGCATTGTGAACTGATTTCGGAAGAGTACTCGCGGATCACGAATGATGCGGTCAGCAGGGTACATGGTACTGTAATGTTTGAGCAAAAGCATACCGATGTCCGTGCGGCTCTAACCAGCTGTAAAAGCAGACATACATTAAACCAGACCAACACTGAAACCAGCAAATGCAACAGTTTCTTCAACTCTTAACAGATTCCGTATTGCTCCGTATCCCGCTCCGTATCCACACTCAGTTATTATTAACCATGATATCGTGACGTTACACCCGAATTGTTATTCCAATCCTAGTGGCATGTAAGTTGCGATAGGACCAGACATGGCTCGGGTGCTTCTTCACGCAGTACCTTGTACAGCAGAAACACATGCTGCCTGTATCAAAACGGCACAGGAGTCGCCACCTTGCGGCAGACCAGTACAATTTCATCGACACCTGACGCTTCGATCAGCCCGTCGACGAATTTCAGGCGTTTCTGAAAAAACATCCCCAACGGCATCAGTACCCTGTTGTACCACCACATCGCCTCACTGCGGCGGTGCCTGAGCCACCACAGGCCGAAATCCAGCAGGCGCGGGCTGGAAGGCTGCATGCCGAATGCCGCGCTGCTCTCCAGCACCAGACCATGGTCCGCAAGCAGCGCCAGAAGGTCGGCCGGATCATACCTGCGCACATGCCCCACCAGCTCGTCGAATTTTGTCCAGAGCGCGGCGTAGATCGGTACGGAAAAGACAAACAGCCCCCCCTGCTTGAGCACGCGGCTGACCTCGCTGAAAACCCGCCGGTCATCTTCGGTATGCTCGATCACATCGAAAGCGCAGACCAGCCCGAATTTGTTGTCGCAAAAAGGGAGGGCGTCGATTTCACCCGCCACTGCAATACCGCCGCGCGCCGTCAGCCGCTCAATCACCGGAGGGCTGATGTCCACGAAGCAGGTGCCCGGGATCGGCAGTCGCGGACGCAGACCCGGTCCGATTTCCAGGCGCGACGCGTCAAGCGGCAGCAGTCCCGAAATCAACGGCCAGGTATTGAAACGATCGGGGCGCTCCAGATCGGAACCGGACCAGAGCAGATCGTAGAAATCCCGGTTGACGGCGACGCTATCCCGCATGTTCAGGCCCCCGCAGATGTTCGGTATCGGGCATAGGCCGGTAAATGGAGAGCTGTTCGGCATCTTCAACCCGGAGAGAATCATTGGGCCCCTTGCGCATGAAGTTGTAGGCCAGATTCGTAATGCGGCGGCCCGGATTTTTCCAGACCCTTGAAATGATCGCAGGCCAGGTGTAAGCCTCCTTGCGCACCTCCATCCACCCCCGGTAGAGCTGCTCGGGAGTCATCAACTTCGGCCGGAAAACCACCTCCGAGTGGTTGTAACGGCTCCAGTCCCGGTGCAACAGCCGCCCCTCCTGCATGTACTGTTGAAAGAGCTTTGTTCCCGGATAAGGTGTCAGCAGGTTGAAGGTCGGGACGCTCGGCGAGCATTCCTCAACAAAACGGAGTGTCTTTTCGAAGATGCCAGGATCGTGATCATCGAAACCGAAGATCAGCGAAGTTTCAAGGATAATTCCGGCATCCCGCACCCGCTTGATCAGCTCGGCCTGGGGCGTCTCTCCGGCGGTTTTAGCCAGACGTGAAAACGATCCTGCTACCGATTCGATCCCGACAAAAAGGCCGATACAGCCTGAGTTGGCGACCAGCTTGAGCAGATCCGGGTCTTCGGCGAAGCGCAGGCTGGTTTGCGACCCCCAGCGTATCCCCATTTCGCTCATTCCCTCCAGGATCGGCCTGGCCTTGGCCGGGTCCCCCAGAAAATTGTCATCCAGGAAGATCACGAATTTTTTCGGGAAGGAACGGATCTCGGCCAGGATATCGGCGGCAGGGCGATAGCGGAAGCGGTTTCCGAAATACTGGGTAACGGTGCAGAATGCGCAATCGTAGGGGCAGCCACGGCTGGCCTGGACGGTCTGGGTCGTGATGTAGCGTTTGCCGGCCAGGATCTCGCGGCGCGACCAGGGGATATCCAGGCGCTCATCCTGTGCGATCGGAGCACGGTAGATCTTTTCCAGCCGATCGTTGAGAAAATCGTCCAGCAGGGTGGCCATGACGGTTTCCGCCTCGCCGACCACCACCGCATCCGCATGGGCAAGCGCCTCTTCGGGCATCACGGTCGGATGCATCCCTCCCATGATGACCTTGACCCCTTCTCTCCTGAATTGATCGGCAAGCTCGTAGGCCCGCGTCGCCTGGTGGGTCATGGCGGTGATTCCGATCAGGTCGAATTGACTGCCGCACGGAATCGGGTCCTGGCTCTCATCGACCAGAGTCACCTCCCAGTTGGGTGGTGTCAAGGCGGCAACCTGCTGCAGAGACAGGGATGGCAACTGGAAATACCTGACCCAGCCGAGCTTGTGCGTCGCCGGGTATATCAGCAGCAACCGGGGCGGATTAGTTGTTTTTGCGGACATTGATCAGGCAGCCTTGCGTTGCGCTTTTGCCGGCTTGTGGTTGGCGCTGAAATACTCTATCGCCTCGCGCATCAGATTGGAAATGCTCTTGTGGGTTTTCTTCATCAGGTTTTCCAGATGCCGGCGTTCCTCTTCGTTGATTCTGAGCGATATGACGTTGTAGCGGGGATTCTCTTTCATTTTGGCCATTGTATGGTTTCTCCTTGTCTATTGATTCTGAAGCCTGACTCCCATGGTGCAGGCCCTTAAACAACAGTGAGCGCGAAAAAGCCGGGGGCTTACGGGAGGAGCAATACCCCCGGCAAAAGAAGGCACACATATACATATCAACTATCATGCCAGAGGAGTTCTGCGGAGAAATGAGGGTAAATGATTGATTATACGTGGAAAGCGGTGGCTTTAGGTGCGGATTGAATGGCAGGCCGTCAGCATTATCCGTCACGCATGACATAACTGCCATATATGGCGGGACGGGCTGAGGCGTGCGGGTGGTGGTTATTGCCGGGCAATGCCGAGTTTTCGTATCCGGGCCCGAAGCGTGCTGGGGTTGAGTCCAAGCAGCACCGCGGCCCCTTTTTCGCCCTCGATGCGCCAGCCGGTTTTCTGGAGTACCCGAAGAATGTGATCCTGCTCCAATTCCTCCAGGGATTTGATCTCGAAGCCTGACGGTTCCTCTGCCTTCTGGTGCGTTTCGAAGCTGTCCAGCACCTGCAGCATTTTTCCCTGGCTGATGATCACCGCACGCTCGATGACGCTTTCCAGTTCCCGCACGTTGCCGGGCCAGCGGTATCCCTGAAGTTCGTTCAGGGTGTCTTTTGTCACGATCTCGATCTTCTTGCCCATTTTCTTGTTGAACTTGGCCACGAAATGATTGACCAGCAACGGGATGTCTTCTTTTCGTTGCCTGAGTGGCGGAATCTTGATCGGGAAAACATTGAGCCGGTAGAACAAATCCTCCCGGAAGGTGCCGTTCTTGATCTCTTCTTCTAGGTTGCGGTTGCTGGCAGCGATGATCCTTACATCGGTTTTAATGGTATGTGGACTGCCCAGGCGCTCGAATTCGCCGTCCTGAATAACTCGCAGCAGCTTGCATTGCAGCTCCAGCGGCATCTCGCCGATTTCGTCCAGAAAAATTGTGCCGCCATTGGCCAGTTCGAAACGTCCGATCTGCCGGGCATCAGCTCCGGTGAAAGCGCCCTTTTCGCGCCCAAAGAGCTCGCTTTCAAACAGGTTCGCCGGCAGAGCCGTGCAGTTGACCGTTATAAATGGCCGTTCCTTGCGGGAGCTTCTCCTGTGGATGGCGCGCGCCACCACGCCCTTACCGGAGCCGGTTTCGCCCAAAAGAAGAACTGTAGCGTTCATCGGCGCCACCTGATCGATCTGGGCAAACACGAATGACATGGCCTCGCTCTGGCCGGTGATCTCGCCGAAGTTATATTTTCGGGCAACATCCTGCCGCAGGTAGATATTCTCGGCCTGGAGCAGCTCTTTCAGGCGATTTATCTCCTCACACGCGTTCAGGAGCTGCTCTTCGGAGCGCTTGTGCTCGTCAATTTCCAGTATCAGTTGTTCATTGATCCTGTTCAGAGCCCCGGTACGCTCAGCTACCCGCAGTTCCAGTTCATTGTGGGCCCTGAGCAGTTCGTCCTCGGCCCGTTTGCGTTCGGTAATATCGGTGACAGCAACCCGGCACTCCGTACCGGACGAGAAGGCCACCGCCTCGATATGAACATAGGGCGTGGATGCAGTCTCCGTAGCAAGCGTCACTTCACAGGTTTCCTTGACATGGCTGGCAAACACCTTGCCTAAAAAACCGGCGAAGAACCGGCGGGCTTCATCGCTAAAAAACAGCCCGAAGCGCCGGCCGAGCAGCCGGCTGCGCTCTGTTCCGAGCAGGCTGGCGGCGGTAAGATTTGAGGCAAGTATGGTTCCGTCGCGGTCAAGTGTAAGATAGCCGACCGGAGTGAAATCGTAGATATCTACATATCTTTCCAAAGCGAATTCCATCTCGCACCTGGCCTGGTGTAGCTCGGCGTTCTGCATCTCCAGTTCGATCTGGTGTACCTGCAATTCGTGAAAGAGCCGCTGTGTCTCGTTATACTTCTGGTGAAAGTCCGTTTCCGGCGATTTGGCTTTCAGCTGTTCTTCCGCAAGGCGGCGCAGCTCGGTGTTTTCCTCGAGTTTTGTGTTTCCATCTGCATCCATTTACATCCCCCGAAGCAACTCCGCAGAAATTATTAATTCATTTGAAACTAACCTTATACCAGCATTTTTTAAATTATCTTAAAAACATTTTTTACTGGATTCCCTCTCTCTTGATCAGCAATGCAGCGGCAGCACGGCAAGCCCGTATTCTATCGTTCAATGTTAATGCAGGATCAGTGTTCACATCCGTTAAATTCAGCCCTCATTATGTTGAGGTTCCACCATATACCGTGGCCATGAGAACAATCAATTTCACTCATATATCGTCTTCTCACGGGCTAACAGACTGTTATCAAGGCATTATTAAAGCTTTTGATTAATTTTCATTTCTGGCATGCCCTGTGCGTTAGCGTAGTGAAGGGCAATCTTTTCGGTTGTGGTTTTCCAGATGAGTATGATTTGTGCACATATGCCGCATAAAAAGGAGAGAAAGTATGCTTATTCACGTCATGTATCCCGGCAACAATTACGATTACGTCAAAGAATTCATACTCGACGACCTGATTAAATCCGGGGAAATCGTAAAATTCCGGCGCTCCTCCGGCTGGGTTTCGCTCGGGTCCGATCACTTGCGGACTGAGAGCAGACATAGTTGCTACAACGGGGTCGAGAAGAGAGCCCGGCAAGAGGCGCATATTCTGATTCCGCATTCGGTCGCAAACCTTCGGTATGTCATGTCTACAAACAGATCAAACGCCCAGGAATGTAATAAAATCATATGATCAATACTCTGAAAAACTATACCAAGGAAAAGCTGCTTTCCTACCTGCTGGCAATGGCGACAAATTCGTCGGATGAGACACTGATCCGCATGACCCACCTGATGGAGCTGATTCCAAAAAAGGATTACTACAAGGAACGCATCCGCTGGATTCGCGGCCTGGTGCGGGACAAGCACCCCGGCATCGAGTTTCCCCGCCGGATTCTGCGTGACCTGCACCCCAATCAGCGGGACAAATGGATCAGCAACCTGCTGATCAATCACCTGCTGAGCGGCACCGACAAACGCAAGGAGTGGAGCGACAGGCACGGCTACTACCCCCCTTCTACCGTTGTAATCAGCCCCACCATGCGCTGCAACCTGAACTGTTACGGCTGTTATGCCGGCGATTATGACAAGTCGCTGGAGCTTTCGCTGGACGAGGTCGATTCGGTGCTGCTGCAGATGAAGGAGATGGGGGTCTATTTCGCGGTCATCTCCGGCGGCGAGCCGTTTTACATGGAAGGCATTTTCGAGATTTTCAAAAAGCATAGCGACATGGCTTTTCTGGTTTTTACCCATGGCGGATTGATCGATCAGGAGCTGGTGGCGAAACTGACCGAGGTCGGCAACGTGATGCCCGCTTTTTCGCTTGAGGGATACGAGCAGGAAACCGACGAACGGCGCGGCGCCGGGCATTTCAAAAAGGTGATGCACGCCATGGACCTGCTCAAGGAGGGGGGGCTCTCCTTCTGCGGGTCGTTCACCCATTCCCGCAAGAATTCCGACATCATCACCGATGGCGCTTACATCGACATGCTGCTGAAGAAGGGGGTCTTTGCCATGTGGCTCTTTTCCTATGTTCCGGTGGGACGCAAGCCCGATACGGAACTGATGCCGACCCCGGAACAACGCGACGGACTGCGTCGGACCGTGACCGGATACCGCGCCAGCAAGCCGATGCTGTTCATCGATTTCTGGAATGACGGCCCGATGATCTCCGGCTGCCTGGCCGGCGGCCGCAAGTATTTCCATATCAACGCCAACGGCGACATCGAACCGTGTGTCTTCTGCCATTTTGCCGTTGACAATATCCGCCGCACGACCATCCACCAGGCGCTGGCATCTCCCTTTTTCACGAAAATCCGCGCAACCCAGGGGGGGCACGACAACCTGCTGCGCCCCTGCATGCTGATCGATCAACCTGCGGCCGGACGAGAGCTGTTCGCCTCGGAGGGGGCTTATCCTACCCATGAGGGAGCGGCAGAGATCTTCACCGCTCTGGCGGATAGCATGGATGCCTATTCCAGCTCCTATGCCGGGATCGCCGATCCGGTCTGGGAGGAGCAGTTTCGCGACCATCCGTTGAAATCCAGGCAAAGCGCTTGAGCAGAAATATCTATAAAACCGATATAATGCAGTTTCACGCAAAGCTCGCCATGAACGCAGAGTAAAATCAACCATTTGCCTGACTAAACTTCAACCTGCTTGGTAAAGCATTTGTGCTTGTATCCACCTGACTTTCCTGGCGAGCTTCGCTTAACAGCACCTACTTTTGGTACGCCTTTGCGTGAGTGAATTGTCGATTTTAGAATTAAATAAATACCGGGATGGACATGAGAGGAATCGTCAATGAACGAAGAACTGATTGAAAAGGTAAAACAGATGATCATTGACAGCCTGCGTATCGAGGAGATGTCGCCGGCCGATATCAACAGCGATGCTCCGCTGTTCGGCGAGGGGCTGGGACTGGACTCGATCGATGCGTTGCAGTTGGTGGTGTCGATGGAAAAGGAATTCGGCGTGGTTGTGCCGGACGCGGCCACCGGCAGCAAGGTCTTTGTCTCGGTGCGCAGCATGGCCGCATATATCGAAGAACAGCGCAGTGAACAATAGCGGAGATACCCCATGAAACGAGCCATGATACTCCCGCTGCTGCTCCTGTGCGGAGTGACGACGGCCAATGCCGAAACCTACCGATGGACCGACGCCAAAGGAGTGGTCAGCTTTACCGACAATCCATCCCTGATCCCATCCAGGTATCGCGGCAAAGCTGTAAGCACCGAGGACATCACCAACCGCAACCTCAAGGAGCGCAGGAAGAATCGTGCCCGGGAAGAAAAGAACCTGCAGGACGAACTCACTGCGCCGATGATCGTCACGAACGCCGAAACCGAGCCGCCAGCACCTGCATCGACTGGAACAGGGCAACCGTT
Source organism: Geobacteraceae bacterium (assembly GCA_032469775.1). GTDB lineage: Bacteria > Desulfobacterota > Desulfuromonadia > Geobacterales > Pseudopelobacteraceae > JACRCG01. The sequence goes on along the minus strand of JAWDJY010000067.1, from coordinate 9,137 downwards.
CAAAGGGCATTTGAGCGGCGACCAGGTAAATCCGGCGCCGCCAAGCATGAAGCAGCCCGTTCCGGCCATGCCGGGAGACCAACCGGAAGCGACGGAGTCGGGCATGAAACAGCCGATACCGGTAGCGCCGGGTAAACAGCCGAAACCGGCGCCTGCGGGCATGAAACAGCCGAAAGCTGCGCCGCTGGGTGACCAGCCGAAAGCGACACCGTTGGGCATGGATCAGCCGATACCGGCTCGATAGTTCCATGGAGCATTGTATATTCGTGAGCAAGTGGGCAAGTGCCATATGATTGCAACTTTCCCCCTCACCCTGGTCCTCTCCCTCAGGGAGAGGGGATTGTCTCCATGAATTGATAAAACGTTACTACCTTCCTGACTTTTGCCGCCCCCCCTCCCCTCAAATCAGCCCGCAGCATATTGTGGTTCCGTCAGATGCTGTGGCCAATCCTGCCATTTCATCCCCACCCGCAGCCCTCTTCAGCCAACCTAATCCCCTGTTATTAATGATGCAATCCAACTTTCTGATTTTTAGACGGTTATTGGCAGACTAGTTGCTCATATCGAGCTGATCCTGGTCATCTCATCCAAATGCAGAGTTCGCTCAGTTCTTGGGAAGAGGGATTCAACTGAACTACTGATTATTTCGTTTATCAATTGGCAACTAAAGGAGAGCTGGATGCAAAACAGGGGATCTACATCAAACAATCATGTTTTAATGAGTTTCAAAAAGGAGGTTTTATGAAGAGATTCAAGTCAATAAAAGCTTATATGGTTTCCGTGTTAATACTGAGCGTTTTTATTGTACTGCCGGGATGCAGCGGAAACGATGGAATATTCGGAGGCGGCAGCTGGACTAAACCGCTGGTTTCCATCGAGGTGACGCCCGTAAGCCGGAGCATTGCAAATGGAACAACGCAGCAATTCACGGCCACCGGCATCTATTCCAACAATGAAAAACGGGATCTGACGTCTTCGGTTACCTGGAGTTCGTCGAACCCGACAGTTGCAACCATCAGCAACACAGCCGGCTCTAACGGGCTGGCCGCATCCAGGACCGTGGGCGGACCGATCACTATCACCGCCACCGATCCCGCTAGCGGAAGAGCCGGCAGCGCGTCACTGACCGTGACCGCCGCAACGCTGACTTCCATCGGCGTTACCCAGGTCAATCAAAGTATTGCCCTGGGATCCAAGCTGCAGTTTAAAGCCACCGGCATATACACGGACCTGACCAAGCAGGATCTGACTTCGTCCGTGACCTGGAATTCCTCGAACACGACTGTCGCGAGCATCAGCAACACGGCAGGTTCCAACGGACTGGCCTCGGCACTGTCCGTTGGCGGCCCGATCACGATCACCGCCACAGAACCGGCCACCGGAAAAGCAGGAACCACCACACTGAGAGTAACCGCGGCGGTACTGTCGTCGATCGGCATCACCCCGATCAATCCGACTATCGCCCTTGGCACGACCCAGCAGTTTAAAGCCACCGGGATCTATTCGGACCTGACGAAACAGGATCTGACAGCATTTGTAACCTGGTCGTCATCGAACACGGGCGTTGCCACCATCAGCAACCCGGCGGTTAAAGGATCGGCCTCTTCCGTAGCAGCCGGCTTGACCACTATCACCGCCACCGACACGGCCACCGGTAAAACCGGAACTTCGGCACTGACGGTGACTACCGCGACCCTGTCTTCGATAGGAGTCACCCCGGTCAAACAGAGTATAGCCGTCGGAGCAAGCCAGCAGTTCATCGCCACCGGAACCTATTCGGACTTCACCAAGCGCGATCTGACATCAGCGGTAACCTGGAGTTCCTCCAACACGGCTGTCGCGACCATCAGCAATGCTGCAGGCAGCAATGGCGTGGCCACCTCGAAGGCCACCAGCGCCCTAATCACGATCACCGCCACTGATCCGGTCTCCGGCAAAACAGGATCCGCAGCACTGACGGTAACCACTGCAGTGCTCTCCTCCATCGCCATAACTCCGGCCAATCCCTCCATTAGCCTCGGGAGTACCCAGCAGTTTGTGGCCACCGGGACATACTCCGACTTCACCAAACGGGATCTGACAGCTTCGGTAACCTGGACTACCACTCAGCTGGTTTCGCCGGTTGCGATCATCAGCAATGCAACCGGTTCCGACGGACTGGCCACCGCGCTGGCCGTGGGCGGGCCAATTACGATCACCGCCACTGACCCGGTCAGCGGAAAATCAGGGACCACCACACTGAAGGTAACTTCGGCCACCCTCAGCCTGATCACGGTCACACCCGGCGTAGCCAGCATTTCCATTGGCGATACCCAACAGTTTATCGCCACCGGGACATATTCGGACAACACCAAACGGGATATAACCTCATCCATGACCTGGACCACCACGCCGCTGGTATCGCCGGTTGCGACGATCAGCAACCTGGCAGGTTTCGATGGACTGGCCACCGCACTGGCGACAGGCGGCCCGATCACGATCACCGCCACTGATCCGGTCAGCGGAAAATCAGGGACCGCAACATTGAACGTAACCCCTGCGACCCTGACACTGATCACGGTTACACCGGGCACAGCCAGCATTACTGTCGGCGGTACCCAGCAGTTTGTCGCCACCGGGACATACTCTGACAACAGCACCAGAATCCTGACATCAGCCATGACCTGGAGCACCACTCCGCTGGTGTCACCGGTTGCAACCGTCAGCAACCTGACCGGTTTCGATGGACTGGCAACAGCATTGGCAGCAGGCGGCCCGATCACTATCACCGCCACTGATCCTGTCTCGAAAAAATTCGGGACCGCATCATTGACCGTTACCCCGGCGCCGTTGCCGGTGACCGGTGTCGTAAACCTGGCAGCGGTCGCCCCGTTCGGCACCTTTGGTGGCACCGCCGGCATGACCAACACCGGAACCCTGACAATCGTCAAAGGGGATATCGGCACCATCGCAACCAGCACCGCTTCGATAACCGGATTCCACGACACTTCAGGTGATATCTATACCGAGACACCGGCCAACATCGGAGCAGTGACCGGAAAAATCTACACCTGCACCAATTCCACCGTCGGCCCGACTTCTACCGGCCCGAACGCAGCCGCATGCCTGGTTGCAAGCAATGCCCGCCTGGCCGCGCAAACCGCCTATCTGGCCCTGGTGGCAATGCCGGCCGGAGCGAATCCGGGCGAAAACCTGGCCGGTAAGACCCTGGTTCCCGGCGTTTATACCGCCCCCTCCGGATCGTTCATGATCCAGGGTTCGGATCTCACCCTTGACGCACAGGGCGACCCCAATGCCGTATGGGTATTCCAGATGGCTACCACGCTGACGGTAGGCGGCCCCGGAGCTGCATTTCCCCAGAACATAATCCTGGCCGGTGGCGCCCAGTCCAAAAACATCTTCTGGCAGGTCGGCAGCTTCGCGACGATCAACGCCGCCGGAGGCGGGACCATGGAAGGAACCATTATTTCCCAGGCGGGAGCCTCGTTCTCCACCGCCGGCAACGTCCAGATAGTAACGCTGAACGGCAGGGCCTTGTCCCTTGGCGCTGCGGTTACGCTGGTGGATACGGTCATTAACGTACCGGCTCCATAAGGCGGCCTGATATCCGCTGTAAAAACCCGGCAGGAACAGGGGGCAGGCTTTTCAGTCTGCCTCCCGGTTCCACCCTGCTGAAATAAAAAGCAAATATGCGATTAATACCGCGAATACCAGATATTCAGTCGATACAAGGAGGTTTTAGATGAAGAAAATATTTTCCCTGGTCCCGGTAATGAAAAAGATGGCGCCGGTGCTGTTTGCCTCTGTTCTGCTCCTGCCCCTGACCGCCCGCGCCGAGATAAAAGCCGGTAGCGTCGAAGTGAGTCCGTTCGTTGGGTACAACTTTTTTGAAAAAGTGCAGAACCTGGAAAACCGGCCCATATTCGGCGGGCGGCTTGGCTACAACTTTACCAATACTTTCGGCATTGAAGGCAGCTGGGAATACATCAGAAGCAAGGTTGACGACAAAAACAAGACCTTCAGCAAGGAAGGCCAGTTTACCAGCCCGATCGATAACGTGGATATCAACATGTATCACCTCGATCTGGTCTATCACTTCCTGCCGGAGGGCAAATTCAATCCCTTCATCGTCGCCGGTTACGGAGCTGTCAACTACAGCCCCAAGATCAACAGCAAGAACATGTCGGTGATTGATTTCGGCGTGGGCGCAAAATACTGGATGACGGAAAATATCGCCCTCAGGCTCGATGTCAGGGACAATATGATCTACGACGACCAGATCCACAATATCGGAACCACGATGGGGGTTGTGTTTGCGTTCGGCGGAAAGTCAAAGACCGACCCGGCTCCGGTAGCAAAGACAGTGGAAGCGGCGCCGGCAGCGCCCGTGGACAGTGATGGCGACGGAGTGTACGACACACTGGACAAATGTCCCGGCACACCTGCAGGCGTATCCGTCGGCAAGGACGGCTGTCCGATCGATAGCGACAGGGACGGCGTAGCCGATTATCTGGACAAATGCCCCGGAACACCCGCCGGCGTAAAGGTTGACGCTAACGGCTGCCCGCTCGATTCCGACAAGGACGGCGTAACCGATGACCTGGATAAATGTCCCGGCACACCTGTCGCTGTATCCGTTGACAAAGACGGCTGCCCGATCGACTCTGACAAGGACGGCGTAGCCGATTATCTCGACAAATGTCCCGCCACACCAGCCGGAAAAAAAGTTGCCGCCAATGGCTGTCCCGAGGTCATAATGTCCTCCGCCAACAAGGCAGCGGCCGCCAAAAGATATTGCAGCAAACCGGCCGTGCTGGGGATCAATTTCGACACCAACATGACTGACATCAAGCACCATTATTATGACGAACTGAAGACCGTGGGCGACTTCCTCACCTATTTCCCCAACGCCAAAGGTGAAATCGCCGGCCACGCCGACACCGTCGGCGCCAGGGAATACAACGTGAGACTTTCCCAGGCACGCGCCGACAGCGTCAAAAAGTACATCGTGGAGACATTTGGCACAGAATCCGATCGCATCGGCACCAAGGGTTATGGCTTCTCAAAACCGGTGGCCAGCAACAAGACCGAGAGCGGCAGGGCTAAAAACCGCCGTATCGAGGCAAACTTTACCTGCGAGTAGCATAATCAACAGACATGATCAACGACGCCCTTAAGGAATATTCCTGAAGGGCGTCGCAGTTTTCGGGTTTCGGCTAATCAACAGGCCGTCATATTTGATGGCTTTGTTATATACGACGGCCGGCGTTGACGGCATATTTTTACATCAACAGTTTACCTTGCGCTATATTCAACAATACAAGCGGCTTACATGCACACCATCCACTGTAGTTACATGGCATGGTAGTTGTAATTACCAACTCAGCACTTACAAGAAGTGCCACCTTCATGCAATTCCGGGCGGTTCGCCGCCCGGGCCTTTTTTCACCGCAACCATCCAAGCCTTCCATGCTGATAAACGTGGCAATGGCCGGCTGCAACAGGGCTGCCGTTAACGAACACAGCCATAGCGGAAAGAACCCTTTCCTGACATAAATCACCTACCATTTGAAAAGGAGCCGTAATGCGCACTAAGTCCATTCTTTCAATGCTTGCCATGACCGCGGTCGTCATCACTTTTGGAGTAAATCAAGCCGAGGCCGGTTTTCCGGTGCCTCCGGGCTTTCCCGCCCCTCCGGGCGTGAATGTCCGCATCGACGGCTATCTGCCGGCGCCGCCGGGTGTGCATGTCCGGATCGACTCGGGACGCCCCTACTATGTGGAACATGAACGCCGGGTCTACATCCAGGAGGAAAGACCGGTCAGGCACTATAAAAAGTATAAGAAACATCGCCATTACAAAGGTCGCGGAAACGGCCATTACAACGGCCGCGGTTACGACAATGACAGGCATGACAGGCATGACAGGCGCGGACATTAGGGACTCGGCCGGCCGGACTAAGAGAACAGGGAGGAAAAAATGCAAAGAATACTCCGCGGACTGATTGGACTGTTGATACTTCTGGGTCCGGTGACTTATGCCAAAGCAGAAATCAGCATCGGCATCGGGCTGCCTAACGTGAGCATCGGGATCAATCTGCCGCTTTTCCCGCATCTCATCCCGGTGCCGGGCTATCCGGTCTACTACGCTCCAAGCGTGGAAGCCAACTACTTCTTTTACGATGGCATGTACTGGGTCTACCAGGGCGACAACTGGTATTCGAGCTCCTGGTATAACGGCCCCTGGTGGCCGGTTGAGCCGGCGTATGTGCCGTTGTTCATCCTGCGCATCCCTGTAAGCTATTACCGGCAGCCTCCCGTGTACTTCCATGGCTGGCAGTCGAATGCGCCACCGCGCTGGGGTCAACACTGGGGCCATGAATGGGAACAACGTCACAGCGGATGGGACCGGTGGAGACGCAATTCCGCCCCGGCGCGGGCCCCGCTGCCGGTTTATCAGAAAAAATATACCGGTGAAAGATATCCCCATCAGGTGGAGCAGCAGCACAAGCTGCGCACTAAGAGTTACCGTTACCAACCCAAGGACAGGATAGTGCGCCAGCACTTCAAAGAGCAGACGAGACAAAAAGCGCCGGCTCCCGCTCACCAGAGAAGACAGGAAGCACCGGCGGTGAGAGCTCCGAATCACCAGGATCAGCCCCGCCCTGCGCCACACCAGCAGGTAAGGCCGCAGGTTCAGCACCCGCAACCGGTTCATCCGGCTCCGCAGCACCAGGGTCCGGCAGTGCGCGATCAAAGGCAACACCCCGCTCCTGCGGCACAGCAGCATAAACCGCAGCCGGCGCCTGTCCAGCATCGGCAGCAGGAACCGCGAGCCAAAGAGCAGGAGCAGAGACAACACGAACCCCGGGGTGGCAAACAGGATCACGGCCAGGGACAGAACAGGGATGATGATCGAGGACGGGGACGCGATAGATAACAACCTTGTCCGGTCAGAGTAATAAGCCATCCTCCCCTCTCCCGCCAGTGGAGAGGGGAGGATTTTTATTCCGGTGCTTTCAACCTGTAAACGGCAGTTAACCGCCGAGAAAAACGGATGCACGCCGAGAAAACCTGGACATACATCAAAAGATTAATCACCTTCTGGGTTAAATCAGTATTTTTTCAAGCTTTTGATTTATCGGCGTGTATCGGCGTGCATCTGCGGTTAACTGCTTTTTTTGAATATTTTTCCCGGGAACTACCATATAAACGGCTCCTCCAGCAGATAATCGGCGTCTTCAACGCTGATCGATGCTGCCGTGAGTCCCGGAACCGGCGGGAGGATGATTTTGAACGGCAGTGTGCCGAGTTCCGCAGGGATTCCCCCCTTCTGCCGCGCATGGCCTCCCCCCGCGATAACCACCATGACTCTCTCCGGATGCCGCTCGACGTACCCGCGGATGCGGTGTGCCATCACCCTGTTTCTCAGCATCTGCGCTTCGCAGATATACCGGAAGTTATCGCTGCTTCTTCCATGGCCCCAATAGGATGCCCTGATGAAATCAACGTAGGCGTCGCTCACTTCGGCATCGACGTCAGGGGGGAGCAGGCGCCTGTCGGCAGAGTTGAGGGAGGCGAGCCCCTGCCGTGAAACCTTCATGACGATCTCCCGTGGTGCATTCAGCGCGACGATCGGAATATGGTTGACCCTGGCGTAGCTGAAGATCTCCTCATACAGCCGGTATGGGATATTTCTCCAGTTGGAGCGGTAAACCCTGACAAATGCGTCGGTCGTGACGCTGCCGGCGCTCCAGCCATCCAGGATTTTCTGACTGGATTCTTCAAACATTTCCATGCCGATGGCAACCGGCTTCCCCTTCTCCATGAGCCCCTTAAGCAGTTCAAGCTGCAGTGTGTGGTGCGCCGCTGCGTCATGGCGTTCGCCGACGAAGACCACCGGGGCGTCGCTGACTTCGTCGATCATGGTGCGAATGTCCACCGTCACGCGGTCTTCGACCCGCATGGCCCGCGTTATGGAGCAGCCTGCCAGGAACAGGGAGAAGGCGAGAATCACCAGGGTGCTTACTGTCTGAGGGATGCGCATTGCCGGATGCTATCACATTTTTGAAGCAATCTCAGCACAAACGTTCGGAACGGCTCGTACCATGTAACGCTTATTTTTACGAGGCTAACCCCAATACGGTCCAGTTAAGCCGTTCGTGCTGAGCTTGTCGAAGCATGAATGGCTTAACCGCCCACCCTTCGACAGGCTCAGGGCGAACGGTTAAGGTTTAAGTGAACTGTATTGAGGGGGGGTAGATTTGACGTTCCAAGGCACTACGCTTGTAATTGCACTGTTTGTTCTTTATATTCAGACCGGAGAGGACGTTACCACTACTCTAAAGAAAAGGAGCACGTATGAAGCCCGTATCAGGTCGGATCTCTTTTTTGACGATTCTATTCCCGATGATAGCATTGACACTATTCTGGATGAACCCTTCCCTGGGGTGGTCACAGACTGCTGAAATAAAGCTTTCCAAAGGACAGACACTGTATGTGCCGGTCTATTCTAATGTTTTTTCCGGACCACGGAAGCGCCCGCTCCAGCTCGCCGCGATGTTGAGCATCAGAAATACTGATATGGCGGCATCTATCAAGGTTAGCACCATCGACTACTATGACACCAACGGCAAACTGGTGCGACGCTATCTTGACCGGCCGACTGTTGTCGGCCCACTGGCAACCATCTATGTTCACATCGAAGAATCGGACAAAACGGGGGGCTTCGGTGCGAATTACATCGTACGATGGCAGGCGGACAGAGAGATAAACGCACCGATTGTCGAGAGTGTCATGATTGGGGCCACCGGTGGCCAGGGGATATCGTTTGTCAGTCCGGGTCAGGTCATCAGGGAGTAGCCAGGCTGTCCAAGACCGGACAATTCAGCACAGTATGCGCCGGTCTATTTCAATAAACCTCACAGTATCTTCATTCGATACGCCAAACAGAGCAAATTCGGTTCTCCAGGCGGAGACTGCTTCATATACCTCTTCTATAATTGCCCTGGTGTGAGGGATACCCCATACGCGACCCAATTTTTCCAGCTTTTCACGCCCCGGGTAATGTGAATCCAGGTCAAAGCGAAGGACATGCTCTCCCCTCTGACCGATGTCAGGGGTCAGGTCAAAGGAGG
>JAWDJY010000066.1:0-26918 GCA_032469775.1 Geobacteraceae bacterium | reverse complement strand
CAATGCCTGGCTGGCGGTGATCATTGCTGTTGTGAATGTTGCGGCTGTTATGGCTCTCATGACTGTTCTCCCTTCCTGCTTCAACTGTTTCCGTCTTCTGATTCTTACTAAAGCATCGAGCGTGCCAAATAATTTGAAGATTGTAATAATAGCTGTAACTAACTGCTTTTGCTGGTTTGTATGTTTCTGATTTGGGGGGGAGAGGTACTTCAATTGACGTAACATGGACTGTCAGTATATGAATCATATACAGTGCTTACTAAAACAATCTTCATGTACACAGGCGCTTATTCTTGATTTTATGACGTTTTATTGTAAAAATCGGCAAATGTGAGTATGTACATATTCGCTATACAGTCATTTCGTGTTGTATAATCAACCATACGGGGAGAGATCAGATGGAAGAGCAGTCAGCAGATATCGCAGAAGAAATACCTGATTATGGTCCGGCGTTGAACCTGATTCGCAGACGCCGGAAATACTTCTTCGGAGTTGTTCTGATCTACATTCCGGCGATATGGGTAATTCATGGCATCTCCCCAACCAACAAAACAATGTTTACCACGATCGGAATATGGGTCGTACTGCTTCTCATTACGTGCACGATGTCTGCCGTCACCAGATGCCCACGGTGCGGAAACTATTTCCATGTAAATGGCATGTCAATGCTTTACCTGCGGCGCTGCCTTCACTGCCAACTCCATATCAATGCAGACAGAGCCAAGTAGTATCCACCGACAAAAAAACGGGGAATGAGTTAACCCCATTCCCCGTTTCATATAAATTGACGCCTGGTGATCTGAAATCAGAGTTTGACCTCTACCTTATCCCCTTCACTGACCTTCAGTTTCTTCTCAATACCTGGACCGACAACAATACTACCATCGTACTGTGGATCCATGTCTTTCATCACCATCACCGGAAAACTGCCGCTTGTACCGGCAACGGAATTGATCAGGGTAAGCTTTTTAAAACCTGCTTTGTAGAAGTCATTAATGTATTGCGATGTAGGCTGACTGATGGCAATCATCCCCAGTGAATCAAAACTGGCACTGGCCTGTTTGTTGGCCAGATGACTAATTCGCAGGCGGAGTATGCCGTCGGAGTCAGTTGACTTGATCACCTGTGACGCAGCTTCAGGCTGCTGAACAACAGGACTCTCTGCAGGCATCTGCGCCTCCAGTTTTTTAGCAGCCAGATTCAGCGTTATTGACAAGACTTGCAGGTTAATGCTTTTGGTGCACAGCAGAAACAGCATCGCACTCGGCAATCGTTTCAGAATGATACGCCCATCGGTATAGCGCATATCCAGAATATCAAGGCTCTGAGATATCTGCAGACCATGTGCACATTCCAGGGAAAGCACTGCGGCTTTTTTGAGGGAAGCGGCATCAATCAGAGCGGGAAAAGCGTGCGACAACACATCTCCCTTTTGACTGAAGACCGCACTTCCGATTACTCCTTCGACCCTGTTTACATGTTGCAGGACTTCCTGCATCAGACAACCCTCCTACTTACCAGGCATAAGAGCAGACTTTATCTCGTTTTCAACGCTATCCAGATTACAATCGGGCTTAACAGCTATGCTCAGATAATGTTGTTTTGAATCGTACATCAGCAGGTGAAAATTGCTTGTATGAACAGCAGCTGCCTTTATCTCTCCCAACCCCATCAGATCACCGAGCTGATTGCCGGTTTTTGCCAGGAACATCCCTTTGGCAGCTAAAGCAACAGCCTCGATACTGGAATCCTGAAGCGGAACCCCCTGCTTGTCGAGCAAAACTGCATAAGTTATATTGTTTATTTCCTGCAGATGTGCCGCAATCTTGCTCATGGTACGGCGGGGGGTGACGGACGGGCCGGCTGATTTGTTCACGGCTGAACCGGCATTTTCCTCGTCCATCCTGCGTAAAGCTTCCAAAAGCAGGAAATCGGTACGATAGTGAATTGTGCAGACGTTGGAAGTCATTTCGGGATGTATGTTGAAAGTACCGCCAGGCCATTTGATTATTTCATATATGGCCTGTTCACCGGACTCCTGTCCCTGCTCGGCATGGATTATCTCGCCGTCAACGAAGTAAATGACACCTTCGCTGTCACCGTATTCGACGGTAATAGCTCCGGTATACTTGTTGTGGCCCTTAAGCTGAATAACATCCGTCAGCGAAAGGCCGGCAACAGCTCCTTTAAAACCAGTGATGTTTTCTGACATCTTTGTCAACCTGTCGCAGAAGTAGTCATCTCAACCATCGTCTTACAAATAAGCTTGCTATTTAAACCATAACATCATCTCAAGTTCAAGTGGGAATGTCATATTACACAAATTAAAGCCCCACCGGTTACCCGGTGGGGCTTTAATAAACCATCAATCAAACAATCTATCTATTCGCAGAGGTCGACCTTTACATCCCAGTTCTTGAGCTTCATGGTGCCATTCTTCTCAAGGTTGAGATGCATCTTGAAGGCGCGATCCCACAACTGCGGCTCGTGACCTACTTTGCGACGGAGGCAGTCAGCTTCAGCGATGTTGAGATACTCGGTCAGCTGGTCCTTGTAGTCCGGGTGTGCACACTTCTCGATGATGCGACGGGCGCGATCTTTTGGCGCAAGACCGCGAAGGTCGGCCAGACCTTGCTCGGTGATGACGCAATCAAGGTCGTGCTCGGTGTGGTCGATGTGTGAACAGTGCGGCACGACACAAGAGATACCGGTCGGATCGGTCTTGGAAGGCCGGCTCGACGGGGTGTGCATCATCTTCAGATAGCCGTTACGGAGGAAGTCGCCGGAACCGCCGAGACCATTGATCATGCGGGTACCGCCGACGAGAGTCGAGTTGGCGTGCGCGTAGATATCGATCTCAACCGGGGTGTTCATGGCGATACATCCGAGACGACGGATCGGCTCAGGGGCATTGGAGATGGAGAGCGGACGGAGCACGATCTTGTCGAAATACTTGTCCATGTTGGCAAAGAACTTCGGGAAGCCCGGCTCGGCAGACAGTGACAGCGAGCAAGAAGAAGCGCAGTCCAATTTACCTGAGTCAAACAGGTCGAGCATGGTGTCCTGAAGCACTTCGGTGAACACCGACAGGTTGTAGAACGGCCCTTTGGCCAAGCCGCCGATAACTGCGTTGGCAATGGAGCCGACACCCGACTGGATCGGCAGCAGGTTGTCCGGCAGACGACCAGCCTTAACCTCTGCCTGGAAGAAATCGATGACATGGCCTGCAATTGCCTCGGAGGTGTCGTCCTGCTCGGCAAAGGCACGTCCCTGGTCACGCAGTTTGGATTCAACAATAGCAACGATCTTCTTCGGATCGCAGGGGATCGAGGTGGAGCCGATGCGCGAGTTAGCCTTGACGATGTTGAACGGCTGGCGGTTAGGAGGAGTTGCCGGGGTCAGCAGGTCATGAATTCCTTCGAAAGAAGGTTGTCCGGTGTTCACCTCGATGATGATCTTGTCGCAGATCATGAGGATTTCCGGGATGACGCCGCAGGATGAAGTCGGCACCAGTCCGCCGTCTTCGGTGATGGCGGAAACTTCGATGATGGCCAGATCCAGCTTGCCGGTCTCGGAGTCCTTGGTGTAGAAGCCGTAGCCCAGATCCTGAGCAAACAGGGAGAGGTGCTTGTCACCCATGCGGATGCGGCCTTCGTTGATACCGGCAGCAATGTTCTTACCGGTCTGATAAGGCCAGCGACGATCGATCATGTCGTTTTCAGCCCAGCGGTTTTCAGTCTCTGCCCCAACAGAGGCGCCAATGAACAGGTTGAACTTCCACTTGCCCTGGAGGTTGTTCTTCTCAACATGCTCGGCAACGGCAATCGGAACGACCTTCGGGTAACCGGCCGGAGTAAAGCCGGACCAGCCCAGGTTCATGCCCGGTTTGAAGAATTGAACTGTTTCTTCAGCTGTCATAACCTTGCTCAAAAGGGACTTGTGACGTACGCGGTCTTGCAGGGTACCGTAATCAGACATCTACTACCTCCTGTTTGTTTATTGTGTTTACAGGCATGCAACCTGTATTGATAAATTAATTAACAATATCTATTTTTAAGCCATCAGATCTCTAATTATTATGGAAATTAGTATAGAGAAAGCAGGGGCCTATCGAGTAGAACCGGATTTTACGCATACAGATATGTTTCGTCAAGATAAAAAGTATACAATATATTTCTTAGTTTTCGTAATCAACTGCAACGATTGATGAACAGACTGATTTCATGAACGGGACGACCTCTCCGGCATGATAAGGATGAATCTGATAGGCCTGCAGATCCTCCAGTGAATCAAAGCGCGTGATAAGCGCCACATCATAGGATCGCTCGGAGCGAATCACATCAACACCAGCCTCAAGATGACGCAGCAGCGGAATCTGGCCATCCATGCTGAGTAATTTGGCACGGGTGGCGGCCATGTTTTCAACAGAAGGATCACTGAGCTTGAAGAAGACGATATGAGTTATCATTTGGAGTTTATCCTTTCGGGAAAAGAATTCGTGTCTCAAGGGTCTTTTGTATACATCTCCTTTGTGACACTGTCAATGCCATCAGGTACGTATTGTATGGCATATTGCACAACGACCAATCGGTGATAAAGTTATCGGTGACTGATACATCCAAAACTTCAGGAGGAACTGATCATGCCGGAGAAGATGCTGATACCTGCAATCGATGCGCGCCTTGGTTCCCTGCTGGAATTCAACCGCAGGAATGAGGCTGAAAAGTCTTCGCGTACGGTAGCCCAAAAAGGCAGGCCAACTATCACGCTATCGCGTGAGTATGGTTGCGAAGCTTATCCGGTCGCGGATTACCTGAAAAAGCAGCTGGAGAAAATCAGTCATGAAAGCTGGATCGTTATGGACAAGGGACTCCTGGAAGAGGTCGCCAAAAACCACAATATGTCTGAAGATCTTTTAAAGGGATTGGGCGAAAAATCAGGATTCCTGGATGAAATACTGGCGACATTTTCGCCCCACTGGAAAACAGACAAGGACCATTTCCGGCTGATCTGCCGACACATGGTGTCCCTTGCGGAGAAAGGCAATGTCATTCTGATTGGTCGAGGCGGCGCAGCCATAACCCAGACACTTAAAAACTGCTTTCACTTCCGAATGTATGCCTCGCAACAGTTCAAAATCAGGTCAATTTCCCAACGGCTGGAAATATCCCACGAGGAAGCGGAGGCGCTGATTCGAAAAAAGCAGAAGCTCCGCGACGCCTTCATCCGCGACTTCCTCAACCGCGACGCGCATGATCTGAGCCTTTACAACATGGTTATCAATAACGACCGGAATAATGCCGAGAGAACGGCAAGAACGATTGCCGAATACGTAATGGCCGGCTAAACCGGTCTCCTGACCGGCGAAAATGTTCGCAGAAAAACCACATATGCCCCGCTGCCCCCCATTTCACGTGGCGCCGGGGCATATTCCGCAATCAGATCGCGACCTGCGTCCCGCAACCACGATGCAACCGCCTGATTAAGTACCGGTTCTTCCACTGAATGATTCCCCTTGCCGGTGATAACCAACACGGCCTTCTGCCCTTTCTGCCGGGCAGTCATTAGAAAACGCGGCAAAGCAAGCAATGCCTCTTCTCGTGTCAAACCATGCAGATCGAGCTGGTAATCGACGGATACTATTCCACGTTTTACCTGCCGCAAGCGATTGTTGGGGAGTGGTTGCAGTTCATCATTCTCGGAGACGGAATCCTCAAACCTGATATCCAGCTTGAGGCGGCTTATTTCCTGGACAAACAGTTGCCGGGACTGCTCATCAACTACAGAAACCGCTTTTACTCTTTCAGGGACCGCTCTGTGCCCGGTACTTTTATCCTGCACCTTAGATGTTTGACGCCTGAGAGGTTTAACGTCCGCAACCGCTGACATGAAAATATCCAGGTCATCCTCAGGAGAATCTTCTGTTTTTTGCACAACCGGTTTTACAACCTGTTCCTTGGGCGATTCCGGCAAGGCGACCCCTTTCAGCATGCTGAAAGGGGTCGCCTTGAATTCCTTGGGTCTGGGCGGGTTTTGACGATTTTTCTTTGCCATGATTCAATCCTTTGCCACCAGCGTAATTTCAATACGGCGGTTTTTAGCCTTTCCTTCCTTTGTGTTGTTATCGGCAACCGGCTTATGTTCGGCAAAGGCTGCAGCGGATAAATTAAACGGATCAATCCCCTGTTGCTGAAGATACCTGGTCACGTTTATCGCACGGGCCGCTGACAGCTCCCAATTGGTTGGAAAGACTCGTGTCAAGCCACCGGTGATCTGAACGTTATCAGTGTGCCCCTCGATTCGGATCGCCTTATCCGTAACACCTTTAAGCGTCTCAACCATCTTGTTCAGAATAGCCAGCCCCTCCTGTTTCACATCGGCTTTGCCTGAATCGAAAAGGATCGCGGCTTCCATGTTTACCGTCAACTTTCCTCTCAACTCGGAAATTGTAACCTGCCCCTGGGCAATTTCGTTTTTCATGTTGGACAAGAGCTGCTCATAGGTGCTGCTCACCTCTTTTACCTTTTCTTCCTTAACTTTCTGCAACAGGGCATTCTCTTCCTTCAATTTTCTAATATCTTCTTTCAACCTGTAATTACCAGCTTCCAGTTCAGAGTTTTTTTGGCGAAAATCGGCAATTGTCATGGAGAAAGTATCGGATTTAGCCTTGAGCACCGCTTCCAGCTGTTTTATATCCGCTGCCATGACCTGTTTGTCACTAGCCAGTACGGCAGACTCAGCCTTTAGTTTTTCATAGTCCGCCCTGAGCGTCGAGTGATCCGAGGAAAGTCTGGTGTATTGCTGTCGGAGTTCATCGATATTTTTTGTCAGAACATCAGCCTCTTCGACCTTCCTTAGGTAACTGCTTTCTGCGACCAGACAGCCGCTGACAGGAAGCATTAAAGCTCCGACAGCAATCAAATATAATATCCGTTCAAACATGATCAGCCTCCGAGCACTCATGGGTTTTATATAATCTTATCGTTATTTATATACCATAACGATGATATTGTAATGCAGATTTTATCGAGACCCGCTCTGCAGGCCGCAATGGAGCCAATGGTATACAATCCTTTTGACTCACCATCAGTCACATGTTAGTTTGCCGGTAATTCAACAAGGAGGAAATATCCCCATGAGTATTGTTGTAGTCGGCACCGTGGCATTTGACACGGTAGAAACACCCTTCGGGAAGGGAGAAAACGTGTTGGGAGGTTCTGCAACATATTTTTCCACATCGGCAAGTTTTTTTACCGATGTCTCGCTGGTTGCGGTCGTGGGCGAAGACTTCCCGGAAGAACATGTCAGTTTTCTCAAGTCACGCAATGTGGATACAGCCGGCCTTCAGCGCATCCCGGGCAAGACCTTTCACTGGAGCGGCCGTTACGGATACGATTTGAATGAAGCGCAGACTCTTGACACACAGCTGAACGTACTGATGGAATTCCAGCCTGACCTGCCAGAATCATATCGAGATGCCGAATATCTTTTCCTGGCCAATATAGACCCGGAGCTGCAGATGCAGGTATTGGAGCAGGTAAAAGCACCGAAACTGATTGCCTGTGACACAATGAATTTCTGGATCTCTTCCAAACCCGATGCTCTTATAAAGGTTCTCCGGAAAGTAGATATCGTAGTAATCAACGAAGGTGAGGCACGCCAGTTAACCGGCGAAGCAAATCTTATCAAAGCCGCGCGCCAAATCATCGCACTCGGCTGCAAACGCCTGGTAGTCAAGCGTGGTGAATACGGTGTCCTGATGTTCACCGCCGATTCGGTGTTCGCAGCTCCGGCTTATCCGCTGGAAGAGGTATTCGATCCAACCGGCGCAGGCGATACTTTTGCCGGAGGTTTCATGGGCTATCTGGCTAACACCGGCGATGTTTCGGAAGCGGGTATCCGCCAGGCAATAATTTTCGGCAGTGTAATGGCTTCCTTCAATGTTGAGGATTTCAGCCTGAACAGGATGAAACGCCTGGACTACAGAGAAATTGAGACCCGCTACAAGAGCTTCAAGTCTCTCACCAGTTTCAGGGACATTGCGATTTAACCAAAACCTCCGATTTATTGACAAGTTCGGATTGTTTTGATAGGTTTACGCGGTTAGTTTCCGGGCATAACCAGTTTTATTCCTGCAGCTTTCAGTCGTACCATATCAGTCAACGCAATATCCTGTTTACCAGGTCAGGTATAAAATGAAAATCCATTTTCACCACATTGCGGTACTTATCGCCTTACTGGTTGTGCCTGGTTGCGTTACCGGTCGCAGTGAACTGATGCAAAAACCTGATCCGGCAGCCTATCACTATCAGATGGGACTTTCATATCTTGGCGAGCGCAACTACACCGCAGCTCTGATTGACCTGACTGAAGCGGAAAAACTTGATCCGGACAATCCGGACGTCCTTTATCATCTGGGCATGGCATATATGGGCAAAAAGCGCCCTGATCTGGCTGAGACAAGACTTCAGCGGGCAATTATGCTTAAGCCCAACTATTCAGCGGCCCGTAATGATCTCGGAGTTGCCTACCTGGAACTAAAACGGTGGGACAACGCAATTCAGCAGTTCAAAATTGTTAAAGATGATCTTTTCTATGAAAACAACGAGAATGCGACCATCAACCTCGGCCTGGCCTATCTTGGCAAGGGTGATTATCAGAAAGCCCTGGCGGAGTTGCATTCCATAACTACGATTAACCCGCGCAATCCGGTGGCACGACTCTCGCTCGGCCGGGTGCTGTTTGCAATGGACAAGAGCGAACAGGCCATCGGTGAATACAAAAAAGCCATCGAAATCTATCGCAATTATGGTGCGGCTCACTACTATCTTGGTCAAGCCCAGCTCAAACTCAACGACCTGAATGCTGCCCGCGCTGCATTCACTGAAGCTGTCAAACTAATCCCTGACACAGAGCTTGGGCGCGCAGCCCTTGGTTATCTGGATCTGATCAAGTAAGTGAGGGACGTGTGTCGGCTCCGATAACAAATCCCTCAGAACCATCCAGCAACTCCCCCGGTGCAATTCTAAAACGCTGTCGGGAATATCACGGTTTATCACTGGAAGATGCGTCGGAAACCACAAAAATCGGCATTTCCTATCTCAAAGCCCTGGAAGAAGACCAGATCCGGGAATTTGCCAACCTGACCTACCTCAAGGGATTTCTTCGAATCTATGCAGCCTATCTTGGCCTGAACTCGGACGACATGGCCCGGATGTATGATAAACAGCAAGGCGCAAAAAATGATGATACCGACACCGATGCCAAAATGCCTGGAAAGGTCCGCCCGGCGCGGCGCATGGCATCACTCCAAAAACTGATGTTGCCAACCTTCCTGCTGCTTTTGATCCTGATCATCGCCATTTTTTTCAAAAGCCCGCCTCCCGACCCGCTCAAGTCGACTCAACCGATTGTCAGCGCCACACCTGCGACGACTAACATTCCGGTCCAGCCGATACTCTCTTCCGCAAGAGTTGAATCAGTCTCTCCCAAGGTTGCTGAGCCGCGAACTGAAAAAATGCCTGAAAAGGCGATTGCTGACGAGAAACCAACTGTTCCGAATCAACCTGCGGTGGATAATGCCAAAGGATTTATCCTGAAAATCACGGTCACACAAACCGGCTCAATGACAGTAACAGTAGACGGCTCCACTCCCCAGGATTATGAACTCACTGTAGGTGATATAATTGAATGGAAAGCTGAAAAGACCATTGCGCTTGATGTCAGCAATGCCGGTGGTATTGAACTAGAACTGAATGGAAAACCTTACAGACAACTCGGACCATCTGGAAAACCTGTTTATGTAGAGCTCAATTCCGAAGGGATCAAGCCTTAATCTCAATACTTCTCCGGGAACAATCCCCAACCGGATTTTTCCTTCGAGAAACTGCGTCAAAAGCGGCTGAAGCCAAAAAAGGAGAAAAATCAATTCCAGCCTTGACAGCCCATCCCCCAGTGCTAGACTTCCTTCATTCAAAGACTTTACGGGAGCTGATGTGCTGCAAGCAAATAAACGGATATTGGTTGTGGATGACGAGGAAAATGCCCGCGAGGCACTCTCGAAGATTCTGGCCCACGATGGTTACGATGTTTCTTCGGCAGCCAACGGAGTTGAAGCACTCAATTATCTTCGCAACAGAGATGTGGAACTGATCATCACAGATATAAACATGCCTGAGATGAACGGGCTGGCTTTCCTGCGGGAACTTAATCGCTGCCGGCCTGAAAGCAATGTGATCATGCTGACCGCCTATGGCGAGGTCGAATCCTATCTTGAAGCAATGAATCTGGGAGCGTTCGAGTATATCAACAAACCGATCCGATACGACGACCTTAAGAAAGTAATCAACAAGATTCTAAAAACTGTTTGAACCAATTTCAGCCAAAAGGAGGCCGTATCGTGAAGCCGTTCGAAAAGATACTTACAGCAATAGATTTTTCAGAAAACTCGGAACTTGCCTTTGAGTATGCGGTAACCATGGCCAAACAGTTCGATGCAGAACTGATAGTTATGCATGTGATCAATGAACCGGTTGACCTGCGCGGCTTCTATGTACCTCACATCTCCTTCGAGCAGCTTGAAAAGGAGATCGAAGAGGGTGCCGCCAAGATGATGGAGAATTTCTGCAGTTCAAGGCTCGAATCATTCCGGAATTACACTACCGCTATCGTATCCGGCATTCCCTATGACGAGATTATCCGCAAGGCTGACGAAGTGGGCGCGTCCCTGATCGTACTGGGTACTCACGGCCGGACCGGCCTTGACCACATTCTCTTCGGCAGCACCGCAGAGCGTGTAGTACGCTCAGCAAACTGCCCGGTCATGACTATCAGGCTGCCAAATGCATGAGAAGGCAACCCTGCTATCCACACAGAGGCTGATACTCACCACATGCTGACAGAAAATCAGACCCTTGCACCAAAAGCTACCATTGTTATCATCGATGACGATCCTAATGTTCTGGAGCTTACCGCGCTGATTCTTTCCAAGAGAGGCTTCAGAGTATTTACCGCCCTCTCCGCAAGCACCGGCTTACAGCTTATTTCCCAACACTCGCCTGAGCTGGTCCTGCTCGATTATATGATGCCGGAGATTGACGGCTTGTCTACCTTGCACCAGATCAAGTCCGGCTATCCGGATACGTATGTGGTTATGTTCACTGGCAAGGGAAGTGAAGAGATCGCTGTTGAGCTGATGAAGGCGGGCGCATCCGAGTACATCCTCAAGCCTTTCAACAATCGCAACCTGATCGAGCGTCTGGAAAATGTGCTCAAGATCAGGGAAATCGAACGTCACAACTTCAAACTGCAACAGGAACATGACCGTCTTCTGAAAGAAATTGAACAGTGGAACCAGGATCTGCAAAAGAGGGTTCGTGAGAAGACGGAGGCACTTCAGGCGGCACAGAACGAGATCGTGCAATCAGAGAAACTGGCCGCGCTCGGTTACCTTTCAGCCGGAATGGCACATGAGATCCGCAACCCGCTCAACTCCATCGCACTGTTCGTTCAACTGATGCGCCAGAACACTCTGGACCCGGATCAGTTGGAATACCAGTCCAAGATTCTGAAAGAAATCGAGCGGGTGGATACTATCATCCGCAAATTGCTGGACGCATCCCGCAGGACCCGTTCCATCACATCGGATGTACAGCTGAACCATGTCATTGACACTGCGCTGGAAGCATTTGCACCACAGATCGAAACCAGAAAGATACTGGTAGAGCGGCATTACCATGTCATTCCATCGCCAATCAAAGCCGATCCGGCCGAACTTGAGCAGATCTTCACCAACCTGTTCCTGAACGCACTGGATGTTATGAACCAGGGGGGTAGACTTACCATAGATATTTCAGAGGAAAACAGGCGGGTGACCGTCAGGATCGGCGACAGTGGCGGCGGGATCCCGCAAGACATCCTGCCGAATATATTCGAGCCGTTCTTCAGCACCAAGACTTGCGGGACCGGCATGGGACTCCCGGTGGCGCAACGCATTGCCCACATCTATGAAGGCAGCATGGTTGTCGAAAGCACTTCTTCAGCAGGAACCGTCTTTCGTCTGGATTTTCCGGTCTATCACTAAAGCTCATTCTCTCTTTCATTTTATGGACGATGTAGTGTACTATCAGCGGAGATAAATGCCACCTGCACAGGATTCAAACCATATCGACATGCCTGAATCTCGAGGAAAAATCCTGATTATTGATGATGACCCGTTTTTTTTGAAGGTCCTGACGGACAATTTCAGAGAGAACGGTTTTACCGTATTCAGTGCCAATGACGGTATTGAAGGAGTGAAATCATATCTGGAAAACGCCCCTGACACCGTGATTTCAGACCTGGTAATGCCTCGCATGGGGGGGGTAAGCACCTGCATGGAGATCGGTCGATTGGCAGGAGACAACCCGCCGATCATTGTACTCTTGACATCGATGTTCCAGGAGTCGCCGCACGAACACGAAGCCCCGGAAATGGGCGCCAAGGTCCATATTCCCAAATCCACCAAGCCGGTGGATATCGTAATCATAGTAGAACAGCTAATGGAACGCAGGAAATATCTGTAACGCCCCTCATATGCCTTTTATCTATCGCAATCTTATCCTCTCTCCAAGTGACAGCGAAGAGTCTCTGCCGGAAATCCTGGCGGCAAAGCTGGCGTTGCCGGCTACTGCCCTGAGTAACATCCGCATTATCCGCAAAGCAGTGGATGCCCGGAAAAAACAGAATATCAAACTGGTCTACACCATCTCTTTCGAAGCCGAAAACGCCCTGCAAAAAAAAGTCGCCGACAATCCGGATCTGGAATGGCAACCGGACATCAAACCGCAACCGATCGCAAAGGTCACTTCGCAAAAGCACATCGTAATCGTAGGCAGCGGCCCGGCAGGACTGTTTGCTGCACTGCGGCTGGCACAGCATGGTTTATGTGCGACGATCATCGAACGTGGAGAACCGGTTGAATTGAGGGCACTGGCAGTGCAGCGTTTCTGGAAAGACGGCGTGCTTGACCCGGAGAGCAATGTCCAGTTCGGCGAGGGAGGTGCGGGTACCTTTTCCGACGGCAAGCTCACCTGCAGATCCAAGG
Source organism: Geobacteraceae bacterium (assembly GCA_032469775.1). GTDB lineage: Bacteria > Desulfobacterota > Desulfuromonadia > Geobacterales > Pseudopelobacteraceae > JACRCG01. Next base: position 13,834 of record JAWDJY010000066.1, on the reverse strand, counting down.
ACAGCCTTGTACCATGGGTTCTCGAGCAGCTGGTTGCCTTTGGCGCACAACCCGAGGTGCGCTATCTGGCCAAGCCGCATATCGGCACCGACCGGCTCAGGACCGTTATCAGTGCCATACGCCGGCATCTGCTTGACAAGGGATTCACGATCCGTTTCGGCTGCCGTATGAGCGGCATCAATACGGCTGACGACAGACTTGTTTCACTTACTGTCAATGACAACGAGGAGCTGCCCTGCGATCACCTGATCCTGGCAACCGGGCACAGCGCCCGCGATACCTACGAACTGCTTGAACGACGACAGGTTGCCCTGCAGAGAAAACCGTTCGCAATGGGGTTACGGGTGGAACACCCGCAGGAACTGATTAACCGTATCCAGTATGGCGCCGACAGGCATCCTGCCTTACCGGTAGCCGACTATGCGGTGACCTGGAACAACAGCAACGGGCGTAGCGCCTATTCGTTCTGCATGTGTCCGGGCGGAATTGTCGTGGCGGGATCATCCGAAGCAGAAGGGGTCGTGACCAACGGCATGAGCGGACAGCTGCGCAACTCTCCCTTTGCCAACAGTGCGCTGGTGGTAAATGTCCGGGAAGACGACTTTGACGGAAGCGGGCCGTTGGCGGGTGTGCGACTGCAACGCAGATGGGAGCGGCAGGCCTACGCGGCCGGTGGAGGTGGGTACCATGCTCCGGCCCAGAACATGCTGGATTTCCTGAGGCTTCCCGGGAAAACAACTGTCAAAGCCAGCTATCGACCCGGTATCCGGGAAACCGATCTGGGGATGGTGCTTCCAGCGTTCATTATCGATACACTACGGGAAGGAATTGTAGATTTCGGCAGGAAATTGAGGGGCTTCGTAACCGCGGAAGCAACCCTCATCGGCATCGAGTCCCGCACCTCGGCACCGGTGCGGATTCTGCGCGACGCAAGCTGCGAATCCCTGTCAATCAAAGGACTCTACCCGACCGGCGAAGGCGCCGGCTATGCCGGTGGCATCATGAGTTCCGCCGTCGACGGCATCAAGGTCGCCGACATCATCGCAGGACGATTGGCAGCCTAAACCTCCACCCTCAGCTTGCGCATGTGGCGGCTATAACTCTGGTCGGTCCCCTTGATGTGGCACACCAACCAGTCAACCAGAAAATCAAGAATTTTTTCACTCATCCGGTGCCCGTCAATGAATTCAACCTGGATATTTCTCAGCCTTTCGACAAACTGGTCGTGTTCCTTGCGGTGCGAAGCAAGTCCGGGATAACTGCAGGCCAGCATCAGTTGCTCTTCAGCGGTAAAATGTTCCGTGACATAAGTAATCAGGTTCCAGATCAAATCAGCGACAGTCTCCGATCCGTCGCCACGCATGACGGAATCATTCAATTCATTCACCCAGCCAAAAAGCGCCTTGTGTTGTTCGTCAATAGCCGGGATGCCCAATTCTATGCTACTGTCCCACTCGAATTTCGCCATGCTTGACCACCTCACTCCGGATAATTCAGTTTCAGATCCAACGTCCTCACTTCTCCCAGCGAAGAAAGAGCCCCATCGAATTTTGACGCATCCCCAACAACCACCAGCTTGAAAGCCTCCGGTTTCAAATATTTTCTGGCCGCATTCAGCACGTCTTCCTTGGTTACTCTGGCAATATTGTCGCGATACTTGTCCAGGTAACTATCAGGATATCCGTAGTACTCCAGTCTGGCACGCTGGGAGACAATAATCGCCGGGCTGGTAAATCCGAACATGAAGGAATTGATCATGAATTCCCTGGCGGTCTTCAACTCCTGGTCACTGACCGGTTCCCTGGTCATACGGGTTATAATTTCCTTTATCAGGCCGATGGTTTTGATGGTTGATTCAGCCTTGGTTTCGGTTTCGGCGATAAAACTTCCGGTGAAGCGGCGGCCGATATCGAAATGGCTGCCGACATTGTATGCCAGTCCCCGGTTGGTACGGATTTCCGTTGTCAGGCGCGAAGTAAAGCTGCCGCCAAGTATGTAATCAAGAATCCGCACGGCGTAGATGTCGGGGCTGTCCTTGGTCAACCCCAGATGCCCCATGCGGATTACGGTCTGGTTAACGTCCTTTTTGGCATATATCACTTCCGGCCGGGACTGCGGTTGCGGTTGCGGAATCATCGCCTCGGCCGGCGCTGATTTCTTCGAAGAGGGCACGAAAACGGAGTTAAGTTCCTTGAGCAACGCTGTCCGGTCGAAATCACCGGCAACGGTAAGTATCATGTTGTCGAGCCGGAAAAAACGACCGTGGAAATCAAGCATGTCCTTTCGGGTTATGGAGGCTATGGAATCGAAGGTGGGAACCGAACCGAGCGGATGCCCGGCATAAATGGCCCGGCCGATTTCGCGTCCGGCGATTTCCTTGGGATCGTCATTCTGCCTTCTCAGCCCCTCAATGGCCTGGTTGCGGGCAATTTCTATCCGCTTTTCGCTGAAATCGGGGCTGAGCATTACATCCCTGAAGATCCTGAGAGTCCGATCAAGGTTTTTTGTCAGCGCCGTCAGGGAAACCGTGCCCATGTCGATCCCGATTCCGCTTTCAACGGCCGAAGCCATGAACTCCAGTTCGTCGTCCATCTTCTCGGGGGCAAGTCCGCCGGCACCGCCGCTGCGCATGAGTGTTCCGGTCATGCCGGCCAGCCCATACTTGCCGGCCGGTTCATAGACCGAGCCGGTACGTACCATGGCGGTCATGTTGATAATCGGAAGTTCCGTATCGCGCAGCAGATAAACCGGCATGCCGCAATCAAGAACGACGCGTTCTGCCTGCGGAATCTCGAAACGCAGCTCCGGAAAACTCATGTTGCGCGGATCGGCCTTTGGCAGCTCTCCGGCGAATGTCGCCGTAATTGAAACAATGACCAGCAGCATGGAGATAATCAGACGTCTCATTTACCGTTACCCCCCTTTTTTGTGATAAATCCGACCATGCGGTTCTCGCGGGTGAAGTATTCCCTGGCTACCCGCTGGATATCGGCCGGAGTAATCTTTGAGACCCTGAAGCGGTATTCGGTCATGTAGCGCCAGTTGCCGGCCACCGCCTCGTATTCTGTCAGGTTGCGGGCCAGCCCGCCGTTTGTCCCCATGCGGCGGGCCTCTTCATACTCGATCTTGTTGAGGATGCGCTGCAGGTCGCGAGCACTGACCGGCTCGGTCTTCAACAGCTCAAGCTCAGCCAGGATTGCTGCTTCAACATCACCGACCGTATGCGGCGTCCTGGGAGTGGCGCCGATCACGAACAGTCCCGGAAAGCGGCTCCCCGGTGCATCAAAGGTCCCGATATCGGCGGCAATCTGCTTTTCCACCACCAGCTTCTTATAGAAGCGTGACGTGCGCCCGCTGCCCAGGACCATGTTGATCACGTCAAAGACATAATCGTCCTCAGCCAGGATGGCCGGTTTATGAAATCCGATCATCAGGGTCGGCTCTGCTTCGGCCAAAAGCTCGATGCGTCGCTCACCGGCCTGTTTCGGCTCTTCAGCGGTGACCGGCGACAGTTCCTTGCCGGGCCGGATCGAGCCGAAATAGCGCTCTACCAGGGCGATGGTCGCCTTGGTATCGATATCGCCTACAATGGCTACGATCGCATTGTTCGGCGCGTAATAGCTGTGAAAGAACTGTTCGGCCTTGCTGCGGGTCAGGTTCCGGATGTCGGACATCCAGCCGATTGTCGGCTGTCCATAGGGATGGGTCAGGAAACTGGAGGCAAGAAAGGTTTCCCATAGCTTGCTCTCCGGGTCGGAATCGTAGCTGCGACGGCGCTCTTCCATGACCACCGACCTCTCGGTATAGAACTCACGCAGCACCGCATTCTGCAAACGGTCGGATTCTATGGCCGCCCACAGTTCCAGTTTGTTGGAGGGGAGGCTGATCAGGTAGGTGGTGCCGTCGCGACTGGTAAAGGCATTGTAGCCGACACCGCCATTTTTCGAATAAAGCTCGAAGAACTCGTCTTTTATCACATATTTGGAGGCCTCGGCTTCCAGCCCGGACAGTTTCTTTTCCAGCTCGGCCAGTTTGTCCCGGTCGGCCTTGTCATTCCGGGACCTTTCGAGCATCAATTCTTGGGCAGTAATCTCGATCTTGTCAAGGAGCGGCTTCTCGGCCTTATAATCGGTGGTACCAAGCGTAGTGGTCCCCTTGAAGAGCATATGCTCCAAAAGGTGAGCGATACCGCGCTCGTCACTCTTTTCGTCGACACTCCCTACCCGGAAACGGATCCAGGCCGAAACCGTAGGTGAGGTATGCCGCTCAACCATCAGCAACTTCATGCCGTTTTTCATCGTATGCTCGACAACCTTCTCCTCCAGGCCTTTCCTGAGCTCGGCCGCAGGTTCGGCCGCATACAGTCCGGAGGAAATAATGCAGAGCATTGCCGCAAACACCACTATTCGTCCCATAACTTGCAACTCCTTTTAAAATACCGAAAACTTTATATATTTCCTTGGATGTTCCTTGAAATCCTTCACCAGAGCGTCCAGATCCTCGATCATGCGGTTAGTGCGGTCATACAACTCCCTGTCGTTCACCAGTCTTGCGGCCGTACCCTCGCCGCTTTTTACTTTTGCCAGAACGTCCTCGATCGATTTGACCGAATTGTCCGCCCTGGAGAGCAGGGCAATTCCCTTGTCGTAGAAATCACGGTCATTCAGCAGCAGGCCGATTGTTCCATCCTTTGACGTGATCTTCTTGTTCAGGTCGCTGACGACATCGGCCGCCTGGATACTTTTATCGGCCAAAAGCGTCAGCTTGGTATAGAGCGCCTTGTCATAAATCAGCTTGTTGAGAGTGCCGTCGGCAGCCTGGATATCCTGCAGTGTCCGGTCGGCACGATTGAGGATGCTGATCAACCGGTTGAATGGTTCCGGATCGCGATTGAGCCGGCCCAGGGTACCGTCACCCCGGTTGAGGGTAACCATCAGCTCTTTCATTTCTATCGCCAGACGGGCCACATTGGTATAGAGGGTTTCGTCCTTGCTGAGTTTGCCCAGGGTGCCCTTGCCCTGGTTGATATTGTCGATGATGCCGTTGATCTTGTCGAAAGTGGCGCCGGCCTTGTGAACCACATCGTCCAGCTTGGCGACCGGAGTCCCTTTCAGGTTGGTGACAGGCTGCTCGTGGAAATCTCTGGAGGGGGTGATATCAACATACTTCTCTCCCATCAGTCCGCGGGTTTTGATGGAAATGCGCGAATCGCTGCCGATTTTTTTGAGTGCGCCACTGTCCACTTCCATTGCAATTTCAACCTCGTTGCTGTGTTTCGGATCCGCAAAGCGGATGTCATTTACAATCCCGACATCAACCCCGGCCAACCAGACCGGCGAACCGACCTTGAGCCCCATAACATCGTCCATCACCACTGTCAGGCGTTTCTTGTCCACGAACATCTTGGTCTTCTGGCCCATCATGATGATGCCGACCGCCAGCAGCGCCAACGCCGCAAAAATGAAAACTCCGGCCCTGACCTGGGCCCAGCCTATCTGATTGCTACGTTTCATCGCTACTCCTCCATCATACAAAAAGTGACTGTTCCGTGGGAAGCAGGAACTCTCTCACTTCAGGAATAGTGCAGGCACGCATCTCCGCCTCGCTGCCGTCAAAAACGAGCCGTTTCCGGTGCAGGAAGGTAAATTTCTGGGAGGTGGCAAAGGCGGTCGCCAGATCGTGGGTCACCATCAGCGTGGTTTTACCGTCTGCCTGCAATCGCTGCATCAGGTTGCAGATATTATAGACTCCGATCGGATCGAGTCCGGTAGTCGGTTCATCGAAAAAGATGTAATCCGGATCGGCGGCCAGGGCCCGGGCGATGGCGACCCGTTTTTTCATGCCTCCCGACAGCTCCGACGGGTACAGATCCAGGGCCGGTTCGACACCGACGAAACGCAGCTTTTCACGGACAATCTCCTCGATCTCCCGCTCCGCCAGCCGTCCCTCCTCGAACAGGCGATAACCTACGTTCTCCCCCACGGTCATGGAATCGAACAGCGCCCCCCCCTGGAAAACGATCGCGATTTTTTTGCGCTGTTCTCGATACTGGGACTCCTTCAGGCCGGTGATGGTCAGGCCGTTGATCGTAACACTGCCGGAGTCCGGCTCAAGCAACCCCAGGATCAGCTTGAGTATGGTGGTTTTGCCGGAACCGCTGACTCCCAGGATGGTACGGTTGACTCCCTGTTCAAGCAGCAGGTCAAAATCGGTCAGGATCGTACGCCCCCCCACCGAGTAGCAGATCTTGTCCATCCGGATGCAACGCTCTTCCGTTGTCACGGAGCCAGGCCTCCCATGACCATGATCACCTGCCATTCCTCGGCGGTAACCGGCTGCACCGAAAGGCGGCTGCGGTTTACCAGCGGCATCTGCGCCAGCAGGGGATTTGACCTGATTGCGCCGAGGGTGACCGGCTTTGGCATTATTGAGTTATAGCGCACATCGACCATGTACCAGACCGGATTTGAAGGAGAGGCCTTGGGGTCAAAATGTTCTCCGTTAGGATCAAGGGCGGTATGGTCCGGGTAGCCGTCACGAACGATGTCCACAACACCTACGATGGCCGGTTCGGCTACACTGCTGTGGTAGAAGAATGCCCGGTCGCCGGCCTTGATCGAGTCGCGCAGGAAGTTGCGGGCCTGGAAATTGCGAACCCCGTCCCAATGCTCGGTCATGTCAGGGCGCTCCTTCAACATCTCGAAGGAGAAACAGCCCGGTTCCGTTTTCAGAAGCCAGTAGTTCATAAACACCTCACCTGAACACAACGATGATCTTGGCAATGAAAAAATCGCACATCAGGATCATGATCGATGACGCCACCACCGCCTTCTTGGCGGCGCTGCCGACCCCTTCGGCCCCTCCGCCGGTCCCCAGTCCGACGTAACAACCGGTCATGGCTATCAGTCCGCCGAACACCAGCGGCTTGACCAGACCCTCAAGGTAATCCAGCGGTACAATGAACTGGGTGAAAGCGGACAGGTACATGGTGGGATTGATGCCGTAGCCGGCGGCGATGATGTAGCCCCCCAGCAGCGAAACCACATCGGTCAGAATGGTCAAAAGCGGCATGGCCAGCAGCATGGCTTTCAGACGCGGAGTCACCAGGCGCTGGATGATGTCGGTGCCCTCAACCCGCATCGCATCAACCTGCTCTGTCACCATCATCGTGCCCAGTTCGGCGGTAATTGCCGAGCCGACCCGGCCTGCCACCATCAGCGAAGCCAGAACCGGTCCCAGCTCCTTGATCATCGTCACCGCCACCATGCCCCCAACGTAGCTGGTTGCGGCAAACGGCTTGAGCTGGATGATGAACTGCAACGCCATGACCATGCCGGTGAACAGCCCGGTCAGGAAACAGATGAAGAGCGACCCGAAGCCGAGCTTGTCGAACTGTATCGCAAAGTCACGGTAGTAGCCCGGTTTACGGAAGATGCGGGCCGCGGCACGGCAAGACAGGATGCAAAAACTCTGCAGGTCTGCAAAGAATCGGATCAGGAGCCTGTCTATGATCGCGATGCCCATCTGCTATAATGCCGCCGCCAGCGCCTCGGCCGCCTCGTTGATGAAGGTGAACTGCAGCTCGCTGCGAACCTTGTCCGGGATGTCTTCCAGATCGTCGCGGTTGCGCTCGGGGGCCACAATCATGCGAACACCGGCGCGGTGCGCGGCCAGCACCTTCTCTTTCAGACCGCCGATGGCCAGCACCCGGCCGGTCAATGTGATCTCGCCGGTCATGGCCACGTTGCGTTTGGCAGGTTTATCGGTCAACAGCGACACCAGCGCCGTAACCATGGTGACCCCGGCCGAAGGTCCGTCCTTGGGAATGGCGCCGGAAGGAACATGGATATGGATGGTACGGTTCTCAAAAGCCTCCGGCTTGATGCCGAACTCTTCGGAATGCGCCTCGATATAGGAGAGCGCGGCACGAGCCGATTCCTTCATTACGTCGCCCAGCGAGCCGGTCAGGATCAGCTCGGCCTTGCCCGGCATCGAAGTCACCTCCACGAACAGGATGTCCCCCCCGGTCTCGGTCCAGGCCATGCCGGTCACGACGCCGACCCGGTCATTTTCGGCCGCTACTTCGTTGTGGAACTTCTTCGGCCCGAGCAGTTCGGTCACGGTTTCAGGTGAAATCTGCGTGCGGGCCTCCTTGTTCTGGGTTATCTCCTTGGCCACCTTGCGGCAGACCGAACCGATCGTGCGCTGCAGGTTGCGAACGCCGGCTTCACGGGTATAGTCACTGATCACCTTAAGCAGCGCCTCGTCATCGAAATCAAGCTCGCGTCCCTTGAGTCCGTTCTCCTCCATCTCGCGCCGGATTATGAAATTGCGGGCGATATGCAGTTTTTCCTCACTGCTGTAACCTGCCAGGCGAATCACTTCCATGCGGTCCTTGAGCGGGCCCGGAATCGGGTCAAGCTGATTGGCGGTTGTAATAAACATTACCTTTGACAGATCAAAGGGGACATCCAGATAGTGATCGTTGAAGGAGAAATTCTGTTCCGGGTCCAGAACCTCCAGCAGTGCGGAAGCCGGATCGCCACGGAAATCATTGCCGAGCTTGTCGATTTCGTCCAGCATGAATACCGGGTTGTTCGAGCCGCAGCGGAAAAGTTCCTTGATGATGCGCCCCGGCAGCGCGCCGATGTAGGTACGGCGATGCCCGCGAATTTCGGCCTCGTCCCTCACCCCGCCCAGAGAAATGCGGACGAACTTGCGACCCAGGGAACGGGCGATAGACTTGCCCAGCGAAGTCTTGCCGACTCCGGGAGGGCCTACGAAACAGAGCACCGGCCCCTTCATATTCTCCTTGAGCGAACGAACCGCCAGAAACTCCAGGATACGCTCCTTGACTTTTTTCAGGTTATAGTGATCTTCGTTGAGAATATCCTCGGCGCGCACGATGTCCAGACTGTCGGATGAGCTCTTGTTCCAGGGCATTCCTGCCAGGTAGTCCAGATATGTACGTGAGACGTTGTATTCCGGCGAGGCCTGGTTGATCCGCTCCAGACGCTTCAACTCCTTGTCGGCGACTTTCTTAACATCCTCGGGCAGGCCAGCTTCTTCAATCAGTTTGCGCAGTTCGTTCATGTCGGCCGAACGCGGGTCTTCCTCCCCCAACTCTTCCTGAATGTGCTTCATCTGCTCGCGCAGAATGTATTCCTTCTGGTTCTTGCCGACACGCTTGGTAACTTCACCGGCAACCTCGTTTTTGACCTGCATGCGCTGCACTTCGTTCGTCAGATACACGTAGACCTTCTTCAGGCGTTCCAGCGGGTCAACAGTTTCCAGCAGTTCCTGCAGGTCGCCGACCGGCAGATTGACATATAGAGCCACCAGGTCCGACAGGCGCGCAGGATTGTCGATATAGTCAATCATTTTCATCACATCGTCAGGAAGCGGCTTGCCATGTGACAGTGCGATTTTCAACAGCGCATTCAGGCTCTGCACCAGCGCCTCGGACACCAGGTTCTTCTCCACGAACTCGCGCACGATTTCACAGTGGGCAAGCATGATCGGCCCGGCCGGTTCCGTCTCCAGAATCCGCAGGCGGGTAATCCCTTCCAAAGACACCTTGTAGCGCCCGTCTTCCAGTTTTTTGGTCTGGTTGACCTTGCAGAGCGTACCGATTTCACATGCGCCGCCAGGAACCCCTCCCGTGCCGCTTTCCGGCTTCTCAAAAGCAAATACCAGATATCTTTCATAGTTTTCAGCTTCCCGGAATGCAGCCATTTCCTTTTCGCTGACAAACACCGGGAAGAGCATGTAGGGAAACACGACCATATCTTTCTGGACGTAAAGCGGAAGTTTCTCCGGAATTTCAATAACTGTGTGCGGCATATCGGTTGATCCTCTTGTTAATTTGGCGCTGTAATATTCAATAAAATCAAGTCAGAAATCATAACATATCTTCTGCTGCAATCAAAGCATCAGACCGGTTGGCCATCACGAACCTTGACGGCAACAACTATTACTCGGGCCGAGACACCGCACATTTCACGATACAGCAGAACCAGAAAACGCACTGTAACCAAGCGGTGAATTGCCGCCTGTGTCAGGCGGTACAACCAGAAGCGGATTCGTGACGGTGAACGGCTGCCCAGTATCAAGGGACAGAACTCGCTCAGCTGAAGGGAAATCCGGATTCCCCCAGAATCAGCTTCCACACCGAAACACAGCTCACCCCGGTCACACTGGCGCGGCTGGACCAGGATCCCGCCACAGATTCGAAGCACAACTTTTCCCGCTTCGAACGAAGGAGGCAGGAAACTGATCAGGCTCAAACGGCTGCCCAACAGGCGGAATTCAATGCCGGAATCCAGCTGCACCGGGCGGATAACATGCAGGGTACAGCTCTTAATATAGGAAAGATAGCGCATCATCAGATTCCCGGCGGAAAGATTTCCCGCAACCCTGGAGGGGAGAACAGTCCACTGCACCGAAAATACCGATGCATCGTCAACCATCACCTGCTGGCAGGATATTTCCTGATGGGAGCAAATCAGCATCATGCGGCACATTCTGCCAGTTGCGCCAAATAATGCAATCTAAATTGCAGGTATGTTTTTTCACGCTTGACAAGTTTCAAAATTGTATTAAGATAAAAAGCATCCTGTTAGAATTCAAATCGCAAAGCGAAAGGAGACCCTGCCGATGTGGACTGATAGATTCAGGATTCGTCCGGTATCCCACTGCAAAGAGGGTTGCCATAGTTAGCCCGCCGCCTGAACGGCGACGGGCGTACAGAACAAAAAGCCCCGGTCCCTGGATTCGGGGCTTTTTTTTTGTCGTCGGCTAATTATTCTGCTATGATGCGGCCGCTGCGGCTGGGCCATCACGTTTGCACGAAGAGAACTGCATGAGAAAATACCTGATCATTCTGGCTGTAATCCTTGCCATTGCCGGCGTTGCCGGTTACGGCTTTTATAAACGTACACCCGAAGTGAGTTACAAGACCGCCAGGATCGACCGCGGCATGGTAGTATCCACGGTCGCCGCCACCGGCAACCTCTCGGCGGTGACGACCGTCCAGGTAGGCACACAGGTTTCCGGCACAATCCAGAAACTGTACGTTGATTTCAACTCCCGGGTCAAAAAAGGGCAGGCAATTGCAGAAATCGACCCTTCCCTTTTCAATGCCTCGGTGGAACAGGCCCAGGGCAATCTCCTCAGCTCGGAAGCCAACCTGCAAAAAGCCAGGGTAACCCTGGCGGATGCCGAACGGACACTTGCCCGTAACAAAAAACTTCTTGCCGACGGTATCATCTCCCAGGCCGACTATGACGTCGCCGAGACCGCGCTGCAATCGGCCATGGCGTCGGTAAAAGCCTCCGAGGGAAGCGTTGCCCAGACCCGTGGAGCGCTGATGCAGTCCAGAACCAACCTGCGCTATTCGGTGATCCGTTCACCGGTCGATGGCGTAGTCATCTCCCGTGCGGTAGACATCGGCCAGACAGTGGCAGCCTCATTCCAGACACCAACCCTCTTCACCATCGCCAAGGACCTGACCAAGATGCAGATCGAGGTCAGCGTCGATGAGGCCGATATCAGTCGTATCCGGCTCCGTCAAAAAGCCGGCTTTACCGTCGATTCCTATCCGGAGGAGACGTTTCTCGGCAATGTCATCCAGATTCGCAGCGCACCGGTGATCACTCAGAATGTCGTTACCTATGTTGTTGTTGTCAGCGTCGATAACAGCGACATGAAACTGAAACCGGGGATGACTGCCAACGTATCCATTGAAGTTGCGAAAAAGGATGATGTCCTCAAACTGCCGCCGGCAGCATTGCGCTTCAAGCCGAAATCGAACGGTGATGAGCCGAAAGAAAAGGTTAGTGGCCAACGCAACGGGGCTCCCGGCCAGCGCCCCACTTCTGGTGCAGCGGGCGGAGGCGGCAAGGGGGGCTCAGGTAAAGCGAGGGAGCGGAGTCTGCAGGTATATCTGCTTAGCGACGGCAAGCCGGTCGCTGTGCCGGTAAAAACCGGAATAGCCAACAATAGCAGTATCGAACTGATCGAGGGCGGCCTCAAGGAGGGTGATGAGGTAATAGTCGAGCAGGTCGGCGGAGAGACGAAGAAAAAGGGCGGAGCCAGCTCTTCGCCGATGGGTCCGCGCTTCTAGATGAACAGCGTCATATCCTTAACCGAAATCCGCCGGGTCTTCATCATGGGTGACCAGCAGTTCGAAGCTCTGAAGGGGGTTTCCTTCGACATTGCCCCCGGGGAGTTTGTCGCTATCATGGGGGCGTCCGGCAGCGGCAAATCCACCTGTATGAATATTCTTGGCTGTCTGGATCTTCCGACTTCCGGTCGTTATCTTCTCGATGGCGTTGATGTCGGGGGCATGTCGACCGATCAACTGGCTGAAATCCGTAATAAAAAACTCGGTTTTGTTTTTCAGGGTTTTAACCTGCTGTCCCGAACACCCGCGATAGAAAATGTCGAACTGCCGCTTGTGTACGCCGGCTTCCATTCGAAAGAACGTCGGCAGAAAGCGGTGATTGCTATGGAACAGGTCGGTCTGGCCGGCAAGGAGAATAATCACCCGAGTCAGCTTTCGGGCGGTCAGCAGCAGCGCGTAGCCATCGCCCGCGCCCTGGTTAACAATCCCGCCGTTATTCTGGCCGATGAACCGACCGGCAACCTCGACAGCAGCACTACCGAAGAGATTATGGGGCTTTTTACGACTCTTAACCGGCAGGGGATAACGATTATCATGGTTACCCATGAGCACGATGTCGCGGCCTATGCCGGACGGCAGATCACCTTTAAAGATGGCCGGATTATTTCTGACAGCCTGACAGGTAGAACGGTTTAACGTGTGGACTTTCTTCAAACTCTCAAAATAGCCCTCCGGGCACTGCGCACCAACAAGATGCGCTCTTTTTTGACCATGCTCGGCATCATCATCGGAATTGCCGCAGTTATCGCCATGATGGCGGTAGGAAACGGGGCAAGCTATGTCATCTCCCAACAGATAGCCAGTATCGGCAGCAATATTATTCTGGTTGTTCCCGGATCGACTACCAGCGGCGGCCTGCGTACCGGCTCCGGCGGAGCTCAGACTCTGTCGAGTGACGATGCCAGGGCGATCATGAACGAGTGCCCTTCTGTTGCATATGCTGCCGGCACCGTGAGGACGTCGGGGCAGATAGTCAGCGGTAATATGAACTGGTCGTCAGTCGTCATGGGGGGGACGCCGGAGCTGTTTGAGATCCGCGAGTGGCCGGTTGTCAGTGGCCGCCCTATCAGCCAGGATGATGAGAATGGTGCAATCAAGGTGTGCCTTCTCGGTCAGACAGTCGCCGAAAACCTGTTCGGTTCCGCTGACCCGGTCGGTAGTATAATCAGGATCAAAAAAATTCCTTTTACGGTGATCGGCATTCTTGACCGCAAGGGGCAGTCTCCTCAGGGGCAGGACCAGGATGACGCCGTGTTTGTGCCGCTGCGCACCGCTCAGCGCAATCTGGTCCGGTCACAGCGATCAGGGATCGTCTCCGCGATCATCGTCAAGGCAAAGAGTGAGGAGCTGATCAACACGGCTGAAGAAGAGATCACGTCGATCCTCAAACAACGTCACAGGATCAGTAACGGTAAGGAACCGGATTTTTCGACCCGGAACCTGTCAGAGATTCTGGCTGTCGCGGAAAAATCGTCGAAAGCAATGTCGCTGCTGCTCGGCGCAGTTGCTTCCATTTCGCTGATCGTAGGCGGCATCGGCATCATGAATATCATGCTGGTCTCCGTTACGGAGCGTACCCGTGAAATCGGTATCAGGATGGCGATCGGTGCAAAAAAGAACGACATCCTGCTTCAGTTCATGACCGAAGCG
>JAWDJY010000065.1:0-27187 GCA_032469775.1 Geobacteraceae bacterium | reverse complement strand
ACATCGAAACAAAAGAAATAACGGTAATGGCAACAATGTCAGTGGCTTACAAGCAAAGCTTGAAAACCTTTATTTTCTTGCATAGGGAACGTTTTTGCCGTTGACAGCAACCTTTTAATGGGTGACCACGTAGGTTTTCCGGAGCCGGCCCCCGTCAGGGTTGCGTACAGATTGCCCGCCGTACCCCCCAGTTTCACCCCGGCATCATCCTTGGTCACCACAAAGCCCAGCTCGCCCAGCAGCGCCGTCAACCTGTCGGCCATGGCCCGTTCCCGGGTCGGCTCGGCATCGATGACGCACAGCTCCATAAAGGTTGATACCAGGCGTTCGGCGTTGATGACAGATGTCATGACAGGGCTTCCTTTGTCTTTTTGCTGAGTGGCAGAGGCCTCATGATACTTGGTTTGTCCCGTCCGGACAACCGTTGATGTTTGCGCCTGAAAATGCCGAAGGCGGCCGATTGGCCGCCTCTTGAATCGATTGCATGAGAAATATGGGAAGTGTCCCTAATTATTCCCGAATTGATTGGATAAAAAATATGGGGAGCGTCCCTAATTATCCCTCTTGATGTAAGCGAATGCCGGGTGCCAACATGAATGTCTGAAAGTCAAGCCTGACCCCATTGGTTGCCCTGACCCCATTGGTTGCCCGTTACCTTATTTCCGTACTACAACCCTGTCATATTGACTAATAAAGTGTGACAATATTTTACTGTAGGTCTCATAGAATGATTTAATAGTTAAGTCATATTTCTTTTCACGCTGGCTTTCTTGGTTACCAAGTATATTAAGTGCACAGTAGTCAATGACTACATCTTCTAAGTTATCAACTTCTTCAGATATATATTTATAAATAGACTTATCTATTGAACCCAATATCATAAACTTATTTATTATTATGCTCTTTTCCTTTTTAAAGTTTTCAATATACTCCTTAAATTTATGATCAATAACATCTTTTTCTTCTTTTAATACATGCAAGCTACGGATATTACTTGTTTCGGTCTCAATAAACTTAGTTAACGGCTCAACACATATTGGTATTATTATCTTTTTACTAAGTATTTCTTCACGAAATGTGATTAGTTTTTCATTTAATTTATCGTTTTTACCAAGATAATATAAAAAAGGAGCCCACAAGAAGTTTAATGCCGTAACTAACATTGTACAATAAACAAAATATGGTGAAGGCGCTGTCGTTATCTTTTCCTTAAAAATAGGCACTAATGGCTGAATAAGCAAAAATGCAAATGTAAATGCAATAATAATAAAAATAGCAAATATTATTTTAACAAATACATTATATTTCATAAGAGCATTTCTCGTTCTTGTAATGCCCTAGATATATCACGTTCTATAGACTCCCACAAATGATCTGGGCTAGTAAAAGTAAACTTAGAGAGAAACTCTTCTCTACCACCAGCAGCCCGAATACTGTCTCCAAACATCGCTAGAAAAAATGAACTATTAATAGATACTGTATTGTCAGGTATAAAAACATTTACTTTTACATCGCTAGAATCTAGCTCATTCAACTTATATTTTTTTCTGACACCACCACCCTTAGTTCTTCCAACGTATATTGGTCCACCAAAGTCAGCAAAGTTAATGTCTATTATTCTCATTGTGTTACCTCTTCTGTCTGTCGTGATATTTCCATTGGGAACTTAATCGCGATTATCGTTCCAGGAAAAAATAATTCACCTAAATTTGTCACATACTCCTCGTCGGGTTTTTCATCTAATAAATTTTCACTATTAAAAGCAATTACTTTTCTCCCAGTTTTGTCTGGTGACATTTTATATTTACCATCAAAGTAAATGTGTGTTGAACCAGATAATATAGCCATCTTAGCACTGCTTTTTGATTTGGAAGAACATTCTGAATGTATTTTCTGAAAAAAACCAATTAAATCAACAGTACCTTGGCCTCTATCATCCTGCTTAGTGATATTCTTGCTGCTTATATGTCCCTGCAATGCAACAAGCGTCAACAAATCGCTCTTTTGCCAGGACTTCTTGAAAAATTGTTTTTTTGCATGGGCTTCAATATAAGGTGTTATTTCTGCATGTGTGTAAGAAGTTTCAGGAATTTCCATCAAGGTTTCAGCTATTGTTTTACCAAAGTTATAAATTGTAATTTCACACATGTGGTCATCTTTATTGTTGTCAAGATAACCAACGATGTTCCAGTTGTTCCACCCTGAATGATCTTCTGCATTAGTTAATATTTCCCCCATATAATCACAAAGACTTTGCTTTGCTTTCAGTGTCAACTGCCGATCATGGTCACCAAGACACTGATCAATATGTTCGACGAAATTATAGACAGTCTTTTCTTTATGATCTGAGGAAGTCAAATTAACCAATTGCCCCTTACCTTTACTTCTCTCCTTAAATAGGCGCATCTTTGATATTTCATCTTTATCAACATTTTCATGTGTTACACCCAAATTTTCAATAACACCAACGGTTTTTATTAACCTAACTGACTCAACATCTGCAGGGTAATAACCTTCAGCATGAGTTTTTTTAACTTTCAACCTTTCTTCTTTTCGTATTTCTTTTGCTAAAAATCCGAGAACAACTTCAGCAGACAAGTCGATATTACTTAGATTCTCATGATGAAAAACAATGTTTTTAATTTTATTTTTTCTATAAACTGTAGCTAACTGGTTTAATATCAATAGTGATTTCGCTGGATTCTCTATTAAACTAAAATTTTCAGGCATTATTAACTCTAATGTCTTGTTTTTTTCAATTTTAGGTACATTAATCAGATGGTTCACAAATGAGTCAAGTGCCTCTGATTTATAGACATTAGTACTATTTTCTGATTTTTTTGCAGCCTTCAAACGTTTTCTTTTAAGATTCTTTTGGAATGCCTTGATCCCCAAATAGCTTTGCCAACGTGCTGTTCCTTTAAGCTCTTTCACATGTCACCACTGAATTATTAAAAGTTAGGGCGCCACTATGGGCGCCCTTTCAAATCCAACCTACTTCAAATTCTTCTTTATCCTCTCCACCGCCTCAATCACATTCTCGCGATGGCCAAAGGCCGACAACCGGAAGTAAACTTCCCCGCTCGGGCCGAAGCCGCTGCCGGAGGTGCCGACCACGTTGTATTGGTTGATTGAATTGTCGAAGAAAGAAAAAATCACGTCAGCGTCCGCAGCAACAGTATTAAAACATCCACAAAAAGTCAACCAACCATTCTCCGCAAGCCGCCTTCCGACTCTTTACCATCCCCCTGCGAAACATCGCATTAGGCCGCGTCTGATTCCGCTGAACCGAAACCCAAATCCCGTATCACGCGACGACGCAACGACGCAACGTAAAACCAAAATATAAGATTCGCCTAAAAAGCCTTTCGTCGCTTAAAAGCGCCTACTTTTGGTGCGTGAGTAAAGTTTTTCGGATGCATCTGGGCGAATTCCAGGGATAGTTTACTTATTTCTTAAGGATAGATAGCCAGTATATTCACGCTCGCTGATATCAAAAGCAACAACCTTGCCTGCCAGCAATCCCTTAACCTGTTCAGGCGTCAACTTAAACTCGAACGCTCCATAATTCTCGCCAAACTCGGCACGTGCTTCCGCCGTATCGTCGATCAGTTCTATACGATCATCGCTTCTGTTTGAG
The DNA here is from genome assembly GCA_032469775.1 of Geobacteraceae bacterium. Taxonomy (GTDB): domain Bacteria; phylum Desulfobacterota; class Desulfuromonadia; order Geobacterales; family Pseudopelobacteraceae; genus JACRCG01. Next base: position 23,547 of record JAWDJY010000065.1, on the reverse strand, counting down.
TTCGCAGAATATGTCTTACCCCAACTCGTTTTCATTATCACGACGCCTTTGCCGGCACACCTTTACCACTTGCCTTCAGCACATCCACCACTGTCTTGCAAAAAAGTCTTGTATCCTCCAGGAGCCTCTCCGCTTCATCACGTTCATAAAACATTCCGATTTCGTAATCCGAATCCTCCCTGATTTTCTGCAGGATCGAGAAATTAACCCCGATCTCCTTGGGGATGATGCCGGTCTTGATGAAATGCAGGGAGAATAGTGTGAGCGTACCTTTGTGACTTTTGGGAACAATATCAATGGAGAGCAATAACGCTCGTGCATGGTGCAACGCGGCGTAGTAGGCGCGGGAGAGTCCGTCGAGGATCAGGTCAAGCTCGACCAGCGCCTCGGCACTTTTGAGTGAGTCATTACCGCGCTGGATCAGAAAGGCAATCGGATCGTCAACAAGAATGTCGTCATTCACAGCAGCACCATGTCTCGTTCAATTTCACGCATAAGCGGAAAGTGCGAGGCTTTCTGACGTTCAAACACATCCTGCGAGAAGATGACCGGCGAAATATCCACCTCATTTTCCAGCAGTTCGTCATAGGCGATGGCGTAGATGGCGCGTTTAGTCTCAAAATCGGCCTTTTGCATGACCACGGCCACATCCAGATCGGAACCTGCATGAGCATCGCCACGAGCCTTGGAACCGAACATGAGGCTGTAGAGGTAGTTACCCCCAAAGCGCTGCGCGACCTTGGACAGAAAATCTCGCAGAGCCAGTTCTTCTCTGTTATTTAGGTTCTTGATCATGAATAACTCCTTGGAGCTTCGTAACCGGAGTATACGTTTGTGCTGTCCAAAATGCAAGAAGGGCGGCCTCATCGGCCACCCTCATCACTTTACTCTACTTCAAATTCTTCTTTATCCTCTCCACCGCCTCAATCACATTCTCGCGATGGCCGAAGGCCGATAACCGGAAGAACCCTTCACCGCTCGGGCCGAAGCCGCTGCCCGGCGTGCCGACCACGTTGCACTCATTCAGCAGTTTGTCGAAGAAGTCCCAGCTGCTCATCCCGCCCGGGGTCTTGAGCCAGATGTAAGGTGCATCTACGCCGCCGTAGCAGGTGACGCCGGCCTCTTTCAGTCCCTCACGGATAATGCGGGCGTTCTCCATGTAATAATCGATAATTTCTTTCGTCTGCTTCCACCCTTCTTCACTGTAGACCGCAGCGGCAGCGCGCTGGACCGGGTAGGAGGCGCCGTTGAACTTGGTGGTGGTGCGGCGCAGCCAGAGCTTGTTGAAGCTGTACTTCTCGCCGCTGGTCGTGGTGCCCATGACCTCTTCCGGCACGACCACCAGGCCGCAGCGGACGCCGGTGAAGCCGGCGGTCTTGGAGAAGGAGCGGAACTCGATGGCGCACTTCTTGGCCCCTTCGATCTCGTAGATGGAGTGCGGGATCTCCGGATTGGTGATGAAGGCCTCGTAGGCGGCGTCGAAGAAGATCACACAGTCGTTGGCGTTGGCGTAGTCGACCCACTTCTTCAGCTCGGCCTTGCTGGCCACGGTGCCGGTCGGGTTGTTGGGGAAGCAGAGATATATGATATCCACCTTCTGGGTGGGGAGCGACGGGATGAAGTTGTTGGCCTCGTTGCAGGGCATGTAGACGATGTTCTCGTAATACCCCTTGTCATTGGCCTCACCGGTGCGGCCGATCATGACGTTGGTGTCGTTGTAGACCGGGTAGACCGGGTCGCCGATGGCAACCACGTTGTCCAGGGCGAAGATGTCCAGGATGTTGGCGCAGTCGCACTTGGAGCCGTCGGAGATGAACATCTCCTCGGTCTTGAGGGAGACGCCAAGCGGCTTGTAGGATTTCTCGATGATGGCGTTGATCAGCCAGTCGTACCCCTGCTCCGGGCCGTAGCCGGCAAACTTGTCGGTGGTGGCCAGATCGTCCACGGCGTCGTGGAAGGCCTTCAATACGGCCGGGGCCAGGGGGCGGGTGACATCGCCGATGCCGAGGCGGATGACCTTGGCGTCCGGGTTGGCGGCGGAAAATTCGCGCACGCGGCGGCCGATCTCGGGGAAGAGGTAGCCGGCTTTCAGTTTCAGGTAGTTGTCATTAATTTTCGCCATCTTCGATGAATCTCCTTATCGTTATTTTATAAAGGAAATGCCGCAGGTCGCGGCAAATTCAGTTCATGGTCATCCGCTTACGCGCAGCGTATCATTTGGGCTTGCCATTCCAGCCGCCGCGCATGGAGCTTTCACCCTTGTAGTTCCATTTGCCTTCAAACGACTTGTAGGAAGCATCAAATGTGAAAATAAAACTGCCGCTGCCGTTGCTCTGGGTCCAGGTTCCGGTGGCGACCGTGCCGTCCATCGTCCCCTTTATCCTGCCGTTCTGGTGGGTATAGCTGCCGGTGACGAGATCGCCGTTGAAGGTGAGTGTCATCGGGCCGTATTCGGTGCTGTAGCTCCGATTGAAACTCTCCGGGACCGCCGCTGCGGAAACAGCTTCCTTGGCGGTGCCGTTCCAGTTGCCGCGCCAGCCGGTTTCGCCGGCATAATTCCACCTGGCGTCGAAACGTGAAAAGTCCTGGCTGAAGGTGAAGATGCAGGTGCCCTTGCCATTGTTCTGGTGCCAGGTGCCGGTCATGACATTGCCGTCCAGGACACCTTCTAACGAGCCGTTCTGGTGAGTGTAGCTGCCACTCACATAGGTTCCGTCGAACGATATGGTCATTGCGCCATAGTTGGTGTTGTAGGTACGGGTTTCGGCAAAAGACAGCGAAGAAAAGCACAGTGATAAAACCGTTACCAGAACCAGAGCCATCAGCTTTTTCATGCGAGACCTCCTCCCGTATTGTTAATATGTGGCGTTACTTAAGCCCCAGGACATCCTGCATGTCGTACAGCCCCGGCTCCTTGCCGACCACCCACTTGGCGGCCCGCACGCTGCCGCGCGAGAACATGTCGCGGGTCATGGCGCGGTGGGAGATCTCGATCCGCTCACCCATGCCGATGAAGTAGACGGTGTGCTCGCCGATGATGTCGCCGCCGCGCACGGTCTGCATGCCGATCTCTTCCTTGGTGCGCTCGCCGCAGATGCCCTCGCGGTGGTAGTTGGCCACCTTGTTGTAGTCCCGTCCCAGCGCTTCGGCGACGACTTCTCCCATCCGCACGGCGGTTCCTGACGGTGAGTCTTTTTTCTTGTTGTGGTGCAGTTCGACGATCTCCACGTCGAAGTCGTCGCCCAGGGTTTTGGCCACGTCCTTCAGTACCTTGAAGCAGACATTGACACCCACCGACATGTTGGGAGCCAGCACGGCCGGGATCTCCCTGGCCAGTTCCACCGCCAGGGCGCGCTCTTCGGGGGTGAAGCCGGTGGAGCCGATCACGATCGACTTCTTGTGCAGCGCGCAGACTTCCAGGTTCTTGAGCGAGACCTTGGGGGAGGTGAAGTCGATCAGCACGTCACAGGCTGCCACCACCGCATTCAGGCTGTCGGTGATATGCACGTCGGACTTGCCGCAGCCGGCCAGCAGGGCGGCGTCCTGTCCGACGGCCGGGTGGCCGGGACGCTCCAGGGCGCCGCACAGCACGGCCCCTTCGGACTCGATGATGGAATTGATGATGCGCTGGCCCATGCGTCCGGCAGCGCCACAAACGGCTATCTTTATCATAGGAATTCTCCGAAATTGATTGTCGTGCGAAACGGCGCGCTTCCTAAATCAGCTTGTACTCTTTCATGATGGCGGTCAGCCTGGCCTTGGTGGCTTCGCCCATGGGGCAGAGCGGCAGGCGCACCTCGTCGGAGCATTTGCCCATCAGCCCCAGCGCGGTCTTGACCGGGATCGGGTTGCTCTCGATGAACATGGCGTTGCCGATCTTGAGCGTATCCAGGTGCAGCTGGCGGGCCTTGGCCAGGTCGCCGGCAAAGAAGGCGTCGGTCAGGTCGCCCACGGTCTTGGGCATGATGTTGGCCAGTACCGAGATGACCCCGACTGCGCCGCAGGCCATCATGGGGAAGGTGATGAAGTCGTCGCCGGAGAAGACGTCGATCTGGTCGCCGCAGAGCGCCATGATTTCGGAGGCCTGCTGCAGCGAGCCGGTGGCCTCCTTGATGGCGACGATGTTCCTGTGCGTGGCCAGGCGGGCCACGGTCTCGGGCAGCATGTTGACGCCGGTGCGGCCGGGCACGTTGTAGAGGATCTGGGGGATCTCCACCGCGTCGGCGATGGCCATATAGTGGCGGTAGAGCCCTTCCTGGGTCGGCTTGTTGTAGTAGGGGGTCACCAGCAGTACGCCGGCCACGCCGATCTCTTTGGCCTCGCGGGTCAGGTTGATGGCCTCGGCGGTGGAGTTGGAGCCGGTGCCGGCGATGACCGGGACGCGTCCGGCGGTCTGCTCGAAGACGATCCTGATGACGTTCAGGTGCTCTTCATTGTCCAGGGTGGACGACTCGCCGGTGGTGCCGCAGGCGACGATGGCGTCGGTGCCGTTCTCGATCTGGAAATCCACCAGTTCGCGCAGTTTTTGCTCGTCAACCGCTCCGTTATTGAATGGTGTCACTATTGCTACGATGCTTCCCTTGAACATGGTCTGTTCCTCCGTATCTGTATTTTTAAAATGTTGCTTTCTGGTTAGTTCCGTCTCCGGCATGGGGTTCACTTCGCCTGCTGCTGAAAGTGATTCATGGATGCTTTCCGGATCTGATTCGAAAATTGCGTGTATACAAATGAAAAAAAGTGGACATTTGTAGCACAGAGGTGAGAGAAAGTCAAAAAATAAGGGCGGTTTGGACGGATTCATCTCACTTCCAGCCGGGGGTAATCCGTGCGGCCGGCTTTTGTGGCAAAGTTCTTGACCGGTGTGATATACTTCAGAAAAAGCCAGGGGGGACTGAACATGTTTACCAGGATAATCATACTGTTGATTGTTGCTGTCGTTTCCTGCCACGATCCGCTGTTCGCGGCCCAGAAACCTGATGACCACGATGCGCTGTCAGGGCTCAAAAAGGCCGGTGTCATCTTTGACGTGCGGGTGCCGGACCACGAAAAGCTGGTTTTCAATCTGAAGCTGATCAAAGAAACCTTCGACGGGATGGTGGCGCAGGGGGTCAAGCCGAAGATGGTGGTCTCCTTCCGTGGCCCGGGCGTCAAGCTTCTGACCGCCGCCGAAATAGATGAAGAAGCGCTCGAGCTGATCCGCGAACTGAAGAAGAAGGGGGTCCGCATCGAGGTCTGTTCCGTCGCACTGCGGGTCTTCAAGGTCGAACAGGCCGCCATAATACCGGAAGTCGTCTTGGTGGCCAATGTGTTCAATTCGTTCATCGGCTACCAGAACAAGGGCTATGCGCTGATCGCGATCAACTGAACCGCTCCGGCCCGGCTCCGGAAAAACCTGCTCAGGGCCGCCGACGCGCGGCCCTGCAATCGTCTGCTTGACAACGATCCTCCTCATATGTCATTTCTATGCGGTTTATCCCGCATAAACCACGGCTTACACAATTCTCACGTCCGATCCCATGGCCGGACATGTACCACGAAGGGAGCATGATGAATTACACCAAGGCAAAACTACAGAACGGTTACTCCAACCAGATCCTGACCATCGATGTCACCAGCCGCAGCTGCACGGCCACTCCGCTGGACCAGCGGGCAAAGAACTACTTCCTGGGCGGGCGCGGCCTGGGGCTGTATCTCCTGCACCGTGCCGTCACCGCGCAGACCAAAGCCTCCGATCCGGAAAACCCGCTGATCCTGGCCAATGGACCGCTGGGTGGCATCCCACAGTTTCCCGGCACTGCCAAGGCCATGGCGATTTCGCTTTCACCCCTGACCGGAATCGCCGGGGTCTCCAACTTCGGCGGCTATTTCGGGGCTTTCCTCAAGTATGCCGGTTTTGACGCGCTGCAGATCAGCGGACGGGCCGACGGCAACGTGATGATCGTGATCGACGGATTCAAAAATGAGGTCTCGATCACCGATATCCCCGCTACCGACCAGGTTTTCGACCTGGAGCAGGAGATCATCGCCCGCTTTACCGCTGCCGGGCACGACAGGCGCCACCTGGCCTTCATGACCACCGGCAAGGGAGCGGCCACAACCAGTTACGGTTGCATCAACAGCCATTACTTCGACGTCACCAAGCCGGCCCGGGACGGCGGCAAGGGGGTCTGGCGCACCAAACAGGCCGGCCGTACCGGACTGGGTACGGTGATGATCGGCAAGAACGTGCGCGCCATCGTGGTGCTGGCCGATTATCCACACGGGGAGAACCCCTACGGCGCCGCCGACTGGGACAAGGCCAAGCAGGCCGGGGCCAGGCTGCACAAGGTGGTCAAGGAGGTCGATCCCCACTCGCTCAAGATGTACCGCAAGGGGAGCGCCGGCCTGATCCCGTTCATGAACAAGCACGAATACCAGTCGCTGCCGGTGAACAACTACCAGGCCGGATGCGACCCGCGTGCCGACCATATCTCCGGGAAGTACTACGCCGAACATCTCTTCGAGCACCGCGGCATGGACGGCTGTTTCCCCGGCTGCAACCTGATGTGCACCAAGGGGGGCTGGGTCACGCTCAAGACCGGCGACCACGCCGGGAACAAGGTCTGGGTGGATGGCCCGGAATACGAGACCGCCGCCGGCTTCGGCTCCAACATCGGCGTCTGGTGCCCGGAGTTCGTGATGGAGGCCAACTGGCACTGCGACAACTACGGCATCGACACGATCACCAGCTGCGTGCTGATCTCGTTCCTGATGGAATGTTTCCAGCGCGGCTACCTGAACCGCGAAGAGGCCGACGGCCTGGAGCTGGAATTCGGCAACGAGGATGCCGCCATGACCTTCCTGCACCGCATCGCCAATGGCGAGGGTGCCCTGGCAAAAGCCGCCGGCAGGGGCATGGGGGCGGTGGTCGATCTGGTGGTGGAAATGTATCGCAAGCGGAGCGGTATCGATGCCCGCGGCGAGCTGGAGCGTTTTGCGATGCAGACCAAGGGGCTGCCGTTCTCGCTCTACCGCACCCACCGTTCGCTCTCGATGCAGGGCTCCTACGCCGCCGCCAGCGATATCGGCGCGCACCACGCCGCTGCCTGGCTGATCAAGGTCGACCTGCTGGGGGCATTCCCCAACTTTGAGGACAAGGCCAAGGCGCTGATGACCTTTCCAAGGGTGAGGCTGGGCAACGACAACCTGGGGTTGTGCAAGCTGCCCTGGGTGGACGTGTTCAACCCGGAATCCGCCAGGACCCTGGGAGCCGACGCCCATATCAACCCGGCTTCGCAGGAAATCTATGCCGACTTCTACAATGCCATGCTCGGCACCGACCTTTCCTGGCAGGAGATCTTCGCCCAGACCGACCGCGACATCAACCTGCAGCGGGTGATGAACGTACTCCGTTTCGGCAGGGAGACCGCGCAGAAGGACTGGATCCCGGAACGGGCCATCGGGCCTACCGAAGATGCCTTCTACGACGCCGAGGCTGAATACAACGATGGCGAGCTGGCCAGGATCCTCTCAAAGCCGCTGGAGCAGGTGCAGTCCATGCCGACAGCGGAAAAGCGTGAAATCCTGATGCGGGAGCGGGTGGCCGACCTGAAGAAGCTGGTCAGGGTCTATTACGAGGAACGGGGCTGGAACGAATCCGGCATCCCGACCGTGGCCACGCTGCAGGAGCTGGGATTGTGGGATTTCATCACCGATGAGGCCAGGACGCGGATCACGGAACTGAACGCCTGAAAGAGCGTAGCAGGGTTCTGAAATAGTGCCGGAAACAGACAGGGGGTCAACCATCACGGTCGACCCCCTGTCTGCGTCTTGAGGAATCTGAATATGCAGTCAGCTCCTGTCAGCTGCTTTGCCCCTTCTGCGCAACACGACCGCCATTCCTGCCAGTCCGGCCCCGAGCAGCACCACGGTGCCCGGTTCCGGCACCGGTGTCGGGCCGGTTTCGTAACAGCCGGCCAGGTTCATCCAGTCAACCCTGAAACTGCCGCTTTCCGATTTGATGGTGACCGTGAGCAGATGGTCATCGTAGAGCTGGGAAAAGACGTCGATCGTTCCGGTTCCCCCGGTGCTGAGGGTCCTGTTGTTCCACAGCAGCAGATTGTCCAGCATCAGGTCGGCAATGTCGCCGTTGGCGCCGCATAAGCGCATGGTCAGGTAGGCACGATGCAGGATATCCGTTTCTCCCATCGGTCCGATCCTGTCCACCGGGATCAGGGACCAGTTGCTGCCATCATTTTGCAACGGCACGGCGGGTATTTCCCACAGATACAGATTGTCCGTGTCCAGGTCATAGGTCCAGGTGGAGGAACTCCCCGATGTAAAGTAGACATCGCTCGTCCGGTAATCCTCGAAGTGATAGTAGGTGGCCTGCGCCATTCCCGCCAAAGCCAGCAGGAACACCATCGCAGTAAACAAGGTCGCCAATCTCTTTTTCATGTCGTCACTCCCTTGATAGTTGAGTCAATCAAGTCTTCCGGATCGGTCCGGCCGGTTTCGTTAGAATAATACAATTATCATGCCGGTATTGTTCGTATTATAAATCAGGCTGTTAGGCGTGTGGTTCGTCTTTGGTGGCTGTTCTGTAAGGTATTCCGACATGGCCGCGGCTTTGATCCGGGATGATAAGTGCTGTAATTTGCGGCAGTTGTAGCCGTAGCAGCAGCGAATTGTACCGGTGAAATCAAGTTGTGCCCGCGAGCGGCAGGTGTATGCTGGTTGTTGTCCCGGAAGTTGTCGAAATAATTTACAAGTAATTCCATTCGCACCGTAACTGTTTATAAAACCGTCCTATATCAATCTTTTAACTGTGGGCTCATAATTTGCAAGTTGACGAAAACAGTTGTGTATTCGGTTAATATATTATAATTGTTTCTAGCGGTTATAAAGCTATCCTCTCGTGCGGTATCTCATGTTCAGCTACTGTTCTGTTGTCAGGCGGTCCAACTATGAGGGTTAACCAGGGTGTCAGATAAAGCAAAAATTCTGCTGTTTGAGCTGGAGGAGACGTTTGCCGAAGAACTCAGGCAGACGTTGACAGAGTTTGGTTACTCTGCCCCGCTGGTCGTATGCGCAAGAGAGCAACTGCTGGATATAACGCGCACTTCCCGGCCGGACCTGATCCTGGCGGGCATTTCTCTCAAGGGGTGGCTCGACTGCATCGAAGCGGTTGAGGAAACCGGCGCCCGTTTCGATGTTCCGATTATTTATCTCTCGTATCAGGCTGATACCGAGATCTTCGACCGTTCGCTGTCCCGCGCTCCCTTTGCTTTCCTGCTCAAGCCGTTCAACTCCATCCAGCTCTGTTACACCATTGAAATAGCACTTGCCAGGCACGGTCTTGAAAAGTGTTCCGGCTCCGGCGGGGTTTACTATCGCGATATCTTCGAGTTGAGCGGCAGCGCAATGATGGTGCTGGATGATACCGGAACTGTGCTCATGGTCAATCGTGCCTTTGAATATCTGTCGGGGTACACAAGCGAGATGATATTGGGTTGCAAAAAGTGGGATGATTTCTTTCTGGATGAACTGTCCGAAATGATCGGAGGTTCGCTCTCACCAGGATTGGAAGCGTGGGGAACGGCCACATCCAAACTGCCGGTGCTGTTCGTTGGCAATCAACAGCGCAGCAAGTCCGTCTTTCTGAGAGTTAAGCCGCTGAACGGAAGCGGCCGCTATATCGCATCGATGTTCGATATCGCCGAGATCAAGACGGCTGAAAAAGAGATACACGCACTCAATTCCGAGCTGATGAGGATGAATTCCGAGCTGAGGCGTGAGCTGTCTGAACGGGAAAACTATGAAAAACTGTTGCTTCACCAGGCCAATCACGATTCCTTGACCGGACTGCCCAACCGCCAGCTGCTCTACGACCGTTTCAACCAGGCGGTGGCATACGTGGGGCGTAATAACAGCATGCTGGCCCTGTTGCTTGTAGATCTGGACAATTTCAAGCATATCAACGATTCGCTCGGGCATATCGCCGGCGATGTGCTGTTGAAAGAAGTTGCCGGTCGTCTGCAGGCATGCCTCAGAAAGTATGATACCGTCGCAAGGTTCGGCGGTGACGAATTCGTGATCATTGCCAATGACATGCAGAACATCCACGATATAGTACGGTTTGTCGACAAGGTCTACGACAAGTTCCAGCACTCTTTCGACATCCTCGGCAAGCCTGTCTGTGCCACGGCCAGTATCGGGCTGGCAATCTGTCCCCTCCAGAGCTGTGGAATAGAACGGCTCCTGAAAATGGCCGATGCGGCAATGTACCAGGTGAAGTACGAGGGAGGGAATGCCTACCGGTTCTTCACCGAAGCTATGAACCTCAAACTGGACCGGCGTGCCCAGCTGGAAAACAGGCTCAGTGCCGCCCTGGACCGGGAGGAGTACTTTGCGCATTATCAGCCGAGGATTGATGTCGCGACCAGGAAGATCGTAGGGATGGAAGCCCTGATGCGCTGGCAGCCGATTGACGGCCCGCTGGCCTATCCCGCTGATTTCTTCCAGGTGCTGGAAGAGTGCGGCATGATCGTTCCGGTCGGGGAGTGGATGCTTGAAAAGGTCTGCGAACAGAATCGTGCCTGGCACGACTCCGGGCTTCCGCAGTTGCGTGTCGCGGTTAATGTTTCCGAACGTCAGTTTCTGCAGGATGATTTTGCCGAAAGGGTTTCCAGCGCACTTTCAAATGCACGACTGGAACCGCGCTTTCTGGAAATTGAACTGCCGGAACAGATCGTGATGAACAATGTTGCCGAAAGCATCAGCCGGTTGAATAAACTCAAGTCGACCGGAGTGTCCATATCGGTTGATAATTTCGGAACCGGGTACTCCTCGCTGAGCCACCTGAGCCGGCTGCCGATCGACGATATCCAGATCGACAAATCCCTGATCAACAACATTATCACCGGTGAAGATGACGCCAATGTAGTTTCGGCCATTATCTCGATCGGGCACAGTCTCGGTAAAAACCTGATAGCCGAAGGCGTCGAATCAGAACAGCAATATGTCTTTCTTGCCGAGAGGCAGTGCCGGCAGATGCAGGGCCATTTCTTCAGCAGACCGCTCACGCCGATTGAATTTGAAAAAATGGTTCGTCAATATATCTTCTGATCCCCCCCCATTCTGAAAACCAGCCGTTACACAGACTCCAACTATTCAGCATCATTTATGAAATTTGCTTGCGGTGTGAAATATCGCTTGACATGAATATTAATGCATAATAATTGTGATCAACTAATAAAATCCGATTCAGGAGGGAAATGGTATGGTAAAAAAGCTGAAACTTGTTTCTCTGATTACTGCGGCGCTCGTGACTGCCTGCTCGGTCGCTGTTGCAGCCACGACTCCGGCAGGTTCTCCTTTCAAGGTCGATCACGAGTTGTTCAAGCTGTATCCGTCACTGATCGTTTATGAAAAATCCAAGGCCGGGTTTACCGAACCGGAAACATGCGGAGGCTGCCATGAGGATAAATTCAAGGAGTGGAACGGTTCCCTGCACAGCATGGCCTTCGTCGATCCGGTCTACCAGGGTGAATTGAACAAAGCGGTCAAGGCGGTTGGGCATGATATCTCCCGTCAGTGCGAAGGTTGCCATTCTGCCGCCGGGGTTGTTACAGGGGAGGTCAAGGGGCCCGGTCTGGCCGGTCTTTCAGCGGTTGCCAGGGCCGGTGTCTCCTGCGATATCTGCCATTCGATCAGTGCCCTTAACCACGACAGGACTCCCACCAAAGAGCCGGAAAACGGCTCATTCGTGATAAAACCGGGCGAAGACGCCAAAGAAGGGTCGGTTCTGATCAAACGAGGTCCAGCCAAACCGCAGGATGGCTGTGGCGACGGGTTCCATGAATGCCGTCAGACGGAGTTTCACGACAAAGCGGATCTCTGCGCTTCCTGTCATCAGGTATTTCATTATGAAAAGCATTTTCCGATCGAGGCTACCTATAACGAGTGGAAGCACAGCCCCTACGCCCAGAAAGGCATCCATTGCCAGGATTGTCACATGGTGGCGACCGAAACCTTTGTTAAGGCGGCCGACACGATGCAAAAGCCGGAGCGGAAAGATTATCGACACTATTTTAACGGAGCCAACTATCTGCTGTATTATCTCGGCTCCCAGGCGGCTCTGAAGGCTGGCGACAAGGAGCAGTCAGTGCGATTGATGGCCCAGTATGACATGGCGGTCAAGCGTTTGCAGAAAGCTGCCGAGTTGGAGATAGAACCGGTCTACCGTAAGGGAGCGTTGGCTGAGGTGCGTGTCCGTGTCAAGAACATGAGGGCCGGTCACAACCTGCCCACTTCTCTGACCAATATTCGCCAGATGTGGCTTGAGGTGAACGCGCGGGACGATAAGGGGGAGGTGATTCTTTCCACCGGTGCGTTGGGAGCTGACGGCGCCCTGGGCGATGACGCCCGGTTGTTCAATTCGGACGGTATGGGCACGGACATGCACTTTGCCGTCGATCCCTGGATCATCACCGCCTTTTCACGCCATGAAACGATCCCTCCCAAGGGATATCGTGATGTCTACTATGGAATCGCGGCGCCGAAGGGAAGTTCGCGAATTACTTTTGAGGCCAGGCTGCGCTATCGCCAGGCAGACCAGAAAATCGCCGAGGCGCTGCTGAAGGCTGTGCCAAAAGATATTGACCTGGCCCGGGACTACGGGCTAAGCGGTATTCCTGCTTTGCCGGTGGTGGATATGGTTTCGTTGAAGCGCGAGGTGGCAGCGACAAAATAGGAGGGGTGCTGACATGGATACAGAAGCGGGGCGATCCGGGATCGCACCGCTTCTGTAATGGTTCAGGATCGAAACATCGAGCCCGTGGATCCGGTTTGTTCATCCTGACTTAACGGCAATTTATGCTTATTTGCCGCAGCACTTCTTGTATTTGAGCCCGCTTCCGCAGACGCAGGGTTCATTCCTGCCGATCTTGCTGGAAATGATCGGGGCCGCTTTTACAGTACTACCTTCGGTAAAGAACCAGTTTGCGCCCTCACGTATGAAATGTGCGTTTTCGTGATGTTCACGCAGTTCACCATTTTCCAGGAAACGGGCAATAAACTCAACTTCTCCAGTTGTGTCGGAGCTGCTTCCTTTTCTGGTGGATATGATCTCCAGCCCCTGCCATTCGGCATTTTCGGCCCATTCTTTTGTGCCTTTGTGATCATATCCGGTTCGATGATCCTTGTGGGTGCTCTCGAAAATAAAGTCCGTGTTTACCTCTACATAAGCCGAGTAGCGCGCTCTCATAAGCTTTTCCGCGGTTTCGGCGGGATGTGTTCCCTTCATGACCGGCTCACAGCATTGGGAATAGGCTATGTCGCTGCCGCAAGGACATTTACTCATTTCGGTTTCTCCTTCGATGTTATTTGCAATTTTGGGTGACATATTATTCAGCGGTTTGTCAAACATTATCTGGGATTTCGCCAATTATAACCTTTCTGCGGAGATCGCGCCGACGGTACGTATGGTCTGCCCGTCAGACCAAATCACGTATAAAATATTGGCGCTAAATAATTAATTAAAATAAAAAATACTTTCATGCTTGAGTAAATTTGTGGTATACAGATTGTAACTCTGGAGGGCGGTGCAAGCATGCAAAGAAACATCGAGGAACTGTTAAGAAAGACCCTTTTGCGCAACAGTGATGATGCACTTGAATGCGATCTGGCAAATTATTCAGCTCTGTACGGTGATGTCGTCTATGCGGAAGCCATGCGTTTGCTTACAGGCAAATCCCTGAGCATCAGCAAGTCCAGGCGCTACTGGCGTGATGCCCTGGCGCTTCGTGAAGGCATTCTCCAGAAGACCCAGTATCGCCTCAGTATACGCGCTTCTATTCTGGAACTGATCCAGAACAGGTCCAGCGACTTCAAAAACCTGGTTTTCATAGAAGCCAAGGATCTTGACAACATCCGTCAGTGTTCAATCACGGATGGTCTTACCGGACTTTTTAACCAGACCTACCTGAAAACATTGCTTGGCCAGAATGTACCGATGCGTCGCAGAGTCGATGACTCCGCCAGCGCCCTGATTCTGCTGGACCTGGATCATTTCAAGATCTATAACGACTGTTGCGGGCATATGGCCGGTGACGAGGCGCTCCGTACTGTGGCCGGCATCATCAGGGATCAGATCAGGGAACAGGATATCGCGGCGCGCTACGGAGGGGACGAATTTGCCGTCTATCTTCCCAAGGTGACCAAAAACGTGGCCTATGCCGTTGCAAACCGGATTCGTCAGGCGGTGGAAAATACTTCGTTCCCGGGGCAGGAACTGCTCAACGGCAGAAGGCTTACCACCAGTTGCGGCATTTCATTCTATTCAGAAGAGACAAACGACGTGAAATCCCTGATAGAGGTGGCGGACAGGGAACTCTATAATGCAAAGCGAAATCGCAATTCAATTTCCCCCTGCAGCTACGAACGCAGAAAGCACCGGCGACATGCCACCCAGGCCTTGCTGCAGTGCTTTCCGGTCAATAACGGGATGTCCGAAACCGCGATGGCCTGCAATTTCAGCAATACCGGGGTGGGGATCTGGAGCAATATCCTGGCCTCTCCCGAAGATCCGCTCACTATTCGCCTGAGTAAGCCTTTCTGGTCCGAGGAGCTCGAAATAAACGGCTTTGTGCGCCAGGTCTGTCCGGACAAGGATACCGGGCTCTGCTACCTGGGCATCGAGTTCGAAAGTTTTCTTGACGACTGCACCAGCTATATCCCCATGTCCCTTGCCAGAAGCATGATGACTCACTGATTTTTTATAAAACCTGCCGTAACGAGTTGAAATGAAAAGGCGCCCTCATGGACGCCTTTTTGCCTCAATTATCTTTTGTAACGGACAGTGGTAATCTCAGTAACTGCCTTCCACCAGCTCGAAATACGCCTGGGGATGTTTACAGACCGGACAGATCTTGAGCGCTTCCAGCCCTTCATGGATGTGACCGCAGTTCCGGCATTTCCAGCGGGCCGATTCCTTGCGGCTGAAAAGCGCACCGGATTCAAGCTCTTCCAGAAGCAGGCGGTAACGGTCGCGGTGCTCTTTTTCAATCTTGCCGATCGAAGTGAACAGGGCGGCGATTTCTGGGAATCCTTCTTCTTTCGCTTCATTGGCCATGCGCGGATACATGTCGGTGAACTCTTCGTTTTCGCCGGCAGCGGCAGCCCTCAGGTTGTCGGCGGTGGAGCCGAGGCCGTTCAGCAGCTTGAAATGGAGTTTGGCATGCTCTTTCTCGTTTTCGGCGGTTTCAAGGAATATTGCGGCAATTTTCTCGTAGCCCTCTTTTTTTGCGACCGATGCAAAGTAGGTGTACTTGTTACGCGCCTGGGACTCCCCGGCAAAGGCTTCGCACAGATTCTTCTCGGTTTTGGTTCCCTTGATATCTTTCATTCAAAGCTCCTTTTCTTTGGAAATATGACCGTAAAGTGCCTGTCATTAGCAAGTTTTATTACATGACAGAGGGCAAAGTCAAACTATTTGAACTTACCGTTTTCGGAAATATTAGTTGTCTCAGGCAATCTTTCATTGTACTCTCATTAGACAGTTGAGCGGGTGAATACGAGGGTGATAATGAAGACAAATGATGAGTTGTTGCGGCCGCCGTTGACGGCGCACGAGACCAGGTGGGCCAGTGAAATCGCCGACAAGTTGCCGGGTGATTTGGATCTGACCTTCGAGGAGTCAAAGATACTGACCAGGTTGCCGATCGGGGAGTGGCCGCCGGAGTTGCTGTCAAAGGTCAGGAGTGTGATCGATGTTGAAGATTTCCAGGATAACGAGCCGGAGGAGTGATCACGCTGCGGTATGATGTGTTACCGGCGTGTTTTAGTCGCAACCCGAGATAATCGAAGGAGTTTTGTTTGAAGAAGCAGTCAGTCAGTCGTTATGCAGGATCGTTAGCTTGTCTTTTGTTAGCACTTTCAGGATGCACCAATAACAGGTCTGTCGAACCGGCCGCCAAAATAGAAAAAAACGAGCCGGCGCCGGTTATTACGGCATTTTCAGCAACCAGCAGTTCCGTCCGTCAGGCCGCTGTTTTTGCAGCCCGGACCAGCGCAGCCGGAACAGCAGTCCCCAAGGTAAAGTATAATTCAGGTGAAAATCCCGAGTTTGCAAAGAATCACGGCTGGCCGGTCAAGGGGCCTGTTGCGCTGCCCGGTTCAATCCTGCCTCAGAAACGTATCGTGGCCTACTACGGCAATCCGCTTTCAAAGAAGATGGGCGCGCTGGGAGAGTTTCCCAAGGAGGAAATGCTGCGGAAACTCAAAGGGGAGGTGGCTGCCTGGCAGGCGGCAGACCCTGCCACGCCTGTACAGCCGGCTCTGCATCTGATCGCGGTAGTGGCCCAGGGCGCGCCGGGCAAGGATGGCAAGTATCGTATGGTCATGCCTGACAATGTCATCAACCAGGTCTACGGTTGGGCAAAAGAAGCCGGGGCACTGCTGTTCATCGACATCCAGACCGGGCACGACGATATCCGGGCGGTACTGCCGCGCTTCGAGTGGCTCCTGAAAAATCCGGATGTGCACCTGGGGATCGATCCGGAGTTCAACCTGATCAGGAGCGGCAAGAAGCCCGGCACAAAGATCGGCACCTATGACGCGGCCGACATCAACTATGCCTCCGGCTTTCTGAAAGATCTGGTTAAAAAATATAACCTGCCTCCCAAGGTCTTTACCGTGCATCGCTTCACCAGGGGAGGGGTAACCAATTCCCGTGACATCCTCCTGCGACCCGAGGTGCAGATGGTCATGCATATGGACGGCTGGGGAGCGCCATGGCTGAAGCGCGATTCCTACAAGGAGTACATAGTTGCCGAACCGGTGCAATATACCGGCTTCAAGCTGTTCTACCACAATGACACCAAGAAGGGCGATCCGCTGCTGAAGCCGCAGGATGTCCTCAAGTTGAATCCTAAGCCGCTCTACATCCAGTACCAGTAGGGGGGGGCGATGCTGCTGATATTCCCGCCGGTCGCCAAGGCCTGCGAACCGCCGGCCGGTGTCGCCCGCCTGGCGGCCGCCCTGCAGGACCGCGGCATCGCCTGCCGATTGCTGGATGCCAACCTGGAGGGGCAGCTCTGGTTGCTGGGACAGCCGTTGACTGTTGATGATACCTGGAGCCGGCGGGCAGCCAGGAACCATGGCGCCCACATTGCGGCGCTTCGCAATCCTGAGACATATCAAACCCCGGATCGCTACCGCCGCGCGGTCAGCGACCTGAACCGCCTGCTGGCAGTCGCCGGCGCCGGGCAGGGCGCGGTCGCAGGGTTGGCCGACTACCAGCACGCCACACTATCCCCATTGCGCAGCGCCGACCTGATTGCCGCTTCACGGCAACCGCAAGCAAATCCATTCTTCCCATATTTCAGTCGCCGGCTGCCGCAATTGCTGGACGGCATCGGCACGGTCGGCTTCTCGCTGAACTATCTCAGCCAGGCGCTCTGCACCTTTGCCATGATCGGCCATGTCAGGGAGCGTTACCCGCATTTACGGATCGTACTGGGGGGAGGGCTGGTAACCTCCTGGATGCGGCGTCCCGGTTGGAGCCATCCCTTCGGTGGCCTGGTGGATCATCTGGTGGCCGGGGCGGGTGAGGGGGCGCTGTTGTCATTTTTCGGCATGGAACCAGGGCCGGACCAGCCGGTGACGCCGGACTATTCCGCCCTGCCGTTGCCGGAATATTTTTCGCCCGGAATGATCCTGCCCTACAGCGCTGCCGGCGGCTGCTACTGGAACCGCTGCTCCTTCTGCCCGGAGCGGGCCGAGGGGAACGATTATTACCCGCTTCCGGTCTCGCGGGTTCTGTCCGAGCTGCGCCAGTTAACGGTTTTACACAGGCCGTCTCTGATACATCTGCTGGACAATGCCGTCAGCCCGGCACTTTTGCGGGGGCTGGCCGCAAATCCTCCCGGTGCGCCCTGGTACGGTTTCGCAAGGGTCGATGAACAGCTGGCCGACCCGGAATTCTGTCGTGCCCTGAAGCGCTCCGGTTGCGTGATGCTCAAGCTTGGGCTGGAATCGGGTGACCAGGGTGTGCTGGACAGGATGGGGAAGGGCGTCAGGCTGGAAGTGGTCGAACGGGTGCTTTCAAGTCTGCGTCAGGCCGGGATCACCGTCTATTGCTATCTGCTGTTCGGTACGCCGGGAGAGGGGGCGGTCGAGGCTGAACGAACGCTGGAGTTCGTGGCGCGGCAAAGGGATGCGATCGGGTTTCTGAACCTGGCGCTTTTCAATATGCCGATCCATGGGGATCAGGCTGGAGAGTACGCTACCGGACTGTTCTATGAAGGAGATCTTTCGCTTTACACCGCTTTCAGGCATCCCGGTGGCTGGGGGCGCGCACAGGTGCGTCGTTTCCTGGAGCAGCGCTTCAAGCGTCACCCGGCGGTTGCGGAAATTATCAGAAACGATCCGCCCCAGTTTTCATCGAACCACGCCCCGTTTTTTTGCTGATTCCCGCCAACTTCAAGCTTAATAGATGTGTGGCAAAGCTGATCCAGGGCATAATTACAGGTCTTCGTTAGCCAGCCGCGCTTCCAGTACGCGGACCCGCTCCTTCAGTTCCCGTTCCCGCTGCCAGCGGGCGCTAACGTCGCGGATTACTGCGGCAACCCCCGACATGCCGCCTTCGTCATCACGGATCAGCGCCATTGAAAACTCTGTCGATATCCGTGTGCCGTCCTTGCGCAGCGCCGGCGCCGAAAGCAGATCGACGCTGTAGCGGCTGCTGCCGCTCTCCATCACGCGATAGTAGCCTTCCCAGTGGCGACCGCGCAGGTTTTCTGGGATGATCAGGTCAAGTGACTGCCCCAGAGCTTCAGCTGCGCTGTAACCGAACATCTTTTCCGCGGCGGCATTCCAGTATCTGATGATGCCCTGCCGGTCTGAGTACATGACCGCATCACCTATTCCGGCGACAATCCTGCCGCAGAGCCATTCCTGCGATTTTGAATCCTGCATGGCACCCCCCGTTGTTTCACTCCTCGTTTTCGTAGCTTTGCACCAGTTTCAGGTAGCGGTCACTGAACTCTTCGTCGGTACGGGCTTCCGCCGCGGCATAACCGGCAACGATGCCTTCCCTCAGTGTATCAGCCATAACCCGTTCGGCAAGCGGGTAGAGGATTCCGTCCTCCTTGCCGATATGTTCGCGCAGCAGTTGCGCATAGGCCAGGGCATTCCCGCTCAGCGCGTTCAGGTCGACCTCTTTCCCGGCCAGCGCGTCCAGAGCCGCCGCTTCCATCGCCCGTACGTAGGCACGCCCCTGGTCATGTTCCATCAGCATCGCTGCAATCGGGCTGTTCTCGCGTGGCATGCCGTTTTTGATCAGCGCCTCGAACAGCACGTCTTCTTCCTTGGCGTGATGAAAACGGTCGGCGTAGTTGCGGATGAAGTCTACACCGTCTAGGTAGAAGCGCCAGTTGCTGTAGCCGCCGGCAACAGTCCTCGCTGCGTTGCGCTCCAGCAGGGCGATCATCCGCAGGATCAGTTTGTGTTCGTTGACCAGTGCCGTTGTGATATCGGTTTTCATCAGTTTCTCCGTTCTCCGTTGATGCCGATGATGATGGACTCGAACGGAATCTCCTTGCCGGACTTTTGAAGCGCCTCCCGGACCATGATATCCAGTCCGCGGCAGCAGGGGACCTCCATGATTGCGACGGTTACGCTTTTGATGCTGTTGGCGCTGAAGATATGGGCCATCTTGTCCACGTAGGCGGTGGTGTCGTCCAGTTTGGGACAGGCGATCGCCAGCGCCTTTCCTTTCAGCAGATCCTGATGAGTGCTGCCCATGGCATAGGCCACGCAGTCGGCGCAGATCAGAATCCCGGCATCCTGGAAGTAGGGTGCCGTGGGGGGCACCAGGTGCAGTTGTACCGGCCACTGCCGGAGTTCCGAGGCCGCTTTGACGCCGGTAGCTACAGTTTCTTCACGTTCGATAACCCTTGCCATGCTGCCGGGGCAGCCGCATCCCAGATTTGCCATGATCATTCTCCTTTATTTACCAGATGGTTGTTGATTTCCAGCTCTATGTTTGCTTCATCCTCTTTGGAGAGTCCGTGGATCGAGACCACGTCCTTCAGCAGGCAGATGCCCACCTTGCAGGTAACGCAGCCGATCTCGTAACGGTCAAGTATTTCGCCGATTTCCGGGTAGCTGACCATCACGTCCTGAATTGCTTTTTCACCGAGCCCGTTTTTGAATTCCATTTTTACCTCCCCGCATCGTTTATGAATGGAGCATAGACCCTTTGGCTAAAAACAATTATGACGCCGGTCAAACTTTGGATGATTTGTGGATGAGTCTCTGGTCAGCGGTATACAATAAAATATCACCTTAACTTTTTGACGATGCCGTGATATAGACGAAGACAGTATTTTTGCGGGAGATTACATGGAGATTTTTGGCGGATTCATGGTTATGATGAGCATCATCGGCCTGTTCCTGGCTGTGATATGGCTGATCATGCCGTTTGTGGTGCTTGCAATCAAAAGCAGGCAGGACAGGACTCTGGAAGTGCTTGAAGGAATAGAAAAACGGTTGGCGTCACTTGAGGCAGGACTGCAGCGCAACATCATCAATGATGCCGTACGGGAAACTGCCGCACCCGCTTCTCCGCTGTCCGCTCCGGAGAGTGAACCTCACGTTGACGGAGTTGCGGATTCCCGGTAACCGCCCGCCTGATATATGTCTGTCTGTACCGGGTGCTGTTACAGTTGAAAATCATATGACTATATGGAGATGTTGAGAGATGTTACTTCAAGGCAAAAAAGCGCTGATCTTCGGCGTTGCAAACGATAAGAGCATAGCCTGGGCGATTGCCAGGCTGTTTCATGAGCAGGGGGCCGATGTGGCCGTAACCTATGCCGGTGAGGCACTGGAGAAACGGGTCCGTCCGTTGGCGGAATCGATCAATGCCGCCGCGATCCTGCAATGCAATGTAACCAGCGATGAAGAGATCAGGAACGTGTTTTCAGAACTTGGCAAGATCTGGGACGGTGTTGATATCATTATCCACGCGATCGCTTTCGCAAACAAGGAAGAGCTGAAGGGAACCATCGTCAATACCACTCGCGAGGGTTTCGCCACAGCAATGGATATCAGCGTCTATTCGTTCATGGCGCTGCTGAAAGAGGGGCAGGCGATGCTGCAGGGGCGTAACGCCGCTGCTTTGACGCTCAGCTACTACGGTGCGGTCAAGGTGTTCCCAAGCTACAACGTGATGGGCGTTGCCAAGGCCGCGCTGGAGGCTTCGGTGCGCTACCTGGCCGAAGCCATGGGGCCGGAGGGGGTCAGGGTAAACGGCATTTCTGCCGGCCCGATCCGTACCCTGGCCGCTGCCGGAGTGAACGGCTTTATCCAGATCCTGAATCATGTCGAAGAAAAGGCACCGCTGCGCCGCAATGTCACCCAGGAGGATGTTGCCCGTTCGGCGCTTTATCTCTGCAGTGACCTGTCCAGCGGCGTCACCGGCGAGATTCATTATGTGGATGGCGGTTACAATGTGATCGGAATATGAGATGCTGCAGTCGATGATAATGAGATGAAGATTGCTAATGGCCCTGGACTGTCAGTTTTTCAGGGCCATCGTTTTAATCGAAGTCTGGCTGTTATCCGTGGGATTCGAGGCAGCGGAGAGAATATGATCGAGTTTATCCAACAGTTAAGCCCGATTGCGCAGGTGCTGCTGGCCACCCTCTTTACCTGGGGGGTCACGGCGGCCGGGGCCGGCCTCGTTTTTTTTACCAAGACGGTCAACCCCAGGCTGATGGATTCCATGCTCGGTTTTGCCGCCGGCGTGATGATTGCCGCAAGTTTCTGGTCCCTGCTGGCGCCGGGCTTGGAGATGGCGTCGCAAATGGGCCAGACTCCATGGCTGACGGCATTGGTCGGGTTCATGGGAGGCGGAATATTCATGAGGGTCACCGACCGTTTGTTGCCGCATCTTCATCCGGGGCTGGCCATGAATCAGAGCGAAGGGATAAAGACATCGTGGCAGCGCAGCACCCTGCTGGTGCTTGCCATTACCCTGCACAACATTCCCGAAGGCCTGGCTGTCGGAGTCGCTTTCGGCGCGGTGGCGGCCGGTCTGCCTTCCGCTACGATGGGTGGCGCCGTTGCATTGGCAATCGGCATCGGCCTGCAGAACTTCCCGGAGGGTGCGGCCGTGTCGATGCCGTTGAGAAGAGAGGGGATGGGATTGAGGAAGAGTTTCATGCTGGGCCAGGCCTCCGGTATGGTTGAGCCGATTGCGGGAGTCCTGGGGGCACTGTTTGTCCTGCAGATGCAGAGCGTGCTTCCCTATGCACTCTGTTTTGCCGCCGGGGCGATGATATTTGTCGTTGTCGAGGAACTGATTCCCGAGTCACAGCGGGTGGTTGCAAATATCGACCTGGTAACCATGGCAACCATGGCCGGTTTTTCGGTGATGATGGTCCTTGATGTTGCTCTGGGGTGAGTGCTAAAACAGCATCTATAAATAAAAATATCGGAGCACTACCATCAAAGAACCATTCGGAAATCTAGCAGGTCTGAAGTCCAGTCATATACAGGCTCTGGAGCGTCTCTACCGCCGGCGCGTCCTTCCCGCTGAAATATGTTCCCATGAGCTTGCCACTCGTCTCGTGGAACTTTCCACGGACCTGCGTCGCCAGATCGCCATTCTTGTCAACCGCGCCGGAATCGTGGAATACGTAGTCGTCGGGGATGAAAAGGGACTGGTGATCCCGGATCTGCGTGACTATCCACTGGGGCGCCGTGTCATGCGCGGCCTGCGTCTGATCCACACCCACCTGAAAAACGAGCCGGTCAGCGAAGATGACCTGACCGACCTTTCGCTGCTGCGTCTGGATCTGCTGGCGGCACTGATGTTTACGCCCGGCAGACAGCAGATCTCGGCCCAACTGGCCTGGCTCTCTCCCGACCAACGTGGCGCAAGCACTGTTGTCGAGCCGGTCAAGCAGTTTGAACGGATCGATCTTGACTGCGTACATTTTATCAACGAGCTGGAAGCCGATCTGGAGAAGGCGGCCCGTACGACGACAAAGGCCGCTAATACCCTGGAGAGGGCTATCCTGATCTCGGTAACCACCAGCGGCACCCGACAGGAAGCGGAAGACTCCATGGCCGAATTGCGAGAGTTGGCCCGTACCGCCCAGGTTGAAGCGCTGGACGAATTCATCCAGCGTCCGCGCAGCCTCAATCCGCGTTTCCTGATGGGAGAAGGAAAAATGCGCGATGTGGTCATCCGGGCCCTGCAGCACGGCGCCAGCATGCTGATCTTTGACCAGGAGCTTACCCCGGCCCAGATTCGCAGCATCTCGGCCATGACCGAGCTGAAGGTCATCGACCGCAGCCAGCTGATCCTGGACATCTTTGCCCGGCGGGCGAAGACCCTGGACGGCAAGGTGCAGGTGGAACTGGCCCAGTTGAAATACCTGCTGCCGCGCCTGACCGGCCGCGGGGTGCAGATGTCGCGCCTGATGGGAGGCATCGGCGGGCGCGGTCCGGGCGAAACCAAACTTGAAACTGAACGTCGTCGCATCCGTGACCGGA
>JAWDJY010000064.1:0-27780 GCA_032469775.1 Geobacteraceae bacterium | reverse complement strand
GCTTGCGGTCGGGACGGAAGAGAATCAGCAGGGCGCTTTTCTGCTGGACGAGAACGGTACTGTTCACTTTCTGAAAGCCGCCGACGGCTCCCTCTCCGCCAGCATCAAGGTCCCCAATGTTCCGGTTGGAGCCGCGCGACTGCTGTCGGCCGAATACAGCGGCAAATCGGACTACAACCTCCTGTGGGACAACGGCGCAATTTCATCGGTCTCGATTGCGCTGGATGCTGCCAAATCTCCCGACGGATCGATTACACTCAATCATGATGTCACTGCCCGTGACGAGCTGGCTTTTGCCGCCGCCGGCACAGTGTTACAGTCCTTTGCCCGTCAGATTGAAGGGCAGGGGAGTGTACGGGTTGACCGGTTGGTGGGCGATCGTATCCGGATAACCCGTCAACTGCTTGAAAAGGACCTGTTCGGCAACGAAAAACGGAGCAGCGAAACCGTTGAAATCAGCGACCCGCTGCCGGGCCGGATCTCGGCAATCGCCCTCGACTCCAGGGGACACTACCTCTACGCCGGTACCGGCAACGGCATGCTCCTGCGTTGGGATATCTCGGAAACGGGGCAGGCGCACTTGCTGGATAACATTCAGGCCTCCGACGACCGCCAGGCGATCACCTCGCTGGCCCTGGTCCTGGGAGACGTATCGATCGCCGTGGGTGATGCCAAAGGGCGGCTGAGCACCTGGTTTCCGGTCAAGCTGTCAGGCAGCGGTGATGATAAGCGTCTGACCCGCATTCATACCCTGCGTCCGAATTCGGGGCAGGCGACGGCCATCCTGCCTTCACCGCGCGACAAGACCCTGTTTAGCCTGGATAACAGCGTCATCCATGCCGATCACATGACCTCGGAACGCAAACTGCTGACGATAAAGTTGGGTTCGCCGCTCCTCAAGGCGGCCCTGTCACCCAAGGGCAACAGTCTCTGCGCTCTGGACGAAGCCGCCACGCTCAAGATTTGGAAACTGGCGATCCCGCACCCGGAGATCTCGTTCGGCACCCTGTTCGGCAAGGTCTGGTACGAAGGCTACGACAAACCGGAATACGCCTGGCAATCCTCGGCCGCCAACGACGACTTCGAACCCAAGCTCAGCCTCGTGCCGCTGATGTTCGGCACGGTCAAGGCCACACTGTTCGCAATGATCTTCGCGGTGCCGCTGGCCATCCTGGCCGCACTCTACACCAGCCAGTTCATGTCTCCCAGGCTGAAAGGGCGCATCAAGCCGCTGGTCGAGATCATGGCCGCCATCCCCTCGGTGGTGATCGGCTTTCTGGCCGGGCTCTGGCTGGCTCCGCTGATCGACAAAAGCATTCTGACGGTATTTTTCAGCATTGTACTGGTGCCACTACTGCTGCTGGTCACGATCTTTTTCTGGAAACGGATCAGGATCAACTCTCCGCTGCAGCGCCTGACCCGTGGGCGGGAATTCTTTGCCATGATCCCGCTGGTCGTACTGGGCTGCTACCTGGCTTTCCTGCTGAGCGGGGTGGCCGAGCTGAGCCTGTTCGGTGGAGACTTCAAGCAGTGGCTGTACAGCGCCCTCGGCGTCCGCTACGACCAGCGCAACAGCATCATCATTGCCATCGCGCTCGGTTTTGCCGTGATCCCGATCATCTTCACGATTGCCGAGGACGCCATCTCCAACGTACCGCGCAACCTGACCGCCGCCTCGCTGGCGCTGGGAGCCAGCCGCTGGCAGACCGCCTGGCGGGTGGTGCTCCCCTCGGCGCTGCCGGGGGTATTCTCGGCGGTGATGATCGGTTTCGGACGCGCCATCGGTGAAACCATGATCGTGCTGATGGCCACCGGCAACACCCCGATCATGAGTTGGAGCCTGTTCAACGGACTGCGCTCGCTCTCGGCCAACATCGCGGTCGAGATCCCGGAAGCTCCGGTGTTCAGCTCGCTATACCGGGTACTGTTCCTCTCGGCGGTATTGCTGTTCATCTTCACCTTTATCATCAACACCGCAGCTGAAGCGCTGCGTCAGCGTTTCCGCAAGAAATACGGACGCTACTAAGAGGACAGGTATGAAGAAATTCTGGAAAACAGGCGAACCGTACGTACTTGCAACCGGCGCCGCACTGGCGATCGTGCTGGTGATGACGCTCTCGCTGGTGGGAGTGGTGGTATCCAACGGTCTCGGCTATTTCTGGCCGAAGCAGCTGGTGCGCTTTGAACTGAAGGATGGCACTGCCGCACTGGGCCAGATCATGCAGCACGAAAAAAACCCGATCAACGGGGAACGCCGCCTGCAGCTGAAAGTTGCCAACCGTGACGTCTTCGGCCAGGATTTCCGCTGGATCGACGAAAAAGATATCCAGAAGCGCAGTCTGCCGGCTGACGCAATGCTGCTTGAACGCCGTGAACATGGCAACTACTTCGGATTTCTGAAAGGAGTTGTCGCCGAAGGACTTGATATTCCGGCGACGGCCGCACCGCAGGAGACCCTGGAACGGGCGCTGAAACTGGTAGAGGTCAAAAAACGGGCGACCCTCAGGATCAAGCAGCAGATGTCCGATCTGAACAACCGGGCCGAACGCCTCCGCCTCAAACTGCTCAAGCTGGAATACAGCGGAAAAGAGCAGAACATCGCCGCCATCGCGGAACTGAATGCCGAGCGGGAAAAAGCCATGGCAGAGTTCAATGCGCTCAACGAACAGGTCTCTGCCAGCATGGCCGAGATTAACCGCATCAACGCCAGTTTCGAAGATGTAAGCGGGGGGAGCAAGGAAATTGCCCTGATGGAGATAGTTGCCCATCAACGCCCCAACAGCATGACGTTTGTCGCCAAATGCGGTGCCTACCTTGAACGGGTACGTGAACTGCTGCTGGACGACCCGCGCGAATCCAACACCGAGGGGGGGCTGTTCCCTGCCATCTTCGGCACGGTGATGATGGTGCTGCTGATGAGCGTCTTCTCGCTCCCCTTCGGTGTGGTGGCCGCCATCTACCTGCGCGAATACGCCCGGGACGGACTGCTGACCCGGGCGGTGCGCATCGCTGTCAACAATCTGGCCGGCGTTCCTTCGATCGTCTATGGTGTCTTCGGCCTCGGTTTCTTCGTTTACGGCATCGGCGGCAGCCTGGACAGCCTCTTCTTCCCGGAACGGCTGCCGACCCCGACCTTCGGAACCGGCGGCATCCTCTGGTCCAGCCTGACATTGGCGCTTCTGACCGTGCCGGTGGTGATCGTGGCCACCGAGGAGTCGCTGGCCTCGATTCCGCGCGGAATCCGTGAAGGTTCTCTGGCGCTGGGTGCGACCAAGTTCCAGACACTGACCAGGATCCTGCTGCCGATGGCTACTCCCGGCATCATGACCGGCCTGATCCTTTCCATGGCGCGCGCCGCCGGCGAGGTGGCGCCGCTGATGATCGTCGGGGTTGTCAAGCTGGCGCCCACGCTCCCATTTGACGGCAACTTCCCCATTTTCCACATGGACCGCAAGTTCATGCACCTGGGGTTCCATATCTATGACGTCGGCTTCCAGTCCCCCAACGTTGAAGCCGCCAAACCGATGGTCTACGTGACAACCATGCTGCTCCTGGCAATCGTGATCGTGGCCAGCAGCACCGCCATCTACCTGCGCAACCGCATGCGAAAGAGATACACGACTTCTACGTTCTAAACGCATAAATCAAGGAATTGACATGTCACCAACCCAGCAACCAACAGACACCACCCCGATCCTCTCGGTCTCCGGCCTGAACCTGCATTACGGCGAGGCGCACGCGCTCAAGGATATCAATCTGGACATGATCCGCCACCAGGTGACCGCCTTCATCGGCCCCTCCGGCTGTGGCAAATCCACACTGCTGCGCTGCTTCAACCGTATGAACGACCTGGTTGAGAGCGCCCGCATTACCGGCAGCATCCGCTTCAACGGTTCCGAGGTCAATGAACGCTCAACTGATGTAATCTCGCTCAGGCGCAGAATCGGTATGGTCTTCCAGCAGTCCAACCCCTTTCCCAAGTCGATCTACGAGAACATCGTCTACGGCCTGAGGATCTCCGGGGTCAACGACAAGGCCATACTGGACGAGGCGGTCGAGCGCAGCCTGAAAAGCGCCGCGATCTGGAACGAGGTCAAGGACCGCCTGAACGACTCGGCGCTGGGGCTTTCCGGCGGCCAGGCCCAGCGCATCTGCATCGCCCGCGCCATCGCCGTCAACCCGGAGATCATCCTGATGGACGAACCCTGTTCGGCGCTGGACCCGATTTCCACACTCAAGATTGAAGAGTTGATCGAAGAGCTGAAAGACAAGTATACTATCGTGATAGTCACCCATAACATGCAGCAGGCTGCCAGGGTTTCGGACGTGACCGCCTTCTTCTACCTGGGGGAGCTGATCGAGGCCGGCGCGACCCGCAAGATATTCACGAACCCGGAGAAGAAACAGACGGAAGACTACATCACCGGAAGATTCGGTTAAAGGACGGTTCTTTTTCGCCCTGGTTTAGCCAATCTTCACTCCCGCTTGTGCGGCGTACCAACGAGTACGCTTCCGAGCGGAAGCTCGATTGTCTGACCAGAACTAAAAATACCGCGTCCTTAAAAGAGGAGAGATAATGCAACGAGAACACATCAGCGCCGTATTCGATGCGGAACTGAACGATTTGAAACAGAGTATCCTGGTAATGGGCGGCAAGGTGGAGCTGATGATCGCCAATTCGGTCAAATCCCTGGTGGAGCGGGACACGGCGCTGGCCGAACGCACGATCGCGATGGATCACGAGGTCAATACCGCCGAGGTGTCGATCGACGAACGCTGCATGGAGCTGCTGGCGCTGCGCCAGCCGGCCGCACGCGACCTGCGCTTCATTACGATAGCGCTCAAGATCGTAACCGACCTGGAACGGATGGGGGATCAATGCGCCAACATCGCCAAGCGTACCCGCGAGCTGAATGAAGAGCCGCCGCTGAAGCCGTACATCGACATCCCCCGCATGGCGCACTGGTCCGAGGTGATGGTCAAGGAGGCGCTGGACGCCTTTGTGCGCGGAGACGCCGAGCTGGCCGTTAAGGTCTGCAAGGACGACAGCTTCGTCGATGACCTCAACATCCAGATCCAGCGTGAACTCCTGACCTTCATGATCGAAGACCCGTCCACGATTTCACGGGCGATGAAGCTCAACTACATCTCCAAGTCGCTGGAACGCATCGCCGATCACGCCACCAACATCGCCGAAATGGTCATATTCATGGTCAAGGGCAAGGACATCAGGCATACGATTGCCTGAAAACGGGCGGGAGCTTAACAAAAAAGGGTTACAGCCGACTGGCTGTAACCCTTTTTTGTTAAGCTGATGTTTTTGATCTAATCGACCGATTTCCTCAGGAAAGTCGGGATGTCGTACTGATCCTCGTCATCCTCAATGAATGAAACTGTCGGACGGATTCGGGATATGTTTTCCGTCTTCTCGCGATCGCGCTGGAAAGTCGGCCGGTCGAACGATACCGGGGCGGCTGCATGCTTGTCGGCAATCGAGAGGCTGCTCCTGCGGAAGTCGCGCCCTTTTTCCGTGTCGAAACGATCGCCGAAGCCTGTGGCGATCACGGTGACCTTGATGGTGTCACCCATCTCGTCGTCCCTGACGACACCGATCTTTATGTTGGCGTCCTCGTGGACCTTTTCATGGACGATGCGGTTGACGGTGTTGTAGTCGTCCATCGTCATCGAGGCCGAGCCGGTGATGTTGACCAGTACGCCCTTGGCGCCTGAGATGTCGTTGTCTTCCAGAAGCGGGCTGGAGATGGCATTGTTGACGGCTTCGGCGGCGCGATTCTCGCCGTTGCCCATGCCGATGCCCATCATGGCCATGCCGCGGACACTCATTACGGTTTTCACATCGGCGAAGTCCAGGTTCATCAGGCCGGTGGAGGTGATCAGCTCGGAAATGCCCTGGACAGCCTGGCGCAATACGTCGTCAGCCGGTTTGAATGCGTCAAAAAGAGACATGTTTCTGCTGGCCATGCTGATCAACCGGTCGTTTGGAATTATGATCAGTGAATCGACGTGTTTTTTAAGCTCTGCAATGCCCTGCTCGGCCAGCACTGAACGGGCCTTGCCTTCGTAGGTGAATGGTTTGGTGACAACTCCGACTGTCAGCACGCCGGTTTCGCGTGCCGCTTCGGCGATTACCGGGGCTGCGCCGGTGCCGGTACCGCCGCCCATGCCGGCCGCGATGAATACCAGGTCCGCTCCCTTGATAGCTCCTACCAGCTGGTCCTTGTTTTCAAGGGCGGCGGCGGTTCCCACTTCTGGCTTTGATCCTGCGCCGAGTCCCTTGGTCAGTTCGCGGCCGAGCTGGAGTTTTACGGGGGCCTGTGATGTGCGCAGAGCCTGGGCATCGGTATTTGCAACGATAAAATCTACTTTATTTATAGAACTGGAGATCATCGTGTTGACAGCGTTTCCGCCGCCGCCACCCACTCCAATTACTTTAATGACAGCACTCTGTTCAATGGTTTCATCAAATTCAAACATGCATATTCCCCCTTTTTGTAACGGCAGTGATTCGATCCATTAATACAGGAATGTAACTCCAAACAGATTAAGAATCAAAGGAAAAAAATATAAAAATATCCCTGCAGGAAGGTGTTTTGGAAAAACAGAGTGTTAGCTTGCCGCTATATTCACGTGCCGCTCAAAAACCTTCTGAGCGGCAACGTTCAGGCCGTTTGCGTGATGTTTGAAGTGAGCGGACAGATGCTCTTCAGCCGGCTAGAAAAACTCACGGAACCAGTGCTTCATCCTGCCGAACACCGAACCGAACAGATTCGCTTCGGATTTGCTGGTGGGGAATTCGCGTGATCCGGAATTGCGGCTGCCGTAGACAACCAGGCCCACGCCGGTGGCATACACCGGTGATTTTACCACGTCGGACAGTCCGCCGACATGCTGGGGCAGGCCGCGCCGCACCGGCAGGTTGAAGATCTGCTCCGCCAGTTCCGGCATCCCTTCCAGGATACTGGAGCCGCCGGTGATGACCACGCCAGATGCGATCGAATCTTCCAGCCCGGACTTGACGATTTCGCGGTTGACCAGTGCGAAGATCTCCTCCACTCGTGGTCCGAGGATCTCACACAACACATTGCGGGACAACTCGCGCGGTTTGCGGCCGCCGACGCTGGGCACCTCGATCTTGTCTTCCTTGCCGACCAGCGACGACAGGCAGCAGCCGTATTTCTGCTTGATCCTCTCGGCTTCGGCCATGGGCGTGCGCAGTCCGACAGCGATATCGTTGGTCAGGTGGTTTCCGCCCAGGGAGAGCACCGAGGTGTACTTGATGGCTCCTTCGGAAAAGATGGCGATATCGGTTGTCCCGCCGCCGATATCGATCATGCAGACCCCAAGTTCCTTCTCATCGTCGGAAAGCACGGCGTGCGAAGAGGCCAGCTGTTCCAGCACTATGTCGGCCACGTCCAGTCCGGCCCGATTGCAGGATTTGACGATGTTCTGAGCGCTGGCCACGGCGCCGGTGACGATGTGCACCTTGGCTTCCAGGCGGACTCCGCTCATGCCCAGCGGCTCGCGGATTCCGTCCTGCTCATCGATAATGAATTCCTGCGGCAGTATATGCAGAACTTCACGGTCCATCGGTATGTTGATCGCCTTGGCTGCGTCGATGACCCGCCTCACATCCTCCTGGGACACCTCGCGGTTCTTGATGGCGATGACGCCGTTGGAATTCAGCCCCTTGATGTGCCCGCCGGCGATACCGGCGTAGACGGACTTTATCTCGCAGCCGGCCATCAGCTCGGCTTCGTCGATAGCCTTGCGGATCGCTCCCACAGTGCTCTCGATATTGATGACGACCCCCTTGCGCAGGCCGCTGGAAGGACTGGTGCCGATCCCGACGATATCGATGCCGTCCTCGGTGACATTACCTACGATGGCGCATATCTTGGTCGTGCCTATGTCAAGGCCGACGATCAGGTTGTCTCTCTTGGTTGCTGACATACTTCCCTCCTGCTGCTTATGAAAATGATGATATTCAGCTCTTTTTTACGATGATCTTGTCGTTGTAGTCGAGGTCGATGTATTGCAGCGCAGTTCCCTGAGCGGTCAGATCACGATAGATGCGTGCGAACCGTTCGATCTTGGCACTGAAATCCCCGGCGCCGATCTTTACCGGGAGCGCTCCCGAAGATGTGAACATCGTGAATCCGTAACCCTTGTCGTAATGAATCTCCGATACATCCGCAAGGATAAAGGAACCTTTCTCCTTCAGGATCTTCAAGAGATCACAGGTTGCCAGCAGCGCCGCTTTTGTGCCCTTCGGATCACTGCCGATCTCTTCCTCGCTGAAGCCGGTAATAACCGGATAATCGAGCTTGTCACCCTGGTTGAGCGCCTTGAAGATGGTGCCTTTGTTGTCCAGGTAGTAGATGAAACCCATGTTGACAATCGCCAGCGGTTCCCTTTCGGTGATGGCGATCGATATTCCGTTTGGAAGATAACGGTTGATGCGCACCGTTTCGACCCACGGGTTTTGAAGCAGCTGCTCGCCCATGCGCTTGAGGTTCATGCGCAACAGGTCCTTGCCGGGTGCAATGCCGGTTAACCCCAGGATCTCGTCACGGGTCAGGCGTTTCGTGCTGGATATCTCGATGTTTTCAAGGCTGAAAAAGGTGACCGATCCAAGGGCGCGGTAGGCGCCGAATGAAACCAATCCCAAAAGTATGATGCCGAACAGCCCGACCGTGATCTTTGCCATCGGCCGCAGATACTTCTTCAGGTCAATCGGCTTGCGCTGAACCTTGACCTTGTTGGGAGCTACCTTGCGGCGCTGGTATGTGGAATTGGAGAAATCCCGCACAGGATCAGTTCACCTTGATCGAAAGTGATGCCGAAGCGATTATGTCTGCTACCAGGGCTTCAAACGGCAGGCCGGCGCCCTTGGCGGCAATTTCAGGCAGCAGACTCAGGGCCGTCATGCCTGGCAGCGTGTTGACTTCCAGCACATAGCACTCACCGGCGGGCGTCACCAGCAGATCTACCCGGCTGTACCCCTTGCAACCCAGAGCGCGGTGGGCCGCCACTCCGACCTGCTGCGCCTTCTCGTACATTGCCGCTTCAAGGCGGGCCGGAAAGATGTGCTCGGCCATGCCATCGGTATATTTGGCTTCAAAATCGTAAAACTCGTTTTTCGGCACGATCTCGATTGCGCCTATAGGCCGGTCGTTAAGGATGCCGACCTGGACTTCCTGCCCCTTGATGTACTGCTCGACCAGGATCTCCTCGTCATGGCTGAAGGCCAGCTGCAGTGCCGCTTCCAGCTGACTCTCTTCCTTGACGATCGACACGCCGACCGACGAGCCTTCCTGGACCGGCTTGACCACCAGCGGCAGGCCGAACGGCAGCTCGGTCAGCCTGACGGTTTCTCCGCGTCTGAAACAGCGGAACGGCGCGGTCAGGATGCCGCTGGCGGCAAAAGCCTGCTTGCTGTATAGCTTGTGCATGGCCAGCGCGCTGGCCAGTACGCCGGAACCGGTGTAGGGAATCTGCAATAACTCCAGCAGGCCCTGGACGCAGCCGTCCTCGCCGTAGCGGCCGTGCAGCGCGATGAACGCTGCTTCGATCCCCTCGCGCTTGAGCACGTCGGCCAGGTCGCGTCCCACATCAATCGCAACCGCGTTGAAGCCCTGTGCTACCAGCGCCTGGTGTACCGCGCTGCCGCTCTTGAGCGAAACATCGCGCTCTGCCGAGAGGCCGCCCATCAGAACCCCGATTTTCATCTTCTTTATTTCAGTGATGCGTCCTTGATTGCCCATGGCTACTCCAGCCCGTTATTCATCGCCCACTATACGCACTTCTTCCTGCAGTGTCACGCCGGATATTCGGAAAACCGCATTTTTTACCGTTTCCGCCAGCATCAGGAAATCATCCGCGCTGGCTCCGCCGGCATTAACCAGGAAGTTGCTGTGTACTTCGGATACCATCGCACCCCCCACACGGGTCCCGCGCATTCCGGCGGCGTCGATCAGCTTCCAGGCCGCCTGCCCGGCAGGGTTTTTGAAGAAGGAACCGGCGCTCGGCAGGCCCACGTTATGTTTGGATCTGCGCAACTCCAGGTCCTTGCGGATCTCGTCTTCGGTTTGACCCGCCTCGCAGGCTTCCAGCCTGAAAAGTGCCTCCAGCACGATATCACCGGATTCCAGGCCGAGATGGCGATAGCCGTAATCCAGGTCGCTGATGCAGAACTCGCGTACTGCCCCGTCACGCAGCAGTGTCAGGCACTGCGTATGCTCAAGGATGCCCTTTCCGTAGGCCCCGGCGTTCATCCTGATCGCCCCGCCGACCGTGCCGGGAATGCCGGAGATGAATCCGATCCCTCCCAGCCCCCGCTCCTGGGCGAAGCGGACAAGGGCCAGGTTCTCGGCTCCCGCACCCGCCCTGACATAGGCTCCGGCTGCAAGTGCCGGATAGTCTCCATCGCTTGCGACTTCGATCCGGTTGAAGCGTTCCAGGGATATCACCGCGCCCCGGATGCCCTTGTCCCGTACCAGCAGGTTGTAGCCGCGGCCGATGGCCAGCCAGGGGATGCCTTCAGAGCTCAGCCATTTCAACAGGGCCTGCAGGTCGGCGGAGTCCTCCGGCACGGCATACAGGTCGGCCGGGCCGCCCACCTTGAGCGATGTGTGCAGGCTCATCGGCTCGTCGAACAGCAGCCGCCCCCGTATCACACCCTCGGAGCGCTTCAGTTGCGTGCCTCCAGCAGTTTCACCAGTGCTTCGCCCTGTTGCCAGATATTTCCGGCGCCCAGCGTTATCACGATATCCCCCTCCTTGACGATTCCGGCCAGATGTTCCGGGATCAGTTCGCGGTTGGCGATACAGGTGACGTCCTTCTGGCCGTGTCGCAGCACTTCTGCCGCCAGGCGTTCGGCGGTGGCCCCGGCTATCGGCTGCTCTCCGGCAGCATAAACGTCGGTCAGTACCAGCACGTCGGCGTCGTAGAAGGCGGTGACAAATTCGTCGAAGAGTTCGTGGGTGCGCGTGTAGCGGTGCGGCTGAAAAGTCGCCACTATGCGGCGCTCCGGCCATCCCTGCCGTGCAGCGGCCAGGGTGGCCCTGATCTCGGCCGGATGGTGGCCGTAGTCATCGACAACCATGATCCCCTTCGGTTCCCCCTTGACCGTGAAGCGTCGTCCGACCCCCCCGAACCTGGCGAAGCCCTCCTGGATTGCGCTGAACGGCACGTCCAGTTCCAGAGCTATCGCGATGCAGGCCATGGCGTTAAGAACGTTATGCGGCCCCGGCATCGGGAAAGAGACTTCTCCCAGGCGGTAGCCCTTGAAGTGGGCCACGAATGATGTCTGGAAACCGTCATGTTTGATATGGGTCGCGCGGATATCGGCCTGGGAGGAGAGGCCGTAGGTCATGTAGCGTTTCTTGATGCGCGGCAGGATCTCCCTGATGTTCCTGTCATCCAGGCAGAGAATCGCCAGGCCGTAGAAGGGCACCTTGTTGATGAATTCCACAAAGGTGTCCTTGATCTCTTCGATGCCGCCCAGATAGTGGTCCAGGTGGTCGGCGTCGATGTTGGTGACAACGGCAATCGTCGGTGACAGCACCAGGAAGGAACCGTCCGATTCGTCCGCCTCGGCCACCAGGAACTTGCCCTGACCCAGTTGGGCGTTGGTGCCGATCGCGTTCAGTTTGCCGCCGATCACGATGGTCGGGTCGATGCCGGCATGGCCCAGGATCGACGCGGCCATGGAGGTGGTGGTAGTTTTGCCGTGGGTGCCGGCGATCGCGATCCCGTACTTCATGCGCATCAACTCGGCCAGCATCTCGGCCCGCGGGATAACCGGCACGTGCAGACGCTTGGCCTCGATCACTTCAGGGTTATCGTCATGCACCGCCGAGGAGATCACCACCACGTCAACATTCCTGAGGTTGTCGGCATTGTGCCTGACAGCAATTTCGGCGCCCAGTTCGGACAGCCTTTCGGTGGTGTCGGAACCGCGCAGGTCGGAGCCGGAGACCTTGTATCCCAGGTTGAGCAGCACTTCGGCAATGCCGCTCATGCCGATGCCGCCGATGCCCACGAAATGTATTTTCTCTATTTTACCGTACATTGTTCAGTCCTTTCACCACAGAGCGTAGAACTCATCAATAAGCGGTACCCGTGCAGATGTTTTATGCCCGGATACAGTTTACGACTTGCTATGGTGTTGCTTGTCTTTGGAGCATCTGATCCACAATAATCCTGGCCGCATCCAGTCGCGCCAGGCCGAAGGCCAGTTCGGCGGTCTGCTTGACCTTGGCTGAGTCGGCGGCCAGTCCGGTGATCATTTCTGCCAGTCGATCGCCGGAGAGCTCCTGCTCCAGCAGCATGAAACAGGCGTCTTTTTTCAACAGCGCTTCGGCGTTCCTGCGCTGGTGGTCGTCCACCGCATGGGGAAACGGTATGAACAGGCAGGCCTTGCCGCAGGCGGTCACCTCGGCAATCGTGGTGGCGCCGGCCCTGCAGACGATCAGGTCGGCCCTGGCGTACTCCGAAGCCATGTCGCTGATGAACGGTGTCACCCTGGCGTCAATTCCGGCCGCACGGTAGGCGCCGGCAACCTCTTCACAATCTTTTTCGCCGGTCTGGTGGGTGATCGCCAGTTTGACCCGACTCTCCTTCAGCAGCGGCAGCGCAGCTACCATGGCCATGTTGATCGCGTGCGCGCCCTGACTGCCGCCGAAGATGAACAGGTGGAATTCCTGCGGGCCGCTCCCGCTTTCGGAGCAGTTGCCGGCGGCATCCGGATTTATCGATCCCACCATGTCCAGTATCTGCCGGCGCAGCGGATTGCCGGTCAGCAGTGTCGACTCTTTCGGGAAGTATCTGGCCGACTCTTCCAGGGTGATGAAGACCTGGTCCGCGAACCTGGCCAGCAGCCGGTTGGTCTGCCCCGGGATGGCGTTCTGTTCGTGGATGAAGCGCGGGATGCGCATGCCTCCGGCCGCCAGTACCATCGGCAGCGAGGCATAACCGCCGACACCCAGCACCAGGTCGGGGCGGAATGCCTTCAGCACCTTGCGTGACTGGGCATAGCCGTAGAACATCTTGGCGATGCCGGTAAACTGGCTAAATCCCCGCTTGCCGCGGATTCCGGCCGCAGAGATCAGCTCCAGCCTGTAGCCGGCGGCAGGCACCGCGCGGGCCTCGATGCCACGTTCTGTGCCGACGAAAAGAACCTCGTTGCCCGGATCACGCGCCAAAAACTCTTCCGCCACCGCTATACCGGGGAACAGGTGTCCACCCGTTCCTCCCCCCGCAATTACCAGTTTCATTTTTCCTCCTTCAGGCTGATGGAGGAAATCTTCAGTCCCGATGAAATATTCAGAAGTATGCCTACCGCAAACAGGCTGATGATCAGCGAGCTTCCGCCGTAGCTGATGAACGGCAGCGCCAGCCCCTTGGTCGGCAGCAATCCGGTGACGACCCCCATGTTGACTGTGGCCTCTATGCCGAACAGCACCGCTATGCCCAGCGCCAGAAATCGGCCGAAGGCGTCGGGCGCCGCCACCGCGATGCGCATCGAGCGCTGTACCAGCAGGAAAAACATGCCGATGATCACGATCACGCCCAGAAAACCAAGCTCTTCGCCCACCACCGACAGGATGAAGTCGGTATGGGCTTCCGGCAGGTAGAACAGTTTCTGTTTGCCCTCGCCCAGCCCCTGGCCGAAAACTCCGCCGGTGCCGAGCGCCAGCCAGGACTGGATGATCTGGAAGCCGCTGTTCTGGGGATCCTGCCACGGGTCAAGGAACGCCATGATGCGCCGCTTGCGGTAGGCCACGTTCATCACCAGGAAGTACAGGAACGGCATCGACATCAGGAAGATCGAAATAATATAAACCAGGCGCGTGCCGGCGGCAAACAGCATGATCATCGCCACTGCGGCCAGGGTCAGCGCCGCGCCCATGTCCGGCTGCTTCAGCAGGAGCCCCAGCAGCACCAGCAGGA
Organism: Geobacteraceae bacterium; assembly: GCA_032469775.1. GTDB lineage: Bacteria > Desulfobacterota > Desulfuromonadia > Geobacterales > Pseudopelobacteraceae > JACRCG01. The sequence continues at coordinate 13,806 of JAWDJY010000064.1, read as the reverse complement.
TCAGCATGTATGAAACGAACCCGGCTCCGAGCTGTCTGATCTTGTCCTGCTTTCTGTCCAGCGAGTAGGCCATGTACATGATCAGCGCGATCTTGGCGATCTCCGAGGGCTGCAGGTTGAAGCCTGGCAGCCTTATCCAGCGAGAGGCGCCTCCGGCGCTGCCCCCGATACCCGGGATCAGCACCAGTACCAGCAGAACCAGGCACCCCAGCAGGATCGGGACAGCCAGCTTGCGCCAGAACTGGTAGTTGACCCGCATCACGCCCAGCATCACCGCAAAACCTACCAGTGCGAACAGCCCCTGGCGCTTGAGGAAGAAGAAGCCGTCATGAAAACGCTTGGCGGCCATCACCGATGAGGCCGAATAGACCATTACCACGCCGAAACATGTCAGCGCGATCGCCATCATCATTATGACCAGATCATATTCTTCCAGTTTTTTAAAAATCAGTTTCATAAGCTTCCGTAAGGCGAATCTTGTATTCGCCCGCATTTTCGGCAATCACGAAAGATTGCCCCTACAGGCCCTTTACCGCCGCAATGAACCGCTGCGCCCGTTCTTCGTAATCCCGGAACATGTCGAAGCTTGAACAGGCCGGGGACATAAGTACTGTCCCGCCGGCCGCGGTTAGTTCGGCCGCCAGCTGCACCGCCTCTTCCAGGGTGGCGGATTGGCGCGTGTCGGTCAGGCTGCCCAGCTCGGTTTTCATCCGCCCGGCGGCTTCGCCGATCAGGATCAGATGCCGGACCCGCTCCCTTACCATTCCGGCCAGCGGCTCGTAGGAACCGCCCTTGTCCTTGCCTCCGGCGATAAGCGTGATCTCATCGAAGCTCTCCAGCGCCTTCTGTACGCTGCCCACGTTGGTTGCCTTGCTGTCTTCATAGTAGCGCACCCCACGCACTTCGCGCACGAATTCCATGCGATGGTGAAGCGCCTCGAAGCAGAGCACGGTCTCGAAGGTCTCGTCGGGGCGGCAGCCCAGAAGCAGCGCGCAGGCCATGGCGGCCATGATGTTCTCCAGGTTGTGCACCCCCTGCAGTCTGATCGCCGCTGTCGGGAAGCGCTCTTCATGGCCGTTGTGGCGGTAGATGATCACTCCCTCCCGGTGGAAGATGCCCTCTTCCAGCTCCACTGCCCGGCTGAAGGGGAATACCTGTGCCGCCAGCTTTCCGGCCTGTTCCCATACCAGCTCGTCGTCGCGGTTCAGTACCGCGAAGTCCTCTCCGGTCTGGTTCTCGAATATACGCAGCTTGGCGTTGATGTAATCACGGTAGCTCGTGTAGCGGTCGAGGTGGTCTTCGCTCAGGTTCAGCAGCGCCGCCACGGCAGGGCGGAACGAGTTGATCCATTCCAGCTGGAACGAGCTGATTTCGGCCACCACCTGATCGACTGTCTGGTCTGAGCCGGCCATCTCGATCAGCGGATTGCCGATGTTGCCCCCGACAAAGGTGCGGTAACCGTTGTGTTTGAATATCTCCCCCAACAGTGTGGTTGTGGTGGTTTTGCCGTTGGTTCCGGTGATCGCCGCCAGCGGCACATCGATGAAGCGCGCCGCCAGTTCGATTTCGCTGATGATCTCAATTCCGGCGCGTTGCGCCGCCAGCAGTTGCGGAAGGTCCATCGGTACACCGGGTGAGACCACGATCAGGTCGCTGGCCAGGAAGGTCGCCTGGTCATGGCGCTCCAGTTCCCGCGAGATTTCAAAACCGGCCAGCTCCGCCAGCGGCCCGGCCAGCTGGGTTTCGCTGCGCATGTCGCTGACTGTTACATATGCTCCTTTGGAAGCCAGAAAACGGGCACAGGCCACGCCGGTTTTGGCGAGGCCCACGACCAGTACTTTTTTGTTTTTCAATTCCATTGACAGACCTTATCGCATTTTAAGTGTGGAAATGGCCACCAGCGCCAGTATGATCGTGATGATCCAGAAACGTACTATGATCTTGGGCTCGGCCACCCCCTTCAGCTCGAAGTGGTGATGAATCGGCGCCATGCGGAAGATGCGCTTGCCGCGGTATTTGTACGAGCCGACCTGGAAGATGACCGACAGCGCTTCGACCACGAATACTCCGCCGACAATCACCAGCAACAGTTCCTGCTTTGTCAGAACCGCGATCGTCCCCAGTGCGCCGCCCAGCGAGAGCGAGCCGACATCTCCCATGAAGACCTCGGCCGGATAAGAGTTGTACCAGAGGAAGCCGAGCCCGGCGCCAACCATGGCACCGCAGAGCACAGCCAGTTCACCGGCCCCGACGACACGAGGCACCTGCAGGTAGGCCGACAGTGTGGCATGCCCGGCTACGTAGGCGAAGAGCATGTAGGTGGCGGCGTTGATCGCCACCGGTCCGATCGCCAGGCCGTCCAGCCCGTCGGTCAGGTTGACCGCGTTGCTTGCTCCGACGATAACCAGCGTTGCAAAGGGGATGAACCAGATCCAGAGATCGGGATGGAAGTTCTTGAAGAACGGGAAAAAGAGCTGCTCATTGAAGCCCGGCTTCAGGAACAGGAAAACCGAAACCGCCCCGGCCAGCAGCACCTGCCAGAACATCTTCTGTCGTGGAGAAAGCCCCTTGGGATTCTTCTCGACAACCTTCTTGTAATCATCGATGAATCCTATCAGTCCGTAACCGATGGTGATGAAAAGCGTGATCCAGATGTAATGGTTGGTCAGGTCAGCCCACAGCAGTGTCGGGATGATGATCGCCGCCAGGATCATGACTCCGCCCATGGTCGGGGTCCCCTGCTTCTGCAGGTGAGATTCCGGACCGTCGGTGCGGATTACCTGGCGGGCCTGCAAAGACTCGAGCTTGCGGATGATCCATGGGCCGATCACGAAGCAGACCAGCAGCGCCGTGATCATCGCGTAGATCGTACGGAATGTCAAATACTTGAATATGTTGAATAACTTGACGTTGGCCGCCAGCGGATAGAAAAAGTGGTAAAGCATCGTTATTCCTCTTTGCCGTGCTGCATCAGTTTCTTCAGTTCTGTCGCTACCCGCTCCATTGTCATCCCGCGCGACCCCTTGACAAGAATCACGTCGTTTTCACGCAGTGAGTCGTACAGCTTGCGTGCGATCTGTTCATGATCCGTGCAGCAGGTTACGGCTTCCGGCGGCATGCCGGACAGTCTGGCGTTTTCGGCGGCATGCCTTGTCATGAGATCACCCAGCAGGTAGAGGCGGTCCGCATTCTTGCCGGCCACCGCGCCGATCGCCTGGTGTGCCTGCGCCTCATGCCCGCCCAGTTCCAGCATGTCACCCAATACGGCGATGCGATGTCCCTCCTGCGCAACCTGCGACAGTGTTTCCAGCGCGGCCTTGACCGAAGACGGATTGGCGTTGTAGCTGTCGTCGATGATTGTAATCCCGTCCAGTTGCTCGGCCTGGAAACGCCCCTTGTAGGGGGTGAAGGATTCGAGGCCTGTCGCAATCACGTCCAGGTCGACCCTGTCCAGCAGCGCAGCCGTGGCGGCCAGTGCATTGTAGATGTTGTGGCGTCCGCACGCTTTCAGGTGAATCGTGGTTTCGCCTTTCGGTGTAATCAGCAGGAATCGCTGCCCCGATAGTCCCAGTAACTCGATGTCCCTGGCCCGTACTTCACCCCGGTTGACGCCGAAGCTGATTCTGCGCGCAGAAGGGTTCTGGTGCAGAGAGGCCACGCGCGGGTCGTCGGCGTTGACCACCGCCAGTCCGTTGTCGCTGATGCGGTTTAAAAGCTCCCCCTTGGCGGCTGCCACCGCTTCAACAGTTCCCATGCTCTGCAGATGGGCAGGCAGTGCGTTCAGCACGATCCCGGTCTGCGGGCGGGCTATCTCGGCCAGGCGGTCGATTTCGCCCGGTTCGCTCATGCCCATTTCCAGTACCGCCCAGCCGTGCTCCGGGCGAAGCTGGAACAGCATCTGCGGCAGGCCGATCAGGTTGTTGAGGTTGCCCTGTGTCTTGAGTCCGGCGCCGGTCTGTTCAAGGATGGTCGCCAGCATCTCCTTGACCGTGGTTTTGCCGTTGCTGCCGGTGACGGCGATGGCCGGAATGTCGAAACGCAAACGCCATGCAGCCGCCAGATCGCCCAGCGCCCGCAACGTATTTTTTACCGCGATGCAGGTGACCGTTTCCGGAAGCGAATGGCCCTTAAGCCAATGATCTTCGGCCAGCAGGACGGTGACCCCCCTGGCGGCCACATCCGCCAGAAAGGCGTGCCCGTCGAAACGTTCGCCGCGTAGCGGCACAAACAACTGTCCCGGCGCAACGGTACGGGAATCGGTGGAGACAGCATCGACGCTGCCGACGCTCGCACCGGTTGCGCGACCGTTGGTCGCAGCAGCTATCTCTTCGATCGTGAACATCACCTGGACTTCTCCGCAAAGGCCGCGGCCGCTTCTTCCCGGTCATCGAAGTGGTGTTTGACCGTGCCAATGATCTGGTAGTCCTCGTGCCCCTTGCCGGCCAGCAGGATGATGTCGCCAGCATTTGCCAGGCGGGCCGCCAGGCGAATCGCCTCGCGACGGTTTTCCTGCGTCACGAATCCTTTCTCCGTGAAACAGTTAGCGAGCTCGTCCAGGCAGTATTCACGCATGCCTAGCGGGGTTATGCCGGCCCTGATCTGCTCCAGAATCAGCGAGGGGTGTTCGGTGCGGGGGTTGTCGGAGGTGACGATCGCCAGATCCGACATTTCGGCCGCGATGCGTCCCATGATCGGGCGCTTGCCGTTGTCGCGGTCGCCGCCGCAGCCGAAAACGGTGATGATCCTGGCGGTTGCGATTTCCTTCAGGGTCGAAAGCACATTTTCCAGCGCATCGCCGGTGTGGGCGTAATCCACCAGGCAGGTTACGCCGTACGGGTTTTCAACCCGCTCCATGCGCCCGGGCACGGTGGCGTGGTTTTCGATGCCGCCTTTGATCGCCTCCAGCGGCAGGTCCAGCCCGATACCGGCCGAGGCGGCCGCCAGGATGTTGGAGAGGTTGAAGCTCCCCAGCAGCTTCGATGAAAAGCTGAAGCTCCCTTTGGGTGTCACCAGGCTGCCGCTGATGCCGTTTACCGATGATACTATATCGGCTGGGCGCACATCGCACTCTCCGCGGATGCCGTAGGTGATGACGGGGCAGCTGCTGCAGGAGGCGATTGCGGAGCCGTACTGATCATCCAGATTTACAGCGGCGCGCCGGAAGGGTTTCAGCGCGGAAGGGCGCAGCAACTCGCTGAAGAGGCGCTGCTTGGCCTGCAGGTAGCTTTCCATCGTGCCATGGTAATCCAGGTGGTCGCGGGTCAGGTTGCTGAAAACGCCGACATCGAAGTGGCAGCCGTCAACCCGTTTCTGCTCCAGCGCATGCGATGAAACCTCCATTACGAAGGCCCTTGCCCCGGCTTCAGCCAGCTGCCGGAAGGCGCTCTGGAGTTCCGTGGACTCGGGCGTGGTATGGGAGGCGGCGATGGTCCTGTCGCCGAAGCGGTAGCTGATCGTGCCCAGAACCGCCGCCGGAATTCCGGCCGCTGCCAGGATCGCTTCGATCAGATAGGTCGTGGTGGTCTTGCCGTTGGTGCCGGTGATACCGATCAAGGGCCTGCCAGCGGTGGGATCTCCATTGAAGCGTGAAGAGATCAGCCCCATTGCCGCACGTCCATCGGCAACCTTGATCCATGGAACTCCTTCAGGAGCGAAATCGGCATTTTCCAGGACAACCGCCGCAGCGCCGGCTGCTACGGCTTTAGCAATAAAACCGTGGCCATCCGCTGTCGTTCCTGGCAGCGCGAAAAAAAGCGCGCCTGCTCCGGCTTTGCGCGAGTCGCAGGTAAGCGTGCCGATGTTGACGGATGTATCCCCGTGGATTTCGATACCGGGCAGATTTTCCAGTAACTGCTGCAGTGTCATGTGTTCCCCGCTCAGGCGGAAGGTGTGAACTTGATCCACACTTCGCCGGTTCCGCTGATGGCATGTCCGGGCGGCGGACTCTGCTCGCTTGCCCTGCCGCTGCCGATCAGGCGTATGTTGATGCCGCGTTTCTCCATTACCTGCAGTACATTGCGCATGCTCATGCCCTTGAAGTTCGGCATGACCGCACCTTTGTTGCCGTCGTCCTCGATGTATCCGTCAGCATCGGACTCGGATTCGGGTTCGGTGGTGCTTTCCTCTTTGACTTCATCCTTCCTGGCTGTTTTGGAAGTCGGCATGTTGGGAGTTATCTTGAGGTATGCCAGCGTGTTCTGGGCTATGCCCTTGAAAGCCGGAGCCGCGACAACTCCGCCGTATTTGATGCCCTGCGGTTCGTCGATGATCACGGCGATCGTCAGTTTCGGTTTGTCGGCGGGAACGAATCCGACAAAGGAGCCGATGCGTTTCGATGCCGAATAGGTGCGTGTAACCGGATCAACTTTCTGCGCCGTACCGGTCTTGCCGGCCACGCGGTATCCATCTACCGCCGCCTTGGTGCCGGTGCCCCCCTCGCCGGTGACGGTTTCCATCATCCTGGACACCTTCTGGGCGGTTTCCGGAGATATGACCCTTCGCACTATCTGCGGTTCGAAGCGCTGGACCTCCTTGCCGCTGTCATCGAGAATCCGCTCGACCAGATAGGGCTTCATCAAAGTCCCGCCATTGGCAATCGCCGACACCGCTGTTACCAGCTGGACCGCCGACAGCGAAACCCCCTGGCCGAAAGAAATCGTGGCCAGGTCGATTCCATACCAGTTGCGCTTCAAATATCCGGATGATTCACCCGGCAGGTCGATACCGGTGCGTCCGCCGAAACCGAAGTTGCGAAGATAGCCCGACAGTTTCTCCTCGCCGAGTTTGAATCCGATCTTGGCGGAGCCGATGTTGCTGGAATACTTTATGATCTCAGATACGGTCAGGCGCGAGTGGGGATGGTCGTCATGTATGGTCCGGTCCGCGATCCGGTAATTGCCGTTTTCGCAGTTGTAGACATCGGTGGCCTTGATCACGCCCGCCTCAAGCGCCGAGGCGATCGTGAAAACCTTGAAGGTAGATCCTGGTTCGAAACTGTCAACCACCACCCGGTTGCGCAGATGGGACAGCGAATAGCGCGAGTAGGCGTTCGGGTTGAAGGTCGGATAGTTGGCCATGGCCAGCACCTTACCGGTGTCCGCTTCCATCACCAGCGCCATGCCGCCCTTGGCGTTGCTTTCGGTCACGGCTTTGGCCAGTTCCTTCTCGGCAATGAACTGGATGGTCTTGTCCAGCGTCAGTACGACACTGTTGCCGGGAGAGGAATCCTTGACGACGGTGCTCTTGACGGCGATATTCCGCCCCAGGGCGTCCCGCTCGGTGATCATGTAGCCGGTGTTGCCCAGGATGGTGCCGTCGTACTTGAGCTCGATCCCCTCCAGGCCGTTGGGGTCGCGTCCGGTAAAGCCGACCACGTGGGCAGCCGTCTCGACATTGGGGTAGAAACGCTTGGACTCCGGCACGAATCCGATGCCGGGCAGCTTCATGTTCTTGATTCGCACAGCTGTGTCGGGAGGGAGCCAGCGCTCTACCCAGGTGAAGGACTTGTTGATTGAAAGTTTTGCCACCAGCTCCTGTTTGGGGACTCCCAGGATCGGCGCAAGCACTGCCGCGGTGCCGTCCACATCCTTGATGCGTTTCGGTTCGGCATAGCATGAATCCATATGGATCGATTCGGCCAGCGGAGTGCCGTTGCGGTCGAGGATGCTGCCGCGGGCAGGAGTCAGGTCAACCCGGTGCTGGTGCTGCTTTTCGGCTTTCCTGACGAGTTCTTCATGCTGCATGATCTGGAGGTAGAAGGCGCGGCCGACCACTGTCAGGAACATCAGGCCGAATACGGTCCCGATCATTATGATCCGGACGCGGGCCCATTTTTCCCGTTCATCTTTCATTTTACGTGAATTACCTGCAGCTCGTTCGGGAGCGCCATGCCCAGTTCATTCTTGGCAATGGTTTCGATGCGCGCCGGTGTTTTCAGAGAAGCCGCTTCCAGTTTCAGCCGCTTCTGCTCCTGCTCGGCCTCCCTGAGCTGACGACTGACCTCGGATATCTGCAGGTTCAGCTCAACCAGCCTGAAGCGCGACCAGACGTGAAAGACCGACACAATCGTGAACAGGATCATGCAGATCATCAGGTATTTGAATATGTCGATGCGATGGGACGCCAGTTCCGCCCCGCCGAATGCGCGCGGTGCGGCTACCTTGCCATAATCGGCTCTTGCCTGTGCCATGGTGATTACCTCTTTGTACCGCCTGAATCCAACCTCCCTCAATCCCCCTTTGTCAGGGCGGGAAGCTGACCTCTTTGGTCATTGCTCCTCATCTGGAAAGGGGTGGCCGGGAGTGGCCGGGGCTTGGTCTACAATTTCTCAACGGCCCGCAGCTTGGCGCTGCGTGCCCGTGGATTTCCGTCCGTTTCCTGCTGCGTGGCGGTGACCGGCCGACCGGTCAGAACCTTTACCCGCGGCTGTTTGCCGCATACGCAGAGCGGCAGTTGACGCGGGCAGGTGCATCCTTCGGCGTATTCCCGGAAGATGTGCTTGACGATGCGATCTTCCAGCGAGTGAAACGATATGATCACGCCCCGCCCGCCCGGTTTGAGCAGGTCCAGCGCGGCGCGCATCCCGCGTTCCAGGCTTTCCAGCTCGTGGTTGACCGCAATTCGCAGCCCCTGGAAAGTGCGGGTGGCCGGGTGAATGCGTTCGTCCCACTTGGCCTTGGGCACCGCGCCTTTGATGATGTCCACCAGCTGGAAGGTGGTGGTGATCGGCGATTCGGTCCGGGCGTTGACGATGAAGGCGGCGATCCGTTTGGCCCAGCGCTCCTCGCCGTATTCGCCGATGATCCGTTCCAGCTCCTGCTCCGGCAGGTCGTTGAGCAGGTCGGCGGCGGTTTCGCCGCGACTGGTGTCCATGCGCATATCCAGCGGCGCATCCTGCTGGAAGCTGAAGCCGCGTTCACCGGTGTCCAGCTGGTGCGAGGAGACACCCAGGTCTAGGATGAAGCCGTCCAGCGCCGATATGCCCAGTGCCTCCAGATGGCCGGCCAGGCCGGCAAAGTCGCCATGCACAGGCCGGAAACGGTCTCCGAATGCCGCCAGCCGTTTTCCTGCGGCCGCCAGCGCGGCCTGGTCGCGGTCGATCCCTACCAGCAGGGCGTTGGGAGCGTTTTCAAGGATCAGCAGGCTGTGGCCGCCGCCCCCCAGTGTTCCGTCCAGGTAGGTTTTGGAGTCGCCCGGCGCCAGGAAGCGGATCACTTCATCCGGCATCACCGACAGGTGGCGGAAGTCGGACATTACAGTCCCAGTTCGGCGGCGGCTTCAGTGCCGCTGGGGAAGTTCTTGACATCCTGGGCGCGGACCTTGTCCCACTCGGCCATGCTCCAGATTTCGATTTTGTCCATGGTGCCGACGAACTGGACTTCGCGGTCGAGCGCGGCGCTTTTGCGGAAAGTGGGCGGAATCAGGAAGCGCCCCAGCTTGTCGGCGCTGCACTCCTGCGCCGGCGAAATGATCGTGCGCAGGATGCTCTTGCGCTGTTCGGAGGTGAAGCCCTTGCTGACGCGGAAATTCTCTTCGAAGACGAACCACTCGTTGTACGGGAATATCAGCAGGCCGGAGCTGTAAATGCCGCCGCCCAGGTCGACCGGGACCGAGTTGGTCAGGAAGAAACGCTCGTCGCCATGCTTTTCGAGCATGACCTCCCGAAACCTGGCCGGCAGGCTGGTACGCCCCTTGGCGTCTATGGTTGTTTCGAAAATTCCCCTGAACATGGCCTTCTCGTTGGCATTATTTTCCACAATGTTCCACTTTTTTCCACATTGATGAAACTTATAGCCGCCGTCAATAGTTGTGTCAAGTTAAAACATGAATTTTGTAGGAGAAAATTGTGCGTGCGGGGCTGTGGATTTCTGCTATAGTCGGGCCGAATAAAGCGACTGGAGATACAGATGAACATGGTCCTGTCACCGCTGATAACGGCGGTCCATTTTCCGCCGATTTCCGAGGTTAAAAACTGGGTCGCGCAGCGTCCCTCCGATGGCCCGGAACTGATCGACCTGTGCCAGGCGGTGCCGGATTACGCCCCGGCCCCCGAGCTTACGGATCACCTGTCCGGGCTGCTGTCCGACCCGCTCCTGTCCAGATACTCGCCGGACGAGGGGCTGCCCGAAGTGCGCCAGGCGATTTGCGGCTACTACCAGCGCAAATACGGCGCCCGGCTGTCGCCTGCCAATCTCTGCCTGACGGTCGGTGCCAGTCAGGCCTTCTGGCTGGCAATCGTGACCCTCTGCCGCGCCGGTGACGAGGTCGTGCTGCAGGCCCCCTGCTACTTCGATCACCCGATGGTGCTGGACATGCTCGGCATCCGCGGCGTCTGCGCGCCTTTTGTGGAGGCAAACGGCGGGCTGCCTTCCCCGGCCGCGATCGAGTCGCTGATCACGGACAGAACCAGGGCGATCCTGCTGGTCTCTCCCAGCAACCCGACCGGCGCCATCACGCCGCCGGCGGTGATCGGCGAGCTTCTGGAGGTGGCCCGGCGCCACGGTATCGCGCTGGTACTGGACGAAACCTACAACGAGTTCATCCCTGGCGGCAGCCGTCCCCACGAGCTGTTCAGCGACCCGGACTGGGGCGGAAACTTCGTGCATATCGCCTCGTTCGGCAAGACCTACGCGTTGACCGGCTATCGCGCCGGCCTGCTGAGTGCTTCCGAAGAATTCATTCACCACGCACTCAAGGCCCAGGACACGATGGCGGTCTGCCAGCCGCGCATCACCCAGCACGCGATCAAATTCGGGGTCGAATACCTGGATGGCTGGGTGGCAGCCAACCGCGAGATGATGACCCGCCGCCACGATCTGTTCCGGGCCGAGTTCATGAAGCCGGGCAACCGTTTCCGCCTCTCTTCCAGCGGCGCCTTCTTCGCCTGGGTCAGGCATCCCTTTGACGGCTGCAGCGGCCGCGAAGCCGCCAAACGCCTGGTGGACCGGGCCGGCATCATCTGCCTGCCGGGCGAAGTCTTCGGCGCCGGTCTGGAGGGGTATCTGCGGCTGGCCTTCGGCAACATCCGCGAGGAGACCATCCCCGAGGCGGTACGGCGTTTCCGGGAGCTGGCGGTGTGATTTCGAGAAGATCGAGGGATTAGTGCTGGAAGTGCGGACGGAGTAGTTGAGCCAGGTAGTTTTGGCAAGTACGCAGGATAAATGTTCCAGTTGGGAAGATCACCGGTTCACGCGCACGCGCGCGTGAACCGGTCAATAAGATGTTAGGTGAATGGAGAAAATATGAAACAACCAATACGGCCGAATATTCAAATTCAGTCGCTTGGCACACCAGATCAAGGAAAACAGCTTGAGTTGGTAGCTGTAGACGAAAGCGGAAATCCTGAAACTGACATCAGCTACCCATTAGCAGCTGTTCTTGCGGATGAAACCGATGAGTCTCTTTGGTTTGAGATTTATACAGAAAAAGGCCCAGTACAGATTTCACTTTCAACGATTCAACAAACGATCGAAAGAGCGTTGACAGAAGTTCACTCAGAATCATGGTATGAGAAAAACGTCTACTCACAAGTCAAAGACGCCAAAGGCAAATAAAGCACCTAACAAGGCCGTTGGTGCGGTTGAGACCGCACAACGCCCACGACGTTGTGTAAATTAAAAAATGGAGGTTGCATCCATGTGCGTAATCGATTGGACATCTCTTGCAATAGTCTTCGCAACTCTCGGAGGACCTTTCTTGGCTGTTTGGGCGGCGGATATCCGTGCCGAGCATCGGAGACTATACAACCAGAAAGAGAATGTGTTTCATACTCTGATGGCGACCCGAGGAGCACGTATGCGATTTGAACATGTCGCAGCCCTGAACCGCATAGAGCTTGCTTTTCCTCGATTGAAACATCCAAATGTTGTAGATACTTGGGAACTATATTTAAAGCATCTTGGTAGCGAACATAGTCAATCCCAGAATCAAGAAATTTTTGAGCGATGGGCGGATACAGCCAATGATCTATTCCACAATCTTCTTCAATCCATGGCAACTGATTTGAAAATTCCATTTTCTAAGACCTCAATTAAATACAATGCTTATTATCCAATCGGTTATGAGCGGGCAGAATCCCAAAACATAGAATTAAAACAGTTACTGATAGGATTACTTAAAAACGAAAGATGGTTAAATATGAATGCTGTCGTTTACCCCGCGTCTCAGTCAAATGAAAACAAGGGAACTGCACATAATCAAGAAGAAGCAGCGAACTAACGCCGCTGTTCTTCCGAGCCGTTAGTTAATAAGATATTGAAAAATGAGGGTGGCGCATACTCGGGTTTTGTGGGAGTCTGGATTGACAGTCCGTCTTTTTATGAGATATCTGAGTCATGCAACTATTTAGCGGACATCATTTATGTGGAGCGAACCACGGCATTTGGCAATTGAGAATACATACAGCACTTTCAGGAGGATAACTAATGAACATACTCTGGTGGCATTGGGTGGTCATGGGGCTCATATTAATAGGCCTTGAATTGGTGATCCCCTCTTTTACCATCGTCTGGTTCGGCCTCGGGGCTGTCCTTGTAGGCATTATCGTCGGGGTCGTCCCCGGGTTACCCGTTTCTGCCCAGATATTCTCCTGGACCATCTTCTCGGCCGGGCTGACTTTCGCGTGGTTCCGATTCTTCAAGCCACGCACAAAAACCCTGTCCGGCTCGTCCAAGGACGCTGTCCTTGGCGAGAGGGGGCTGGTTGTAAAGGCGGCAGGCACGTACGACAAGGGGCGGGTCAGGTTTCCGCTCCCTGTTCTCGGGGCGGACGAATGGGCCTGTATGTCGGACGAACCGCTAGAGGTGGGAGACCGGGTCAGGATAGTGGACGTTGAAGGGCATCTGCTCAAGGTGGAAAAAACTGAAAAAGGGGAAAAACAATGAGTCCAGGAGCAATCGTATTGGGATTTCTTTTCGTTCTGGTGCTGGTGACAATTTCCATGGGTGTGCGACTCGTGCCCCAGGGGTACGAATTCGTCGTTCAACGGCTCGGAAAGTACCATTCCACGCTTAAGCCGGGTCTCAACTTCATCATTCCCTATATCGACATTGTCGCGTACCGCCTGACCACCAAGGACATCCCCCTGGACATCGGCGCCCAGGAGGCTATTACCAAGGACAACGCTGTCATCGTCACCAATGCTATTGCTTTCATCAAGATCGTCGATCCCGTGAAAGCCGTCTACGGCATAAGCAACTACGAATATGCCATCCAGAACCTGGTAATGACCTCTCTTCGGGCCATCATCGGCGAGATGGAACTGGACCGTGCGCTCTCGTCACGAGATATCATCAAGGCTAGGCTGAAGGACATTATTTCCGAAGATGTAACCGATTGGGGGATTCTGGTCAAATCGGTGGAAATCCAGGACATCAAGCCATCCGATTCCATGCAGAAGGCCATGGAGCAGCAGGCCACCGCCGAACGTCTGAAGCGGGCGATGATTCTGGAAGCAGAGGGGAAGAAGGAGGCAATGATCCGAGAAGCGGAAGGGAAGCTGGAGGCGGCCAAACGGGAGGCGGAAGCCCAGGTGACGCTGGCCGAGGCTTCGGCCAAAGCTATCGAGGACATCGCCGGTGCCGTGGGGGACAAGGAGCTGCCGGCCCTGTTCCTTCTGGGTGACCGTTACGTCAACGCGATCCAGAAGCTCTCCACATCAAGCAACGCCAAGACCTTTGTCCTGCCGGCAGATATCCTCGGTGCGGTAAAAGGGATCGCCGGACGATCACTGTGAGAATTTCAACCTGTACAAGCACAGCCGACAGGAGGGGCAGTCCTTGAAAGTTGAATAATCGGCAATGCGCTTTG
>JAWDJY010000063.1:0-28235 GCA_032469775.1 Geobacteraceae bacterium | reverse complement strand
AATCAGCGATGGCGCATTCAACAGATCCCGGCGGATCGCTATCAGAGCCTCCTGCCCCAACGGTCCGAGTTCCGCATCGTTTTTTTCCGCCAGTATTTCCATCCAGGTCAGATAGCGCTCACCGTTCCGAACCCAAGCCGAAAACTGATTTTCAAGTTCGACCGCCCAGGGTGCGGCTTCCGAAGCGACCAGAACCGAACCGACATTGAACTGCAGTCGGCGTTGCAGCAGAAGCAACTCAACAGCGCCGGACGGTGGATCATTCCACTCGGCCAGCAGCTGATCAAGCGTATGGCGATAACTGCAGGTTCCCCCCTCTGCCGCTGCGGCCTGTTTCAGGATTTCCCCGCAATCGGCCAAACCGGTAAAGGCCCTGCCTTCCAGCAGCGGTGCATGCAGCAGTTCGCCGAGCCCCTGTTCCAGCGCCCACAGGGCGCCCAGCAGGTTGCCGCTGTCAACCGTGGAGACGTAGCGGGGTTCGAGCGGAGCCAGGGACCGGATATCGTACCAGTTCAGCAGATGCCCCCGGTAGAGTTCCAGGCGTTCGATGGAGGCCATGCTGCCGGCCAGTTTTTCGATGACCTGGTTCAGAGTCAGGTAACCGGAATCGTGGGCACCCAGCACACTGGTCATCCAGAGACCGATGTTGGTCGGACTGGTTCTCATGGCCAGACGGTTTTGATGGGCTACCTGGTAGTTGTCCGGCGGCAGCCAGCAGGTTTCCTCGTTGACAAAAGACGAGAAATAGCGCCAGGTCCGCCGGGCGACCTGTCTCAGGAAACGACGATCCTTTTCGGGAAGCGGCTGTATCCACTGTTGCTCGACCGGCCGCAGGTTCAGGAGCCAGGCCAGCAGCGGAGAGAGAAACCAGAGCACGAGCCATGGCAGGGCCTGCGGCAGACTGGCGGGCGTGACGGACCGGATCGTCCAGGCCACGGCGACGCTGAAAACGCTCCCCATGGCAAGGCTCGCTATAAAGACCGGTTGCCTGCGGGAAGCGCTCCAATGGGTTGCCTGGGCCGCCCACTCCAGCAGATCGCGCTTGGAGACCAGGCGGCGGTAAAATACCCGGGCGATGGCATCCAGGGTCACCGCCGCCTGGTGCGGCAGCAGAGCCGCATCTGCGGTGGCCCGCAACAGGTCGTGAAGAAGTTTCGAGGGAGAAAAATACTTCAGTCCCTTGTGGGTAGTCGCCATGGTGAAGGGCTGCGACAGAGGGTGGAAGAGCAGCTGAGTAGCGACCACCAGCGTGGCAATACCGCCGATGCGGGTGGAAATCAGCCAGGCCATCAGCAGCAGGCCCAGGCTGGTGGCGGGCAACAGGCTGCGGCGCAGGTTGTCGAGAATCTTCCAGCGGTTCAGCAGGGACAGCGGATTGCTGACGCGTCCGCCCGCGGCCTGTGGAACACGCGGGAAAATCCACCCGGCGATCTGCCAGTCGCCGCGAATCCAGCGATGGGCACGGCTGCTGTAACTCTGGTACCCCTGGGGAAATTCGTCGTAAAGTTCGATATCGCTGGCCAGCCCCACCCGCACATGGGCCCCTTCGATCAGGTCATGGCTCAGAACCCACTCTTCGGGGAAACGGCCGGAAAGCACGCGGCTGAAGGCTCGCACGTCGTAGATTCCCTTGCCATGGTACGATCCTTCGCCGCTCAGATCCTGATAGACATCGGAGACAGCCTGGGTATAGGGGTCGATGCCGACCGCATCGGAGAAGAGCCGGCTGAAAATCGAGACACTGGTGCTGGGCAGTGTCGGGCTTACCCGCGGCTGGATGATGGTGTAACCGGCCATGACATTGCCCGAGCGATCGAAGCGTGGCTGATTCAGCGGATGCGCCAGTGTCTCGACCATCCGGCGGGCCGTTGCGTGCGGCAGCTGGGTGTCGCTGTCCAGCGTGATGATGAAGCGCACATCGGCAAGATGATCCGGGTCGCCCACATACACCAGACGTGGGGCATTCTCCGGCCGCGTTCCGTCGATCTGGCGGTTCAGCTCCTCCAGCTTGCCCCGTTTGCGCTCCCAGCCGATGAATTTCCGCTCGGATTCGCACCAGGTCCGCTCGCGATGGAACAGGAAAAAACGTTCGCCTTCGTGTCGCCGGTTGAGCTCGGCCAGGCATTCGCTGGCGAGCTGCAGAAAGTGGCAGTCGTCGTCACGGGAAAGCGTAAGTGAGTCGGTGTAGTCCGTGAACAGGCTGAAGAGCAGATTTGATTCCTTGTTGGCCAGGTAGCGGATTTCCAGCTTTTCCACTTCGGCCCGCACCGTATCCGCGTTCACCAGCATCATCGGCACGACTACCAATGTGCGGAAGGCATCGGGAATCCCGCAATTTTCGAAATCCATTTTCGGCAGCGGTCGCGGCGGCAGAAGCCGCGTGACCAGGTAATTGACGATTTCTATGGACAGCTGGCTGACCGGAATCAAAAGCAGCAGTAAAAGAGCCATGCGGAAAGCGGACGGGACAGCTGCCGGGTCGAGTACCGGGGCCAGCCCGAAGCTGGCGATCAGGAAAAAGATCAGCGCGGTAAAACCGATGATACCGAAGGCGTAGACCAGGGCGTGGTGGCGATAGATCCGTTCCAGGCAGCGGTAACGGAATGTTTCACGGCAATCAAGCAACCGGCCGAGCTCGGTTCTCCCCTCACCAACAAGCCAGCTGCCGACATGACTGCGCCGTTCATCGCCCGGCGCGTCACGCCCGGCCAGCGTAGCCAGCTTGATGACACGTTCCGCAACCTTTTCCTCGCTCTGGTTTGCAGCGCGGGCAAGATCCTCGATCGCCCTCCGGCAACGGTCACGGGTGGCGAAATCCATCCCGGCATAGATCCCGGAAGGATCATGGCGCAGTAGCAGTTCCACCCGGCTGAGCTTCTCGAAGACCTCCCGCCAGTCCAGCAGGGCCAACATGCGCAGGCTGGTAAAAGCATTGCCGCAGGACAACTGTTCGCTGGTCTGACGGTTCTGTTCACGAAGAGTCAGCTCATTCAGCGGGGTCTTGAGAGTACGCTCCAGCCAGCTCTGGATCGGCGCCAATGCGGCCGCCTCGTCATAGAGCAGCCCGACCAGCTGCGTGACGAAATAGGGGCTGGGAGACGGCTCCGCTTTGGCAAGCTCTGCTAATAGTGAAAAGAGCTGGTTGGAATCACGGCGATTGGCGGAGATCAGCCGGTTGGCCCAGAATTCGGCCAACTGGCGTTCGCGAAGGTCCGCCAGCGCTGTGACTGCCAGAGACTGGATGCTTTCGATCAACGCGATCCGCAGCATCTGGGGGATTGCCCATAATTCACCGATCGTCAGTGTACGCACGGACTGGTGGGCTTCGATGAACGTCAGGATATTATTCCGATCCAGGCGAAGTTCCGAGTGCGAGACCAGATCCTTGGCCAGCGCATAGATGCAGGGCTGCCCGCGGTAGGGATCAGCGGCCAGCGTCGGCAGTTGCCGGTAAAACCGCCGGGGTAGATTCAGCAGGACGTCGCGGGCGTTACTCTCCAGGATATATTCGTTATCCAGTATCCAATCGGCGGCCGGTGTGGCTTTCTGTTCCAGACGGCTGGCCGCGGTGAGGTCCGAACAGACCTGACGCACCCACAGACGGGATCGTTTCAGACGTTTGAGCAGTTCGGTGGAATGTTGCGGGACCGGATCCACCTGCTGCTCTCTGGCATGGCGCTGGGCATGTTCAAGGATCTGCGCCGGTGAGAGCTTTACCTCGGAAGACCTGGTCCCGGACCGCCGCTCGCGCTTGGGATGCATGACAAACAGCGCCGGAGGATTATCACCGCTGGCCCGCAAAAGTGTCACCGGACGCTGCAGGGACTCAACCGGCGCTTGCAGGATCAGCACCGATTCCCCGGATACCAGCCAGCGGGTATGATCACGCAGGACTCCCGCTTCAACGCCATACCTGGCGCGCCGCAGCCAGAACAGGGCTGCCACGGCACCGGTGGTGGCGAACGCCAGAATCAGCATCAGGGAAGCGGAAATATTCCAGACCGGAAGCGACTGCGACCAGTGCATGAACAGGGCGGCAATCCAGCCGATTCCCCCGGACAGGCAGGCGGCCAGAGTAGCCCCGAGGGCACTGCGCCAGAAGAATGGATCGAGGGTATGGATATTTGCATCCGTACCCCTGTGAATCAGAGCGATACGCTTATAGCCCTGCCGTGCCAGTTCACGCGCGGCTTTGCGAGCTTCATCCTGTTTTGCGAAGTAACCGATCAGTATGCCTACGCCCACTATTCGTCCTGTATTCTCTGCATTGTCCGAATGTTCTGCCATTTGAAGGATTTCACGTGACAGTATCGCCGGATAGGAACCTTGCCTGCCGTTCCAGGGGAATTGTGAAAGAGCTGCTGCGCTGTATATATTACTGCCGGTCAAGCCTGAAGATTAATATGCAATCGAGGCGGCACGATCCGGATGCAGGGATGATGACTGTTATCACCCGGCTGCCGGGCAAACGCAAGGTTTACCATGCCGGGAAAACCCGGAACTGCATCAAGTCCGGAATTCCGGCTGTTTTTCCCCGTCAGTTTCGTCCGGTAGGCGCTCAAGTTCCGCGATCACCTGGGCGCCGAACAACAGGATGACAGCAACGACCTCTATGCTGAGCAGCGCCACCACCGTGATGGTGATGGAACCGTAAATTACATTCACCGTGGATACGGTCGCGTAATACCAGATCAGCAGCCGGCGGGTGATCTCCCATAAAACGGCCGCGGTCAGACCGCCGACGAGTGCATGAAGAAACCGGACCCGCGCCACCGGCATCACCAGATAGATGGAGGTCAGCATCAGCACTTCCCCGACCAGGCCAAGAACATACAGCGCCACGCCGGTAGTTCCTCCAAGGTCCAGGCTCCAGCCCGCAATCGTCAACCGGCTGCTTTCCAAAGTCTCGATTGCACCCACGATAAATGACACCAGCACGATACCCACCCCCATCACCAGGATGTAAAGATAGGGAATAATTGCCGAAACCAGAAATTTACGCCGATGAATCCTGACACTCCGGTAAAAAATCACCGAAATGGCGTCTTCAAGCATGGAAAAAGCGGTAGAACTGAAAAACAACATGCCAAGAATGCCGATTATTCCAAGTACCTTGCGGTTATCGAGGAATTCACGCACCTGTTCGGTCAACGTTGCCGCATAACCGGGAATCAACATTTCCAGGTACATTGACAAGGTGTTGATCAGCTGCTGTTCTTCTATAAAATGGCTCAGCACGATCAAGGCCAGGATTGACAGAGGCACGATCGACAGCAGGGTATAATAGGCTACGGCTCCGGACAAAAGGAGTCCCTGATTGCGCATGAAACCGCGCGCCACCCTCAGCATGAAGCCCAGGAATTTTTCAGCCGTCGAATTCATATTTTGCAGTTTATGCATGATTGAACTGGAAACCCCGCGCAATCCGTTTTTTAAACCGGTCCGTCAAATAATGAAGGGCACACCTGGATGCACCCTTCTGCGTGTATCGGCCCAAATGATACATACCGTATTCAGTTGTGATAAAAGCTCCAAACGGTCTGCTATTTTTTCATCATTTTCTTGTGCGGTTTTTTCATGCCGGCCTTCATCGGCATGATCTTCTTCATGTTCTTGAACTGTTCATCTGTCAGAATGGTCCGGACCTCTTTCATGTTCTTCAGCATCTCCAGGTGATGGGCTGTTTTTATCCCTTCAATTTTTTTAACTGCAGCGGATGCTTTTTCCAGGTCAAAATCTTTCACTTCCATGATTTCAGCAAGCTCGATTTCCGCAATAGTCAGGTCAGCTTTGAATCGGGCCTGTTGTTTCTGCATTTCGGTATGGGCAGGCTTCATCTTCGAGATCTGGTCGTCCGTAAGCCCCAGCTTGTCCGCATGTTCAAGGCACATGCCCATCATATCGCCCATCCGGTCCATATGGCCCATTTGGCCCATGTCCATCATCTGTCCATGCACCGGCCTGTGATGCTTCGTGGACATATCCTTCATCTGTGAGAAAGCGGGCGCAGGAACGCAGAGAGCCAGCAGAGCCGCTCCAACCATGAATTTTGAATAAATTCTGTTCATTTCATTCTCCTTTTTACTCTTGTCGTTTTTATTTATTGCTGACTCAATTTTTCACACAGTTCTGTCTACTTCCCCAGAACCTTCTTGACCTGGCCGATCTTTTGCTGGGCTTTGCCGGCAATCTTTTCACCGACTCCCTCACCTTGCAGTTCCGGATTGTCGCTCAGTTTACCGGCGCTCTCCTTGATCTTTCCCTTCACTTCGTGAAACTTGCCTTCAATCTGGTCTTTTGTACTGGGTTTCATGCCGTTCTCCTTTCAGATATGTTTGACTGCTACAGAACCAAATTACTTGAATGCCTTGAGCAACGCCTCGAACTGCGCTTGAAGTGATTTATCGTGCGGCGTTATTGGCGGAATCTTGCGATCGATGCACAGCAGCTCATATACGGCCATCTGGGCCGCCCGTACCGAGTACTCCACCGTAAAGACGACATCATCCGGAATTTCAACAAACTGGCTGATAAAAGCCAGATTCTTCGATCCGCGTGGCACCGGCAAAGGTCGATCACTGTGCATGCGCGGCATGAACATGCTGGTGATATAAGGCATTCGGCAAGGAATGCAGTTTGCCGTTTTAACCGTCTTCATATCAAAGCGCAGGTGCCCGCAGAGTTCCTGCAGGATCTCAGAGCCATTGCACTCCTCCATCGGCTTCGCAACGAAGTTGCCGATGCGGTCCGGAAACAGAGAATAGCCCCAGAAGACCTGCACATCTTCAGGCTGGTTCGGAAAATGGGGTTGATGGGCCAGCACGATTGACATGAGCCAGTTAGAGTCCTTGAAAGTCACCAGTCCGCCGGTACCGGGCTCATTGCCGCTGAACTCGACCATCCTGTCGAAAAAAGTCGGGGTCTTCAGTGTGACGGTAAACGACTCCCAGCAGGACTGCGCAATGCAGCTGTTGAAAGCCGCCGGATTGCCGAAATGCGGACGCCCCTCCGCCAGTTTTTCCCATAAACGCCAGCCTCCACTTTCCGCTTCAGTCAGCTTTCTGGGTGAACTCGTCATGGATCCAACACTGGAAGCATCGGTCATGGAACCGTTTTGCATGAAGACAAGATCGCCGTCATTTATGCTGATCACTTCATTTTTACCCTGCCGCATGTGGTGGATAGCGGTTACGATGAAGCGGTCGTCCTCGGTCTTGTGATCCAGGTCTGTAACCCTGCAATCCATGACCATGCGCACCCCCTGGGCTTCCAGCCAGGACTTCAGTGGCATCACCAACGAGTCGTACTGGTTGTAGATGGTTCGTTTGACGCCAGCCAGAGTCTCGATCCGGGAAAACTCCAGCATGAAGCGATGCAGATAGCGCCTGAATTCAACCGCGCTGTGCCAGGGCTGGAAGGCAAAAGTGGTCGACCACATGCACCAGAATTCGGTCTCGAAGAAACCGGGGGAAAGCCAGTCGGTGATACAGCTCGTACCCAATGTATCTTCATTGGCGCTGCTGAGTTTCAGCAATTCGATACGATCCTGCATGGAGAAGCCCATCGAACTTACCGGAACCTTTGCTCGACGCCGGTCAACAAGCCTGGCCAGCGAATGCGCATTGTGCTTCAGGTTGAACTCGACGGTTTCGTCGAACACCGATATTTCCGGATTGTTCAGAGAGGGAATCGATTTGTAAAGATCCCAGGTGCATTCGTAGTTGTCGGTGGTCATCATGCGTCCGCCGCGCAGTGAATATCCGACCGAAGGGGCGCCGGATCCGTCCAGACTGCCGCCCATGATGGACGCCGCTTCCATGATCATAATATTTCCGCCCGGCATGTTGCCGTCACGGATCATGAAGGCGGCAGCAGCCAGCGACCCGACACCGCCGCCGATCAGATATGCTTTTGTATTACTATTCATGTTGTAAACCCTCCCCGGGCAATTCCATCATCTGCTTGTCGTGTATTACCGCTTGTTTGAAACTGTCCGGCATATTAACCAGTTCCGTCTCGACTCCCATATATCTGGCACACTGCATCCAGACTTCAAGCAATTGAAGCCCATCGATGTCAAACGCACTCACATCTCCGCAGTCGATATGGATTTTGTCCCTGCCGGATGCTTTTTCTATCTCTCCCAGGGAATCCGCCAGAGTCCGGATATTGCCGTGAGTCATTCCTGAGTATGTCCAGTCACCCTGCAAATAGGCGATTGTACCTTTCATAGACATTTTCAAGATCGCCCCCCCACCCTGATACCGGTTTGAAATCGGCAGAAAGCACGCGCGTACCCAATATACCGGTAATATACAGGGCAACTAGCATGCCAGCGCAGGCCTGTGTATAACCGACTGTTTTTAAGGAGTTTAACTGAATGGGGTTTGCAAGGCATGGGAGAAACCGTCAACAAAATCCATCATCTTTAACGTAACTGTCATATGTGGCGGAACAGGCCGAGGTAGATATTTCTGATTTTTCAAACGGTTTGGTCTTCTGGCGATGGAGGCGATTATATCGACCTGCTCGGAAATAATTGTGCTTAACATGCGGAATATCTGCTTCTTACATATCAGTTTATAAACCGCTCTCGATCCGCCGCTGGAGATCGACCTGGTTTTTATGCTCGGCGGTTTTGAAATTAATGTAGTCGTTCTTATCCAGATCAAAGAGCTGTTTCCTGTAGACGGTCGTAAGATCATGCCACTCGCTGATTCTCATGTTGAAGCGATTTGCTTCGGGATAGGTCAGCGTATGCATAAAGGACTGGATCGCTAAAAAGTAGCGGACCGCGCTGCGTTCTAGAGCGCCGCGCGGTCCGCGGATATAGTCGGGGCTGCCGCTTCGGTTCGTTCCGACAACCGTGAACCCCACCTTGCTCCGTCCGAGTGTCGCAAAATAGACCTTGGTTGCGAGACGAAGCGCAATACTGTCGCTGTAGGCATAACTGACGTGGACAAAAGTTCTTGAACCGTCAATGGGCAGAGCCTCGAACCTCATCCTGTGATCCCTGGTGCCGTAGGGGCCGGAATCGGCATTGAGCAGGATATCCAGATAGTTCTGTTGCTGCACAACGGTCGTATAGCGGTACACTACCTGACTGGTATCATCGGGTGGCTGATAGACTTTACCCCCAGGGTAAAAGCTCAACAACCAGGCCCCGGGCAGCTGTTTGTAGGTGCAGGCCTTGATGTTGGGGTGAAGGGAAACTATGTCGCACCAGTTGGCCGGAACCTTGAGTGCATTGACAACACTGCTGTAGGAATAATCGAAGATCCCGTACACATCCACCTGCACTCTGTCGTCCTGTTCAAAAGACTCCACTATCAGCGGGATGCCGTAGCTGTTTGTCCCCAGTTTTGACAGGTTCCGGTGATAGGTATCCATCAGCGCCGTTTCGCCCAACCGGGGCTTTATCACGGCCACAGAGGAACCAGCGTATAAAAGTACAGCTACTGCAACAATGGTCAGGAAAAGATTTCGGGGTTGTTTTAACCTGCACATCAGATTCACATGGCTCTCTTCAAACGTTATCCGGAATTCACAACCACCTTACGAACAGGTTCAAGAACCACTCCCTGACCCGGTCTGAATACGGCCTGTTTTTCCAATCATCCCATTTTATCTGCCTGGAGTTCGCAAGATCACCAGCAAACATTTTCTCCATTTCAACGGCAAACTCCTTGTTCAGGATAACCGCGTTCACCTCGTCATTGTTCAACAGGCTCAGGAAGTCCATGTTGGTGGAACCGACGGTAGACCAGACCTTGTCAACCACCGCGGTTTTTGCATGCAACAGGGAGGTGCCATGCTCGTAAAGCTTGACTCCCGATTTCAAAAGCCCGGAATAATGGTATCTCTGCGCATGTAACGCAAACATGGAATCGGTGACACCGGGAAGAATTATCTTTACGTCCACACCGCGTCCGGCTGCGTCGCCTAGGGCCTTTACGATCTGGTCGTCGGGAATGAAGTAGGAATTGGTCATATGAATCGAATGTTCAGCAAAAGAGATGGCCGACACATACTCAATAAACGGAATCCTGTTGCTCTCACCCGGGGTGCTGCCGATCACACGCACCAGGGCACTCCCCTTTTCCTTGGCTGCGCCGGGAGCTGACGCGCCTTTACCGCTTACCGGAGCCGCTTCGGGGGGATGCTTCCGTTCGGAAAGTTTCGGCCCTTTCTGCTTCAGCCAGGTGTCAATAAATAGTTTCTGGAATTCAGCCACGGCCGGACCTTCGATTTGAATATCCGTGTCACGCCAGTGAATCGGCCCTTTCCTGTTCCGTTTCCGCTTGAGAGGACTACTGGAATACACCTTGCTGATGTTGATGCCGCCCATAATAGCAACTTCGCCGTCAACGATCAGAATCTTGCGGTGATCCCGGTGTGTCAGCCCCCACTCGTCACGGTCCGCCAGTGGATTGACCGGATTGAACTCGACCACCTGAATTCCTCCGGCGCGCAGACGCTGGAAAAAAGAAGCCGGGGAATTGATGCTGCCCATGCTGTCATAAATTACATTTACCTGGACTCCTTCACCCTGTTTTTGCAGCAAAAGATCGGCAAATTTACGGCCCGTTTCATCGTCTTCGATGATATAGCTTTCAAGGTTGACCTGGCTTCTGGCACGATGGATCGCCTTGAACATTGCAGCATAAGCGGCCTGGCCATCAGCCAGCAGAGTCACTTTGTTGCCCTTGGTCAGCGGGCTTTCAGTGACAGACTCCACCACGGCGGTATGTCGTTCCAGAACATCGGTCGGGTTGACCGAGCGCTTCAGACGATCCATGACAACCTTGCTCTGCTGTGGAGACAACACACCCCGGGAGGAAACTATTGGACGGGGGGGGTGCGCGGAAGGCGCCTCATCGATCATCTCGGTGACGTTGGGCAAGGCGGCACATCCGATGCAGATATTCAGGAGGGTCATGAACAGAAATGACAATATGAGAGGCCTGGCGTTTGCCATATATTTATCCAAAACCGGCTTTTGGGTCCACGAAAGACACGAAAATTTAAAGAAATGCGACAAAACAGTAATTCAACAAACAGATCACACAATGATTCCATATCAGCTGTATTTGTTCGTGTTTTTCGTTCATTTCGTGGACAACTGCTCTTTCTGGGTTTATTTGATATTGACGATGGCGTCGTGCAGGATACTCCTGACCTCGCTCCAGACCCTGTCCGTACCCGCTTTGAGCTCTTCCCACTCATGATCGCCGGCAATCGAAATCCCCTGCAGCTTTTGCGCAGCCTCATCCCGCTTGAGCTGCAAGGCTGCGATTAAAGCCGAATATTCATACCTGTCTTCGGGCGTAGCGCTTTCGGCCTTGTCCTTGAGCTTGAATATCTGTGCATCCCATTCGACCATCTGCGCCGAGAGCTTTTCGACATACTCTGTCCGCCTGTCCATGATATCTACTCCCTTCCGTGCCATTTGCGATCAGAACGACTTGTTCCATGTAAGGATCAGGCCGCTTCCGGACTTGCCGTTGCGTATGAAACCGGAGTCCCACGAATACCCGAGATACAATGAGGAATTCCAGAAAAAGCCCGAATTCAGGCCGATGGTGGTTGCTGCACCGGTTGAGTTTTTGAACAGAAACCGGTTGGACTCGGTAACAGATGCCCGGTCCGCCCAGATGAAGGTCTCACGCAGGTTGAGATAGAGGAAGAATGCGAGTTCGCGGCGATATTCCAGGGCCAGCAGGGCATAGTCGGAGACAAGAACCTGGTTGAACATGGCGCCGGGATAATTGGGGCGACAGAGGTCATCCGATTCGCCCGGCAGAGGTCCGCCGCCGATCGTGATGGCATTATAGCGGTCGGAACCCTTGCGCGGAGTAACTCCGCCGTGAAGGCTCACGAGAAACCGGTTCTTCTCCGACAGCCCCGGAATTCCGCCGACCCCCGTCAGGTAGCCGTTAACCTGCAGATAATCCTGGGTATTCTTCCTGCTAAAGAATGCATCGGGGGTTGTGCCGAAATCGGCCCACTTGTCCCGATGCATGTAATCCAGATCGAATCCGGCGGCCATTCCGGTATGGGGAAGCTCCATCAGATTCCGGCGAATCCCGTCATAACGGCCCCGCAGCTTCACGCCGTACAGCATGGTATCGGGCGGCAGCACCAGGTTTGGTCCCGTATCACCTGTCCGTCCGGCATAAAAGTAGCCGACCCGCCCCAGCAGTTGAAGCCGCAGATCATTATCGACCTGGAAGGGAGCCACCTTGTAGCGGAGACCGGGACCGATCGAAGCGACCACCGTCCCCCATTCCGTGTCTGACGACTTGATTTCCTCGTTGTTAACCACTTCCTTCTGTCCGCCCGGAATCGTATTGTTTTCAAAACGCGTGACCAGTTCGAGCTTCCCGAAACTTCTGTCATACTCCAGGTCGTTAACGAAGATACTGATCACATTGCGTGTCCTGGACTCCTCCCACACCCGCTTCAGAAATATGGCTCCGATCGGCGTAATCGAGGTATTGCCCTGTTTGGGTGAGTAGAAAGACCCTCCCAGTGTCAGGGCGGTCAAGCGACTACGATCCTGGGCAGGAACATCCACCACCTTGCCCATGAAGACGGTGTGTAAAGCTTCACCGGCCAGCGGCGTGTGGTATTCGGATACAGTTACCGCTGACTCCTGCCTGGGAGCGGAAAAACTCTCAGGCATTTGATCGGCCATGGCAAGACCCTGTTCACGCCAGGCGGGACCTAGAAAAGTTCCGGCCAGGATCAGGGATAATATGAAAATTTCCCGACGGCATGTTTCACATCCACCCATAACCGCTTCCTCCGTGACTAATCTTTCACAGGCATCCGGCCAATGAAATATTGCAGTTATTTCACAAGCAGGTCATTTTTCACCGACACGACATTTTCAACACCTCGGGCAACCTCGCCAGCCTTTGAAATATTCTGCGAAGAATCGACAAAACCGCTCAACTGGACTACGCCCTGGTAGGTCTTGACATTGATCTGCAACATTTTAAGCGATGATTCGTCAAAAATCGCTTTCTTGACCCTAGTTGTAATGACGGAGTCATCCACATACTGGCCGGTGCTTTGATGCTTTTGCGTGGCCGCGCAACCCATGAATACGACTGTCAGAACGCAGATTGCCAGGAACTTCATAGTACGATGCAGATTTAACATGATGTTTTCTCCTTTTTTGATTGTGAACCAATGATTGTCATGATGCGTTCCAGCGATGCTGCCATTCGGGAACGCTTCCCCCGAAACACACTATTATGTCTAAAAAAGGCATTTACTCACGCAACGACGCAACGAACGCGACGGAATTCAAATACTTAAGAAGATTTGCAACCTCACCAATCTGGTGAATGATGTTATCGTTTAACTGCCTGATTTTACGTTGCGTCGTCACCTAGAGGCGCCTACTTTTGGTGCGTTCGTCGCGTGAAACTGCTTTTTCTAGGATTACTGCAGCTTTCAGTATCTGCACTTGCCTTTGCCTAATTCTTGAAGCTGTCCAGCCATTTCCAACCATTGCTAAGCTCCGGGAAGGCGGAACCGAAATGAACCGTCTTGACCGGATCGGTCGAGATATTGACGCTGGCGGTCTCTTCTACCAGTTCGACCCCTGGGCCGCGCACAATGTGATTCTTGGCCCCCGCTGTGCTGAAAGCGTTGAAAGCAGCCTGGGAGTTGGCATAGGGAACCAGCTCGTCGCTTTTGTGGTGGATCATTCGAATCGGCACGGTCGGCACCCAGCCACGATACGAGTCGTTCTGCCTCAGGAGATTGGTCACGGTGCTCGTATCGAGCGCGAGACTGGCAATGAACTGCTGGCTCAGAACGCTCTTGGGCACAATCAGCTTGACCGGATTGAAAGTCATCCCCATGGCCTCGCTGATTTTGTCAGATTGCGAATTACCGTCAAAGAGAGGTGGAATCGTGACAGAGTACGGGGTCAGCAGGGCGAAGCCGGGGCTGAAGTCCGTTGTCTGACCTCCATAGGCATGGTTGTAACCGGTCAGAAGCAAGGGAGCAAAGTAGGGCGCCTTGAATGTGTTGTCCGATAATATTATCCCTCTCATGACTCCGGAAAGGTCATGGGGACCGGAAAGCGGCGCCGAAGCCGTGACAGTGAACTCGGCGGCATGATTGAGCTGAAGTTCGCGAGTGGTCGCCATGGTCACATAGCCACCCTCTGAATATCCCATCAAAAATAGCTGGCTGTTCCATTTACAGGGCGAACTGCCGATCCCCGCTGTTCCGCCGATGATGTCGCGGCTGGCCTTGAGCAGATCGACTACCTGCCGGGCAAGCACGGCCCCGACCACATGCGGCTGGGTACCGGTATTGTCCCCCATCCCCTCGTAATCGACCAGAGCCACTGCATATCCGGATGAAGCGATTGCAGCCGCAACCATCACTTCCGGATAGTCTTTGGGCCTGTCCATACGGCTTAAATAGCGGGACGGTGAATATGCGCGATAGACCTCGGTTCCGTGCTGATACATCAAAATCGGCACCGTAGGCTTGTCTCCCAGGATTGATACCGGCAGGATCAGCAAACCGGTCATGGAGTGCAACGCACCATCCGCTCCGGTGGACTGATAAGTCACCTTGCGCATGTCGAGGGTGTACTTGAGGTTGGTCATAAGCGGAGTAAAACTGTTGATGTAACTGTTCCAGTCCCAACCGTCCAATGCCCGTTCAACCGGCTGTTGAATGCTGTTGTTGATGCTGGCCAGCAGCGCCACGGGGTCGATCTTTGCCGAGTCTCCCCCGCCGGCCGTCTGCGATGAGCTTGAACCGCACCCTGCCACAAGGGTTGATACAGCCAACAGAGTGGCACAGAGTGTCCTTATGCCTTTAAAGTCTCTAAACATTGGGGTTTCTCCATTTCATGAACCGTATAGTGAGTGATTTTCTTTTCATGCATGCTGAAGGCAGCATTTCACCTCTAAACATTACTTGCCGACCCGAATCGTGGAGAGCTGACCCAGGATTCCAAAAACGCTCAGGAGCCACAAAACTACAGCAATAACCACAACTCCATTCAGAATCGACTTTATGGAACCCGCCATCGGAATGAATCTGTTTATCAGACCAAGGACGATTCCCACCACAATCAGGACCAGTATTATTTGAATTAAGGGCATTAGCTGACACACCTCCTTATTGCTTTCAAAATGATTTAAACGTTCTCACAAAACACCTGACGCAACGGCCGCCTAAAACCGTCCCATAAGTATCAGGACCAACAGAATCAAAAGCATCAAGCCAAACCCGCCACTGGGGTAATAGCCCCACTGTTTGCTATGCGGCCAGGTGGGCAGCACACCCACCAACAACAAAATAACCACGACTACCAGAATAGTTCCCACCATAAATCCCCCTATATCCGTTTACGTACGTCTGACGAAATAATTTGATCAGGTGGCACGTTCAAAGACATGCCTTAAAGGTAAGTGGCAACTAACGTGCCAGAGTGGAAATGTGATACGTCGGGTACAACAGGCTGATTGTAAAGGGATAAACTGAACGCCGGGGTACAGATGAAGGATAAACCGCGCTGCTGGCCCGCCATGTTTAACATTACTGCCATATATGACGGACCAGGTTGAGGCGACTTGCTATCACATCAGTTTCGCATGACATTTCAACGCTTGCCTGCTCCGGACAAGCTCTTATCAAAACCCGGCAGCATCGCCTTGAAAAACGCATTGCGGATCAGTTCCGCAATGATCTGCCAGCTGCTTGTTTCCGGATTTCCCACCGTACCGGAGATGTCCACTCTGGTGGCAACCTCCTGCTGCGTCCTGTTTTCCAGCAACTGGGCCACCCCGCCGACCATCATCTCGTACATTCTGTGGGAGAGGCCCCGCTCTTTATCCTTGCGCCCGTCATACACCTTCATATCCTTGAAGAATGGTTTCAGGTAGCCGGTAATGGCATCGTCTTTGATGTGTAACTCCGTAACCAGGGAAAAGACCCCGCCGGAAACGTCGAAATCCCCGTAGGACCGCAGCAGATCGTTCATCGCCGTCAACTGGCTGTTTTCGATTTTAAGCATGAGATCGAAATCGGGCTTCCCCTTTTCCGGACGGAAAGTCGCCGTCGCCGTTGTGATACCGCTTCCCATGAATTTCGCCTTCAGCTGCGCCTGGGCGGGCCCCTGGGAAAAATGATTGGAGAAGTTGCTCAGATGGAAATCGGTGTCGGCCAGGAATACGCGGTACGGCCTGCTTGCGGCCTGATTCACCATGCCGAGGGTGCAGCCCTTCAGGTTCAGATTGTCAGCGCGGAGCAGCAGGCCGGGCTTGTTGCTGATCTTCACCGCGGCCCTGCCAACTACGTCGGCACGTTTTTTTTCAGCGGCGGCGGTACGTTTCGAATGGATATAGTCGATTTTCATATCCTGGATCGTCAGGTTTTCCATGTGGGCAATTTTCACATTTGGCGCATACTCGGCGTCGCCGGAGGCGTTGAGTACTCCGCCCTGTATTACGACGTTGGCGCGGGCAATCACCGGCTTGAAATATTCGACCGGCACCCTTTCCAGCTTGAAGGCGGCTTTTATGCCGGGATGCGGCTCAGCCAGAAAATTGGCGGCGCCGTTGACGCTGCCATGCCCGCTGCCGAAAATGTCCGTTTCGAGATTGAACGAAGATGGATAGACCCGGTCCGGCAGCCGCAGATTGCGGAGATTGATTGCCTTGAGGTTCAGGTGGCTCAGGACCAGTGGTTTTTTCGGATCCTGGTCGATATAGGTGATACTGGCGTCGTTGATCTTCAGTATATTGATTTTGAGCGGGTAGATATCCTCCACCGCCTGCTGCCATCCGCGCTCTTTGAGCGAAACCTTGCTGGCTGCCTCGTTGCTGAGCTGCAGCAGGTTGATGTTGATATTCGGTTTGTCCAGCATGAATTCTGCGACAAGCCTCCCCGAGAGGACCTCGCGCCACTGGATGCTGGCCTTTAATACCGGAAAATGGATTACGGGAGGTGCCGGATGGGCCTGTTGAAAAACTGTCAGACCTTTCAGGGTCAGTGACAGCCCTATAAGTTGGACATGCAACCCCGGGAGTTGAACCGAATACCCTTTCAGGTCCCGGTTAAGCTTCTCTTCCATGGCTCTGCGCAGAGGCTCATCGAGAACATAGGAGGCGCCGTACAGAACAAGGACAAGCGCGGCCGTCATGCCGACACCCCAACGAAACAGCCGGGAATTCAACAGCCTTTTAATCCACGGCAATTTTTCCATGTTATCTACCATGAGCTTCTTTACCTCTGCGCTATCATGTTAAAACAGCAGGGCCGGAAGATTGGTCCGGAACCTGCTGTTTTAAGGAGAACTATTGTCACTGCACTTGGAACGTCACACATATAGCCGGGTTATCGGATACCGTTGAACCTGGGAAAAGCAGTTTCACGCGACAAACGCACCAAAAGCAGGCAGTTAAACGATAACATCATTCACCAGATTGGTGAGGTTGCAAATCTTCTTAAGTATTTGAATTTCGTCGCGTTCGTTGCGTCGTTGCGTGAGTAAATGCCTGTTAGGTTGAAACTATTTCCTGAACTGACTCTCAGGCTTGACGCCTTCGTTCAGGATGATCGCCTCGACCCTTCTGTTCTGCTGTTTGCCGGCGGCGGTATCATTACCGGCCAGCGGGTACTTCTTGCCATAACCGATCGTGACGACCCGATCACCGGCAACGCCTCTTTTTTCAAGGGCGCTTTTAACCGATGCGGCACGCTGCTCGGAAAGTCCCTGATTGTAATCATCGCCGCCGACACTGTCGGTGTGCCCTTCCACCAGCAGATTCCGGTTCTGTTTTTTCTGGAGGAACTCGGCCAGTTTACCCATGCTGCGCTGGGCACTGACATTGAGATCGGACTTGCCCGTGGCGAACAGAACGTCACCGATGGTCAGCACGATTCCCCGGTCGGTCAATTGACCCTGCAGGTCCGACAACTCCACCATCAGCAGCACCAGCTCAGCCTTTGCAGATTCGGCATCCCTTGCCTGTGCCTCGGCCTGAAGCCTGGCCCAGTCAGCCTCCCGGGCTCTTGCATCAGCCTGGGCATTTGCCAGTGCGGCCTCCTTAGCCCGGATATCGGCCAGAATCCTGGCCCGGTCGGCCTCGCTGGTCGCCGAGGCCAGTTGCTGCCTTGCCAGCTCCAACGCAGCTGCTTTTTGATCCAGGTCCTGCTGGAGGAGCTTTTTTTCCATCTGGCTTTTCAGCAGCTGCAACTCGGCCTTTTCCTTGCCCAGCCGGACGATCTCGTTGCGCGTGACAACACCTTCCGCCAGCGCTACCGAGGTCTGGGATTTACGCTCCGACATGTAGGCCAGACGGGATATGTCATTGTAAAAGAGTTTTTTCTCACTGGAATCATACGCCCTGGACGGCTCTTGCGGATTGGGCGAATAGGCCTTCTTGCTGACCTGTTCCGCATCCTTCAACGCCTTTTCAGCATCGAGAAGTGTTTTCAGTGAGTACGACTCCACAATCGGGTTGCCTTTTGCCTGGGCATAGGCGCTGCGCGCCTGTTCCAGGCGGTCCCGGGCGATCTGTTCGCTGGGGTCCGCTGTTCCGCACCCGGCCAGAACCGCTCCACAGGAGATCGTAAGGCCCACGGTTTTCAACTGACTTGAAATACGACTGAAATTCATATCAACTCCTTATCCTTAATGGTATTTGTGGTTATTTCACAGCCGGCATCTTCTTGATTTCCTCGCGCACGGCCAGAATGGCCTCGCGCAGCTTGACAGCTTCGAGTTTGGCCTTTTCAGTTGGAGCCATGGCCCGTGCATAATCGGCGTCAACCATGGCCTCATCCACAAGTTTGCTGGCTGTGACCATCTCCTTGGCCGCCACGGCCGATTTGGCTCCCTCCAGCTTGGCCTCGGCCGATTTGAGCGGGGTCGGAGCATAGACCTGGGCCTCAACCGCCTTGGCCGAGTTGATATTCTCTTCCAGCAGCGGGAAACGTGAGCTGACCGTATCCGTTGTGGCACAACCGGCTGCCATGCTTAAACCCATGACAACCAGACCTGTTGCCACATATCGTGAAACCATGTTTCTCTTCATACATAATCCTCCTTGTCGAATGAACTGCAAACCGTCAGTACGAGGGACCGCTGCGGGTGTTCCGCACCAACCCGCTGATTCTGATAATCTTGTCTATCCGCAACTAGCATGCCGGAATCATCCGGCGGGCACCAGAAGTGCAATAGACTGATTTTATACGGTAATTATCAAATCAATGTGAGGGCGGAATGAGAAAACCCTCAGGGATATCCGTCAGGTTTGGCATAACTGTCTTATTTGACGGGTGAGATTGAGGCGGGAGGCAGGTCAGGTTCTTATCTGCCGGCTGATTTAAGAGCAGAAACTGGAATGGAACACGTTACAAATATCCGTTCATATCAAAAGACCTTTTACGTGTGACCGGCCGGCTTCTACAATCACGGTCCGGTAAAGGGACTCAAGTTCATTGCGAGTGTTGGCGATTATTTTCCCCGGAACCCCCGGCAAATAGCTGCCCCCATAGAGAGAATCGGCGGCACTGAATTTCTCGCGCGCCACGTCACATTCTCCGACGGACATCAGCCTGAGCCCTTCCACGATAGTGCTTTGAAACGTCTGGGCATCCACATGGATACGCTGATGGTCGATCCTGATACCTTCGGGTCCTTTGATAACCGGGTTGAATCCGAATATCCTGGTCACAAATTTTTCTAGTGGCAGAATAAAGTACTCATCCAGTTGCTGCCTGCTATTTTTGGTCGCAGGCACTCCCAGCATGGAACGACAGACACGATCCCAGCTAAAGTACAAATCCAGCGGCGACAGCAAAGAGCAGAAAAGCACTTTTATCTCTTCGCTCGGCCAGGCGGCAGTTACAGCTTTTCCAGCGGCATAGATATTGAAACGGCCCAAGGTCTGGATTTCCAGTGTAATGTCAGGCGTATTCATGGGGCTCCCACTGTTCAGACAACAAGCAAGATTTTGAAAAATGCACAACACGGTGCGCGGGCTTCCGGGAAAGTAAATTGCAACTAACGCGCCAGTGGTCGGCAGTGGGCGCCTATTGTGTATCTATCTGATTTTAAAAGGGACGTGGAAAGAGGATTTGCCGATTGAAGAGGAGGCCGTCAATACAGGCCGTCATGTTTAACATATTTACCATATATGACGGACTGTTAAGGTAGAAGGTAGCAGGCTGAAGGTCAGCGCCTGATTTTACAGAAATTCTCAATCTTCCAGCAGACTGGCAGGGTTTACTGACGGACGATGCCGTATTTCCGCATCCGGGCGCGAAGAGTGCTGGGGTTCACCCCCAGGAGCACCGCGGCCCCCTTTTCACCCTCGATGCGCCAACCGGTTTTCTGGAGCACCTGAAGGATATGGTCGTGTTCCAGGTCTACGAGCTGCTTGACCTCGCCACTGCCCGACTGTTCCGGTTTACTAAGCGTATCGAAGCGGTCCAGCACCTGCAATGCATTCCCCTGGCTGATGATAACCGCCCGCTCGATGACGCTTTCCAACTCACGCACGTTGCCGGGCCAGTGGTAACCCTGAAAATCACTCATCGTATTTTTTGGAACCGACTCGATCTTCTTGCCGATTTTTTTATTGAATTTGGTTACGAAATGGTTGACCAGGGTCGGGATGTCTTCGATGCGCTGCCTGAGCGGCGGCATTGTGATCGGAAAAACATTGAGCCGGTAGAACAGGTCTTCCCGGAACCTGCCCTCCCGAATCTCTTCCTCCAGATTGCGGTTGGTGGCCGCAATGATCCTCACATCGACCTTGATGGTGCGGGGATTGCCGAGCCGCTCAAACTCGCCGTCCTGAATGACGCGCAGCAGCTTGGATTGGAGCGCCATCGGCAGTTCGCCGATCTCGTCCAGAAATATCGTGCCGCCGTCGGCCAGCTCGAAACGCCCCAGCTGCCGGGCATCGGAGCCGGTATACGCGCCTCTTTCCCGCCCGAACAGTTCGCTCTCGATCAGGTTGTGCGGCAGCGCAGTACAGTTGACCGTAATCAATGGCCGGTTTTTACGGGCGCTTCTGCTGTGGATGGCTCGTGCCACTACACCCTTGCCGGTGCCGGTTTCACCCAGCAGTAGTACGGTTGCATTCATCGGCGCTACCTGCTCGACCCGCAGGAATACCTGCGAGAGAGCTTTGCTCTGACCGATGATCTCGCCGAAGTTGTACTCACGGGCAACCTCCTGCTGCAGGTACATATTCTCGGCCTCCAGCCGGTCCTGCAGCTGCTTTATTTCGGTAAGCGCATCCTGAAGAGCCCCGGTCCGCTCCTGTACAGTTTGTTCCAGCTCTTTGCTGTAATTATCGAGTTTCCTGTACAGCAACCGGATTTCAAGCATGTTGCGGATACGCAGCTTGACTTCGTCCAGATCTAACGGCTTGCTGATGAAATCTCTCACGCCTTCCTTAAGGGCGCGCAGCTTGTGTTCAGGCAGGGCGGTAATCACCAGTACCGGAAGATGGTCGTCAGTATCATCTGCCTTGAGCCCTTCCATAACCTGAAAGCCGTCCATGACCGGCATCTGCAGGTCCAGCAGGATCAGGTCGTAGCGGTTTATCCTGTGCAGCTCGCATACCTCCTGCGGATTCTGAGTGGAGGAAACGCTGGTGTAGCCTGCTTCGAGCAGCAACTGCTCGAGCAGGGCGACATTGGTCAACTGATCGTCAACGATCAGGATGCTGGCATTAAGAATTTCAGGCTCACTGATCAACATATCTTCTTCCTTATATTTTTTTCCGCTTTTGCATGTTCAAGTGTCATGTCCAGCGTATCCATGAACTCGTTGACTTTGATCGGCTTGGTCAGGTAACGGAAGAAGCCCGCCTCCAGCCCTTTGGCAATATCGCCGGGCACGGCGTTGGCGCTGAGGGCAATCACCGGTATGTACGCAGTTTTAGGGTTTTCGGACAGTATTTTCAGCGCATCCAGTCCGCTGATTCCAGGCAGGTTGATGTCCATCAGTATCAAATCCGGCAGGGATGCAAGCGCAATCTCGATGCCGATAGTGGCGTTGCGGGCGCTCAGAAAGCGGATATCGGAGCGGCGAGCAATCAGGTCTTCCACCAGCATCAGATTTGCCGGATTGTCCTCGATGTAGAGCAGGCTATGCTTCAGTTCGGCGCCCTGGACCGGCAGACGGTCTGCCCCGGTGAAATCGAGTTTAAGAACGGAACTTTGCAGTTCGGTAGTCCGGTTGATTTCGAACCAGAACAGGCTGCCTTCCCCGACCGTGCTTTCCACACCGATCACGCCCCCCATAAGTTCTACCAGCCGCTTGCATACAACCAGGCCGATGCCGGTCCCCTGTTCAGTCCCGGAATTTTGACCGAGACGATTGAACGGCTGGAATAGCTGCGCCAACTGCTCCGGAGTAAGGCCTTCTCCGGTATCCCGGACGCTGATACGAACCGAATCCGGTCCGCACACTGTACATTTGACGGTAACTGTTCCGTT
The DNA here is from genome assembly GCA_032469775.1 of Geobacteraceae bacterium. Classification (GTDB taxonomy): domain Bacteria; phylum Desulfobacterota; class Desulfuromonadia; order Geobacterales; family Pseudopelobacteraceae; genus JACRCG01. The sequence goes on along the minus strand of JAWDJY010000063.1, from coordinate 5,732 downwards.
GGTCTTGTTGTATTTGATCGCGTTGGAAAGAAGATTGATCAGAACCTGCTTTATCCGGGTACGGTCGGCAAAAACTGAATAGGGCGTTTTGAAGTGGATGAAGTCCACGCTGATACCGCGCTCCTGCGCCTGCGACTCGACCATGACTTCGCATTCCAGCATGACTTCGGACAAAAGTACCGGCTCCATAGACAGCGACAGTTTGCCGGACTCGATCAGCGCGAGGTCCAGGATGCCGTTGATCAGTTCCAGCAGGTACCACCCCGCCTTGAGAATCTGGTCAATGCCTCTCATCTGTGCGGCTGACGGCTCCGGCTTGCCCGATTCCAGCAGTTGCGCGAAACCGAGGATCGCACCCAACGGCGTGCGCAGTTCATGGCTCATGCTGGCAAGAAAATCCGATTTGGCGCGGTTGGCATTTTCCGCCACGCGTGTGGCACGTTCCAGCTCCACGTTCTTATCCAGCAGAGCCTGGTCAAGCGCCGCGCGCTCGGTGATGTCTTCCATGGCCAACAGGATAATGTGTGAGCCGATATTCTTCCGGAAGATCTGGCGGGCGTTGAGCAGGATAAACCGGCGGCCGATGCCGGGAAAAACATGCTCCACTTCATAGCCGTTGAAAACTGAATCATGGGGCAGGATCTCTTCAAACAGCACCCGCAGCTTGGGGATATCCCATTGGCGGTTGCCCAGGTCGTAGATGAATTTCCCGATGGTTTCCTCTGGCGTCACCATGAAGGTTTCGTAGAAGCTGCGGTTGACGGAAAGTATCTTCAGCTTGGAATCCAGCACCACCAGCGGCTTGTGCACGGTCTCCACGATGTTCTCGGCATATTCCCGTGCATCCTGGATTTCCGTTTCCAAACGCTTGGCAACCGTACCGTCAACTATCGAGCAGAGGACGTGGCCGGTTTTGCTTTCAAGAGTGTCGACCATCACGCTCTGGAGCAGGCCATGGATCACGGCGCCGTCTTTTCCGGTCAGCCCGAGTTCACATTTGTGCATGCCCTGCCCGTTCAAAACAGCTTCGAGATGTGCGGAAAACCGCTCCCTCCCGTCAGCATCGGCAATATAGGCGGAAAAAGACTTGCCGGTCAGCAGACTCCGCTCAACTCCCAGCAGTTGAGCGCCGGTAAGATTCACATCCTTGATCACTCCCGGCTCATCAAAGGTGAAGTAGCCGACCGGAGCAAAATCATACAGCTCGGCGTACTTGTTCCGCGACTGCTCAAGCGCCTCCTGTGCCTGCCGCAGTTCATCGTTTTGCATTTCCAGCTCTATCTGCTGAATCTCAAGCTCTTCCTGAACGCGGCGCAGCTCCGTATTCTGCACCTCCAGTTCAATCTGGTATGCCTCAAGTTCATGGCTCAGTTTCCGTTGCGCTTTATCGGTCCGGGGCGTATGCAGTTTCGCATGCTTGGCCGGCAGGCTCCTGTCATTTTCGATTCCCATTGCGGACTCTTTTGTTGTACCGGATTTTTTTAATAATAAACCCCTCCCAACCTCCCCTTATCAGGGGAGGCTTAAAGGCTTCCCCCCTGATAAGGGGGGATTGAGGGGGGTTGGTTTAGATGTTACTTTTCTCGGCGGTTAAATGCCGTTTGCAGGTTAAAGGGTTTGCTATAAACCTTTAACTTCAAGCAACCCCTTCAGCCTTTCAATTTCACCGCGCAGTTCCGCCTCCAGCGCCTTGGAGGCGGTGATGTTGGCAAAGGTGATCACCACCCCGGCTATGACATCCTCCATGGTACGGTAGGGCATGATGCGCACCGAAAACCAGCGTCCGTCGGCGGTGGTTATCTGCTTTTCCGAAAAAACCAGCGTCCGCAGCACCTCCAGCGCCTCTTCGGCCATATCGGGATAGATGAGATCACTGACAATGTCGGAAAGCGGTCGACCCACATCACCCGGGATCAGCTTGAAGAGCTTGTCCGCCCCGGTGGTGAAACGGCGGATATGGAGCTGGTTGTCCAGGAACACAGTGACAATTTCGGTGCTGTTGAGCAGGTTCCGCATGTCGTTGTTCACTCGCGAAAGCTCGTCCATCTTGGACTGTTGCTCGGCGTTCACCGTCTGCAGTTCCTCGTTCAGGGATTGCATCTCTTCCCGTGATGTCGTCAGCTCCTCGTTGGTGGACTGCAGCTCCTCGTTGGTAGACTGCAGCTCCTCGTTGGTGGACTTGAGTTCCTCCTGCGAGGACTGCATCTCCTCACGGGTACTCTGGAGCACTTCACGGAAATGGCGGAGTTCCTGCTCCAGCTCCATAACCCTGGCATTGCCGGATTGAGCGCTTTTGGAGCGCCCCGAGGCATTCTTTTGCAGAGGCGTCTCCACGTCGTTGAATACGATCATCACCATTCCCTGCAGCGCTTCCGGCTCTTCCACGGACTGAATTGTGATGTCTACGAACTGCGTACCGCCGTTGGTACCGACCTTGAGGGCCTTGACGCTGGTCGTCCCTTTTTGCCTGACCGCCTTCTGAAAGGCGCTGCCCAGCTCGAAGCGCAGCCCTTCCCTGGCCATGGCGAAGATATTCCAGTTGGCCTTGCCGGCCGCAGGTTCCAGGTATTTGCCGGTCCGGCCGCTGATGTAGAGGATATCCCCCTTGTCGTTGGTAAGCACGGCCGGAGGCGAAAAATGCTGCAGGAGCAGCTGGTCGGCGAGTGACTGGAGATTGGCGGCGGGTTTCAGCATCGGCGGCTCCTTGGATAATCCCGGCAAAGGGTGAATGAACGAGGCCGGAAACACCAGGGGTTCGGACGGCAGGAGCGATTCGCGCCGCCTGAAGAGCCTCGACTTTATGTTCAACGGCGCAAAGAGATCGGTAAAGGTGCTGATGGACTCGGCGCTACCCAGAAACAGGACTCCGTCCTGGTTCAGGCTGTAATGGAACAGCGGCAGCAGCTTTTTCTGGAGTTCCGGCGTCAGATAGATCAGCAGGTTGCGGCAGAGCAGGATATCAAGCTTGGTAAAGGGGGGATCCATGATCAGGTTCTGGGTGGCAAAGGTCACCATCTCGCGGATTTCCTTGCATACCCGGTAGCCGTTCTCCTCTTTGATAAAGAAGCGCTGCAGGCGCTCGGGCGACACGCTTGCGGCAATACCGTCCGGATATACCCCCTGGCGGGCCTTGTCGATCGCGTCCCGGTCCAGGTCGGTGGCAAAGATCTGCAGGGAAATATTTTCAGTGGGCTTGAGCTGTTCCAACACCTCCTTGAAGGCGATGGCAAGCGAATAGGCCTCCTCACCGGTAGAACAACCGGCCGACCAGGCCCGCAACGTCCCGTCGGCCGTGCGGCCCGCCAGAAGCGAAGGGATGGTCTCCTGCTGCAACTGGTCCCAGGCCTCTGGATCACGAAAAAAGCTGGTCACTCCGATCAGCAGTTCCCTGAAAAGCAGTTCCACCTCCTGGGGATTTTCCTGCAGGTAGCGCACATAGGATGCGATCCGGTTGATCTGGTGAACGACCATGCGTCGCTCGATGCGGCGGTAGATGGTATTTTTCTTGTAAAGCGAGAAATCCTGGCCGGTCTTGGTCCGCAGCAGGATCAGCACTTTTTCCAGTGAGCTTTGATCCTTGTCCTCCCGTGGCAGCCTGACTCTGGCAATTACCGGGGTATGCAGGAGATAGTCGATGATTTTTGCAGGCAACTCCTCGACCGGGGCCACCAGATCGACCAGCCCTGCCTCGATGGCACTTCTGGGCATGCTGTCGAACTTGGCCGAAGCCGGATCCTGCGCCAGCGCCAGCCCCCCCCTTTCCTTTATGGCCCGCAGCCCCATCGTGCCGTCCGACCCCATGCCGGAGAGGATCACACCGATGCTGCGCTCCTGACGGTCATCGGCCAGGGAGCTGAGAAAGGAATCGATCGGCAGGCGCAGGCCACGGCGGGCCGCCGGCTCGAACAGGTACAGCAGGCCATGCAGGATGGACATGTCCTTGTTGGGCGGGATCACGTAAACGCAGTCCGGCTTGACCTCCATCCGGTCCAGGGCCTGAAAGACCTCCATTCCGGTGGCGCGCTGCAGCAGTTCCGGCATGATTCCCTTGTGGGTCGGGTCCAGGTGCTGGACTATGACAAAAGCCATGCCGCACTGTTCGGGCACACGACCCAGGAACTGTTCCAGCGCCTCAAGCCCTCCGGCCGAGGCGCCGATGCCGACAATCGGGAACAGCGGGGTCTTTTTGCGTGATGAAGCATCCGCCGGGGAGGACGGAACCTGGCTGATGTCTTTATTTAACGGTTTTGTATTCTTTTTCATGGCCATAGATATATCAGCAATACCTCTTGATGTACTAAGGATATTATTTATTGTGTCAAGAGACACACAGGCCAACATGCAGTGACCGGCACATATCACCGGAAGCATTCAAGCAATTCCATCCTTTCCGGATAGGGTCGGAGATGGCTTTTACCGCCCGGCAGGAATCAACAAAGGAAACTGAGGATACCTTGTAAATAGAGCCGAAAAAGCGGTTTCAGGCATCAAAGGTTATGCTTTTTGGCTCGGCAATCGGGTCGCATTGCGTAAATATCGTTTTCAATTAATGACTACCTTTTCTGTTCCTGTTTATTCCTGTACATCCTCTCATCGCCAAGTTTCAGAGCCACCGCAAGCTGATCTCTATTCCCGGCGGATGCTGTTCCGAAAGCGATGCTCAACTGTCCGCTGATGATTTCGGGACAGCACATAATCCTTCCTACAGCTTCATTCGCCACATTTTCATCGGTTTCCGGAAGTAGGACCGCAAACTCGTCTCCACCGATGCGAGCGACTATGTCTTCTGCCCGGAAGGCAGTCAGGATGATTCGGGCCGCCAGACGGATCAGATTGTCCCCTGCGTCATGTCCAAGCGTGTCATTGACACTCTTCAGTCCGTTTACATCCGCCATCACGATGCTGACCGGGAACATCCTGCCATGTGCAAACCTTTCCAGCTCTTCCTCAAAAAAGGCCCGGTTATAGAGGCCAGTCAGATTGTCGTGGGTACTGTCATGACGTAGCCTTACCTCCACTTCCTTGCGGTTTGTAATATCGTGGGCAATGCCGATGACCCCGATTACCACTCCCGAGTCATTGAAAATAGGCGTTTTGATCTTTTCCAGGTATTGTTTCTTCCCTTCCCGGTCAACAACGCACTCTTCGATATATGTGCGTTCTCCGGATGAAATCACAACCTTGAAATCTTTCTCGTATTTCAACGCAAGCTCCGGTGGATAAATATCACGGTCATCTTTCCCGACCAGATCCCCGGGAGCAATGCCGTGCGCCTTGCCGAAGGGCTCATTGACCGCGACATACCGTCCTTCCCGGTCCTTAAGCCAGGCAATACTGGGGATGTTGTCAAGGATGGCCTGCTGCTGCCTGATTACTTCCCTGATCCGCTCCTCAGCCAGTTTTCGTTCGGTAATGTCTTCCATGGCCAGCAGGATGATGCGCGAGCCGATATTTTTCCGGAAAATCTGCCGGGCATTGAGCAGAATCGTCTTGCGGCCGATGCCCTGGAAATCATGTTCGACTTCATAACCGTTGATCACGGTATCCAGAGGCAGAATTTCCTCGATCAGTATCCGCAGCCTGGGAATGTCCCACTGCCGGTTGCCAAGGTCATAGATGAAATTGCCGATCGTCTCCTCGGGAGTTACCTTGAAAGTTTCGTAGAAACTGTGATTGGCGGTCAGGATCTTCAGGTCGGATTCCAGTACCACCATCGGCTCACGCACGGTTTC
>JAWDJY010000062.1:0-29635 GCA_032469775.1 Geobacteraceae bacterium | reverse complement strand
CCGGCCAGGTTCCGCGACGAGAGCGACCGGCTGGGCAAACGCCAGGCCATCGTTCCCTACCTGATTTCCGGGCACCCCGGCTGCAGGCTGGAGGACATGCTGGAGCTGGCCCTGGCGCTGAAGAAAATCGGCCTCAGGGTCGAGCAGGTGCAGGATTTCACCCCCACCCCCGGCACGATTTCCAGCTGCATGTTCCACACCGGCATCGACCCGCTGACCGGCAGGCAGGTGTACGTGGCCAGGAGCGACAGGGAAAAGGGGCTGCAGAAAGCCTTGCTGCTGTGGCACCAGCCGGGCGAACGGGCCAAGATCATGGAAGCGCTGAAAGAGCTGGGACGGCTGGATGAGGTGGAGAAGCTGCTGGGAGAGCGGGGCGGGAGCGGTGCCCCCGGAAGGAACGCCGGCAGCGCCCCCCCGGGAAAACGGAAACCTGGCTCCGCGCACATAAAAAAAGCCCGCTGATGTCAGCGGGCTTTTGCGGTTTCTGCTTTGCGGTGTTCTGAATTACTTCTTGGTTACGTTGGCAGCCTGCAGTCCCTTGGGACCCTGGGTGATGTCGAAAGTAACCGCGTCGCCTTCGGCCAGTGATTTGAAGCCGTCACCAGCTATTGCGGAAAAATGTACGAAAACATCCTCGCCACCTTCCTGCTCGATGAAACCAAAACCTTTTGTGTCGTTAAACCATTTTACCTTGCCCTGTGCCATTATCCTGCCTCCTTTTTTCTCCGGTGCTACGCCGGAACTGTTGGTTACCGCTTAAGTTTCCGGAGTCTGATGCAGGGTAACCGCAAAGCCTGGTCAAACATGCTACTTGCAACGTTCTGCAAAAACTTCCGAAACTGGCTGCCCGAGTCGTTTATCATAGTGTTAAAGCGGGTGTCAAGAAAATTTAGCGACGCTAACCGGCCATCCGTCAGGGTGCTTTGAGTTCATCGGTTTTGGTTTCAAGCTTCCTGACAAGCTCGGCATAACCGCCATTGGTAATGATCTTGTTGAACTGGGTCCGGTAATTGGAAACCAGGCTGACCCCCTCGATCACTACGTCGTAGGCCATCCACTTGCCATTCTGGTTGAGCATCCGGTAATCAAGGGTAAACTCGTCACGCTTGGCGGTAACCACCTTGGACTTGACCTCGGCGTGGTCGCCATCAACGATTTCCTTGAGATAGACGATCTTCTCGTTGTTGTAGGACTCGATCTTGCCGGCGTAGGAATTTTCCAGCAGTGTCGCGAACAGCTCGGCAAAACGCTTTTTTTCCACCGGAGTACGCTGGTTCCAATGCTTGCCCAGCGACCGTTTGGCCATCTCTGAATAATCGAAAACAAGGGAGATGGTCTTCTTGAGCGCCTGGCGCCGCTTCTGATCGTTATGTTTCATCTCTTTGCTGGCTACGATGCGGACGACTTCGTCCACGGTCTTCTTTACGTCATCGGTTGGTCCCGCAAAGGCAAGGCTTGCGCTTAGAAACGTGAAAACTGCCATTGCCGAAAAATATCTGAACATGTTTCCTCCGGTTATTTTACCTCTGCCAGCGGTGTTTCACCGACAGCATAATCAAGATTGGCCCCGGCCATCTTGTAATTGTATATGGACTGAAAGTATGAGGCCCTCATCCTGGCATAGGCCTGCAAGGCTTCGAAGATTTCCTTGGCCGGGCCGACCCCGAAATCGAAGTTTGCCAGGGCGGTCACGGCCCACTTCTTGGCATTGGTATAGGCGGCTTTGGTGGCCGTGACACTGTTTTCGGCCTCTTTCAGGTCAAGGTAGTATTTTTTGATCTGAAGCGGGATGTTGGCATCCGCAAAGGTCTTTGTACTCAGCAGGCGGTTGTACTGGGCCCGTTCGGCGGACGCCCTGGCCCCGGTAATGCCGAAATCCAGTTTCCAGCGGGCGCCCAGGGCAACACCGCCATTAAGGTGCCTGAACTGATCGTTTATGTAAGGGTTGCGAATCCGGTCGCGTTCTTCCGCGTAGGCCCAGGAGACGAGACCTCCCAGGAAAATATCGGGATAATAATTGGCCACGGCCGCCTCGACCAGCGCCGAGCGGGCCTTGAGACCTTCGGCGATCTGCCTGTACTCAGGACGCTGGACGCGGGCCTTCTCCAGGTAGACATCGAATTCGGGAGTAACCTGTTCGTCCATTTCCAGGCGTTCGCTTTTGATTTCAAGCTGCGACGACATGGGCAGGTTCAGGCGGGTCTTGAGCGCGGACAACGCCAGCTTCTCGCCTTTTGTCGCCTCTTCCAGGTATTTTGCGACCTCGCCCGAGAAGGCATCCAGCTTGAACAGGTCCGACTCCTCAACGCCGTTGGAACCCTGGTCCAGCATCTTCTGCGCCTTCACCCTGGCCTTGGATAGGCTCTCCTGGACCTCCAGCACGACCTCTTTGAGCTCACGGGCCAGCATCAGGCCGTAATAGTACTCCTTGACCTTCTGGGCGACCTCATTGGCACGCTGCCCTTTGCGGGAACGCTCTACTTCGATAGCGTGAGTGGCGGCTTTCATGTTTTCCGATATTTTCCCGAAAGTATACAGCGGCTGGATCAGAGTCGCGTCGGCGCTGCTGAACCATGTCAGCTCTCTCATCTTGAAGGATTTGTCGGTAGCGTTCAGGTCTTCTCTTTTTGCGGGCGGTGCCGGGCCGAACAGCGCCAGGACCTCGATCTGCGGATAACGGTAGGATTTGGCCTCCTCCAGCTTGCTGGAGGTGTGATCGATGTCCGCCTGCGCCTCTCCCATTTCGGGGGCAGCCTTGAGGGCTATCCGGATACAGTCGTCAAGGCCCAGCACCAGCCGGACCTTATCCGTGTCCTCGGCAGCAGATGCCGAGACTGAAAACAACGAGAGCGCTCCCACCAGCGCCATGCACGAAAATACCGTTTTCATATCGCCAATATCTCCAGGTTGCTATCAGACTTTTCCATGAATGAATTTACTGACCAGTTCCTCGATGTCAATCGCGGACTCGGTTTCACGGATCACATCATTGTTTTTCAGCATCCGCTCCGAACCGCCCGGCTTGAGTTTGATGAACTTGTCACCGATGATGCCGCTGGTGCGAACCGAGGCGATCACGTCGTCGGTGATCTTGACGCCGTTTTTGATCTTGAGGAAAGCCAGCGCGCGATCACCGCTCTTGTCGTCCAGGGCGATCCGGTCGACTTTTCCGACTTCAACCCCGGCCACTTCGACCCGCGCACCCGGTTTCAGGCCGGACACCGAATCGAATCCGGCGGTCACGGTATAGTAATCCCCGGCGCCGAACTCCATCTTGCCCAGTTTTACGGATACATAGCCGAGACAGAGGATACCGACAATCATAAATGAGCCAACCATCATTTCCAGCTTTGCCATATTCATCTCCAACCTCTTTGCAACCTGCTTGCTAAATCATGTGTATCGGGCCATCCAGGCTGCCGCTGATGAACTGCCTGACCGCCGGATGGGTCGAGTTCTTGATATCGGACGGCGAACCATGCTGCAGGATCTTGCCCCGATACAGCATGGCCACATTCTGGGCCACATCGAAGATATCCGGAATCTCGTGCGAGACGATCACCGCGGTGAAGCCGAACTTCTCATGCGTGTCCTTGATAAGCTGGTGGATGGCGCGCTTGATGATCGGGTCGAGTCCGGTGGTCGGCTCGTCGAACAGGATGATTTTCGGGTTCAGCACCACCGCCCGCGCCAGTCCGACCCGCTTTTTCATGCCGCCCGACAGCTCATCGGGAAACTTGTTTTCAATATTCCTGAGGCCCACGTCTTCCAGCGCCGAAAGAACCCGGCGGCGGATTTCATCTTTGGGCAGATCGGTTTTCTCCTGCAGCGGGAAGGCCACGTTCTCGAAACAGGTCATCGAATCAAACAAGGCCACGTTCTGAAACAGCATGCCGAATTTTTCGCGGATCCTGTTCAGGTGCGAACGCCTCAAACCGACGATGCTCTCGCCATCCACATCCACCTGGCCGCTGTCCGGCTGCAAAAGGCCGATCAGGTGCTTCAGCAGGACGCTCTTCCCTTCACCGCTGGGACCGATGATGGCGGTAATCTTCCCCTCGGGGATCTCCAGGCTGAGGTCATCCAGGACCTTCTGGGAGCCGAAAGACTTATGTACGTTGCGCAGGCGGATCATCTCAGAGCAGCACCGAAGTCAGGAAATAGTCCCATACCAGTATCAGGACCGATGTCAGCACCACCGACTCGGTCGTGGCCCTGGAGACCCCTTCGGCGCCATGGCCGGCGTAATACCCCTTGTAGCAGCCGATCCAGGCGATGATCACGCCAAAGGAAAAGGACTTCACCACACCCGAATAGACATCGCGCCACACGACCGACTTCTCCATCTCGTAGAAATAGGCGCCGGGGTTGACCCCCAGCAGCTTGACCCCCACCAGCCAGCCGCCGTAGATGCCGACCACATCGAAGATGGCGCATAAAAGCGGCAGCGAGATCATGGCGGCAATGAACTTGGGGGTCACCAGGTACTTGAACGGGTCCAGCGCCATGGTTTCCAGGGCGTCGATCTGCTCGCTGATGCGCATGATGCCGATCTCGGCCGTGATTGCGCTCCCGGCCCTGCCGGTCACCATCAGGGCCGCCAGCACCGGTCCGAGTTCACGTATCAGCGAAAGCGCCACCGCCGTTCCCAGCATTCCCTCGGAACCGAACTTGGCCAGCGTGTAATACCCCTGCAGCCCCAGCACCATCCCGGTAAAAGCGGCGGTCAGTACGATCACGAACAGCGACTTGGTGCCGATGAAGCGCATCTGCTTGAGAATCTGCACCGGACTGCCGGGGCGACGGACGATCATGTAGAACGAGTAAAGCAGGAACCAGCCTGTTTTACCAAGATCACGCACAGTTCCAATTGTAACCCGACCGAGTGCCTGTACCACGCTAACTCCACTAACAAGCGAAAAAACAATTGGATTTTATACAGCAACGAATTGGAAATTGCAAAGGATTACTTGATGCGGGCCACCTGCCGGGCGGGGAACGCAATTCCATGCCACCCCACTATGCCGCAGATGAAATGCCTCCCGGAGCACCCGCCCGGTTACGGCCGTGTATGACTCAGAAGAATTCCCGCAGGTTCTCATCGATCCCCTTGAGGGTCTCGTACCAGAAATCCCTGGCGGCCTCGACCCGATCCTGCCCGAACTTTTCGAGCCAGACCGCAAGCTCGGGGCTGGGATCGTTGTCGATCTCGCGCTTGCGTTTCAGGAAGGTATGCAGGTAGTCGATGTTACGCTCAGATTCCCAGAAAACCGGGCTGTTCCGGCTGTTCAGGCGGCTGGCCAGGACCTCGGTCGAGCGCAGGAACGCTTCGCTACAGTTGTAAAGCGACCCCATCACCTCGGGCAGCAGCTCTTCGGCCCACCCCCTGTGAAAACGGCAAACGCCCAGGTTATCGAGAATCAGCTCCTTTTTCATGCGCTCCGCACATTTTTTCCCCAGCTCCCTGGGCGGCATGAAATCATTGCCGTAAACCATGTAGTACTTGCCCATGATGGCCATCGGAACCAATGCTCCCGGGACCCAGTACTGGTTGGGAACCATCCACCCCCGGCGGCTGAAGGCGATGTACACCAGGCGGTCATGCAGCGCCGTTCCCCTGGCGCGGGAATTGATCCGGCTCCATTTGCGCACCCCCTCCCGGAAATCGAGGATGCCGCGGCGCTCCAGTATGGCGTCGATCAGCTGGCAACCGAGCTCGGCGTTATGCATCGAGTCGATGACCGGATCAAAACCGTCCGTATCCCAGCGTGGCAGCAGAGTGACACCCAGCTCATCCATGGTCAGCAGCCTGCCGTCCAGCAGGTCCATCAACCAGGCCAGCACCCCGCCCCCGGAGATGGCGTCAAAGCCCATGGCGTCGCAGTGGTGGTTGAGCTTTTCCGCGGCGCGCTGGTCGAAAATGCCGCACAGCGGCCCCATGGTCTGGTAGGGTTCATAGTCCTTCTTGTAGATGCCGTTCATCTTCTTGCAGACGGCGACGCAGGGTTCGCCACAGGTGGCCTGCTGTTTGGCGGAGATGGTCTCCTCGTTGAACTGCTTCAAGTAGTGGTCTATCACCAGGCTCTGGTGCAGTGACCTGCGCTCATCCTCGGTCCGGTAGATGGTGCGATAGTTGAAAGCCATGATCCGGCCGCCCATGGTGGCGTAGTTGACACCGAAGGTGCCGCCGGTGCCGACCTTTTCGTCGTAGCGGTACTTGGCGGTCGCCTCCAGGTCCTTGTGAAGCAGGCGCATGTCGTACTTGTTCCTGAACCAGTCGTCGGCCACCCTGTGGTCGCGGAAATCCTCGTCCACAACCGTGCCGCCATAGATGATCGCCACGATGCCGTGATCCCTGACCATGGCGCTGCCGAAGCCGCCGCGGCCGGCCCAGGTATCGACATGACTGATCCTGCCCTTGGTGATCGGGACCGACATGATCCCGCCCATGTCGCTGTGAAGGGCCGCCGGTCCGGCGACCAGGATGCGCGGGTCGTTCCCGTAGCGCTGGCCGAACATTTCGTAGACCCTGTCAGTCAGGGAGTAGACTCCGGTCCGGCCTGACTTCCAGACCGACTCCACATCGATCGGGACCACTTCCACCTCGATCTCTTCACCATGGTTGCGGTTCAGGTAGAGCACAGAAGGGACCGGGGCCCTGCCCGCCAGGCTGAGCATGTTGATCCCCAGGTTGTCGAAAACCAGCCCGGCGCCCCCCATGGAACTGATGTAGTAACCTTGCCAGCAGGGGGAAAAACCGGTCACCACCAGGCGGTTGGAGCCAGGAAAGATTGAGCCGGCGAAGATGCCGACCCCGAAGTTCAGGCTGCGGTACTCTTCGGTCAGATGGATACCCAGATCCACCGGCCCGAAATAGCGCTCGAAGCCGTATTTTTTGGTCTTGTAGAAACCGGTGGCCGGATCGACCAGGAGAACCCTCTGAAACATGTTATCACTCCCGTAGCAGATTTTTGTTCAGCGCAGATCCCGCGGCTGACCGGTGGAGGCCAGCACGCTGTTCCAGAGCCACCCCTCCGGGTCGATCTTTTTCCTTTGACGGGTTGCCAGGGCAATGGGTACGTGGGTGTACTGATGGTTCCAGACCCCTACCACCATGTTGGTCCGGCCGCTCATGCCGGCATGCACTGCGTTATGCCCCAGCAGCAGGCAGAGGGCCGAGTCGTGCGGATTGGCCGGCTGGCTGCGGATGATGTAGCTCGGGTCGATGTACTTGAGATTGATCTCGATTCCCTTGCCGGCGAAGTGTCCCTTGATGGCATCCCGCAAGTACATGCCGATGTCGCCGAGCTTGAGGTTGCCCGAGGCGTCGTGCTCTGCCGTGGCTGCCAGCAGCTCCTGACCGGCGCCCTCGGCCACGACGATGACCGCATGGCCGCGCTGGGTCAGGCGTTGCTCCAAACTCCGCAAAAATCCGCTGAAGCTGAAGGCGGACTCAGGAACCAGGCAGAAATTGACCTGGCTGTCAACCAGGGTCGAGTAGGCGGCAATGAAGCCCGAGTCGCGCCCCATCAGCTTCACCAGCCCGATGCCGTTGCGGGCTCCGGTCGCCTCGGCGTGGGCGGCATAGATGGCCCGGTGGGCCTCGGCAACAGCGGTCTCGAAGCCGAAGGTCGACTGGATGAAGGAAATGTCGTTGTCGATGGTCTTGGGGATGCCGATCACACTGATGCTGCTTCCCCGCCGGGCCGCTTCTTCGGCGATCTTCCCGGCCCCCTTGAGCGTGCCGTCGCCACCGATGGCAAAGAGGATGCCCACCCCCAGCTCCTCCAGATAATCCAACATTTTCGCCGGTTCCTGGGGACCACGCGAGGAAGCCAGAATCGTCCCCCCCATGTTGCTGATCTGGTTCACCATGGCCGGGTTGAGCTCAAGGGGCGTGTGGCCGAAACTCTTGACCAGCCCCTCGTAGCCATAACGAAAGCCATAGATCCGCCGCACACCGTAGTGATGGTAAAGGCTCAGGGTCACGGCGCGGATCACGTCGTTGGTCCCGGGGCAGAGCCCGCCACAGGTAACGATACCGCAGGCAATGGCCGTTGGATCGAAATATATCCGTTCACGTGGACCGGCCTGTTCCAGGGCTGGAGGTTCAACCCCCGCAGCAATGAACGGCTGCAGATCGTCGTAAGCGGAATGGTAAAGCAGACGTTGCCTGTCATCGGTGAAGCGCCCGTCACGCATTGGTGACGGGAAACGGCACTCCCCCAAGCGGTTGATGCTGAAATCCAGTTGCTGATCGTTCATTGTTTCCCCTTGTCCCGGCCAAAAATCCGGGGCCGTTTCAGTTCATGCTCTGTAGCCTTTCTGAAGCCACTCTCCGGAAAGGTCAACCAGCGAGACGACCAGATTCCTTCCCTCTGAGTCACATGCAAGATCGAGGGTTACTTGCGAAGTCCCGGCGGCGCCTTCGCTCCGCTTTACCCCCATGTGGTCGATGGACAGCGTTTCCCGACAGCTCCAGAGACTCTTTTCCGGATGCCCCAGCACGTCGTTCACAATATCGAGATAGACCTCCAGCATGCGATCGTCCCCTCCAAGCTCCATCAGCTGCGCCTCGATCCGCCCAAGCATCACTTCCAGGTCGGCAGGTTCCAGCTGTTCATCGGAAGCGGTCCTGTCAAACCCCCACCCAACCCGCTGCAACAGGTTAAGCTTTGACCGGAGAAGGGCACGGCGACGTTCGAGCTTGTCACGTTCCGTCTTTACTATGGTGATCCGGGTGAGAGCCAGGCGAAGCAGGTGGTCAAAGGCACGGTGCTTGAGTTGGAGGCGGGTTTTCTCGATGTTCTCGGCGGGATCGAACAGGCGGTGGGACTCGAAGCTGACAACAACCTGCGGGACATCACGCAGAACCACATCACCGGACAGTTCTGCGCCTGATATCAACTTTTCCTTTTTTTCCATGATCAACAGAGCGTTGACGCTTGGCATGGTACCGCCATGTTCTTGCAAAAAGCTCTTCAGAGTGCTGTCGCCGGCAATTATTGTACGCATATCTGCGCCGGAGATAAAACAGGCACGCAGCAGGTGGTCGCGGTCGTAACTGTCGGCATTCACCACAACCGCCGGCGCAATGCCGTCCACCAGCTCCACGACATAATCGATGGCCCGTACGACCGCCGGCCGCAATTTTTTCCTGTATCCGGAAACGGCGCGAATCCAGGGATCGGTGCCATCCACCGCCCTCTCGATGGCGGCCTTGACAAGGGATTCGGGATATCTGCCCCTAGTGGTGACACTTCCGAAAAGTGACTGAAAAAACCTCAACATCGTCTACCTCCCGACAACCGGCAAGAGGTTGGCTGAACGGCATCAGAGATCCCGTGAGCCTTGTTCAGATTACCATATCAACGCATCATTGCCGCTCTTGAGCGCCGCCGCCCAGTACCTTGTAAATGTTAACGATATTGGTCAGGCGGGCCAGGCGAACAGTAATCAGGTTCTGCTGGGCGCCGTAGAGCGAACGCTGCGAGTCCAGCACCGACAGATAGCTGTCAACGCCCCTGTCGTAACGGGCCTGCGAAAGCCGGAAGCTCTCTGAGGTGGAATCGGTCAGGGACTGCTGCGCAGCCAGCTGCTCGTCGATCGTACCGCGCTGGGCCAGAGCGTCTGCCACCTCGCGGAAGGCGCTCTGAATGGCCTTCTCGTACTGGGCCACGAGAATCTCGCGATCAGTCTCCGCCACCTTCAGGTTGGCCTGGTTGCTGCCGCCGTCAAACAACGGCAGCGTGATCTGCGGCGCAAATTTCCAGGCAAAGGAACCGGCCTTGAAGAGCCCGGCCAGGTCGTCGCTGCCGAGACCGACTGACGAAACCAGCGTTATCCTGGGGAAGAACGCGGCCCGGGCCGCGCCGATGTTGGCGTTGGCCCCCTTCAGCTGCCCTTCGGCCTGCAGGATATCCGGCCGCCGGAGCAGCACATCGGACGGCAGGCCGGGGGCCACATCCTTCATCGCTGCCAGCGATTCTGAGAGCGACTCCGGCAGCAGGTCGGCCGGGAGAGGCGAGCCGACCACCAGGGCCAGGGCGTTCTCGTCCTGGGCCACCAGCGTGGTGTAGCGGGCGATGTCGACCCGCGCCGCATCGACGCTGCTGCGGGCCTGGTTGAGCGCCAGCGCGTTGGAGACGCCGGCCTCGAAGCGGCTCCGGATCAGTTTGTAGGACTCCTGCTGGTTGGCAAGGGTCTCCCGGGCTAGCCGCAGCCGCTCGCGGTCGGCAGCCAGTGTCAGGTAGCCGGCGGCCACCTGTGAAACCAGGCTGATCTGGACACCCCGACGGGCCTGCTCGGTGGCAAGGAACTGCTCCAGCGCCTGGTCCTTGAGGCTGCGCACCCGCCCGAACAGGTCCAGCTCATAGGAACTGACACCAAGGCCCAGGTTGTATTGATCCACGGTCATGGACCGGCCCGAGCCGGAAAGGTCTTCGGGGATGCGCTGGAAAGTGGCGGCGGCCGATGCGTCAACCTTAGGCAGCAGATCGGAACGCCGGATCTGGTACATAGCCCGGAAGCGCTCGATATTGAGCGCAGCCACCCGCAGGTCGCGGTTGTTCTCCAGCGCCAGGGAGATCAGTTTGCGCAGCTGTTCGTCGATGAAGAACTCCCGCCAGGGTATCTCGGCCAGCAGCTTCTGCTCCGGCTTTGCCGCCTGCTCCTGATAGGCCGGGCCTGCAGGCCAGGCGTTAGAAACAGGAGCGGCGGGACGATTGTATTTCGGAGCCATGGTAGTGCAGCCGGAAAGACAGAGCAGGGCTGCCAGCGAGAAACAGGACACCGTCGTCATCCGTGTTTTATATTTCATTTCAGTTTACCTCCGAAACAGTTGCAGCAGCCGGTTCTTCAGAATGAGGCTTGTATTTCTTCCGGCCGAACATCCGTGAAACCAGAACAAAGAAAAACGGAATAAAGATCAGGTCGATAAAGGTGGCCGAGAGCAGGCCGCCGGTGACAGCGGTGCCGATCGCGTTCTGGGCCGCGGCGCCGGCCCCCTTGGTCAGGGCCAGCGGCAGGGTGCCGAAGAAGAACGCCAGCGAGGTCATGATAACCGGCCGGAGACGGATCCTGACCGCCGACAGGGTTGCCTCGACCAGCTCATGCCCCTGGTGCATCTGTTCCTTGATGAACTGGATGATCAGGATCGCGTTCTTGGTGGAAAGCCCGATCGTGGTCAGCAGGCCGATCTGCAGATAGACGTCGTTGGGAAACACGCGCAGCTTGACCGCCACCACCGCCCCCACCAGCCCCAGCGGCAGCATCAGCAGGTTGACGAAGGGGATGGTCCAGCTCTCGTACAGCGCCGCCACGGAGAGAAACACCACCAGCAGCGAGATTGCATACAGCGCCGGCGCCTGGGCTCCGGCATTCTTCTCCTCGTAGGAGAGGCCGGTCCATTCGTAGCCGATTCCAGGTGGCAACTGGGCCACCATCTTCTCGATTTCGTCCATGGCTTCGCCGGTGCTGATGCCCGGCGCGGCCTGTCCCAGAACCTCTACCGAGGAGATGCCGTTGTAGCGCTCCAGGCGGGGGGAACCATATTGCCAGCGAGCGGAGGCAAAAGCCGAGAACGGCACCATCTGTCCCTGCTTGTTGCTGACATACCAGCGGTTGATATCCTCAGGCAGCATGCGGTATTTGGGATCCGACTGGAGGTAGACCTTCTTGACACGGCCGTTCTGAATGAAGTCATTTACGTAGGTGCTGCCCCAGGCGGTTGAAAGTACGCTGTTGATGTCGCCCTGTGACACACCCAGCGCTCCCGCACGCACGTCATCTATATCAAGCTTGAACTGGGGAGAATCATCCTGGCCGTTGGGACGCACCGCCACCAGTTTCTTGTTTTTCATCGCCATTCCCAGCAGCTGGTTGCGCGCCTCCATCAGCTTTTCATGACCCAGGCCGCCACGATCCTGCAGCTGCAGGTCAAAACCGTTGGCCACGCCCAGTTCAAGAACCGCCGGAGGTGAGAAAGCAAAGGCCAGACCGTCCCTGAACTTGGAGAAGGCCCCCATGGCCCGGCCGGCGATGGCCGCCGCCTTCTGGTCGGGTGTCTTGCGGAAATCCCAGTGTTTGAGCCTGACAAAAGCCAGTCCCATGTTCTGGCCACGCCCGGCAAAGCTGAAGCCGGCCACGGTTATGACTCCCTGCACGGCTTTGGATTCCTTCTCCAGGAAATGCTTCTCCAGTTGCCGGATTACCTGGATGGTCCGTTCCTGGGTCGCCCCGGCCGGAAGCTGGACCTGGCAGATGATGAAGCCCTGATCCTCATCCGGCAGGAACGAGGTGGGGAGGTGCAGGAAAAACCAGGCCATAACGACCACAATGCCGCCGTAAACCACCAGATAGCGTACCGGCCGGCTGAAGGAGCGTCCGACAATTCCTTCGTAGTTGTGCCGGCAGAACTCGAATATCTTGTTGAACCAGCGGAAGAACCCGGCAAACCAGCCGCTCTCCCCGGGATGGTGCCCCTTGGCGACCGGCTTGAGGATGGTGGCGCAGAGCGCCGGAGTCAGGATCATGGCCACCAGCACCGAGAGGATCATGGCGGAAATGATGGTGATCGAGAACTGGCGGTAGATGACGCCGGTGGAGCCGGGAAAGAAGGCCATCGGCAGGAAGACCGCCGTCAGTACCGTGGCGATCCCCCACAGGGCGCTGGTGATCTGCCCCATGGACTTGATGGTCGCCTCCTTGGGCGGAAGCCCCTCCTCGGTCATGATCCGCTCGACGTTTTCCACCACCACGATGGCATCGTCCACAAGCAGGCCGATAACGATTACCAGAGCGAACATGGTCAGGGTGTTGATGGAGAAACCGCAGGCCGCCAGTACCCCCATGGTGCCCAGCAGAACCACCGGCACCGCTATGGTCGGAATCAGGGTGGCGCGGATGTTCTGCAGGAACAGGAACATGATGATGAAGACCAGGAAGACCGCTTCGATCAGGGTATGGACAACCTCTTCGATGGATATCTTGACAAAGGGGGTAGTGTCGTAGGGATAAACCACCTTCATACCGGCCGGGAAATATTTCTCCAGTTCGGCCATCTTGGCCTTGACGCGGTTACCGGTCTCCAGGGCGTTGGCGCCTGCCGCCAGACGGATCGCCATTCCGCCCAGTGGCTTGCCGTTGTAGTAGGACTGTATTTCGTAGTTCTCTGTGCCGATTTTGGTTTCAGCCACATCCTTGAGCTTGACAGTCGAGCCGTCCGGATTGGTGCGGAGAATGATGGCATCGAACTGTTCCGCATTCTGGAGCAGAGTTCTGGCGTTGACTGTGGCATTGAGCTGCTGCCCCTGGATAGCCGGGCTGCCGCCGAACTGGCCGGCCGAAACCTGGACGTTCTGGGCCTGCAGCGCTACGATCACATCGTTGGTGGTCATGTGATAGTTATTAAGCTTGGTGGGATTCAGCCAGATGCGCATGGCGTTCTGGGTGCCAAACAGCAGCAGTTCTCCGACCCCCTCCAGACGACTGACGATATCCTGGAGATTGGAGACCATGTAGTCGGTCAGTTCATTGCGGTCCATGGAACCGTCTTCCGACACCAGACCCACGATCAGCAGGAAGTTACGGGTCGATTTGACCACCTGGATGCCGGAGCGCTGGACAATCTGGGGCAGGAGCGGCACGGCCAGCTGCAGCTTGTTCTGCACCTGCACCTGGGCGATGTTGGGATCGGTGCCGGCCTTGAAGGTCAGGGTGATGGAAACCGCACCGGCCGAGTCGCTGGTGGATGACATGTAGATCAGGTTGTCGATGCCGTTCAGCTTCTGTTCAATAACCTGGGTGACCGTATCCTGCACGGTCTGGGCCGATGCGCCGGGATAGGTGGCGTTGATGGCGATCTGGGGCGGCGCAATCGGGGGATACTGTGAAACCGGCAGCTTCTTGATGGATAAAAGCCCGACCAGCATCACCATGATGGCTATGACCCAGGCGAAGATCGGGCGGTTTATGAAAAAACGAGGCATTGAATAGCTCCTTTATTTCTTGGCTGGTGGAGTTTGCGGTGCAGCGCCCGGGGCGGCTGCAGGTGGTGCGCCGAACGGCACCGCCTTGACCTGTGTGCCGGGTCTCGCCTTCTGCAATCCCTCCAGGATGACACGGTCTCCTGCTTTCAGCCCTTCGCTCACCAGCCAGCTGTCGCCAACCGTACGAACAACCTTGATCGGTCGCGGCTCAACCTTCTCTTCGGCCCCCACCAGCATCACAACGGCATCCCCTTTCGGGTTTCGCGTGACGCCCCGCTGAGGCACCAGAATCGCCTGTTCGCTGACGCCTTCTTCTAAAACAGCTCGGACGAACATACCCGGCAGCAGGGAATTCTTCGGATTGGGAAAGATCGCCCGCATCGTGATGGAGCCGGTGCTCTGGTCAACCGTGACTTCCGAAAACTTCAGGACACCCGGCAGGGGATATGCGCTGCCGTCCTCCAGCAACAGCCTGACACGTGACTGGGCCGGGCCGCTGTTTTTCAGCAGGCCGCTGTTCAGGCTCTGCCTCAGTTTCAACATATCGGCGCTGGACTGGGTCACATCCACATACATCGAACCCAGTTGCTGGATCGTAGCCAGCGCCGCCGGCTGGCTGGCGGTCACCAGCGCTCCGTCGGTCACGGTTGAACGGCCGATGCGACCTGAAATCGGCGCGGTAATTCTGGTATAGGCCAGGTTGATACGGGCTGTTTCCACCGCTGCCCTGGCGGAGGCAAGCTCGGCCTCGGCCTGTTTGAGCGATGCATGGGCGTCATCGTAATCCTGCTGGCTGACCGCCTTGATTTTCACCAGATCCCGATAGCGTTCCTCCTTGAGCCTGGCCGGTATCAGGTTGGCCTCGGCCCTGGCTTCGGACGCCTTGGCGCTGGCAAACGCGGCCTGGTAGGATGCCGGGTCGATCTGGTACAGCACCTGGCCGGCCTTTACATCCGAGCCCTCGCTGAACAGGCGTTTCCGGATGATGCCACCCACCTGGGGTCGCACCTCGGCAATCAGAAAAGGTGACGTGCGCCCAGGAAGTTCCGTGGTCAGGACAACTTTCCCTGGCTTGACAGCCACCACCCCGACTTCGGGGGGACCGCTCGGCGGCGGGCCGCCGGCATTTTTTTTGTTTCCGCACCCGGCCAGCGCCAGTCCGACGGCAAGAATTCCAATGGTTGTAATCAATCTGCTTGCATACATAGCTTGCATAAACACCTCTATCAATTTATAGAATGAACATTCATTCTGGTTCTGTATCTACGTGCAACAACCGTGTTGGACATCATCGCTTCAACCCGTCCCAGCAGGCGGCAACGGTTCTTGCCACAAGCTCGTCATCCAGGGTAATGAAACCGAGGATATGATCCCGCGCCACATTGATCAAAGGCCCGAAAGCCAGGGCAGCCAGAATGGTCAGGGGGAGATCCTTGATGACCTGCTGTTCGGCCCCTTCCTGCAACAGTGAGCAGAAAAGATCCCCCTTCTCCAGTTTGCCCAGGAGTTTCTCCCGGCGGAAAGCCGCTCCGTAGGGGGAATTGTGGAACTGTTCCAGATAGCGGAAATGCAGGGGACAGGCGATGAAGTAGTGCAGCAGCGCCGTCCCCAGGTGGATGAACCGCCCCCTGATGGTATGCTCCACATCATAGCCAACGACCAGGACCGGGTACATTTTCTCTTCCAACTCACGGTACAGCTCTTCTATCAGCACATCCTTGTTTTCGAAGTAACGGTAGATCGTCCCGGCGCCGACCCCGGCCTTGTCGGCGATCATCGCCATCGGGGCCCCGTGGAAACCGTTTTCCGCAATCAGTTCCAGCGCAGCGCGTACGATCTCATCCCGCTTGTCCGGCTTTGCCATCTCACAACCTCTCATCAATAGAATGAACGTTCATTCTTTTTATGCTTTTGCACGGGAGCTGTCAACGGTTTTTTACCGTAACTCACTGACGTTCCTAATGCCCCTGCACCTCGCCGCGCAAGGCTCCCTGCGGCCTGATGAAGGACAGGAACTCCTCCCGCAGCCGCTCCGCCTCTTCCAGGTTGCCCTTGCCGCGCAAAAGCTCGATCACGCATTCCGCAGTACACAGGCAGGCTTCCTTCTGGTTTTTCCTGAGGTTGTAGAGCGATTTCCCGGCCGGTTTCAGGCATACCCGGCGGATCTTCTGCAGGTACGGGCTGCGCTGGTGTATCTTGCGGGCCTCGTGCCAGGTACCGTCGATGATGATGAAGTGTTCGATTCCGCTCAGATCGTCGTCGTTTTCATCTGCCGCACCCGGATATACCAGCGCAACGCCACCGGCCTCGATCTCCCGGAGCAGGGCCGTTGGCGGATTCATCCGGTCCCAGCGGACCTGCCGGGCGGCGTCCCCCAGCACATCCACCACCAGGCTGCCGGTGTTGGAGCGCTTGCCGAACTCCTTTGAATGGGTCAGCAGGGTGATTTTCATCGCTGCACCCCCCTGTTCGGCACGCTGTGGAAGTACGAAACGCGGCTCAAACCAGCTCCTCGATCTTGCCACCCGGCTTCAGCACGAAACGACTGCCGCGCCATTCCACCCGGTTGCCCAGAAAGGAGAGGGCCCAGGTAAAAAATGCCAGCATGTCGCGCAGCGGAAGCAGCCAGAGCCAGCGGGGAAAGAGACCGTCCCGGACGAAAACACGGCTGAAAACGGTACAGACCAGCATGCGCAGCGCATACAATAGCGCAACGGCGGACAAGGCCAAAACAGGCTCCGGAGCAATCAGCGTGGACAGAAGCGCCGCCGGAAAGGGGAGCGTGATGCCCGAAGCCAGATAGCCGCCGGGTCGGCTGACCCGCATCGTACGGGCCCAGCGCAGCTGTCGGGAGAGGACCGACATCAGGTTCTCGGCCTTGACCATGCTCTCCACGAAACAGCCATCCAGCGCGATCAACCAGCCGGACAGATGTATTTTATTTCCCAGCTGGTAATCATCGGCCAGGTAGTCGGCCAGCGCCTGAAAACCGCCGATGGACGCCAAGGCTTCGCGCCGGACCGCCATCGAGGCACCCAGGGCAAAGGAGAGCCCTTCCAGACGCAACGCAACCAGCACATTCGGAATCATCTCGGCGGTGAACCCGGTCGCCTCCAGCGCGGTAGCGACACCGGGCACCGACGAGGTGCGGTAGAGCGAGGTCACCAGGCCGACCCTTGGATCGCTGAAATGGCTTGTGACCGACTTGAGATAGCCGCCGGAGACACGGATATCGCTGTCACAGACGATGATTATGTCGTGCCTGGCCACGGGAAAGGCGTTGATCAGGTTGGAGACCTTGTAGTTCGGGCCGTGTATGGCCGGATTGACCACCAGCGAAATATCGTGATCCGGAAAATCGGCCATCAGCTGGCGGATCACCGGTATCACCTGGTCGTCGGGAGAGGCCGCGGCAAAGATCAGCTGCAGCGGCCCGGCATGGTCCTGGCGGCAGAACGAGGCGAAATTGTCATAACTGCCCGCATCCATCCCCTTGACCGGTTTCAGGATCGACACTCCCGGATGCGGGGAGGCACTGGCCTGTTTTGGAAGGCTCCTGAAGTATTTGGCAGCGCATACGAGCGAAATCAGAGAATAGGCCAGAGCCGGCAGGATGGCGATGAATGGCAGCAGTTTGAAAAGCATATCAGGCGGTTTTCTGGACGATGATGCAATAGGGTGCATCGCTGGCGACATTCAGCTGTCCCATGCGCCAGGAATGGTAATTGCGGGGGTCGAGTGCAGCCGCCCAGGCGTCAACCGCCTGCCGTTCTTCGTCGCCGCCGCCATGGCCCGGATAGATCGTCACCAGCACGACTCCTGACGGCGCCAGCAGTTGCAACGACTGTTCAAGGGCGGTGACAGTGGTATCCGGTCTGGTTACAAGCGAACGGTCTCCGCCGGGCAGGTATCCCAGGTTGAACAACACCGCCTGCACCGGGACGGCCAGGTACCTGCCAAGCTGCTCGTGCCCGGAGTGCAGCAGCGTTGCGCGTCCTGACAGTCCGGCCTCGGCCAGCCTGCGGGCGGTCTCGACGATCGCCGCCTGCTGCAGGTCGAAGCACCACACATGCCCTTGCGGGCCGACCAGGCCGGCCAGCATCAGGGCGTCATGGCCGTTGCCGCAGGTGGCATCCACCGCCTTGTCCCCCGGCCGCACGAAACAGCGCGCCAGAAGGTGCGAAAGCGCCACCGGCCCGCGCAAAAGCGGTATTTCAGTTGCAGGTGATGAGTTCATGACAGCTGAGATTAACAGAAACCGGAGGCTTTCGCCACAGGGATTTTATTTGAAATCAATCGTCAAACAGGTTACTACGGTAACATGATAATCAGAAAAACAATCGGCAGCGAACATAACGGACTGCGCCTGGATGACGCCATCGCCACGCTCTGCGCCGATATCAGCAAGTCCGAGGCGCGGCGGATCATCGACCGCGGCGGCTGCGCGGTGAATTCCGCCATGGTGCGGGTAGCCTCACGCAGCGTAAAGAGCGGAGACACATTCGAGATCGGCGTAATGGAGGCCGGACGCTTCCGCGACCTGCTGTTGCCCCCGGAAGCGCTTCTGTACAGTGATTCCGAACTGATCGCGGTCAACAAGCCGGCCGGGATCAACACCCAGCGTACCCCCTACCAGCTGAAGGGTACCCTGGAATACTGGGTATCCGAATATTTCAAGGCCCAGGGGAGCAACGAACCGGCCCGTGTAATCCATCGCCTGGATCGCGGCACATCCGGCGCGATGCTGTTTCCCAGGCACAGGCAGGCGGCGGCCTGGTTGTCGAAGCGCTTTCACGACGGAGAGGTGGACAAGCGCTATCTGGCGCTGATCAGCGGCCGCCCCGAACTGGAAAACTGGACCGTGGACGCCCCGATCGGCAAGGTTGCCTCGGCCAGGTACGGCATCGTCAGCGGCGGACGCTCCGCAGTGACCGAATTCCGGCTGTTGTCATCTTCCGGCGAACTTTCGCTGGTGGAGGCCAGGCCGCTGACAGGTCGCACCCACCAGATCCGGGTACACCTGGAATATGGCGGAACACCGATTATCGGCGACCCGACCTACGGCAACCGAGCGGCGGAGCGAATGATGCTGCACTGCTCCGAGATGTCGCTTTTGGATGCAAAAGGGAGGGAACTGCGGGTGCGGGCGCCGCTGGATGGAGTTTTCGATGAATGCGTGCGGCAGTTGCAGGCTCTGATCTGACCAGGTGTTTTATTAGCCATATTATTATCTGAATAATTGCAGGTAGCTGTCAAACAGGTATTGTTTGCCGCGCTTACCGCCGGTAATCTCTTTCAGTATGCCAAACTGCTCAAGATCGACAATCAGCTTGTAAGCAGATGCAGGAGAAATTTCCGCCACCTCGCCAACCTTGGCGGCGTCAACCAGTGGCCGCCGATACAGGTAATTGAGCACTTTTTGCGCATTGGATGCCCGGCTCCCCAGAGTCTGGATTTGCGCCTCGACCTGCTTTTGGAGCTTGAGGATATTATCGAAAGTCTGAATACCGTTTTTGGCGGTTTCGATTACTCCCACCAGGAAAAATTTGAACCACCTCAACAAATCGTTCTTATCCCTCATCCTCATAAGATTGTCATAATAGTTTGAGCGGTTGCGCTCAAAAAAATCCGACAGGTACAGCAGCGGCTGTTTCAGTATCCCCTTGTTGACCAGATACAGGGTAATCATCAGCCTGCCGACCCGACCATTGCCATCCAGAAACGGATGGATAGTTTCAAACTGATAATGTATCAGGGCAATTTTCAGCAGTTCGGGAAAATAATGCTCTTCGTTGTGGGCGAATTTCTCTATATCGCTGATCAGTTCCCCGATTGACGTATGCACCGGCGGAACGAAAACCGCGTCACTTATGGTCGCACCGCCAATCCAGTTCTGGCTTTCCCGGAATTCTCCCGGCAATTTGTGCTTACCGCGCACCCCTTGTAGCAGTGTCCTGTGAGTCTCCTTGATCAAACGCGCTGAGAACGGCAGGGTATGCAGCTTGTCAATCGCTTCGTTCATGGCGGCTACATAGTTTTGGACCTCTTCCCAATCATCCCGCTTATCCAGCGCCACATCCTCTTTGTCGAGGAGCGCCTCTTCCATGTTTGTCCGGGTGCCTTCGATCTTGCTCGACTGGGTGGCCTCCTTGAGAACATGCATACGAATGAACAGATCAAGGTTCGGGATATAGTCTGAATACATATCCAGACGCCCTAACTCCCGGTCTGCCTGACCAAGCAGCTGAATCACCCCCATATCATCCAGCAACCATGCACGATTGATCAGGCTTGGCTGGAAACTCTTGTACTGCCCCTGCTGGACATAATGACCTGACTGGAATTTTTTCATGGCTACAAATCCACCTGGAAATCTAAAATAACCATCGCTGCTATTTTAGATATTAACTAAAAACTAAAATAAGACAAGATGCTATTTCAGTTTATGATAACAACATCATATCAGCCGTATCCTCCCGGTGAGCAGGTTATGCATCATGCCTTGCTTGAGCTGGCGGGTTTGGTTTCGAGAGTGGCGATTTCGACGCTCATCTCGGAGAGGGTGGTGGCGCTGGCGGTTTGTTCGACAAAGGGTAATTGTCAACCTATACACCGAAATTCGAGATGCCGTCAGCTGGGATACTCCGGTAATTTAAACTGCTTTTACTGAAAGGAGAAATAACCCTAGAAAAAGCAGTTTCACGCGACTAACGCACCAAAAGTAGGCGCATCCAGGCGACGACGCAACGTAAAATCAGGCAGTTAAACGATAATATCATTCACCAGATTGGTGAGATCACAAATCTTCTTAAGTATTTGAATTTCGTCGCGTTCGTTGCGTCGTTGCGTGAGTAAATGCCTTTTTTAGGTTAACTACCGCAGCATCCACTGGTGCAGCAATGCGCCCCCCAGCCAGAAAACCCCGCCGGCCGCCAGCGCTGCCGGCAGCTCCAGCCCCTTGCGCAGACAGAATAAAGTCGCGACGAAGAAAACCACCGTTGGTCCGATACCCCACAGCACACCCTGGGTGTAGCCGGTAATCAGTTTCCTGTCACCGGGGTTGTCGCTGGCCAGCCAGAGCAGAACGATCAGGCTGGTGAGCGGCATGGTTGCGATCAGACCGCCCAGGGGCGGGAAACGTTTGCCGATCAGGACACAGGCGACGATGATCAGGTTGGAGATGAGGAGTTTTACGAGGAACATGGCTGTTTGACAATCAACAGCGATAGGTAATCCGGTGAGTGGGCCGAGATTTCGGCGAAATCGGTCATAATCTTCTGGCGGGGGCTGCCGACCCGCTCGACGAAGACGGTGCTCCCCTCGCGGCCGGTCTGACGGAGAAGATCCAGAATATCTGCGTAGAGCGGCTTGACCTTCAGCAGCACTACCGTCTCGAAGTGCGCCATGGCAGCGGCGATCTGCTCGATGCCGGCGGTGGCGGGCACGACCGCCATCTTCTCCTCGGCTTCCACCAGCGGCAGCGCGGCCCGGGCCGCGGCGGCGTTGATGCTGGAGATGCCGGGAACGATCTCGACCGGCAGATGCGGCCATTTTTCGCGCAGGATACGCAGCAGGTAGATAAAGGTGGAATAGAAGAGCGGATCGCCGATCGTGATGAAGGCCACCTCGCGTCCGGCTTCGGCGTGCCCGGCGATCAGCCCGGCCGCCTCGTTCCAGGCCGGGATCAGGCGGGCACGGTCGGAGGTCATCGGAAACTGGTGCACGATCACCTGCTGGCGCTCCTCGTCGATAAACTCGCGAATCGTGTCCAGCGCCACGCTGGCCTCGGTGGGATTGGAGACCGGCGCCAGGATCACGTCGGCCCGGCGCAGGACCTGTTCAGCCTTGCGGGTCAGAAGTTCGGGATCGCCCGGACCGACACCGACAGCATGGATCAGCGCCACTATTCGCCACCTTTCCGGGCGGTGATCACATAAACCGGGTTCTGGGCCTCGAACATCTTGTATTCGGTCAGGTTGCGGGTCTTGGCGATATTGACGCAGGTGGCCTCAACCGTGAAGCCGTGATCCTCCAGGAATTCCACCGCCCTGGTCAGGGTGTCAAGGGTTACGGCATTGATCACCACCACCCCTTCCGGCTTCAGTCGCAGCGAGATCGCGTCGATAATCTCGTCCAGCTTGCCACCGGCACCACCGATAAAGACCCGGTCCGGATCAGGCAGGTCATCGAGACCTTCCGGAGCAAAGGCCTCGATCAGCTTTATATTGCGCGCGCAGAACTTCTTCAGGTTTTCGGCGATGAAACCGATGCACTGCTGGTTTCTTTCCACCGCGAAGATACGGCCGTTCGGCATCAGGTTGGAGGCTTCGATCGATACCGAGCAGCTGCCGGCGCCGATATCCCACAACACCAGGTCGTCCTGCAGCTGAAGCTTGGCCAGCGTGACGGCCCGCACCTCCTGCTTGGTAATCAGTTTCTTGGAGGTGTGGAATTCGTCATCCTCGATTCCGATCAGCGGATAGTGAACCAGGTTCGGTTCATAGGTGCGGATCAGGATCAGGATGTTCAGCTCCGAGGAGACTATGTCCAAAAGTCCGCGCACCGTGGTTTTGGTGAACTTTTCGGTCGGCATGCCCAGGTCTTCGCACAGCCAGGCCTCGTATCCTTCGGCGCCCCGTTCGATCAGCTCGGCGGCAATAGCCCTGGGGGTGTTGACCCTGTCGGTCAGAACGCAGGCTTTTTCGGAGGCAATGATCTTGTCAATCGCCGGATGCATTCCGCGACCATGCACCGAAACAAAGATGCCGTCGTCCCACGGTTCCTTGATGCGGGCAAAGGCGTACTGCATGCTGGTGACATTGGGAAAGATCTCGATCCGGTCTTTGGAGAGATTCCGCAGCAGAAACCGCGACACGCCGAAAAAGGCCGGATCGCCCGAGGCAAGGACCACAACCCGCTGTTCTGTCTGCCTGAGAAACTCCATCAGTTCTGACAGGTCGCCCAGCACCCTCTTCTCTCCGGCAAAATCCGGAAATATGTCCAGATGCCGTTGATGACCGATCAGCACATCGGCCTTGCCGATGATTTCCAGCGCCTTGGCGGTAAAGCCTTCCCAGCCCGTGATACCCGCCCCAACCAGATAAATCTTTTGCTGTGCCATGTGCAATACTCCGCTTGGAATGTCCTCGAACAGTGTCGGCACTATACCACCCAAGCAGCCAAAAATCACCTGATTACTTCGCGGTGAATCACCAACGATCACTGCATCCGCCGCAGATAATGTCATTCAGAAAATGTCGGCACCACATTTCCGCAAAATGGCACAATATCGCCATTTAACGTCAGTCACTTGACAGATTCAACAAACCATCAATAAATAACATACTGTATTTACTGCAATATAACGCGCGATATGGGAAGGCACAAAATATGCTTGCAACGTTATTACACAGAATAAAGCGGGATAAACGATACTACTAAACCATCCGCGAGGATGGGACGGAAAGCCCAAGGGTCTCCCTGAGACAGCCGGGTCGCCGAAATATCTCAACGAGATGGCGACCCGTTTTTTGTCGCCGTACGTTGCGCAGGATGCGCAATGTCCACAAAGGGGGAGAGAATGAAGGCCCGGCATCCTCGAACAAAAAGCAGAACTGCAGCCCTCCTCATCCTGGCGTTGAGCCTGGTTTCACTGTCAGCGCCGGCGAATGCCGAACAGATGCTGTTTCTTTACCGCAGCGCGGAACCGGTTTCAGCCAGCCCCGGCAACGCCCACCCCCCCGCCCGCCGCAAGCTCCCGATCAGACTGGATGAAAAGGGAGATCTCCTGATCCAGTGCGGATGCGCGCGCCTCATCCTCGCATACAACGATCCGCTTGATCAGCTGAAGCCCGGAGAACAGCAACGCACGCCCCAAAGGGTGGAAACCGGCGCGATCAACGGCATCAGCGTCACGGCAAGCATTTCATTTTGAAACAGGCCGGAAATCGGCCGAATGACAAACAGAAGTGGAAGATGGGGGCACGGTTTAACGGAGCCCCTTTCTCCATTCGGAAGAGGTGTTACAAAACCTGGCGGATTCTCTCCAGCAGGGCTTCGGCGGTAAAAGGCTTCTGCAGATAGCTGACTTCGTCCTCAAGCGTGCCACCACGCATGGCCGGGTTCATGGGATAACCGGAGATGTAAACCACCTTGAGGGAAGGTGCATGCAGGACCAGCCTTTCGTACAGCTCCGGCCCGTTCATGCCGGGCATGACCACATCGGACACCAGCAGATCGACATCAACGTTGTTACCGACAACCAGCTCCAGAGCCCGGTGCGGTTCGGCAGCGGCAATTATCCTGTAACCGGCAGCCTCCAGCATTTCCCTGACCATTTCCCTGACCATGTCGTTATCTTCCACCAGCAGCACGGTCGCATCCCCCGAATGCTTGCCAGTCCCGGCAACCGGAACCTGTGGTTTCATCGAGTCCGGCTGTTCATTGCAGGGGAAATAGATATTGAAGGTGGTGCCTTCGCCCACATGGCTCGTCACGGCGATATGGGCTCCATGCTGTTTGACGATCCCATAGACCGTAGCCAGGCCGAGTCCGGTCCCATGTCCGATCGGCTTGGTTGTGAAAAACGGCTCGAAAATGTGGCTGACCACATCAGCGCCCATTCCGCAACCATTATCCCTGAACGACAGCAGAACATATTCCCCAGCTGTCATCCCGGGATGCATGCGCAGGCTTTCCCCATCCATCGACACACGACAGGTTTCAATATTGATCCTGCCATGGGCACCGTTGAACGCATCCTGGGAATTGACGGTCAGATTGAGAATGATCTGCTCCATCTGCGATCTGTCGGCCTTGATGTATGACCCTTCCGGGTCCAAGACCATGTCTATGCGGATACTTTCCCGGACCGTGCGCCTTAAGATGTCGTTGAAGGAGATGATCACCTCGTTCAGATCGATAACCTCGGCCGATACCGGACGCTGGCGACCGAAACTCAACAGCTGCCGGGTCAGATCCTTGGCCTTGTGAGCGGCGGCAATGATGCCGGAAAGCTTTGGCAGCAGCGGGTCTGAATCCGGAATCACGGCAACCGCCATTTCGGCATAACCAAGGATGGGGGTCAGCAGATTGTTGAAGTCATGGGCGATGCCGCCAGCCAGATGACCGATCGCCTCCATCTTCTGCGACTGGCTCAAGCGCATCTCCAACTCGTCACGCTCGTCTTCGGCCTGCTTGCGGGAAGATACATCGCTCAAAACGCCATGGGCAACCCGGACACCATCCTGCAGCGTGGTGGCGTAGGCAAAATCATGCACCCAGATCCAATGCCCCTGCTTGTGCCTGATGCGATACTGGATGTCATACATGTCGTCACCGGCAAACAGCCCCTTGAACGATTTCATGACCGTTTGCAGGTCGTCCGGATGGACTCTTCCCAACCAGAGCGCTTCTCCTCCGGCATAGATCTCTTCGGGAGTGTACCCCTCGATTTTCTCCGAAACACGGCTGATGAAATGGGTATTGCCATGTTCGTCCGACTGCCAGGTGACGACCGGAAGATTGTCTACCAGCATCCGGTAGCGTTCCTCGGCCATTTTCGATTCGGTGATATCCGACACGATATGAACCGCTCCAGTGATTGTGCCTTCACCATCCCGAATCGGATCAACCGAAATTTCAAACCAGCGGCCGGAGATCAGAAGTTGCATCGAAGCCCTGTGGCCACTGTCCAGCATCTTCTGGAACGGGCAGGTCGCCAGCGGACTGCCTCCCTGATGAGCCACGTCGCAGCAGAGATTCCCGATAACAAGCGTCTGTTCCCTGCCGAAGATTGTTTCGGTGGCCTTGTTGCAACGCAGGATGCGGCGATCCAGACCCATCACCCAGATGGCGTCGGCCACGGAATCAAAGGTGGACTGCCAGGAAGCGGCAGCCTGAGATATTTCCCGCTGCTGTTCCAGCTGACGGCGATAAACAAGTTCGATACGCCTGATCTGGCGCAGCAGCAAAATTGTCAACACCACCAGCGCCAGGCAGGCCGCCATGGTAATCATCGCCTGCATGTAGGTGCTTTCCCGCCAGGAGGCGGTCACCTCATCAGTGCCCATGTTGGCGTTGACAACCACCGGAAAGCTTTCGAGCGATTCATAGGAGATAATGCGCCCGGACGACTCCAGTAGCGCCTTGCCGCTGGCGATGTGGAAGGTACCGCTGGCAGCCTTGGGGAGATATGTTCTGATCAGATGGGACTTTTTGAAATCGGCCGAGAAGTCAGATTCCCTGTAGGGTTGCGACATCAGCATCGTGCCGTCTTTGCGCAGGATGACTATGCGCCCTTTTTTGCCAAGATTGAGCGAGGCGTAGAACTTCTGGAAATATTCCATATCGAAAGACGCGCCCACCACGCCCTCGAATGAGCCTGAGGAGGAACGGACAGCCCGTGTCAGAAAGAAACGCCATTTGCCGTTGAGCCGGCTTTTTACCGGGCGGGAAAGGAATGATGCGCCGTTTCCGGTTGCATCGCGATGATGCAGGAAGAAGTCGCGGTCGGCAACATTGATGCTCCTGCCACCATTATCGGTGTGGGCAAACATGATACCATCGCGATTGACCAGAAATATGGCACTGACCTGAGGAACCTTGCCGGAATGACGACTAAGGAAATCGCGCAGATGGCTGCTGCTTTCCTTATTGATATCGCCGTGCTCACTGACATGATCGAGTGAATCCAGCAGGATCTTATCGGCTTCGCTGAAGGAACGGTCGGCATGTTCCTTGAGAGCCCTGGCGTACCCGCGCGACTGAAGCTCCGCGGCGCGAATCGTCAGGTTATACTCCACCACGCTCTTCCATACTGAAAAACCGACTATGAAGATTATCAGCACGGCCACCGAAGCGACAATGGCGCGTTTGAACGCACGGTAATTTGTGAGTGGAGAGAGTTGCTCCATACTCATCCCTCGGACAGGTCCTGTGTGAAGATTAACTTCCGGATATCCGGTTATATAACATTGCACAACTGCTAAATCCAGCTATTTAAGGCGGCATAGTTCGCCATATAACTAACTTCATACACGAATGGCCGGGGAGTCGATTCCCGGCCATTCGTGTAATCATATCTGGCTGAAGCCTAGGCCTTGGCCGCCCGCTTGCGCCTGGTCGGATCAAGTTCTTTCTTTCGCAGCCGGATCGAAAGCGGAGTTACTTCCACCAGTTCGTCGTCATCGATGAATTCCAGCGCCTGCTCCAGCGTCAGCACGCGCGGCGGTGTCAGCTTGATGGCATCGTCAGAACCGGAGGCGCGAACGTTGGTCAGCTTCTTGCCCTTGCAGGGATTTACATCCAGATCGTTGTCCTTGGCATGCTGGCCGATTATCATGCCGCCGTAGACCTCGACGCCGGCGCCAATGAACAGCGTTCCGCGCGGCTGCAGCGCATCCAGCGAATAGGCGGTAGTCTCGCCATGCTCCATCGCCATCAGCACTCCGTTCTTGCGGCCCGGGATTTCACCCTTGTAGGGCGCGTACTCATGGAAGGTGTGGGTCATTACCGCAGTGCCTCGGGTATCGGTCAGAACCTCGCCGCGCAGGCCGATCAGGCCGCGGGCGGGAATCACGAACTCAAGCCGGACCATCTCGCCCATGGGAGCCATCGCAACCATCTCGCCCTTGCGCGGTCCCATCTTCTCGATGATCGCCCCCTGGAACTCGGAAGCCACGTCTACAACCAGGTACTCCATCGGCTCCATCTTGACGCCGTCCTTGATACGGACGATAACCTCTGGCTTGGAGACCGCCAGTTCGAAACCTTCACGGCGCATGTTCTCGATCAGGATCGAAAGATGCAGCTCACCCCGACCGGAGACCTTGAAGGTATCCGCGCTCTCGGTATCCTCGACCCGCAACGAAACATTGGTGCGAAGCTCCTTGGTCAGGCGGTCGCGGATGTTGCGTGAAGTGACCCATTTCCCTTCGCGGCCGGCGAACGGCGATGTGTTGACGATGAAATTCATCGACAGGGTCGGTTCGTCAATCGAGACGTAAGGCACCGCGATCGGATCATCGGCCGAAGCCAGCGTCTCACCGATGCTGACCTCTTCGAAACCGGCCACGGTTACAATGTCACCCGTACCCGCTTCTTCAATATCAACCTGCTTCAGGCCTTCATAACCGAGCAGCTTGGTGATGCGACCCTTGGTGATGGTTCCGTCACACTTGATCATCGCCACGGTTTCTCCGGCCCTGACCTTGCCGTTGAAGATACGGCCGGTCGCCATGCGCCCGATGTAATCATTGTAATCGATGTTGGCGATCAGCATCTGGAAAGGGGCCTTGGCGTCGCCCTTGGGAGGACGCACATTGGATTCCACCACCGCGAAAAGAGGCTCCATGCTGGTTGATTCGATGTTGATGTCAAGCTTGGCATAACCCATCTTGGCGCTGGTGTAGACCACCGGAAAATCCAGCTGGTCATCGGAAGCATTCAGCTCGCAGAACAGGTCGAAAACCATGTTCAGGACTTCATCCGGGCGACTGCCGGGGCGATCGATCTTGTTGATGACGACGATCGGCTTCAGCCCCAGGTCGAGGGACTTTTTCAGCACGAAGCGGGTCTGGGGCATGGGGCCGTCCAGAGCGTCCACCAGCAGCAGAACCGAGTCAACCATCTTCAATACGCGCTCCACCTCGCCGCCGAAGTCGGCATGGCCGGGGGTGTCAACAATATTGATCTTGTATGAGCCATGATGAATGGAAAGGTTTTTAGCCAGAATGGTGATGCCGCGTTCCTTTTCCAGGTCATTCGAGTCCATGACCCGCTCGGTAATAGCTTCGTTCTCCCGGTAAACTCCGGAGTGTTTCAGCATGGCATCGACCAGGGTGGTCTTTCCGTGGTCAACGTGGGCGATAATGGCGATATTCCTGATTCGTTCCTGCATCGGTAAAACTCCTCAATTCCTGAAAATAAAACGACGGGCATTGCTGCCCGTCGAAAGTTAGTTACTATGTCAGATTATTACAGATCTGACAAGTGTTTATACGATAGTCAAGAAAAAACATTCTCGCCACGCTTTATATGTCAGTGGTCATGGTAGCCAAGTACCACAAGCAGACAACTGCCGTCGGCGATGACGTTGATACCCTTCTCCTGACAGAGTGCCACCGCTTCCGGATGTTCTGCACCCGGTTGCATCCAGATGTTTTTGATCCCTTTTTGAATCGCCAGCGGCACAAGTTTTGCGGTGACAGCTGGCGGCGTAATCATTGAGATACTTTCAACCTCAGGTGGCAGGTCGCTGACCGATGCGGCACAGGATATTCCTTCAATGTCTGCTTCATTGGGATTGACCGGTATGACTTTTTTGCCGTTCTGCTGGTAGCAGCGCAGCACCTTGTTGCCGTACTTGTCCCGGTCCGTGCTCGCCCCCACCACCGCGTAGGGGCCGGAGGCCAGGAATGCTTCGATTTTCTGCTGGATTGAGCGGGACATGGCGCCTCCGGGATCTGGGATGCCCCGGGGCGGGGCGCCGTGACCGCTCGCTCAGCTCCCGCTGGGAGGGAAGTGGAACCTGAGGATCAACCCCTTCCCGTCTCCGTTCATGATTTGCATGCCCGCCCGGTGGGCCTTCAGGATCCCCGCTGCGGCGGCCAGGCTCAGTCCGCGGCCGGGTTCCTTGGTGGTGTAGA
>JAWDJY010000061.1:0-30275 GCA_032469775.1 Geobacteraceae bacterium | reverse complement strand
GCGATTGGTAACGGTAAGTTTCCTGAATGGGCCGGTATTGAAAAAGTTGCTGATCTCCAGCGCGGTGCTGCGGTTGACACTGGCGCTGTCAGCCATCGAATCCCAGAACGTGCTGGCTGTCTTTTTCATGATTTCACAGGTAAGCAGCACCCCCTTGGCATCGGTCACCGCCCTGTAATCGGAATATGCCGGAGTGGCCGACAGCGGACGGTGCATAACACCCGGCCGCGGCTCCTGCAAAGCCGGCGTGGACGGCAGGACCGGAGGCTCCAGCTGATCAAGTGAAATTTTCTCCAGTTTCCTGATGGCGATATTCAGCGAGATGAACAGCAGCTGCACATTTATAGTCGGCTGGCAGAGAACGACTACGAACATCTTTGGCAACGATTTGATCAGAATCCGTCCCAGCTCGAAGCGAACGTCAAAAAGCCTGACCCCGCCGGTCGCCTCCTGCAATCCGAGCGCTCCGTCATGCAACATCTCGGCGACACCACTGATCATGCCCTGATCAAAGAACGGCGGAAATGAATCTGCCAGTACATGGCCACGCTCATCCGAAAGCATCCCCCCCATGACCCCCGGCACAGATGTCAATCCCTGCAAGATCGTCCGCATGTCAACCTCCCGCTTTTTTTGCCAGTTCACGACGGATGTCGGAATCAAGAGCATTCACGTTGCCGATCCCGTTGGCGGAGGCGCAAAGGTAATGCCGCCTGGATTCAAACAGGAACAGATGGTGTTCGCACCCGTGCACGGTTGCCGACTTTAACTCCCCAAAACCGGATTGCGAACCGAGCTGTGATGCAAAATGCGCCAGAAACAGGCCGTTGGCCCCCAGGAATTCCGCCTGATAGGAACTGTCACCTGTGATCGCGCCCTCCTTGGTCATGATCAGAACCTGTTCAACGTCCGGCAATGCCTTGAGACGACTGCCCACATCACTCATACCCGCACCTTTTTCGACTTTCCCGCTCGCGGGCAGCTGGGCCGGAACCGGAGCGATATTGGATTCGTCCAGACGGCGCAACGCTTCCAGCACCAGGAACCCCAGGGGCTGCTCAATGGTTCTGCTGGTAGTGGAAACCTTGGGTTCACTCCTGAAAGTTCCGACACCCCACCCCATGATCGAGTAAAAAGCCTCTTCGCCTGTCAGCCCCTCCTGTTCGGCATGGACCACGTCCCCTTCACGGAAGAAAATAACCCCGCTCTTGCTGTGATGCTCAACCACCAGACAGCCGGAATAGCGGTTGGCCCCCTTGATCTGGACTATATCTGCCAGCGACATGTCGCTGACAGACCCCACAAAACCACTCTGTTCCGTTTTTTGTGCATACTGTGACATGGAAACTCCGTTTCACCGCAGATAAATGTTTTCAGAAAACATTCAACACTTGCAACAGAAGAGGCTGGCACATTAAATCAAAATCAAGGCAATTGCAAACATATTTTTACAGCAAACTTTTATTCAATGCCACGATATTATTATATAAAAAAGCAGTACAATTTATCTAGCAAAGACCAGATACTCCATCGCTACTCAACTATAAACCGTTATTCTATAAAACAAAAGCCGCCTCCGTGTAACGAAGGCGGCTGAGATTCCGCGTAAAACGGACCGGCAAGACCGGTCAGTGTTCCGCTGAATCAATGATCATGATATCCCAGCACCACCAGCAGACAGCTGCCGTCGGCGATGACATTGATGCCGGCATCACGACAGAGAGACACCGCATCGGGATGCTCGGCGCCGGGCTGCATCCAGATATTCTGTATGCCCCTGGCAATTGCCAGTGGAACCAGTTGCGCGGTCACGGACGGAGGGGTGATCATCGAAATGCTCTTTACCTCGGCCGGCAGCTCGCCTATGGTTGCAACGCATGGCACCCCCTCGATCTCGGGCTCGCCCGGGTTGACCGGGACAACCGTACGGCCGTGCTGCAGGTAGCAACGCAATACCTTGTTGCCAAACTTGTGGCGGTTGGCGGAAGCGCCCACAACTCCGAAGGCGGGTGACTCCAGGAATTTCTCCAGCTGTTGTTGAATAGTCATGATTGTCTCCAGTCACCGGTTAAAATATTTGTCCTGGCCGCTACAGCCTGAACGGTATCCACAGCAGGCTCAGCGAAGCCCCTTCCTTGTCCGAACCATAACCGAACAGCCCTTTCAAAAGCCTGAAGTCGCTGCCGGAAGCGGTCGAACGATACGAAACCAGCGGAGAAAGCTCCCAGGCCAGCTCCTGACCGCGGCGCTCCTGCCAGTACAGGTTCCACAAGAATGAAACCGCATTGTTGCCCTTTTCATCCCACTGCGCAATAAACAGCCGCCAGAGCGGCGCCCAGTTGCGCTCCACGCCATCGTTCCAGATCAGTGATTCGGCCAGCGCCGGCATCGACAGCGAACGCAGGCCGCCTTCGTCCCGCTTCCAGGCATAGAGCGGCCAGAAAGCCGAGCGGGCGCGATTCTTTCCGGTTTCCGGCCAGGATTCCTCCGCCTGGCTGAACAGGAAATAGAGCAGACTGGTCTTGTCCTGGGTAAAGACAGCCGACCTGATGGTCTCATGCCGGTAGATCGGCCACATGACCCAGTTGCTGGTGGAGTCCTTTATTCTGGATTCGGAATAGAAGGGGATGAAACGTTCGATGCTGTAATCCTTGCCCTGGGCGGTCACCCACAACGGCCAGAGTATGTCGCGTTCGATCACCTGTCCCTGCCCGTCCCGCACGACCCCGCAGAACGGCCAGGGAGCATGGGTCGAACTGCGTTGCGGAGAGACGGATGAGGCGTAAAACGGTATCAGGTTCAGGTTTTCGGTGGGATTGTCGCTGTCCAGCCCCAGGCTCTCACGGATATAGAACGGCCAGAGCACGAAGCGTTTCGAGTACCTCCCCTCCTTGGCAGCCTGTCCGTAGAGCGGCCAGAACTGGAAACCGCTCTCTTTCTCGCCGGAAACCGTGTTGAAGAAGGGATAGAGCCAGTTGGTGGAGGTGGTGCCGTTTTTGACCGTGCGGGAGTAGACGGGAAAGAGGGTGTAGTGGTATTCGTCGCGCCAGAAGCGCTGGTAGATATCGCCGTGAATCGGGAAGAAAGAGTTGTATGGACCGTATTTTTCCGATTCTCCGCTGATATAGAACGGGAACAGCATCGCGGAGCGTTTTTCCTCGGCGCTGCCGGCGCGACTGACATGCTTCTGGTAGATTTTCAGCACCTGGGTGTCGGAATCATCGCCGCTGGACGAGGTCGAAGCCAGCGGATAGAGGATGTCGCTGTCGTCAGATTCCTTGTCGTACTGATTGAAAAACAGCGGCCGGACTGCCGTTCTGGTCGTGTCTCCGGAGTGTTCGCGCTTGAAAAGCGGCCCCAGGATCGACAGGTTACTGTAGCCGGTAGCCGGACTGCTGCGGTAATCGAACAGCGGCCATAGCGTTGTAACCGTGCCCTCCCCGGTCGCGGCCTGTGCCGCGGAAGTGATCACCAGCATCAGCATGGCACAGCATGCAGCAGATATCCTCATCAGCTCTCCTTGTACTACTTGAATCGGCAGCGGCATTATTCCCTATCGGCCACGGCGAGTCAATCGCGAAAGGGGCGGAGTTGTCATCACTTTTTTCATAACTGTTCCGTTTTCCTCGCTTTACAGTTATAAAGTCAGGGAATTCAAACCGACTGCTTTCCGAACGGAATTTCAATGGCCGACAGACATTCCCACAATCGCCGGCGCTGGACTATCTTTGCCGTGTTGGCGCTGATGTACATACTGGTCTACTTCTACCGGGTCTCGCTGGCGGTGGTGGCGGGCGACATCTCCCGCGAACTGCGGCTCACCCCGCAGCAACTGGGCTCGCTCTCCGGAATCCTGTTCTATGTCTATGCCGTGGCCCAGCTTCCGCTGGGACCGATGATCGATCGCCTGGGAAGCCGCCTGGTTATCAGCGGTTGCGGGATCCTGACCACGGCCGGCGGCCTGCTCTTCTCACAGGCCGACACGCTGGCGACGGCCATGGCGGCCCGCGTGCTGATCGGCATCGGCACCGCCTCGGTGCTGATGGCAACCTTTACAGTTTTCAGCCACTGGTACAGCAAGCAGGAGTTCGGGCGGGTTTCGGGCTTCATGGTGGCGGTCGGCAACCTGGGGAACCTGGCAGCCACCGCCCCGCTCGCCCTGGCAGTGGGTTCCTTCGGCTGGAGAACGTCCTTTCTGGCGATCGGAGTTGTCCAGGCGCTGGTAACGCTGCTGGTTTTCAGCAGGGTTCAGGACCGGCCGACGGAGAATGCGGGGCCAGCAAGGGAAAAGGAAGTGAAAACCGGCATGATGGCCGCATGGGGCGAGATCTTCGGCTGCCGCGACTTCTGGTTGTTGGGGATTATCTCTTTTTTCTGGTACGGCAACTACCTGGCTCTGCAGGGACTGTGGGGCGGACCATACCTGATGGAAGTGCTGAAGCTCTCCCGCGAGTCCACCGGCAACATGCTGATGTGCACCTCGCTCGGCTTCATCTCCGGCAGCATGGTGACCGATATCATCGCCAGGCGCTTCTTCCGTTCCTACAAGAAGACCCTGCTGGCCGGTCAGTCAATCCTGCTGGTTCTGATGTCAGCTTTCCTGGGGTGGGCGGAATTGATTCCACGACCGCTTCTGGCAGCGGTCTTCTTTGCCATCGGCCTGGCGGTCTCCAGCGGCGTGATGATCTATCCGATCATCCGCTCCATGTTCCCGGTGCGGATCGTCGGCACCGCCCTGACCTCGCTGAACTTCTACGTCCTGATGGGGGCGGCCTCCACCCAGCAGGCCATGGGCGTAATCGTGGGTTCCTACGGCGAAGTGGCCGGAAGCATGTCGCCCGGACCGTTTCACAACGCCTTCCTGCTGCCGGTGGCGGGACTGGCCGTATCGATCGTACTGTTCAGCTTTGCCAGGGATTTCGGGCAGCAGGGCTAATTCAGCTGCTCGACAAAGAGGTTAATCCAGCTCCTCACCCACTTCTTCCATCTCGCGCGTGATCTCTGCCAGGCCGGCATCCTTGCGCCTGAAAACCGTCACCAGCCAATAGCAGGCGGCGTAGCCGGCCAGCGCGGCAAAGAAGCCGATCACCGAACTTCCCAGAAGCAGCGACGAGGCATAAACCTTGAGGCTGCTCCATTTGAGGCTCGTGACCTGGAATTCCAGCGGTTTGTTGCCCAGCATGATCTCGCCCAACTTGTAGCTGGCAGCCAGCGCCGGGACCACAGTCAGGGGGGTGTTGATCCAGGCCCCGGTGATGCAGGTCAGCTTGTTGAGGCGGAAAATGAAGGCGACAGCAATTGCCAGAGGCGTGTGCAGTCCGAAGAAGGGGGTAAAGCTGATGAAAACGCCGGCGGCAAAGCCGGTGGCGATGTGGCCGGGATGGGCGTCCAGCGAGAGGATTTTCTTGAATTGCTGCTTCAGCTTTTCAATGTTGATCATGTCGGCCTCGGGTGTCGGTAACTCTAAGGTTTTGGAAGGCAGATTGTCAACTGAATAGACTTCACTGAAGCCAGGTATTCTGTTATAAGAGCGATTCAGATCAGAAACGGAGGACTGTTCATGAAGCAAACTCTCAAGATCCTGGCTGCAACCCTGCTGATGACAGCCATTTCAATGCCGGTATCGGCCACCACCCGCAGTTGCACTTTCAAGAAACAGCTCCGGCAGGCTGAGCTGGCCTTCGACATATCCAGCCGTCCGGCGGAGGGCTGTGCCGTGCAGGTAATCGATATCACCTTGCGCCGGAGCGGAAAATTCGTTTGCCGATACCGTGCGGATGTGGACTACCTGGCCGACAAGGCCTGGCTGGCGGACATCACCGGCGACGGGCGGCCTGAGCTGGTGATTGCCAGCAGCAGTGTCGATAACGAAGCCCGCGGCGCACTGGATGTCTACCAGATTGAAAAGAACTCACTGCGGCGGACAGCGATGCCAAAACTGGACGACTCCGGCGGCTATCGCGGAGGCGATCGTTTTTTCCTGGATGACCACCAGATCGTCCGCACGTTTCCGGTCTACCTTGCTGGTGACGCAGTCAGCAAACCGAGCGGCGGCAGCCGGACCCTCAAGTACGATTTAAGCGATGGAAAGCTGGCACTTCGCATAAAGCAGGAGAACCAGTCCGCTGTTACTGAACCGGATCGTGGAACGGCAACAGTCCGGGAAGCGCAAGGCAAACCGGCCGGGACCGTTATCAGCAAGGTTGCGTCTGACGGAGAAGCAATCGAGATTTCCGCCGATACGCAGGTCAACGGCTACAAGATCATGAAGCTGGAAAAGCCCGAACGGATCGCGATTGACATCCCCGGCGCGTCATCCCCCCTGGCGGGGAAAAAGATAAAAATCGATAGCCACGGCATCAGCCGGGCGCGGATCGGCATCAACCGCGGCTTCCTGCGGATAGTGCTGGATTCGACCCGTCCGGCCTTTCCCAAGTACACGGTAACCAGGTCCGACAACGGACTCAAGGTTATGTTCGAGGACAAGTGAGACGATTCCAGAGGAGAAAAAAAATGACCAGAATTATGCTTTTTGTTGTGTCGGTCACTTTGTTTGCGACAGCTACATTCGCTGCCGTGTCAACTCCGCCAGCCAGAGTTGACACCGGCATTACCTATTACGGGCATTCGGCCTTCAAGATTGTCACGCCGTCCGGCATGGTATTGCTGATAGACCCGTGGATCACCAATCCGGGCAACCCCAACGGCGAAAAAGACCTGGCCTCGCTGAACAAGGTTGATCTGATCCTGCTGACACACGGCCACGGCGATCATGTCGGCAACATGGTCATGATCTCCAAGAAAACCGGAGCCAAGCTGGTCACCACCCCGGAACTGATGAAGGCCGCCGTGCTTCTCAGCCATTACCCGGAAGTCAACACCGGCAACGATCTTACCGGAGCTTTCGGCGGAGAAGTAACGCTTCTGGACGGGGAGGTCACAGTGCGGTTCGTGCCTGCGGTCCATGGTGGCAGCATGGAGATCGCCGAGGGGAGCATCATGCCCAGAAACCTGGCCTATGCGGGCCTGCCCGGCGGCTTCCTGATCACGGTCAAAAACGGCCCCAGGATCTACCATACCGGTGACACGGACCTGTTCAGCGACATGGCTCTGATAGGCGACGTGGATATCATGCTGGTCTGCATCGGGGACAAGTTTACCATGGGGCCGCAGCGGGCCGCCCAGGCGGTCAGGTTTGTCAAGCCCCGCATGGCGATTCCGATGCATTACGGCACCTGGGACATCCTGACCGGCACACCGGAGCAATTCGAAAGCGCACTGAAAAAGATCGGAATCAAAACCGGCAAGCGAATGAACCCATCGGAAACGATTTATTGGAAATAGTCAGCCAACAACATCCGCGAAAGGAACAGAATCAATGAGCAAGGCAACCATAGGCGTAATTGGCGGGAGCGGCCTCTATGACATGGAAGGGCTGGAACAGGTTGAGCGGGTCACGGTTGAAACCCCCTTCGGCGCCCCTTCCGACGAATACGTCACCGGTATTCTGAACGGCGTAAGAATGGTATTTCTGCCGCGCCACGGGCGTGGACACCGCCTGCTGCCATCGGAAGTAAATTATCGCGCCAATATCTTCGGCATGAAAAAGCTGGGGGTCGAACAGATCATCTCGGTTTCGGCCGTCGGCAGCCTGAAGGATGCCATCGCCCCCGGTCACATCGTGATTCCGGACCAGTTCATCGACCGCACCAAGGGCATCCGCCGCGACACCTTCTTTGGAGACGGAATCGTGGCCCACGCCGGTTTTGCCGACCCGGTCTGCCATCCTCTGTCGGAAACGCTCTACAACGCCGCGCTGAAGGCCGGTGCCACCGTCCACAAGGGGGGCAGTTACATCTGTATGGAAGGGCCGGCCTTTTCCACCCGGGCCGAGTCGTTTTCCTACCTGGCGCTGGGAGCATCGGTAA
This sequence comes from Geobacteraceae bacterium, assembly GCA_032469775.1. GTDB lineage: Bacteria > Desulfobacterota > Desulfuromonadia > Geobacterales > Pseudopelobacteraceae > JACRCG01. The sequence continues at coordinate 22,347 of JAWDJY010000061.1, read as the reverse complement.
TCGGCATGACCAACCTGACCGAAGCCAAACTGGCCCGCGAAGCTGAAATCTGCTACGGCATCATCGCACTGTCAACCGATTACGACTGCTGGCACGATTCCCACGACGACGTAACCGTGGAGGCGATCATCCAGATCATCCACCAGAACGTGGCCATGGCCAAGAATATCATCCGCCACGCGGTCGCCGAAATCGGCGGCGAGCGCACCTGCTCCTGTGCAAGCGCAATGCAGTACGCGATCATCACCGATCGTTCGGTGATCCCCGAGGTAACCAGACAGAAGCTGGAGCCGATCATCGGCAGGTATCTGTAAACCGGGACAATTACGGCAAACTAAAAAGGCTGGCACCATTGCGGTGTCAGCCTTTTTTTTTCAAAACAGATCGCGGAAAATGATTTACCTAAAAAGGCATTTACTCACGCAACGACGCAATGAACGCGACGAAATTCAAATACTTAAGAAGATTTGTGACCTCACCAATCTGGTGAATGACATTATCGTTTAACTGCCTGATTTTACGTTGCGTCGTCGCCTGGATGCGCCTACTTTTGGTGCGTTCGTCGCGTGAAACTGCTTATTCTGGGTTTAAAAGAGCGTTCCGATCACACTGCCGATCACCGAAATCGGCCCTGTGTCCTGCAGTCCCTCCATCGCCTTCTCGGTCTTTTTCAGCGTTGAGATAGCGTCACGGTAGAGCTTGTCGTCGTTGACCAGTTTGCCGACCGTCCCTTCACCGCTGTTGATCTTGCGGGTAATCTCCTTCAGGTTGACCACCGTTTCGCGCAGTTCGTTGTAAAGAGCCGGATCATTGACCAGCTTGCCGGCCGTCCCTTCACCCTTGTTGATGCGCAGAGCAATCTCGTTGAAATTCTTCATGCTGTCGTCCATCCCCTTGATGGCTGCGAAGGCGTGGTCGTACAGGTCTTCGTCGGTCAGCAGCCGGCCGATGGTGCCTTCTCCGCGCTCCAGCCTGGCGCTGACCTCCTTGAGGCTGCCGGTAAGTGCGTTGACGTTGTTATAGAGGGATTTGTCGTTCAGGAGCAGGGCCAGCGAGCCGTCACCCCGGTCGAGCTTGGCGGTGATGCTGGACAGGCCGGTCAGGGACTCATGTACGGCGGCCCGGTTCTCATCCAGCATCGCGGCGATTTTGTTCATCACCTCGTTCTGGTTGCGGTTCAATTCCAGGATCAGCTGCCTGGCATCCTTGGTCAGGCCGCCGACACTGTCCAGCAGCGCATCCACGCTGGCCGAATCCGAACTTTTGACGGTGCTGCCGGGCGGCAGGTCCGGACTGGCGGGAGTTCCGAAGGTCAACCCCAGGAACTGCCCCCCCAGCATGCTGGACATGCGGATACCGGCAAGCGAGTCCTGCTTGATGCGTGTGCCCGGATTGACTTCGAAATCCACCTGCACCTTGTCATCCAGGACTGCTATCCTGGTAATAGTACCGACCTCTACACCGGCCAGCTTGACCGTATCACCAACCTTGAGCCCGGTTGATGACGGCAGCATCACCTTGTATGGCACCCCGTGATCGAATATCTTCCAGCGATTGCCAACCTCCAGCATTATGCCGAAAAGCACCAGACTCAAAACGAAGAACAGGCCGACTTTTGCTTCCTGTGACAGCTTCATGCCCTCATCTCCCGATACCGCGCAATATGCGCCATTATACCCAACCGGCCGGTCTTGGCAATCATATTGTGTTTTTACGACGTTCCGGCTATTCTGGCAGCGTTCAATCGAAAGGAGCAAACGATATGGTTTCATTTGAAGAAGCGCGCGGCATCATACTTTCAAATGTAAATGCATGCGGAGTGGAACGTGTGCATCTGCAGGACGCAGTCGGAAGGGTTCTGGCGGAAGACGCCAGTGCCCCGTGGAACATGCCGCTATGGGACAATTCGGCCATGGACGGCTACGCGGTACGCAGCGCGGACTGCGCGCAGATCCCTTGCAAATTGAAGGTGACCGGTTTCCTGCCGGCCGGCGCCAGGGCCGACGGGATCACCGTAGAAGCCGGTTGCGCGGTCAGAATCATGACCGGTGCGCCGACACCGGCCGGCTGCGACGCGGTGGTTCCGGTCGAGGAGACCGACGACGGCCAGGAGCTGGTGACGTTGAACGAAACCGTCGTCTCCGGCCAGCATATCAGGCTGAACGGCGAGGACGTTCGCGCCGGCGTGGTCTTCATCCGGGCCGGCGCACTGATCCGGCCGCCGGAAGTGAACATGCTGGCGACCTTCGGCATGGCGCTGGTGCCGGTTATCCGCCGGCCGGTCGTGGCGATACTCTCAACCGGCGATGAGTTGGTCGAACTGGGCCGGACTCCGGGGCCGGGCGAAATAGTCAACAGCAATACCCTCTCGCTGGCGGCGGCGGTACAGGAAGCCGGGGCCATCCCCCGCATTATCGGCATCGCCCGCGACAACCTGGAAAGCCACCGTGAAATGCTGAGTGAAGGATTGAAAGCCGATGCACTGATCACCTCGGCCGGCGTCTCGGCCGGAGACTGCGACTTCGTACGGGACGTGCTGGAAGAACTGGGCGCCAGGCAACTGTTCTGGAAGGTCGGGGTCAAGCCGGGCGGCCCGACGGCGTTCGCACTGCATGGCACTACTCCGGTCTTCTCGCTGCCTGGCAACCCGGTTTCGACCATGATTACCTTCGAGGAATTTGTCAGGCCGGCGCTGCTGAAGATGATGGGGCATGGCCAGGTGCTGCGGCCGCTCTTCAAGGCGGTGTTGCGCGAAGACATCAAAAAGAAACCGGGCAAGATCCAGATCGTGAGGATTCGCCTGGAACGTGAGCAGGGCCGTTGGCTGGCCTCCTCGGCCGGCAACCAGCAGACCGCGATCCTGAGGACCATGGTCGATGCCACCGCCCTGGCGATCCTGCCCGCCGAAAGCACCCGTTTCAAAGCCGGTGAAGAGGTGGATGTGCATTTTTACGGCAGCCATATTGATCTGATCTGAAAACTAAATAATCCCGGTTTCAAATCAAAGATGCAGTCAAGGCGGCAAGGAATGAGGCGACGAAGGCATACACCTGTATGTTGAGGAGCCGAAGACGAGCCAACGCAGAGGGCGCTTTGATTTGGAATTGGAATAGCGAGGCTTCCCATGAACGATTACCTAGGCGCCCACATGTCGATCTCAGGCGGCCTGCATCTGGCCATTGACCGGGCCGTTGCAGCCGGTTGCGGCGTGCTGCAGATCTTCACCCGCAACTCCAACCAGTGGAAGGGCAAGCCGGTCAGCGACGCCGATACCGCGCTGTTCCGGCAGAAGTTCGCCGACTCCGGGCTGCACGAGATCATCTCCCACGACATCTACCTGATCAACCTGGCCGCTCCGCCGGGCGAAACTCGCGACAAGAGCCTGGCGGCCTTCCGCGATGAGCTGGAAACCTGTGCCAGGCTCGGCATCGCCAAGGTGGTCATGCACCCCGGCTCGCATCTGGCTGACCCGCCACAGGCAGGACTGGGAAGGGTGGTAGAGGCATTCGATCAGTTGTTTGAAGAGGTTCCGCAATTCGAGGGGCGGGTGCTGGTGGAGACCACCGCCGGCCAGGGGAGCAATCTGGGCAGGACTTTTGAAGAGCTGGCCGCGATAATCGATGGTTCACGTTTCCCGCACAAATTCGGGGTCTGTTTCGACACCTGCCACACCTTTGCGGCCGGCTACGATACCGCCAGCGAAGAGGGGTATCGCGACACGATGGAACAGTTCGACCGGTTGATCGGACTGGAGCGGCTGCAATGTTTCCATTTCAACGATTCCAAGAAGGGGCTCGGCTCCCGCGTCGACCGCCACGAGCACATCGGGCAGGGCACTCTGGGACTCAATCCGTTCCGCTTCATCCTCAACGATCCCCGTTTTGAGAAGATTCCCAAGATTCTGGAGACCCCCAAGGGGGATAACGACGAGATGGATGCGGTCAATCTGGAACTGCTGAGGGGACTGGTGAAGTCATAAGCCGTTTAACGGCGGATAAATACTGTCTCGCTCTTGGCACCAAGTATGGCACTAGCTTCGGGTTTGTGTGCGGCGACGATAAGGAGAGTTGTTTTGTGCGGGCTTTAGTGGAGAGTCCGCCTAAAATCCTCTTTCTTCTTGAATCTGTTCTCGTTCGATTGTCGTACTCAGGTAATCAATATAAAGCGTCAACCAAGCTCGTATCTTTGGCGATTCTGTTTCCGACAACCACTGCCTGGCAACTTCCCGCTGTTTTGACCTGTAAATGCTTTCAGGCCCGCTCCAGCCCCCGCTGTAAAAGTGACTGATAAGACGATTTGCGATTTTCTTGTCATCGCCATACACTTCCAGGAACATACGAGTTAATGTTCCGCCTTCGTTGCTGTTAAGGCTTTTTGGCAAACATCCGGCCAGTATTTCTACCCTCTTCTTAGTGTCCTCTTTAACCCACCCCATCACTGTTTCAGGTTCAAAAAAGCGAATTGCGCCTGGAATGTCTTTTTCACCGAAATCAGTTTCGTCTTCAAGCCAAGAGGAAATATACCAACTGCTTTCCTCTCCCTTATCCAAATGACGCGCGACAATCTCCCATATCTCATTAGGGTGGTCGCGGGCTATGTCGTCGGCGATTCTGCAGCCATAATCAACAGATCGGAGAGATAATTCCAATTTTGTGATTATATGCTCAAAGAGTTCCATATCCCTATAAGGGAATTGTTGTCTAAACAGGGTAACAAGCCTGTGCCAGTGATATCCAACCGTGGTTTGCTGATTATTTCTAAAAGCCTCCTCCATGGTTATAATGCTATAGATCAAGACTTCGGGTAACTCGATGTTCTTATTGTCTCTGCAATAATAGTAATCCGCTGATTCTAAAATGATGGAAAAGGCACGTTCATCAGGCTGTTCTGAGAGAGTTTTCAATATCTCCTCTACGGTATGTTGAGACAAACTATCTTCGTCACCACTAAACAAACTCAACCGGGAGAATGCCTGGGAAGCAACTTTCCTTTCTTTGTAAAACCAGATTAGTTCATGGGCAATCTTCTCACTGGCACCGGTTCTGAAAACCAGGTCAACACCTACCGGGCGGAGAGATTCCGAGGTAAGCAGAGATAACATAACTCTTTCCCACTCTTCTCCATTCTGTTTTTTAACTGCTGCCAAATATCCGCCCGCAAACTGGGTATGTATGTTAGAGTGGTCCAACTCCTGCGTTTCGATAATCCTATCAGTCAAAGTGTATCCGGTCGCATGAGCAAGACGGTTGCCAAACTCATAAAGACGACGTCCCTCACTGTTAACGAATAACGCCATGAGTTCATCAATTACCTCAGGCTGCGATGCCGCTTCTTCAGACAACCTCTGGACTCTTTCCGAAGGTATTGGGTTGTCTTTAAGTTCTTCTCCGACAAAATCATAATCTTCATCCGAATCCGTGAAAAGTACGTAACGGTTAAAACGATCCCGGAAACTTCCTCCAGTAAGGAGAGCATCAAGGTCGTTCAGTCTGTCGTTGATCTCTGGAGACAAATTCTTCGCCCCGTATTTAAGTTGATGAATAACGAAATGAACCATGCTCTTTTTGGCTGCAATGGGATCGCTTGCCATTACAAATATAGTGTTAAGTATCCGATCGGCTATTGAAGATATCTTAATAAGGCCTGGTGCAGATTCTAAAAGCGTTTCATACGCCATTACTTTATCGCCGTAGTTCCAACCGCGTGACTCTTCCCAAATGAAATTCCAGATTTTCAAAAGCCCATCGTAGATCTCACTGTATGTTTTAGGCCGCCAAAACTGAATCGTGGGCCTCAATCCTTGATACTCGACCCCAACAATGCGACTGCCTCCATAGGTGTTAAGCCACGATTTGCACGCCTGAAGAGCTAATCCTTTTTTTGCCGAATCAGGACATCTCATGAACTCCACAATGATTGGGAAACGAAGTTCCGGTGGCGCTTGTGTCGGAGCCCACCCCACACCGGACTTAAACAGGCCTAGGAAAGTTCCCTTCGAATTGTTACTGAAGTTCGTACGGTCCGCCAATGCCAGCCGCCCTAAAAGCCGCGCCGCACCAGTAAAGGTATCTTCCCAGACGGCAATCTTTTCTAGCGCCCAGACAATATGCTGCCACCCGGTTTCCCATTGCAGCAACTGCTCATGAGTCCAGGTTCCAAAGGTGGAATTGAGGAGTGACAGAGTCGCATGAGGATCAGCTTCGGCAAGGACACTCAGGAAGCTTGTTCCCGCCTCAGAAGCAAGGAAATCCTGGTTTGAGAACGGCCCCTCTTCGAGTGAGAGGACCCTCTTGACAAGATCTCTCGCAACCGGCGAGCCGTGGGCATAAATGAACAGTTCCATGAACCATTTATTCAAAGATTCCGGCATCCGTTCAATAAAATTCTTGAAATCAAACCCTCGTCCGTAGTGTTCCCAGAAGTCCAACCAGAGATAAACATGAAGCGCCTTGGGGACAATGAAAAGGGTCTTTTGCCCTTGCAAGACACGTCGTTTTCGGTGCTGCTGCACAATCGATTGGAACCGTTGCCAAGTAATCGCCGGGTTCGCCTCCTGAACCATGCCACTGATAAAGCGCGCCTCATGATCAACAGGGGACTCAAAACCAAATCGCCGGAATAAAGCAATATGCCTGAGAGTGAGGAGGCGTTCCTCCGCCTCATTTTCACCGACTCTTTGATAACCAAGAACAAAGCGGTCCCAGATCGGCACCGTCGCAGGCGGTTTTAGAATATCATCAGGGTTTCTTTGCAGGTTCTCGCCAACCGCATGTGCCACTCTAGGAGACCCGTCACACCACTCAGCCCAATTCGAGTTTTCATTGCGCTGGCCGATATACCCGGCAATTATTTCAGCAATCTGCTCTTTCTCCAATGGTGGGCAGGATAGTACCTTCATTGAGCTATCTGAGCTCACTTCAGGGCCATGATCAATAGTAACCAGTTTTATTCCAGCTCTTCCCTTCAAGGTTCTCCAGATTGAAGCTCTGTCCCTTTCACCGCAATCATCAACAACAAGGGTAACAACATACTGAAGGTCAGGGCGAAGCAGCTCGTTAAAAAGTGGGCTCTTTTGAAAGTCATCACCATTTGCCACATACATAACTGTTGAAGAAAGATCTGCTGTTGATACAGCTTCAAGCACCAACCGTGATTTGCCGATGCCTGGTTCGCCAATGACACGAATATGCTGGAAGTCACCCTTCGACAATGTGGTGCGGGCCTCTTCGATAAATTGAATTTGGGATGCGCTCGAAATGAGGTCCGGTCTCATGTCATCATTCATCCGCCACGAATCCACGGTCTGAAATTGAAGTTCAGATCTTCCGAGGAGTTCGAGCCCAAGAGAGGGATACGGGGTGAGCAGACCAAGGAGCTGGCCTTGTCCAAGAACCTCAACTTGCGGAGAAGAGAAGCCAATCTGATGGAATATCTCTACGAGCTGTCGTTTTGTATCCCTTTGTTGCGGTTCAGTAAGGTCATGTCCGAATACCACCAGAACATAGCGGCCGTCGTTATTCAGGCAATTGCGTATAGCCTCCCCAAGGGCGTCGCGTGTCGGAACAACAGTTGATTTGCCGAACAGTTCTTTCTTAAGCTGGTTGGGCTGCCACGGTTTAAAAGAGGTGCCAGCTTTAAGCTGAAAGAATGCTGTTCCTTTGACAAGAATGGAATCCACTGAAGGCGAACCATCAACCCGTGCATCAATGCCGCCGTCTGCAATAGTTTCATTGAGGCTTATCAGCACGTTATGTGGTGAGAGTCCAATTCGTCTGGCTTCGCACCAAAGGAGATTTCTGAACAACTTAATTGCTTCGGCTGCAGAAAGGCCCGAGAGGATTTTTTGATCAATGCTGAAGATAGTTGTGCTCATGGTCGTGTCACGTCCGTCCGAGAGATTAATAAAGATATGGTTGCTTTTTAATCAAACCCATCATATTTCCTATCACTCTATACACCACACCCCGTCGCCAACCACAATTTCAGCCACACACCGAAGGGAGACATCGCACCACGTCAGCGCTTTAACAAGACCGTTCCATCACCTATCCATCCACTCCCCCAGATACGGACTCACCTTCACCAGCATCCCACGCAGGTTCTTATAATCCACCAGCTTCTCATGATGCAGCCGACCGAGCACAATTCCGGGATGACGGCCCTGGCTTTCAGCAAAATGGGTTATGGTGTATTTTGAAAAATACGGTTTGGTCTCCTGGACAAAGACTTTGAACGCCCTATCATCAAGTAACCATTCACCCGCCAGCCGATTGGCGTCTTTCTCCTCGCTGTCCAAATGGTCGCCTCCATACAGGTCGTCAAGATAGCTCCCCTTGTGCTTGAGAACAATGTGAGCCAGTTCGTGGAGCAGGGTGAACCAGAAGGAGTCCAGGCGGTCATAGCGCAGAGTAAGGGCAATGACAGGGTTATTCCCGCACATCAGCTTGGCACCGTCCAAATAGGTCTTGTCCAGATGCCCCACGATGACTAAGTTCACCCCGACAGCGGCCAGCAGTCCGGGCACACGCGCCACATCCTGCTCTTGCGCACTACAATCCAGAATTGCGGGAAGTGATTTCTCAAGACGAGCATGGTCAAATCTGACCATCGACCGGCCTGCCGCCACCTGCTCGACTCGGCGTACCCAGGCGATCCTGGCGCTTAGTTCCGGGCCGCGCTGCATGGCATGACGAAAGCTGACCGCTAGCTTGTCCATCTCGTCGGCCGAAGTGATCCCCATGAAGGCATACACCGCCTGTTCCAGTTCTTCAAACGAATCATCCGCCCGTATCCAGCCACGTTTGAGCAATTCCGTCACGGGAGCCAGAGTATAAAGACGGCTCTTGCGGGCGATATGCTTGCTGTCCTTGGCTGCGCGGGCCAATGCCAGACGGTAGCCGGCCTCCAGATTGGTCCAGAATTCCGCCGATGTGCCGAAGGCTTCAGCCAGCTCCAGAGCAGTTTCCGGGGTGATCTGTTTGCTTCCCTTGACAATTTCGTTGATGGCCTGCGGAGGACGCCCCATGATCCCAGCCAGATCTTTCTGAGTCCAGCCTCGTGCATCCAGCTCACGCGTCAGAATCCGTCCTGGTGCAACCGCACGGGCAGACAGACAAGTTTTTTCCATCGTAATTTCCTTTCTCAATGGTAATCCTCGATTGTGATTACCAGCACATACTTGCCGTCCTTGTCCTTTTCCAGCATTATAATCAGGCGAAATTGTCTGTTGAGGCGTAATGAGTATTCATGCTTCCGTTTTCCGGAAAGCTTCTCGAAATGAAAGCCTTTTTGTGCGTACAGATCACGTTCGTCTCTGGCAGCGGCAATGACGGCCATGGCATCGAAGAATGAATCGATCACCTCGGGTTCATACTTGTGGGAACCCTTTTCAGAGGTATAAAGCTCTTCCAGCTTTTTTGTCTTGAAATGAAAACGCATGATTACAGCTCATTGTAACTGGATTTACAGTAAACACAACTACAAATTCACCCGTTGGGTGAATAAGCAAAACAGATAAATAAAACAGGCCGAAATCTCTGGATTCCGGCCTGTTCGATTACAACGTACTTGCTTACCCCTGTCAGAACAGTTTCAGGTTTTCCAGTCCCTTTAGCGGCTGGTTGCTGAAAGCCGGCCGCTCCGCCCTGGGAGCGGGGGCAGCGGGAGGTTCTTCGAACGGCGGTTCGCAGCTCTCATCCCGTACACACTCGACTTCCTGCAGTTCCTGGTCGATCCCGTTGCATTTGAAAAAATAGCGGTCATAGAGCCGGTGGTGGGCGGTCCAGCGGGAGGTGGAGGCGCTCTCCTTGGCAATGTGGGCCTGGATGCCGTTGATCTTGGAGTCCATGTCGTCCAGGTAGTTGAGCACCGTGGCTTCGATGGTCTTGGGTCGCTTGGGGGAGCCGTATTCGTACTGGCCGTGATGGGAGAGCAGCATGTGCTTGAGCAGCATGGACAGTTCGCGGGGAAATCCCTCAACCTGGCGGATCTTTTCCTCCACCAGTTCCACCCCGATCGTGATATGCCCCAGCAGCTTGCCGGCGTCGGTATAGTCGATGGCCCGTTCGAAGCTCATCTCATGGATCTTGCCCACATCGTGCAACAGCGCTCCCGCCACCAGCAGATCCTCGTTGATGCCGCGATAGAGCGGCACAATGCTCTTGACCAGTTTCACCAGCGCCAGCGAGTGTTCCAGCAATCCCCCCAGGTAGACATGGTGCATGCCCTTGGCGGCCGGGGCAGAGCAGTATTGCTTCATGAACTGTTCGTCGTCCAGAAATGATCGCATCAATCCCTGCAGGTACGGGTTAGCGATCGAAGTCACCACGTCCAGGAGTTCCCGGCGCATCTCGTCGATGCAGCGGGGCGATACGGGCAGAAAGTCGGACAACGAGACTTCGTCTTCCGGCATCCTGGAGATCTCGGCGATCACCACCTGCATCTTGTTCAGATAGACCGAGGCCTTGCCCCGCACGGTCACGAAGTCGTCCTTGTCGAACTGCTTGTCGAGCAGCTCCACATTGTCCCAGAGTTTGCCGTCGATATCCCCGCTCTTGTCCATCAGGCGCAGATTCATGTAGGGCTTGCCGTTTTTGGCCATGGCCATGATCTTGTCCTTGACCAGGAATACCGAATTGATTGAATCGCGGTCTTTTATGTCGCAGATGAACTGTTTGCTCACGGGGTTACTCCTCTTGTAAGGCGCAGTGTTCAGATTTCAACTGCAGCGGTGTTAATGAAATTGCTGACGTTTTCCGGAAACAAGTTAGCACGACGGGGAAGGTATATACAAGTGTCGAGTCGTATGTATACGCAACATGATCAAGTGACCGGCAATTATTGCTTGCTTTTGTCAGAAAACATCTCTATGGTTACAAATTGCTGTACGTAAATGAAGGAGCGGTATGGTGTCCGCTGCTTCTCTTTTAATCATCGCATTCTGCCCCCCTGCATCTTCAATCTCCTTATTGAAACAAGCAGACCGTCTGGCAGGCGAAGGTTCATTGTCTGCCCGCACGTTACTGCTATCCTTTCCCGGGATCATCGGTTTGATCCCTCGGTTCGTGTGCGCTTGTCCCTCTACACCGCTCCCAGAAAAGGAATTTTCATGACGTTTGCAGAACTCGGCCTCAATCCGGCCATCCTCTCAGCTATCACAGCCTGCGGCTACACTAACCCGACCCCGATCCAGGAACAATCAATCCCGCTGGTAATGGCCGGCCACGACGTGATCGCCACCGCCCAGACCGGCACCGGCAAAACCGCCGCTTTCGTATTGCCGGCGCTGGAGCGTCTGACCGTAAAATCGGCCATTCCCGGCAAGGGCCCGCGCATCCTGGTTCTGGCCCCGACCCGCGAACTGGCCGGCCAGGTAATGGAATCGGCCCGTGGCTACGGCCGCGGTATCCGTCCCCGCTGCGGCACCCTGCTGGGGGGCATGCCATACCGTGAGCAGCTTCGCCTGCTTTCCGCTCCGGTTGACATCATTGTCGCTACTCCCGGCCGCCTGGTGGATCACCTGGAACGCGGCAGCATCCGCCTCGACCGCCTGGAAATGCTGGTACTGGACGAAGCCGACCGCATGCTGGACATGGGCTTCAGCGAGGACATCAACAAGATCGTTTCCCGTGCCCCCTCCGAGCGCCAGACCGTGATGTTCACCGCAACCATGGGCGGCGAGATCTCCCGGCTGGCCGAGAACATGCTGCGCGAACCGAAACGGGTCGAACTGGCCGTACGCACTGACTCCCACGCATTGATCGAACAGCGCCTGCACGTAACCGATAACCTGACCCACAAGAAAGAGCTTCTGAATCACCTGATCAGCGATGCCGAACTGACCCGCGCCATCATCTTCTCGGCCACCAAGCGCGATGCCGACGAGTTGTCCCGCGAGCTCTCACGCAATGGCTATCCGGCCGCTGCCCTGCATGGCGACATGACCCAGATGGCCCGCAACAAGACCATCGAGCGCATGCGCCGCGGCGGCATCCGCCTGCTGGTGGCCACCGACGTGGCCGCGCGCGGGCTGGACGTAACCGGCGTCAGCCATGTGATCAACTTCGACCTGCCCCGCTTCGCCGAAGACTATGTCCACCGCATCGGCCGCACCGGGCGTGCCGGCGCAACCGGCATCGCCATCTCGTTCGCCTCCGCTTCCGAGCGCAACTACCTGGAGCGGATCGAACGCTTCATCGGCAAGAAACTGCCCGAGCAGCAGATCGCCGGCCTTGAGCCCAAGACCACCCTTCGCAAGCCCGCCGGCCGCAGTGGCGGACCCAAAAAGGGCGGCGTACCGGTAGGCGGCCGCTTCGGCAAACCGGCCCCCGGGAAAAGCAGCCAGGGCAAGCCGTGGGAAAAGTCTTCCAAACCGGCCGGTGCATCACGCAATACCCCCCGGCACGAGCCGGTAATCGAGTACCGTTCAAGACGTCCGCAGGTGTAATCGCTCAACCGAGCAGAACATCATCATCTGTTTTCAAGTTTGTACAAAAAAAGACCTGCGGGGCTGTAAAGCCGCGCAGGTCTTTTTTATTGCCGTTTCAGGCTGTTGCGGCGGTTTTCAATCTTTGCCGCTTTTTTCCAGCTTCCCCTTCAACTGCCCGCAGGCCGCCGAGATATCCCCGCCGCGACTGTCGCGGGTAATAACAGTCACGTTGTGGTCGATCAGGTATTTATGGAAGGCATCGATTGCGGCCTGGGTCGGCGCCTTGAACTCACACCCTTCGTGCTCATTGAACGGAATCAGGTTGACCTTGTTGGGAATGTCGCTGATCAGCCGCAGCAGCCTCCTGGCATCCTGCAAAGTATCGTTTATCCCTCCCAGCATGACGTATTCGAAGGTAACCTTGCGACGGCCGGGGAGCGGAAACTCCTTGCAGGCTTTCAGCAGCTCCCTGATCGGATAACGGCGGTTGACCGGCATGATCCGGTCGCGCAGCTCGTCAGTGGTGGCGTTCAGCGACACCGCCAGGTTGACATTCGGAATCTCGCGTCCCAGACGGGCCATCTCCGGCACCAGGCCGCAGGTGGAGACCGTCACCCTGCGGTTGGAGAACTGCAGGCCGTTGCCGTCGATCATGATCCGGATCGCCGGAATCACGTTGTCCAGGTTATGCAGCGGCTCGCCCATGCCCATCATCACGATATTGCGGATAGCGGCCGGTGACTGCGCCTGACCGTCATCGTCATCTCCATCGTCAGGATCATCGCCGGCTTGTGCTGCATCAGCCGCAAGAGCCGGCGGATTGGTGATCAGATCCCGCTCGACAGCCATGATCTGGTTGACGATCTCGGCCGTGGTCAGGTTGCGGGTCAGCTTGTAGGTGCCGGTCAGGCAGAACTCGCACCCCATGGCGCAGCCGGCCTGGGAGGAGATACAGAGCGTATTGCGCCCCTCGATCGGGATCAGCACCGCTTCGACCCCGTTGCCATCCCCCAGGTTGAAGAGGTATTTACGGGTTCCGTCGCCCCCCTGCTCGACCGCTTCCGGCTCCAGGTTGCTGATAAAAGCTGTTTCGGACAGCTCCCGGCGCAGGTCCTTGGAGATGTTGGTCATCTCGTCGAAAGAGCGTGCATCATGCTGGTAAATCCATTTAAAAACCTGCAGGGCGCGAAAGCGTTCCTTGCCCTGCCCCTGGAGGAACTTCTCCAGGTCGGGAAGGGTCATGTTTTTGAGATCGGTTTTTTCGGTCATTTCTTTTCGTTCTGGCTTTCTGTTGAATTATTCGGTACCGCTTCAGTGGCCGCCGGAGTTGCTGGCGCCACAACCGGCACGGCGGTTTCATCTTTTTCCGCTCCGCTCTCGGCTGGCTTTTCAACCGGTTCCTGCTGCGCCGACGATGGCGACGAAAATACCGGAGGAACGCTGATAACGGCATCGACCTTCTGCTGCATGCGCCCCACGTTGGGCGACTGGGCCAGCGCCGCCTGGTATTCCCCTTCGGCCAGCACGCCGTTCTTGCGCAGCAGCCCCAGGATCATGTTGGAGCGCTTCAGCACCTTGCCCAGGTTTTTATAGGGATTATAGGCCACACGCGGCCCCGGCAGCATCGCCGCCAGGAATGCGCACTCGCGCGGGGTCAGCTCCGAGGGGGATTTGCCGAAATAGTAGCGCGAACCATGGCCGATGCCATAGACCATCGGCCCCAGCTCAACCACGTTCAGGTAGAACTCGATGATGCGACCCTTGGTCAGCTCCTGCTCCATGCGGTAGGCCAGGTAGATTTCCTTCAGTTTGCGGGTGATCGTCTTCTCGCGGGAGAGGAACAGGTTCTTGGCGGTCTGCTGGGTGATGGTGGAGGCGCCGCGCTTGAGACTGCGCTTCTCCAGGTCGTACTTGATCGCATTCTTGATGGCCTTGACGTCGAACCCCTCATGCTTGTAGAAGTTGGCATCCTCGGCCAGGATCACGGCCCATTTCATCTCGGCCGGGATACGCGCCGACGGGGTCCAGTAGCGGTTTTTCGGTCCGACCACAAATGGGTGGTACACCCCCTGCCAGTCCTTGACCTGAATGGTGGTGTTGAACTTCCGGTCGGCCAGGTCCGACACCGGCGGCATCATCGACAGCGAGATGGCGACATAGGCCAGGTAGGCGACAACAGCAAGCAATGCGTAGATGATGAACTTTTTCATGGATCTTATTCTTACCAGAATCCGGCAGTGCCTGAAACTGTTTTTTCCGATATATACCCAAAACCCTCCCGGACAGGACACCGGGAGGGCTTCAGGCAAAAAAAACCGGGGCACGCTTTTAGCGGGCCCCGGGAATACAACGGTTATTTCAATTCAACTGTTTACTCGCCTACAACCGAGAAACGGTGAACGTTCCAGAGCGGACTTGCTCCGGTTGTGCCGTGACAGGTCACGCAGGATTCGCTGCTCGGATCGGCAACGCTACGTGCAACCCTGATCTGGCCACCCATCTGCCTGATATGTGCCTTGGCATTAGGTGCGTCGTGGCAGCTCACGCAAGTCGCGGCGAACGGTGTGGTCACCAGGTCGGTCGCGTTTGGTACGCTGGTGCGTGATGCGGAAACCACTGAAACGTTGTTGGTCAGGTCAATCGCAGTGCCATTGGTGGTCACGTCGGTGGTAACCTGTGCACCGGCCGGAATACTGGTATAGGTTGTGCCTTTGTGGCACATCGCACAGTTTTTCAGGATGCCCGGGAACTTGAAGGTCGCTGCGGAGAAGTACAGAACAACACTGGTTCTGTCGCGAACGAACTTCAGCGGGTTGGTGCGGCTGCTGCCGGCATGGATGCCGTGAATCATATCCTTGAAGTTGTTGGTTTCTTCAGGATAGGTGGTCGGGTCAAGCAGCGTGTAGCCATCTGCTATCAAGAGAGCCTGCTCGGCAGGTGTCATGCTGGCCGGGAATGTGGCTGCGGCAGCATTGACGCCTCTACCACTGGAGCTCAGGTTAGGAACATGACAGAGAGTACAGATGGACTGGCCAACCGTATCCTTGCCTACTACGCGGTTGCCGCCATGGCCTTCGAACCACTCATGGCAGGTTGCGCATTTTGCGGAATCGATAACATCGCGACGGACAGCATCACCGGTCA
The DNA here is from genome assembly GCA_032469775.1 of Geobacteraceae bacterium. Classification (GTDB taxonomy): domain Bacteria; phylum Desulfobacterota; class Desulfuromonadia; order Geobacterales; family Pseudopelobacteraceae; genus JACRCG01. The sequence goes on along the minus strand of JAWDJY010000061.1, from coordinate 6,776 downwards.
CGGACTTGACTGCAGAAAGCGCGTGACGGGCGGTTGCAGCTGCGATGCCATTGGTGCCGGCGGCTTGCGTGAAGTAACCCTGCAGACCTACAGCGCGCATTTTTGCTCCGACCGGGAAGGCAGAAGCGGGGTTGATGGTGACGGTGTAGTAGCCGTTGGCGTCAGGTGTTCCCAGTGTACCCATGGTGCCGTTCACAATGTTGGCGATGGAAACGGTCTTGGGCTGGGCGGCTTTTACGCCGAAGTTGTTGTAGTCAGCTGCGAACTGTGCAGCCGGCTGGTTGGGGTTGTCCAGGTAGTAGGCCAGCAGGAAGCTGGGACCACCGGTGAAACCGGAAAGCGGATTTGCGCCGGAGCCGTTGAATGCCACGTTGGTTTTGGCTGCGGTAAGCGAACCGACATTCTGCTGGATCCTGAACTTGATACTCAGAGTGTTGTCTGCAGCAACTGAAGCGCTGCTGACTTCGTAGTAGAAGTTGACCAGACCGGCAGCCACGTTCGGGCTGTTGGGAGTGGCGATTTCAGACATGTGGAATTTCTCGACCGGATAAGGACCGCCTGTGCCGTGACAGCTGGCGCAGAACTGATCATCAGCTTGTACCGGGTGGGCAGCTCCACCGACCTTGGCATTGGCGCCGGTTGCAAAGTTGATGTTGTCATGGCAGGAACCGCACGACTTGCGGCTCGGCTTCTCTTTCCAGTTGTTGGCCTGCGGAGCAGCAGCCAGCTCAGCAGCTGTGTCGCCCTTGTGGCACTGGCGGCAGTTGGTGATGGCCTTGGGATAGAGGATTTCGTTAAACTTGACACCGGCGTAATCATAGCCGGTCTTGGTCAACTTGCTGCCCATGTGGATCTTGTGGATCATGGTTACGAAGTCGCCCGACACTTCGCCGTCGGCAACATAGGTTGTGCCTGTGAACACGCCGTTGGTTGAAGTGGAAGGAGTACGGCCGTTAGCACGCTGTGAGGTATGGCACATCATGCAGTACTTGACGTCTCCGCGTCCGCCGTGGGGGGTGGTGACACCGATCTTGGTGTGACACTCGTTACAGGCGTCGGTGGTGGTCATGTCGCGCTGTACCGGTGGGGTAACAGCCGGAGTCGCCGGAACGAAATCCTTGATGAAGTATTTCTCGTTGTAGAAATTGCTCAGGTTGGTGCCGTTCTGCTGAAGAGCAACCGAAGGGGTGGTGCGGATGCCCACCATAATGCGATGAGTCAGGTTGGCATCATAGGTCGGACCCACGCCATGATTAATGGCAGCAGCATTTTTAATGTCTTTTCCGAAAATAACGGTATATGAGCCATCACCGTTGTCAATGACGCTATAAGGCTCAACATTTACTTTAACTACCGGAGTTACGCCAGCAGGACTTACGGTAATTGTAGAAGCGGTTGCGGCGTCAGTGCCTGGGCGACCCGGGAGGGATACCGGAGCTGTTGCCGTTACCGCCGAAGGCGTTACCATGTAGCTCAGCCACTCGCTGGGGCTGCCGTTGGCTTCCGGCTTGAGCTGGGCGATAACCAGGTTGAATGATTTCAGGCCCCTGATACCTTTGCCGGTGGCCTTGTTGACCACCTGGAAGCTGACCACGGGTTTGTTGCCGGGAATGGCAACGGAGGTAATCGAACCATCCAGCATTGTGTTGTTCAACTGGTCAACCGAGAGGTTGTTGGCATCCAGTGCCGGAAGCAGAGCAGCGCTGCTGAATCTGCCGCTCAGTGTCAGGCCGTTGCCGCCGTAGGCCAACTGCATACCACCGTTATCAACAACAAGCTGTGCGGTAGCTGCATAGGTTCCAACCGGATTGAGTGAGTTCAGGGTTTGACCGGCATCTCCAAGATCACCGGTAAGGCCCAGCAGGCTCGATACAAGCTTGGCGATAGCCGTGCTCTCCTGGCTGATCACGATGTTGATCGGATTGTTGCTGGTGATGCCTGTCGGCGGATTGCTCAGGTCGATCGGCAGGATGTTGAGGAACGTTCCCTGGGCAACGGTGGCCTTGAATACAAGAATGGTCTTGGTGGAAGGCAGCGTGAATGCAAGCCCGGTAAAGCTTCCGTTGGCGTCAATTGTAGCCGTGCCAAGGGATGCCCCGTCCTGGGCGTTATAGACTTCTACCGTGTTCAATGCAATCGGGGTCAAACCGACCGTTTTGGCGGTTGTCTTCGCGGCAGTGTCAACCTTGCCGGCGACAGTCAGCAGGGTTCCCTTTTCTCCTACCGTGGCGGAGCTTGAGCCACCGCCGCTACAGCCTGCCAGAGGCAACAGGGCAAATGCTAAAAATGTTACGATGTACCATAATTTTCTACCCATCATAGCTTCCTCCTCTTTCGTTTTGTACTGCACTGTTTAAACTGCTGAGGTGCTTCAGATTTTGTTTGGAATAAATCCCCCCCTTCGATCTTATGTTTCATACTGCACGGTTACTGCGGATTGTTATCTGATACTGCTGTGCTGCCCGGTCCGGAGAATCGCAGACCCGTCCGGAAGTCACCTGATCAGAAAGTCAGCTGTCCGTTGAAAATAACATTCAGTGAACCCGGTTGCGGCGTGACTATCAGTTGGTTGCTGGCAATCGAGCGGTTGCCGGCCCCATCAAAGGCCATGATGAAATAGGTGTACTGTACCCCGGATGTAACTGAGGGATCAGTGTACCCCGGTGTTGTCACCGTGGCGATCCTGAGGCCGTTACGATAGACTTCGTAACCGGTTACGGCCACATTGTCCGTGGACGGATTCCACGAAAGCACAACCGAACTGGTGGTTGCTGTTATTGCCGATGCCACCGCCGACAGGTTCGATGGAGCTGTCGGAGCGATAACGTCCGGAGTCGGCAGTCCGATGATGCCCGGGGAAAGCTGACCATTCACAATAACACCCAGAGACGGCTGGTTGGGAGTCACCAGAAGCAGGTTGCTGGCGATCGAACGGTTACCGGCGGCATCGAAGGCCATTACGAAATAGGTGTAGAGAGTGCCGGATGTCACCGAGGGATCGGTGTAGCCCGGTGCGGTCACCGTGCTGATCCGGCTGCCGTTGCGGTAGATTTCGTAACCGGTTACGGCGGTATTGTCTGTAGACGGACTCCAGGAAAGCACCACCGAGCTGGTGGTGGCGGTCTGGGCAAAGGTGGTGGCGGTAAGTGACGCCGGCGCCGTGGGTGCTATGACATCGGCACCCGGAAGTCCGATAATGCCGGGAGAGAGCTGACCATTCACAATGACCCCCAGAGACGGCTGGTTGGGGGTCACCGACAGCTGGTTGCTCGGAACCGAACGGTTTCCGGCGGCATCCATGGCTACGATGTAGTACAGGTAGGTGGTGGAAATCGAGACCAGCGGATCGGTATAGCCGGGTGTCGCCACCGTGGCGATCAGGCTGCCGTCGCGGTAGATTTCATAAGCTGTTACGGCTTTGTTGTCAGTGGCCGGACTCCACATCAGCACCACCGAGCTGGTGGTCTGACTCAGCGCGAAGGTCGATGCGGACAGATTGCCGGGAGCTGTCGGCGGTGTGACATCAGTCGCCGCCACCGCTACCGGGACGGCAAGAGCGGCGCTGGCAACCGAACGGTTTCCGGCAGCGTCGAATGCAATAATGAAGTAGTTGTAGGTGGCGTTATTGGCCAGCGGCTGGTCGGTATAGGCAACGGTTGTCACGGTGGCGATCCTGACTCCGTCACGGTAGACATCGTAACCCGCGACCCCGTTGGCATCCGTGGAAGGGTTCCACGAGAGAGCGACCGAACTGGTGCTGGCGGTCAGGGCATTCACGGTTGCGGCCAGAGTTGACGGAGCGGTCGGTGCGGTAAGATCGGTCCAGTCCGGCTCGGCTGGCGGCGCTGAAGCCAGTGCCACAATCGCCTGTATTTCGGCAGCAAGCGCCGGGTTGGCAAGCGCCGCCCTGTTAGCCGCAGCAATCAGCGCATTCAGGTAGGTCTGATATGCCGGACTGCCAACATTGGCAAAAGCCGGGTTGATCAGGTTAAACAGAGTAACGGTATTGCCTGGTGCCAGATCGATTATCATCTGATCCAGAATCAGAAGAGCAGCCTGGTAGGTGGTATCGCCGGCGGGATCACCCTGAAGATTGGCGATACCGAACAGAGCTGCAACCCTGGCATTGGCTGCATCCACTGCTCCGGCAATCCGGGCGGGAGTAGCCAGGGCGGGACTGACGGTCAAAATCTGCTGCAGTTTCTTGTAGGCTGCCTCAGTCAGGGTGCTGACGATAATAGTCTGACCCGGAGCGACATTGTTGACAACGGCGTGATAGGCTTCCGCGGCGGTAAAATCCACCGGGGTCGTTGCGCCCGGCACGGATACGTCCCTTTTGGCGCCGGCCTGACCGGCAACCGTCACAAGCAGCGGGCCAGCGGTCTGTGATGACGGTATATCCACGGAATAGACCCCGGCAACACCGGTCGCGCCAGTACCGAGCAGGCTTCCGGTCCTGCCGTCCGAAAGCAGTTGGTGAACTGTCACTGACGCACCCTGAATCACGCCTTTTGTTGCAACGGATATTGTGGTCATCGGAACAGGGCCGCCTCCGCCACCACCACCGCCGCCTCCGCCGCCGCAAGCGGCAAGAATCAGAGTCAGACCGGCGAGCAACACCCATGCTGTAAATCTCTGCAAGGCTGTGTTCATTAATTCCTCCTTCCGTAACTATGAGCGGTTTTTCAACCGCAAGCATCTACTCAGTTAGCATTAATGGCAGCCGTTGCATGAAGGTGCAGAGCCGCCGGTTCCGTGACAGATACTGGTGTTGCAAGAAGAGATGTCGCCGTTAAGCGTATTGATCGTGTAATAACCGTGGCCGCCGGCTACTTTTGGCGTGGTGTTCCATGTGGCCGCCAGGTTATGCGGATGTTTGTCCGGCACCGGCGAAAGAACGGTCGGATCGGCCGGGTGGCAGGAGAAGCAGGAAGGTCCGCTCAGGAACACCCCCTTGGAGTCGGTGCCATGGCATGCCGCCGTGCTGCATGTTGTTGGGGCATAGCCAATGCCTTTCATATAGTTGGCATGGCTTGAATACTGCGTCCAGACGGACGGGTGCTTGCCGGACACACCACCAAGATGGCAGGCGGTAGCGCAGGAAGGTGCGGCGCCAAGGCCGGCAAGAGTCGGTCCGTGACAGACTGTGCATTTTGATGTGCCACTTGGATCTGCAGCAGATTTTTCACCATTTACAAAAGCCTTGTGGCGGGCATAGGCGTACTGTCCCCAGTTAAGCGGGTGGACCGCGCCCGGGCTTCCGAGATGACACTGGGTGCAGCTGACCTTTGAAATTCCGCCCTCGAGACTGTCCCCGTGACATTCGAAGCAGGACTCAAGATCAGCCGTGCCGGCGGTCTTGTGTGCCACATCCCAACCGGCCAGATGCTGGCCGCTGTCGGCATTGAAAGTTGCCTGCGGATTTTTGTCGCCACAACCGCCGATGGCCAGCGCCATTGCGATCGAGATAATTGCCAGAGATGGTTTTATCTGTGACATGATACGCACCTCTCATTATTCTGCCGGCCATGGCACTTCACGCATGATGTCGGGTTAACCCTGCCGTCGATCTTGTGCTGACTGAGATAGTCACCGCGATGCGGAAGCGAACGTTCAGGAGAATCGGCAAACTTGTCACTGGGTTTGATTTCTTCCTTGTGTGCATGGCAGTCGGTACAGAACGACTCCTGATGGCATGCGGCGCACGCCTGACGCGAGGTGCCGGCATAGAAGCGGTGTTTTTTATAGAAATCGACCGCCTGGTGATTCATCGTGCCCCACGAATCCGAATGGCACTCGGTACAGTTGACCAGCCCCTTTACCGCTTCGGGATGGATTCTTGCCACGCTGCCGGTATTCGCACAGGCATGGAGAAAACACAGCGCCAGCAGAATCAACATTATCGAAATTTTATTTTTCACTCTTGCCCCTCCCTTCGCTGCGCTTTGTATCGAAAAGATAAGTGATCTTCACAAGCCCGCGCACCTCGTTGTCGAAATCGGGGCTCTTTGAATATTCCACATCAGCGCCGACCTTCAGCTTCGGGCCGAATTCGTAACCGGCCGATCCGGTAATGGCATAGCTGTTTCTGACGCCATTGATCTTCTTGTCATAGCTGACATTGATCGCATCAACCGTGAGATCTGCATGGCCAAGCTTTTTGGATAGATACAGACGATATTCGCTGTAACGGAGCCGGTCGTTCTCCCCTTCCATGCGGTGCGCGCCGAAGCCCGCCGCAAAGGAATCCGGCAGCGAATAGCTCAGCTTGCCGCCAAAGTAATCCGAGCTGCCGGCGACTTCATAATCATAGTTCTTGTAATCTGCTGAAACGGTGAGATTCTTGATCGGGGTATAGGAAACGGCGGCACCCGCAGCCAGCAGTTTTTCATTCGGGTCGATGATGCCCATGTTCCCGCTGATCAGCTTCAATGCCGCGGTGGTCAAGTTAAAGAAATAATCCCTGTAGTTTATGTTCGAAATGTCGCCACTGATTCTCAGGCTCTCCAGCGGCGTTATCGAAAGCGCGTAGGCATGCTCCATCCAGCCACCGGTGATGGAATTGTAGGAGGTACGCCCGGTGAGGTCGACCTGCTTGAGCGGATGCAGCCAGATGTCCAGCCCCTCCTCCTCGCGGTAGCGGGATTTGTCGTCACCCTCGCTTTTCAGCGCGCTCAGGCCGATGTTGTAATACTTCGGCATCCCCTGTGACAGTCGGGCTCCGTAGACGACGTTGCCTCCCTTGTAGCTGGGCTCGGTGATCACCGGTTTGCCCG
>JAWDJY010000060.1:0-30787 GCA_032469775.1 Geobacteraceae bacterium | reverse complement strand
AACAAACAGAACTGCCAAAGAAAACGAAACTATTCTCATCCAGGACCTCACTTGATAATTTGGGCTACTATAGCAACACTTTTATTTCTTGTCACTAACTAGCATTTGCAATCAGATCAAAGGCATACTAACCTTGAGAACAAGGGCTCATGACCGGCAATTCAGGTAAATATTGACCTTACTGCATAAATTAGGGTAGTTTGTCAGGCTGCGTCAGAAAATTTGAGGTAATTCTATAATTATGCATCGACCTTCCTGGGACCAGTACTTCATGGACATCACCCGACTGGTGGCAACCCGATCAACCTGTTTGCGCAGGCAGGTCGGAGCCATCCTGGTCAAGGATCGCAATATCCTGGCTACCGGATATAACGGGGTTCCCTCGGGAATCAGCCACTGCGATGCGGCCGGTTGCCTGAGGGAAAGACTAAAGGTTCCTTCCGGAGAGCGCCACGAACTCTGTCGCGGGCTCCATGCCGAACAAAACGCCATTATCCAGGCGGCACGGCACGGCATCAACATCGAAGCATCGATACTGTACTGTACGACAATGCCCTGCATTATCTGCACTAAAATGCTGATCAACGCCGGTATTACCAAAGTTGTCTACGCGGAAGGATACGCCGACGATCTGGCCCGTGAAATGATCAGCGAAACCGGAATCAAGGTAATTAATTTCGTTCCGGACAACCAGGGAACCGACTGATGAAATGCCCTTTCTGTAACAACCTTGACAGCAAAGTGGTCGACTCACGTCCGGACAAGGGCGGTTCAGCAATCCGTCGTCGGCGTGAATGCGAGCAGTGCTCCAAACGTTTCACCACCCATGAGCGCATCGAGGAAATGCTCCCGCAGGTCTGCAAGAAGGACGGCCGGCGTGAACCGTTCGACCGGATCAAGATCATCAACGGTATCGTCAAGGCCTGCGAGAAACGCCCCATCTCCAAAGCCGAAATCGAACTGGTGGTGGACCGACTGGAGGCCCGGCTCCAGGAATCAACCGAACGTGAAATTTCAACAACGACCATCGGTGAATGGGTAATGAAAGAGCTGCACGGAATGGACGAAGTGGCTTATGTGCGCTTTGCGTCGGTTTACCGCTCCTTCAGGGACATCAGCGAATTCATGCAGGAGTTGCAGGAGCTTTTGAAAAAATGACCCCCACAGACGTCAAACATATGAGACGCGCCCTGGCATTGGCCCGCAAGGGTGTCGGCAAAACGTCCCCCAATCCGGCAGTCGGATGCGTTATCGTCAATAATGGAAACGTTGTCGGTGAGGGATGGCACAAACGTGCCGGCGGTCCCCATGCCGAGGTGCATGCACTGAACATGGCCGGCAATTCCGCGCGGGGCGCCGACGTGTATGTCACGCTGGAACCGTGCAGCCATACCGGCAAGACACCTCCCTGCTGCGACGCCCTGATCGGCGCCGGAGTCAAACGGGTTGTGGCCGGAATGAGCGACCCCAATCCGCGCGTCAACGGCAGCGGGTTCAAGACGCTGGAAGAGGCCGGCATAACGACTACCAGCGGCGTGCTGGAAGATGAATGCCGGTCCCTGAACCGTTCCTTCATCAAACACGTAACCACCGGCCTGCCGTTTGTCACCTTCAAATGCGCCATGACACTGGACGGCAACATCGCCACGGTGACCGGTGAGTCGCGCTGGATTAGCGGTGAAAAATCCAGGCAGCTCGTCCACAGGATGCGTGCGGCAAACGACGCCATCATGGTGGGAGTCGATACGATCATCGCGGACAATCCACAATTGAACGTCAGGCACGTCAAGGGTGATGATCCACTGCGAGTCATTGTCGACTCGCGCCTGAGGACTCCCGAGAGTGTCGCCGTACTTGATGGCGGTTCAGCCCGGAAAACCGTAATCGCCACCATTGAGGGCAACACCGATGTGCATCGGCGCTACACCCGGCAGGGTGCTAACATCATCGTCTGCGAAGAATATGACGGAAGGGTCTCGATGCCTGATCTGCTGAAAAGACTGGGTGGCATGGGCATCCAATCGATTCTGCTGGAAGGGGGCAGCCGATTGGCCGGCGATATGCTCAAACAATCGCTGATTGACGAATACGTCGTTTTTATTGCCCCCAAGATCCTCGGAAGCGACGGATTTGCCCCGTTTGCGCTGCTTGGAATAACCAGTATGGACAATTCCTTCAAGTTGAAGTTTGGCCAGATTGCTCACATCGGGCAGGATGTTGTCATCCACGCCTACCCGGAAAAAGCGCCATGTTCACCGGCCTGATCGAGAGTACCGGACAGGTCGCCGTCTTTACCCGTCGCGGTGAAGCCGGCCTGCTGACGGTGGAGACCACGCTGCCGACAGCGGAAATCGCCATCGGCGACTCGGTGGCGGTTAACGGCGCCTGCCTGACCGTCACCACAACCGGCAGCGACAAGCTGACCTTCGAGGTATCCCCCGAAAGCCTGACCCGCACCACTCTGGGAAAACTCCGCAGTGGCGACCGGGTCAACCTGGAACGGGCTCTCCGGCTGGGAGACCGGCTTGGCGGGCATATCGTCAGCGGGCACATCGACTGTTGCGCCCAATTATCCAGGAGCGAAGTCCGCTCCGGCAATCACACGCTTCAGTTCACGCTTCCTTCCGCCCATGCCCGCTACCTGGTGGAAAAAGGTTCCGTGGCGATCGACGGCATCAGCCTGACGGTCAATTCGGTCACCGGGGACGGATTCTCGGTCAACATCATCCCCCACACCCTGGTGAACACCACACTGAACCAGATTCGTAGCGGCGACACGGTCAACATCGAAACCGACATCATCGGCAAATATGTGGAACGATTGACCGCCCCGTGGAAATCAGGCAGGGGCTTGAGCATCAAAACACTGGCAGAAAATGGATTCTTATAGAACGAGAGGCTAGACATGTCCGTATCAACGATAGAAGAGGCAATTGAAGACATCCGCCAGGGAAAGATGGTCATCCTGGTGGACGATGAAGACCGTGAGAACGAAGGCGACCTGACCCTGGCCGCCGAGGCGGCCACCCCGGAAAACATCAACTTCATGGCAAAGTACGGGCGCGGCCTGATCTGCCTGACCCTGACCGCCGACAAATGCGATGAACTGGGGCTGCGCCCGATGGTGCGCGACAATACATCGCCATTCGAAACTGCGTTCACGATCTCGATCGAGGCCAAACATGGCGTAACCACCGGCATCTCGGCCGCCGACCGCGCCCACACGATAGTGACTGCGGTGGCCGACGGCTCCAGCTCCGCCGACCTGGTCAGCCCCGGACATATTTTTCCGTTACGGGCCAGAAAAGGCGGTGTCCTGGTGCGCTCCGGCCAGACCGAAGGCTCGGTGGACCTGGCCAGACTGGCTGGACTGAAGCCGGCCGGCGTGATTTGCGAGATCATGAACGACGACGGCAGCATGGCACGCATGCCCGAGTTAAAGGTATTCGCCAGGAAACATGGCATAAAGATCTGTACTATAGCCGATCTGGTGGCCTATCGCCTAAAGAATGAACGGCTGGTGAGCACGGTGGCCGAAGCGCGCCTCCCCTCCTCTTTCGGAGGAGAATGGCGGGCGATCGCCTTTGAAAACGACATCGACAAACTTGAGCATATTGCCCTGGTTAAAGGGACGATCAAAAAGGGTGAGCCGGTACTGGTGCGGGTTCATTCCGAATGCCTGACCGGAGATGTCCTGGGAAGCCAGCGTTGCGACTGCGGTGAGCAGCTGCACCGTGCCATGGAACAGATCGCCGCCGCAGGAAACGGAGTAATACTGTACATGCGCCAGGAAGGTCGCGGAATAGGCCTGATCAACAAGCTGAGGGCTTACGAACTGCAGGACAAGGGACGCGACACGGTCGAGGCCAACATCGAACTGGGCTTCAAGGCAGATCTGCGCGACTACGGCATTGGCGCACAGATACTGCTGGCTCTGGGAATAACCAAGATGCGGCTCTTGACCAACAACCCCAAGAAGCTGGTGGGACTGCAGGGTTATGGCATCGACATAGTGGAACGGGTGCCGATCGAAGCTGAACCTACCGACACCAACCGTGATTACCTTGCCACCAAACGTGAAAAGATGGGGCATATACTAGAGAACCTGTGATGCGAATCCTTCTGCACACCTGCTGTGGCCCCTGTGCCCTTTATCCTCTGCGAACCCTGCGTACAGCCGGTCACGACGTGACCGGCTTCTTTTACAACCACAACATCCACCCCTACCAGGAGTACACCCGCCGCCGCGATGCGGTACTGCGTATGGCCGAGCTGGAAGAGCTGCCGCTGATCATGCGCGACGAATACGACCTGGAAGGATTCCTGGCCAACGTTGCGGCGCAACCGGACCGGCGCTGCAGCTACTGCTACGCCTCGCGACTGCGCGCTACCGCTGAAACAGCCGCGTCAGGGGGATTTGACGCTTTCAGCGCCTCGCTACTCTACAGCCGTTATCAGCGGCATGAGGAGATCAGGGAACTGGGTGAGCAGATCGGCAGGGAGTTGGGTGTGGCATTCCACTACCAGGACTTTCGGCCCGGCTGGCAGGAGGGCATCCGGCTTTCCAAGGAACAGGGTCTCTACCGGCAGCAGTACTGCGGCTGCATCTACAGCGAGAAGGAACGCTATCATCCGAAAGCGGAAACGGCATGAACGGCCTGGGACGACCGTTGATCATCATGGGATTGCTGCTGGTCGCAATCGGCCTGATGCTCACTTTCGCTCCCAAGCTCCCCACCTGGCTCGGCAGACTGCCGGGCGACATCTCCATCAAACGCGAAAATTTCAGTTTCCACTTCCCGATCATGACCTGCCTGATCATATCAGCAATTCTTTCGCTGATCATGTGGCTGTTTCGTCGCTGACTCCTTCGGTTAAACCGGACCACATTCATAAAAACCTTCAATATCTCACTAAAAAATCAGCATTGAATATCGCACCTGATATGATAATATTCTTATCATTGCAATGTACTTAATTACATCGTTTGCCCGCCACCACCCAATGTCCACAAAGTTGTATCCGGAAAAGGAGGCTTGTCATGAAAGTGGCTAAACTGTTCATGGTTGTATGTGCGTTAATCTGCCTGTGGAGCGCTGTGGCTGGGGCTGCCGTGATCAGGGTCAATGAAGTTTTCCACCCTGACACTGATCCGAACCCACTGGTGGATAACAGTTGGTATGAGTACCCGCCACTAACGATTTCCGGCAGCAGTACATGGACAACAGGCAACACCTATATTATCGAAAACACTGTTACGGTGGCTGATACCGCTACACTGAATATTCAATCCGGCGTAACTGTACAGGTAAATGATGGCCTGGGGATTTACGTCAATGGCACCCTGAATGCCGGAGGAGCCACCTTCACCCACAACCAGAGCGGTTACTGGCGCGGCATTTACCTGGCACCCACGGCCGGTTTATCGGTGCTTTCCAGCTGCAACATCAGTTATGCCGGCGCCTTCATGGGCGGCTCAGGACTCGGCTATTTCAACAACGGCTATCGCCTGGCCAGTCTGTATCTGGACGCCTGCAGCCCCCAGATTTCAGGCTGCCAGATCAGCAACAGCGAAACCCACGGCATCGAACTCTGGAGCAGCCAGGCCCAGATAACATCCAATACGTTCAGCAACATGGGCAACGGTTACTACCCGATCGTGTTCGACACGCTGGACACTTTCCCGGTCATGAGCGGCAACAGCACCAGCGGCAGCGGAGAGAACGGCATCGCCGTACCGGGCGGCACCATCGCCACTTCCGGGACATGGGACATGCCTGGAACCAGCTTCCCCTACCTCTTGAACGGCTGGGTTACCGTTGCAGCGACCAACACCCTCACCATTGACCCCGGCGTCACCGTCAAAGCACAGGGCAATATCGGACTATGGGTGGACGGGACATTGAGCGCTATCGGCACCAGCATTCTGCCGATCACTTTCACCTCGCGGGCGGCGACTCCCGCCGCAGGCAACTGGACCGGTATCTACCTCTCTCCCAACGCCGGGGCTTCGGCGCTCAGTTATGTGACTATCAACTATGCCGGATCCTTTAACGGCGGCTCTGGCATCGGCTATATCCACAACGGCTACCGCCTGACCGCCTTCTACGTGGACAGCATCAGCCCACCACTTACCAACGTCAGCATACTGAACAGCGCCACCAACGGCATGGAACTTTATGCCGCGTCACCGGCCATTAACAACGCAACCCTGGCCAACTGCGCTTACAGCGGCCTTCGCGCGGAAACCGGCTCACGGCCGGCAATTACCAACAGTTCCATCAACAACAACGGTTCCGACGGTTACTATGCGGTCAGCCTGGACGCCACCTCGGTTCCCGACCCTACCAACGTGACCTTTTCCGGCAACAGTTACCAGGGCATCCAGAACCGGGGCGGCACCCTGGCCGCCAATACGACCTGGAAGGTATGGAGCACGGCCGCCCCCTATGCTGTTACCGGTGATGTCGGCGTGGCTGCCGGCGTGACCCTGACCATCAATCCGACCGCAACCGTCAAGTTCTCTGGCACTGCCCTGTACGTGTCCGGCACCCTCTCGGCCAACAGCACCAGCGGAAGGATAACCTTCACCTCCCTGGCCGATGACAGTATCGCCGGAGATACCAACGGCAACGGCAACGCCACGGTAGCTACGGCAGGAAACTGGAAAGGAATCTACCTCTCACCCAATTCCGGCTCATCGGTGCTTGCCAACTGCAACATCAGTTATGCCGGAGCCTTCATGAGCGGTTCAGGACTCGGCTATTTCAACAACGGCTATCGCCTGGCCAGTCTGTATCTGGACGCCTGCAGTCCCCAGATTTCAGGCTGCCAGATCAGCAACAGCGAAACCCACGGCATCGAACTCTGGAGCAGCCAGGCCCAGATCACCTCCAATACGTTCAGCAACATGGGCAACGGTTACTACCCGATCGTGTTCGACACACTGGACACTTTCCCGGTCATGAGCGGCAACAGCACCAGCGGCAGCGGAGAGAACGGCATCGCCGTACCGGGAGGCACCATCGCCACTTCCGGGACCTGGGACATGCCCGGAGCAAGTTTCCCCTATCTCATGAAAAACTGGGTTACCGTTGCAGCGACCAACACCCTCACCATTGACCCCGGAGTCACCGTCAAGGCCCAGGGCAATATCGGACTATGGGTGGACGGGACATTGAGTGCTATCGGCACCAGCATTCTGCCGATCACTTTCACCTCGCGGGCGGCGACTCCAGCCGCCGGCAACTGGACCGGCATCTACCTCTCTCCCAACGCCGGGGCTTCGGCGCTCAGTTATGTGACGATCAACTATGCCGGCGCCTACAACAGTGGAGCCGGTATCGGTTATATCCACAACGGCTACCGCCTGACCGCCTTCTACGTGGACAGCATAAGCCCACCCCTGACCAACGTCAGCGTACTGAACAGCGCCACCAACGGCATGGAACTTTATGCCGCGTCACCGGTCATTAACAACGGTCGTTTCGAGAACTGCGCCGGGACAGAGATAGCCGCTAAGGCAGCCTCAGTGCCAACTGTCAGCGATTCCAAATTCATCGGAACGTCCGCGGCCTGGGGATTCACCAACGACACTCCGGCAAACATCATCAATGCCCGCAACAACTACTGGGGTTCCGCCAGCGGCCCAACCCATGCGTCAAATCCAGGGGGGACCGGCGTGATGATTTCCGATGGCATCGACTTCAGCAATTTCGGCGCACTATTATCGGTTACCATAGCCGGAAGCGGATCAGTCTATACTTCTCCGGCCGGGATAACATGCAACAGCGGCACCTGCAGCGCCATATTCGACTACCTGACGGCGGTCAACCTGACTGCGGTACCACCCTGGTATTCTACGGTCGCCTGGACAGGTTGCACGGTATCCGGCAACAACTGCAGTGTCACCATGAATGCCGACAAGAACGTCACCGCCACCTTTACCGACAACAACAATGTCCGTTTGAACAGCGCGACCCCGACCCTGTATTCGAGGATCATGGACGCTTATAACGCAATCGGCCTTTCCGGCAGCGGCAACATCCAGGCACAGGTTTTCACATTCCTGGAGACCCCTGTTTTCGGCAATCCGGTAAATGTACTGTTTGAAGGAGGTAGAAGCGCCAGCTTTGATCCGACCAGCGGCTATTCAACGATAGGGACTCTAAGTATCCTGAAGGGGAGCGTCACGATCAGCAATATCGTGATCAAGTAACCGGGAGCTGCAGCCATGAAACGTAAAAAGCCCGTGTAACCACGGGCTTTTTACTTACCAGGCGCATCAAGGCTGATTAGGCATGGATGGCATTTACGGGACAGGTATCTACGCATGCGCCACAGTCGATACAGGTATCTGCATCAATTACGCGCTTGCCACCCTGCTCGCTGATGGAGTTAACAGGACAGGAATCTTCACATGCTGCACAGTTTGTGCAATCGTCAGTAATAGTATGAGCCACAATTTCACCTCCTTATAAAATTAGCTTATCTATACGGTAAGCGAGTTTGATGTACCACACAGATTTTCAAAAGTCCAGCAAAGAAATTAGCGTTTCCCAAAACCGTTTACACAAATTTTGTTGAATTAGATGCATGTCTCGTGTATATATCAAAAACAGTTCTATTTCAGATGTTTATTTTAGTATGATTGTTCCATTTTTATTGAAATTATAACTAAATCTCTGTTTATTTGGAGGAATACTACATGATAATCATGGCACTCAATTGCGGCAGTTCTTCGGTGAAATACCAGTTGTTCAATTGGGAGACTAAATCTATCGTAGCCAAGGGAATGGTTGAAAGGGTTATAATCGGTGATTCGTTCATCATGCACGAAGTACCGGGACGAGAGACATACCACCATCAACAGGATTGCGCCAACCATCAGGCAGCCATCGATCTGCTGATAAAAACCGTTACCGACCCTGTCCATGGTGTTTTGAAAAGTGTTGACGAGATATCCGCAGTAGGTCACCGCGTTGTTCATGGCGGTGAAAAATTCACCTGTTCAGTGATGATCGACGAAATGGTTCTGAATGCGGTCAAAGAAGTCCAGCATCTTGCACCTCTTCACAACCCGCCCAACATCGAAGGGATCGAAGCGGCCCAGACCCTGATGCCGACCGTTCCGCACGTGGCCATTTTCGACACGGCCTTTCACCAGACCATGCCGGAGCACGCCTATATCTACCCCCTCCCCTACGAATGGTACGAAAATCATCAGGTACGGCGCTACGGCTTCCACGGCACTTCACACCTGTATGTTTCGAAACGCGCTGCAGCCCTGCTCGGCAAAAGCCCGAAAGATACTAACATCATAACCATGCATATCGGCAACGGCGTTTCACACTGTGCGATCAAGAACGGCATTTCGGTTGACACCACAATGGGACTCACCCCGCTGGAAGGCGCGGTTATGGGTACCCGTTGCGGAGATATCGACCCGGCCATCCCGGCTTTCATGATGCAAAAGGAGAACCTTTCCGCCAAGGAAATCGACAGCATCCTCAACAAGAAAAGCGGTGTCCTTGGAGTCACCGGCCGTTTTACCGACCGTCGCGACGTGATCGAAAACGCCAATGCCGGCGACAAGCGCTGCCAGCTATCCCTTGAAATTGAAGCATACCGCCTGAAGAAGTATATCGGCGCCTTCATGGCCGCCGTTGGAAAACTGGACGCGGTCGTATTCACCGCCGGCGTGGGCGAAATGGGAGCCCTGATCCGCGAAAAAGCCATCGAAGGGCTGGAACATATCGGCATCATCCTCGACCGTGACCGCAACAACAAGGCCATGACCCGCAAGCGCGAAAGCCTGATCACCACCGATGACTCGCCGGTCAAGGTTTATGTAATTCCTACCGACGAAGAGTTGGTCTTCACCGAGGACGTGGTTGCCATCCTGAACGGCACCTATACCGATCACATGCAGTTTGAATACTCATTCGCCAAACCGGATTTTGTGCGTTCTTAGACCGGAATACCGATAGACTGGATACAGAAAAGCCGACAGCAATGTCGGCTTTTCTGTATCCAAAGCACTAAAAACTTTTGGTAATCTCCCGCAACACCGACGTGGCGTAGCTTCCCCTGGGAAGTGAGAATTCCAGCCGGAGACAGTCACCTTCCAGCTGCCAGGACGGCTCCGACAACGGAACCCTCAGCGGACGACGTTCCCCCTCCATGCGCAGGCCTCCAGGCAGGTTGAAATCCTCGGAACATATCCGCTCATTTTCAAGGATCGACAGCTCCATCCGTAGAGGTTCATTTTCAGGCTGCTTCATCCGGCAGCCGAGAATCGGGCCGCTGGCCGAAATTTCGAAAGAGCGGACCCGCTCCAGTTCCACAGCGGCGTTTTCAACCAGGAAACAGGCTCCATTGACATGCTTGCAGGCCAGGTCGCCATCCATCAGTTCGTCAATATGATCAATCCTCCTGGCAACCACCTGGTCGAACAGGAAGGATTGGTAAGCCGAAAGGTACAGCTTTTTGAGCCGGGGATGAATAGCGGCGAATGCTTTTTCGAACGTTCCGGGGCGGTTCAGCAGACGTTGCAGCAGATCCCGTTCGCTGCGGCAATGGCGTGGGAACAGCTGCAACGCCAACGCCAGGTTTCCCTGCTGATAGGCAACAATCGCACTGCGCCACTGTTCATCCCGCACAGCGTCCGGTTCCCCGATCAGCCGGTCAGCGGCCGCCTGCCAGTCGCGCCTCAGCAGTGCCGCGCCGATCAGGTGCGAGTTGCCCTGGGCGCCGTAGCGTTGAAATCCGAAATAGTTGGGCACACCACGCCTGACAAGCAACGCCAGAATATCCGGAACACTCCGAGCCACATCAGCCGACACGCCCCGCACCGCGATCCGGAAGAGGTTCCCTTTCAGATGTCCCAGCTTGAGCTTGTTGGTGTGCAGGGCGGCCGAGACGACTTTGACTCCATCCAGATCCAGGTCGCAAGCCTTCTCCGGCGAGACACGCTGAATCGAGATGGTCTGGCGGGTGACGCCGACCGCATCCTTCATGCCGGCATAACCCACCTCCCGTTCCGGCACCTTCAAGCTTTGTGCAATCCGCCTGATAGCTTCAAGAGTCGTGACACCGCGTTTCTCGATCGTCAGGTAACAGTGCTCGCCGGAACCGCAAGGAAGATATGACGGTATCTCCTCCACCCAAAAGTCGTCCGGAGTTTCCTTGATCGTTCCGCCGCAGCCGGGAAGGTCGGCGGTCAGATACGGGCGGACAGACTTACAATCAGTTTTACAGATTATACTCATGCGATCATTCCGGACTGTCGTAACGCCTCATACAGCACTATTCCGGCCGAGGTGGACAGGTTAAGGCTGCGTACCGCTCCGGCCGGCATCGGGATAGTGATCGATGTATCCGGATTGGCTGCCAGCAGATCTTCCGGCAGCCCCTTGGTTTCCTTGCCGAAAACGATGTAGTCCCCCGGCTGGAACCCGGCCTGCAGATAACTCCGTGCGACCTTGGTGCTTAGGTAGAAAAAGCGCCCTTCGGGAGCTGAAGCCTGAAGTGTGGCCAGGTCCGGCCACTGCCTGAGGGTGACAAACTCCCAGTAGTCCAGTCCGGCCCTTTTCAGGTAACGGTCGTCAATCGAAAAGCCCAGCTTGCCGACCAGATGCAGCACGGCACCGGTGGCGGCGCAGAGACGGGCGATATTGCCGGTATTGGGGGGGATCTCCGGTTCGATCAGAACAATATTGAATGGTTTCATGGGGCTTATGTATACCATTAATCAGCGCTGGCGTGCTTGCTTTTTTTTTATGTCGGGTCTACTATGCCCAGATTAAATCCACTGAAACTGGAGATATGCAATGAAGATTATCGTAACTGATGAAGTTTCCGCGGAAGGTCTGGCGCTTTTGACCCAGGAACCGCGCATCCAGCTGGACGTCAGGCTGGGACTTAAGAAGGATGAGCTGCTGGCGGTCATTGGCGACTATGACGCAATCATCACCCGCAGCGGCACCAATGTTGACAAGGCCCTGCTGGATGCGGCCACGAAACTTAAAATCGTCGCCCGTGCCGGGGTCGGCATCGACAACGTCGATGTGGACTACGCCAGTTCCAAGGGCGTCATCGTAGTCAATGCCCCCTTCGGCAACACCAACAGCGCCGCCGAGCATACCATGGCGCTGCTGCTCTCCTACTGCCGCAATGTCACCGTAGCCAACGCCAGCCTCAAATCCGGCGAATGGAAACGCGCCCCTTTTACGGGTTATGAGCTGAAGGGGAAAATCGCCGGCGTGATCGGCATCGGCAAGGTCGGCGGCCGGGTGGCCACGCGCCTGAAGGCTTTCGAGTGCGAGGTTCTTGCCTGCGACCCGTACATCTCGGTCAAGCGTGCCCACGACCTGGGTGTCAAACTGGTCTCTCACGATGAAATCTACAAGAACTGCGACATCATTACCGTACACACTCCTCTCAACGAAGAGACCAGGGGTATGATCGGACCCCGTGAATTCGGCCTGATGAAGACCGGCGTGATCATCCTCAACGTTGCCCGCGGCGGCATCATCGACGAGCAGGCCATGCTGGACAACCTCAACTCCGGCAAGGTTGTCGGCGCAGCTTTCGATGTCTGGAGCGAAGAGCCGCCTGCCACCGACACCCTCAAGCAGCTGATCGCACACAAGAACCTGGTTGTGACACCGCATCTCGGAGCAAACACCTTCGAAGCCCAGGTCAACGTAGCCATTGACGTCTCCAGGGAGATTCTGAATTATCTGGATGATCAGCCAATGGAGAATGCGGTCAACATCCCCCGCTTCGACCTGGCCCTGATGGACCAGATGCGCCCTTTCCTGAACCTGATGAGCGTGATGTGCGACTTCGGCATCCAGCTGGTCGACGACAACCTGGAGAAAGTCACTTTCGGATTTGCCGGCAGCATCGCCCATTACGACTGTTCACCTCTGACCGTCTGTGGACTGAGCGCCCTGCTCAACCGCATGGTGGATCAGGATGTCAACATGGTTAATGCCTCGCTTATCGCCGAACAGATGGGCATCGTGGTTGAAGAGAACAAGACCACCCACGCCGACGCTTTCTCCAACGTGATCACTCTGATAATTGAAGCCGGCGGCAAGAAGCGCACCATCTCCGGGACACTATTCGAAGGTGCTCCACGGATCGTGAGACTGCGCGACTACACCATGGATTTCAGCCCTGAAGAACATATGCTGATGCTGCATTACGGCGACCGTCCCGGCATGATCGGCAAGATCGGCACGATCATGGGAAAGCATGACATCAACATCGCTTCGATGAATCTGGGGCGCAGCCAACAAAAAGGGGAAGCCATGGTAATCCTGTCACTTGACTCGGCCGTGCCGGACAAGGTGGTCCAGGAGATCAAGGCAGCCACCGAAGCCACTTTCATCAAGGCAGTACACATGCGGGTCGGAGCCTGCACCCGCAGCTGTGGCTGTGGAGTCTGAGAAAGCGACTTTTCCATGCAGATGCCCAATATCGACCCTGTTTTCCTGAACATCGGCCCGCTCCAGTTCCGCTGGTACGGGCTGATGTACGTTCTGGCCTTCATCTCCAGCTATTTCATCATCCGTTCCGAAGTCAAACGCAAACAGCTGCCCCTGACCACCGACGACATCTCCGACCTGGTATTTTACAGCGCCTTGGGTGTGATACTCGGAGGAAGGCTAGGTTACATCCTCTTCTACAACCTGGGCTTTTACCTGGCCAACCCGCTCAAACTACTGGCGGTCTGGGAGGGAGGCATGTCGTTTCACGGCGGCTTCCTGGGAGTAGTGCTGGTGCTGGTGCTGTACTCACGCCGCAAGAACCTGCCCTTCCTGGCACTTATCGATATCGCTGCGCTCTGCTCACCGGTAGGCCTGGGGCTGGGACGGATCGGCAACTTTATCAATGCCGAACTGTACGGACGTGCGACCGACATGCCCTGGGGCATAATCTTTCCAGGCAGTGACGGCCAGCCGAGGCACCCGTCACAAATCTATGAGGCCCTTCTTGAAGGCCTGCTACTGTTCTTTCTGGTGCGTTTTGCTTCAAGAAAATCCGATGTCAACGGGGTCGCCGGCTGGACTTTTGTGGCCGGCTACGGTCTCTTCCGGTTCATAGTCGAATTTTTCCGCCAGCCCGATGCCCAGATAGGCTTCTTTTTCAAATGGTTCTCTATGGGACAGTTCCTCAGTCTGCCGATGTTCCTGCTGGGAATTTTCATGATCTTCAGGATCTCGCGCCGGGCATAGCCACAAGTCACTTCCCGCAGAATGCATCAAACCACTATTCAGGATTGATTTAGTCCTGTTTTGCGGTATAATGAAAAAAATTCCAAGGAGGATACCAATGATCAGCACACAGATGTCGGATGCACTCAACAAACATATGAATCTGGAGCTTTACTCGGCCCATCTCTACCTGGCCATGTCATCACGCGCCAACGACCTGGGACTTAAAGGAGCCGCCAACTGGTTTTTCGTACAATATCGCGAAGAGATGATTCACTTCATGAAGTTCTACAGTTACCTGACCGATCAGGGTGTGGTGATCTCGCTGCTGGCCAGTGAAGCGGTGCCAAACGAATACAAGTCCCTGCTGGAAATGATGCAGAAGACCCTGATACACGAACAACTGATAACTTCATGCATCAACGAACTGAGCGAGCAGGCCGTCCTCGAGAAAGATCATGCAACGCGGATTTTCCTGCAATGGTTTGTAACCGAGCAGATCGAGGAAGAGAACAACGACCGCGACCTGATAGCAAAGCTCAAACTGGTTGGTGACAACGGCCACGGCATATTGATGATTGACGGTGAAATGGGCCAGCGGGTCTTTGTACCGCCGGTCGGTTCCCCTCTGGCTGTTTAGCGCATAAGCAGCTGTTCCAGGGATATTTCGGCGATAATCGGCTTTGTTGACGCAGTTATCTATCGTGACCGGGGTTATGCCATGAAAATTCGTTTCTGCGAGCACAACAAGGGCAAAGGCAAGGTTTTCCGGAAATTGCAGGAAGAATTTCCCGACGCCAATATCAAGATCAAGAAATGCGTCAAGCAGTGCGGCGCCTGCCGTGAAACCCCCATGGCAGTTGTGGACAAAAAGAAAATAACCGGCACAGACGGAGACGAACTGTACCGTAAGATAGTCGATCTGATCAGCAACTCCGAGCGTTCCATGGAGACATGAACGAGCATTGTAACAGCAACAAAATTCGCAAACAATTCAAGCCCCCCTTACAGCCGCTTCATCAGTGCCGACGGGGGCTTGAACTTTTTCGTTCACGGATTTGTGGACGTTAAAAACAGGAAACAAAATCAGTATTGCCAGAAACTGTTTTTTTAGCCATAGTCCCGCCATGTTTTACTACAGCCACTATCTGATCCCACCTATCATATCGACGCTTATTTCCGGAACGCTCTGCTGGTATATCTACCGGCATCGCAGGGAGACTCTGGCGCAGCCCGTACTGAGCATCATCATGATGCTGACTCTGTGGGCTTTTGTGTTCACCCTGCAAACCGCCTCGACAGAGTTGTGGCTCAAGATGCAACTCTACAAGATCGGTACAACCTGCGCGGCCCTGATCGGCCCTTTCACCCTCTCGCTGGCTCTCGAAGCTTCCGGACTCGGTCACTGGAATACAAAACGCTTCAGACAGATGGTTCTGGTGATTCCGGTTGTTTCAATCATGGCAACCTGGACAGCTGAATTCCACAATTTCAACCGCTATTCAACTGAAGTAGTCAGGAGCGGGCCACTGCTGGTAATGGGCTTCAAAAGCGGTGTTCTATACAATCTGCACATCGTTTACATCATGCTGTTGTATGCGATTGCGCAAATATTGATGCTGGCAGGGCTCATCAGGGAAGTCGGGAACAGCCGCAGGCGTCTGGCACTGCTTCTGCTGGGAACACTGGTGCCATTCACGGTACACCTGTTCCAGATCACTCCCATAAAGGGTTTCAGTTTTGTACCATCGGTATTCTGGATATCGACTCTATGTTATTTTCTGGCAATTTTCCGTTACCGGTTGTTGACGATCGTTCCGATTGCCCGTTCGGTACTATTTGAAAACCTGGGGCACCCGGTGCTGATCCTGGATGCGAGAGGCAGACTGATAGACTCAAACCGCGCCGCCCGCGAACTTTTCTACCACGGAGCCCCCCCTGAAGAAGCAGCCCAACTGGATGCAGTCAAACAACGCTTCCCAGAATTCAATGCGATTGCATCAACCTTTCCACCAACGGCGTTCAAGCAGCAGATCCAGGATTCGCTGGACCAACTGCATGGCTGGGTGGTCAGCGTTGTCCCACTGGAGCATCACGGCAAACATCTGGGCCGGATAATAGAATTCCATGACATTTCCGAACTTAAACAGGCCGACATGGCAACCAAAGCTGCAATGGCAGCAGCCGAAGAAGCCAGCAACGCCAAATCCCGGTTTCTGGCCATGGTCAGCCATGAAATGCGCACGCCTCTGCATGCCATGTCCGGAACAGCCGAATTACTGGAAGAACTGGCACAGGGGCAGGAGCAACGCCGTTCAATCAACCTCTTCCGAAAATCATGCGCCACGCTGCAGCATCTGGTGGAAGACCTGCTAGATCTGTCAACCATAGAAGCCGAACGCTTAAAGCTCAACCCGGCCCCGTTCGGACTTGTGGAAACGATGAATTACATTCACGATCTGTTTGCTCCAAGGTTTGCCAGTAAACAGATCGATTTCACGATTCACCTGGCGGAAGGATTGCCGCCGGCAGTGAACGGGGACCGGCGAAGAATCGTACAGGTGCTGACCAACCTGATCGAAAACGCTTTGAAATTTACATCCAGCGGGGCGGTTGCGGTTACAGTCGAGCAGTCCGACAATGGCAGCGGCATGGTCAGATTCATGGTCTCAGACAGTGGTGCTGGAATCCGGGTAGACAGAAGGAGTGAAATTTTTTCTCCGTTTGTAAGCCTTATTCCCCATCCGGGTTCGGCCGGATTGGGATTGTCCATCGCATCCCGTCTGGTAGAACTGATGGGAGGCGAACTTACCTTCAGCAGCGACAGTGGCACTGGCAGTATTTTCTGTTTTACGATTGCACTGGTGCCGGCCGATGTATCCAGTCTGGACGACAAATACTCATGCCTGCCGCAAACACTCCCCGGCCTCCGTATTCTGGCTGTCGATGACATCCCGGACAACCTGAAACTGCTCTCGTTCTTTTTCGCAGGAACACCATTCAGCCTGACACCATGCCTGCAAGCGGTCGATGCGCTGGAACTTCTCGAAACAAGCACTTTCGACTGCATGCTGACAGATATCTGCATGCCGACCATCGATGGCAGCACACTGATCAAGACCATTCGGGAGCAGGAGAGCAGACGCGGTCCCGGCACGGTACGTATACCGATCATAGCCATATCCGCGGCCGCATTTGCCGATGACATACAGAATGCGCTGGATGCCGGATGTGATGAATATCTGCCACGGCCGTTCGGCCGACAGGAATTGATCAGGAGCATCCTGCGGATGACACACCACGAAAACTCAGAAATACCTGGAAACGGAACATCCGTACCAATAACCGGCGGAATGCTGGACAGGGTCCACCAGCGCATTGCAGCATGTCGCAACGAAGCTGCCGACGCCTGCAATCGGGGTGATATGGAATGCGCAATCCGGGCCGGACACAGCATCAAGGGGCTTGGTATGGCGTTTAACCTGCCGGAAGTGGAACGGATTGGAGCAGAAATTGAGAAAGCTGCCCGGGAGTGTGATTCGGAGGGTGTGATGGGACTGTTGAAGTAGCCTAAAACTCCAAATACTTGCGAACCATCTCGGCGGAAGTTGTCGCGCCAAGTTTTAGCCGCAGATTACAGCGGTGTTTTTCCACGGTTTTCTCACTTATACCAAGCTTCCCGGCGACCTCTTTAGTACGCAACCCGACTGCAATCAGCTTGATCACCTCCAACTCCCGAGGAGATAGTGTCATAACCGGCGAGTGCCGGCGGTCTCGCTCCTTCAGATACGCATTGGCCATCACCTCTGCAACTTCCGGGCAATAATAATTCTTTCCTTCCATCACCGTTTCGATCGCAACCAGTAATTCACGCGACGACAGTTTCTTCAAAACATAGCCGTTGACCCCGCTTTCAACTCCCCGCGAAATCTCATTAATATCATTGTGGGCAGTCAGCGCCAGCACCTTGATGAAGGGGTACTTCTCCTTGATCCGCTTGGTCGCCTCAATCCCATCCATCACCGGCATACGCAGGTCCATCAGCACCACGTCAGGCGACTGTTCGGCCACAACTCTAAGCGCATCCCGGCCATCGGCGGCACACCCGGCCACCATTACACCGTTCAGGGAACCGATCAACATACAGATCGCTTCGCGGATCATTTCCTCGTCCTCTACAATGACAACGCGAATTGACGGTATGTAGGATTTGAAATTGATCATAATTTTGAGCTAACGCAAATCCGCATGGGCAAAAACCCTACCTTTGCATAAGTGATTATATGTAAAAAACAACAATGTTCTAAATTGGTTTGATTCTTGTATTCAGACTTATATATATTCCTACAATTATTATGATTAACTTGCAAATGCAAATTTATTAGTTGTTTTTCACACACATACTTATACACAAAAAAGGGGGAAATATTTTAATGCGAATTTTTATCATGATTTTACTGTCAATAACACTTTCAATCACACCGGCCTGGAGTGCCGGCCAGCCTGAAGTCAAAGTGCAGCTCAGCGCCAGGAAGATTGTTAAGAACTCCCAGGGCAAGGAGAGCATTTCCGGCGGAGACTCGGCAAAGCCGGGAGAAGTCATCGAATATCGCGCTACCTACAAAAACAGCGGCACGGCCATAGCCAGAAATGTAGCCGCCACGCTGCCGATTCCGGAGGAGATGGAGTTCATGGCGGATTCGGCCTCTCCGGCGGGAGCAAGCGCCAGCACAGATGGGACCGTTTTTTCCGCAATACCGCTGGTTCGCAAGGTTAAACTGGCCTATGGGGCGGTTTCCAACCGTGAAGTGCCGACGGCCGAATACCGGTCGCTGCGCTGGAACCTGGGCGACCTGGCGCCGGGCGCCGCAGCGACGGTAAGCGCCCGCATGAAGATCAAAGACAATCAAAAAGGTCCGGTAATCATAAAACTTGATTCTGTTAAAAAATCCAATGCAAAGAAAAAAGGGGGAGAGAAATGAAACAATTGACGCCTAGAAGTTTTCAAACCGGATCAGATTCACCGCCATTGACAATGGCTGCGTTCCTGATCGCCATGCTGTTCCTGGTAGTGCTGACCATGGCACAACCGGCTCAGGCAGCGCCGCTGGCGGGAACCTCGATCGGCAACCAGGCCTCGGCCACCTACACCGACGCCTCGGCGGTTGTTCGCACCGCGACCTCCAACACGGTACAGACCATTGTCCAGCAGGTCGCCAGCCTCAGCCTGACCGCCAGCCAGACCAAGATCGGCGCCGCCGGAGGCACGGTCTACTTCCCGCACACCCTGACCAACACCGGCAACGGCAGCGACAGCTTCAACCTCTCAGCGATCGACGCTAACAGCGGCACGATCAACTTCACCAATATCGCGATCTATCCCGATGCCAACGGCGACGGAGTACCTGACAGCTTTACGGCCATCACCAGCAGCGGAGCGCTGGCTCCCGGCACATCCTTCACCTTCATAGCCGCAGCCACCATCTCGGGCGCATCAACCGACGGCAGCGCCGACACGATCACGCTGACAGCCTCCAGCCTGTTCACCCCTGCCATAAACGCTACCAACACCGACACAGTCAATGTCAGCGGCAACGCCATCGTCGTGATGACCAAGGCGGTCACACCCGGCAGCGGCAATCCGGGCAGCGGCCCGCTGACCTATACCCTGACCTACACAAACACCGGCAACGCCACAGCAACCGCCCTGACCATCACGGACGTGATTCCGGCCGGAATGACCTACAATGGCGGCAACAATGCACGCTGGAGCGTATCCGGCGCCACCGCGCTGACCGATGCCGCCGATGGCGCACAGACTTTCGGCGCATATACCGTCAACTACGACGCCGCCACAACCCCAGGCACTGTCAGCGCCCTGATCAACCAGGTCCTGCCGGGCGAGAGCCGCACGCTGACATTCGAAGTCAATGTCAATGCATCCGCCGCCCCAGGAATCATCAACAACACCGCGACCTTCAGCTACAACGACGGCTCCGGTCCCAAGTCCGGTTCCACCAATCCGACACCTTTCACTGTCAACCAGTCCGCCAATGTAGTGGCCAACGGCAGCAACGCCTCCAATGTTGACGGCACCGGCGAACCGATCATACTGGCATCGGCGCTGCAGGGCAGTACCGTAACATTCAGCGCCTACGTATGGAACACCGGAAACGGCAGCGACTCTTTCGATATTTCGGTGGGAGGCAGCAGTTTCCCTGCCGGAACATCCTTCGTCCTCTACAAGTCCGACAGTGTCACACCGCTGATCGACACCAACTCCAACAGCACACCGGACACCGGCATTCTTGCCGCCGGGGCATCCTATAACGTGATCGTCAAGGCCATACTGCCGGCCAGCGCGACCGGAGGCCCCTATAGTGCCACCTTGTCCGCAACCTCGAAACTGGACAACAGCAAAAGTAACCCGGTGATCCTGACATTGACCTCGATCACCGGCAACACCGTTGACCTGACGCTTACAACGGCCCGCACCGACAGCGCTCCGGGCGGAACCGCCGCGGCCGGTAACGTTGCCAGCACCGGATACGGAGCAGGACCTGAAGTTGCAGCTCTGGCGCCGCACAATACAGCCAATCCGGGCACCAGCACCACCTTCGTCCTCAAGGTCAACAACACCAGCGCCACCGCCGACACCTACAACCTGGCCGCCAGCACCGACAGCACCTTTGTAGCTCCGGTTCCCCTCCCCACCGGCTGGACCGTAACCTTCAAGTCCGACGGCGGAGCCGGAAACTGTTCCACGCTGGGCGGCGTAATATCCAACACCGGTGTCATCAATGCCGCCACCAACAGTACCGTCTGCGCGATCGTGTCGATCCCGGCCAATGCCGCAGCCGGCACGCAGCAGATCTACTTCCGGGTTCTTTCCCCTTCCAGCAGCGCCATTGACAGGCTGCATGGCGCGATCGACATCAACGCGGTCCGTAGCGTAACCGTAACCAACAGCCAGACAGGACAGGTATTCCCCGGCGGCACAGTGATCTACCCCATGACCATCACCAACAACGGCAACGTGCTGGAAGGCACCGTAGCGGCCGCCGGCACTCCCGACGGCAGCACCGACAGTAAGGTCACCATCGCAATATCCGATTCCCTTTCCGCCCAGGGCTGGAACTCGGTCGTCTACCACGATGCCAACGGCAACGGCAGCATCGATCCGACCGATCCGGTCATTACGGACCTCTCCGCAATCGGCGGGTTGGCCTCCGGCGCCAGCGTACCGTTGCTGGTCAAGGTGTTCGCACCGGCCGGAGCCAATATCGGCGATACGGACACCGCCACCCTTACAGCAACCATCACCGGAACGATAGCAACAGCACTTGCTCCGGCAGCATCCTCGGCCACCGATACCTCTACCGTAATCTCCGGCCAGGTTACACTGACCAAGATGCAGGCTCTGGATGCGGCCTGTGACGGAACCGCCGACGGCGTTTTTGCACAGAGCAACATCACAACCGGTGCGGTTCCGGGCGCCTGCATCCTCTACCAGATCACTGCAGCCAATGTGGGTACCGCAGCGATCAACACGCTTGAAATCAGCGACGCCACCCCGGCCAATACGGTCTATGCCACCGGTTGCGTAGGCAGCAGCGTACCCGCGGCATCCACCTCGACCGGATCGATTACACTTTCGCCCGGCGCATGCGCCACCGGAACCGTCAAGGCGACCGTTCCGGCCCTGGCTCCCGGAGCAACTGCAATCGTTACCTTCGGCATAAAAATCAACCCGTAACACAAGCTTTCTCATCAGCATCATACGCGCCTCCGGGAGTTCAATATTCCCGGAGGCGCGGTTTCAAAACACAGCAACCAATCCGGGGTCTGATTGAACAAGCACAAGGCGATATACGGCAGTGGCAGCAGATGGTCCGAGTATCCGGTCAACCGGTTCGGACTGGTCGCATGCGCGTATTTTATGCTGCTTACAGTTACGATCCTGCTTTCAACAATCCCGTCTCCAGCATCGGCGTCAACACCACCGGCCGGCACCATCATTGAAAATAAAGCTTTTGCCAGCTACTACAATCCGGTCCTGGACAGATCCGAAACCATGGAATCCAACCCGGTGCTGGTGACCGTGCAACCGGTCGAAGCCCTGTCACTGGTGGCGGACCAGCAGCTGTTCCGCTCACCCGGCGCACCGGTTTCCTTCAGCCACATCCTCACAAACACCGGCAACACGCCGCTTTCGGCTTTCCTGTCAACATCCACCTCCGCCGCAAGCACCTTCGCACTCTCCGGTCTGACACTGACCAGGGATTCGAACCAGAACGGTATCGCGGACTACGGAGAGCCGCAGATACCGCAGAATGGCATGATCGGCCTGGCTGCCGGCCAGTCCGTCAGCCTGATCATTTCCGGCACCGTCCCGTCAAATGCAATGCAGTCGCAATCCTGCAGCATCTCGATCTCCGCCGTTTCATCTATTCAGGGGGTCAAGGCAGCTGTCACCGACCAGGTGCTGGTCAACTCTGCCGCACTGCTCCAGGCCAGCAAGCAGTCCTCCGAATACAACCCGACACCGGGACAGCAGTTGACCTTCACACTCAGCGTAGTCAACAACGGCAACGGCACCGCCCAGGGAGGAGACCCCCTGCAGGTGGACGGGGTTCAGGAACAGCTGGTGCTGCTGAGGGATGTGCTGCCATTCGGCTGTTCCTATGTGAAAGGCTCCTTCAAGCTGCAGACCAATGGCACTCCACTGTTCCACAGGACAGGAGACCCTCCCTTCTCGTACACAACGATCGAACCGGCCGACCCCTCGCTTGTCGATGAAGTCGCCTACGGCGCAAACGCGCTGGCGGTGGGCAAGATGGCCGCTTTCAGCTTCAAGGTACTGATCGCTTCAACCGCGCCCGGCACCATCAATAATACCGGTCGCGTACTCTACAACAACGGTGTCAATCCCCAACAGGTTGAAGCGGATTCCAACACGGTCACACTTACAGTGCAGACCCCTCCCCCGGTAATAACGTTTTTCAACAGCGGAACCTTCGTCATACCGGCCCAAGCCTCCAGACTGGGAAGTCCGCTCTACGTCCAGGCCGACGCAGCCGCCTGCAACACCAATCCGCTGCTGGCCGAGGTGCGTACGATCGTGATCACATCGGCCCACAGCGGCGACCAGGAGAGTTACTCAGCCCAGGAAAGCGGCCCCGACACGGGACTTTTCCGCATCATCGGCATAGAAACACGCGATGCCGCAACCAATCCGGTGGTACAAGGTGATGCGATTATCGAGGCGATGAAGCACGACCTGCTTACCGCCAGCATCTCCGGCTGCGGAAGCAGCACCGTTACAGCACGCCTGCTGATCGATCCGGGCGGGATCGTATTCGACAGCCGCACCAACCAGACGGTAGCAGGCGCGGTGGTGACACTGGTGGATGCCGCTGCCGGCGGCAGCTGCGCTGCCAATGGAGAGGCAAGCGGCCCGCTGGCCAGTGTAATGGAACTGGATGGTGTCACTGTTGCGCTCAACCCGGTGACGACGGCAGCCAACGGCAGCTTCGACTTCCCGCTGGTTGTGCCGGGAAGCTACACGCTGTGCGTCAAGGCTCCCAACGGCTGGAAGTTCCCTTCGCAGTTCATCCAGACCCAGCTGCCGGGCGACCGGACTATCGACGCCGACGGTTCCTATGGCCGTCCGTTCGCGGTAAACGCCAGCACCGGTCCGGTACATATCGACGTACCGATCGATCCCGGGCCCGCCGGAGGACTTTTCGTCCAGAAGAGCACATCGCGTACAACGGTCGAGATCGGCGATGTGGTCGATTACACAATCAAAGTCAAGAACTCCAGCGGCAAGCTGCTCAAGGACGTGTCGCTTGCCGACCATCTCCCCTTCGGCTTCAGCTACCAGAAAGGCACGGTGCGCCGCGACGGCGCCGCGACAGCGGAGCCGACCGGCGGAAGCGGGCCCGGACTGGACTTCGCACTGGGTGACATGAACGACGGCGTCACCGTCCGGATCACCTATAGGCTCAAAGTCGGGCCGGGCGCGATCAAGAGCGACGGGATCAACCGCGCCCAGGCCACGGCCGCCTACGGCACCGTTTCCAATGTGGCGTCCGCCACGGTCAAGGTCGAACAGGGGGTCTTTACCGACAAGGGCATCATAATCGGCAAACTCTTCGTGGATTGCGACCGGGACCGGCTGCAGGGGGAGAAGGAACCTGGCATCCCCGGAGTACGGATCTACCTGGAAGACGGGACCTACGCGATCAGCGACAGTGAGGGCAAGTACAGCTTCTACGGCATCTCGCCCCGCAGCCATGTGCTCAAGCTGGACGAAAGCACGCTTCCGGCCGGGTCGGAATTGATTACGCTTTCCAATCGCCACGCCGGCGACGCGGCCAGCCGTTTTGTCGATCTTAAGGCCGGAGAAATGCACCGGGCCGACTTTGCAGAAGGTTCCTGCAGCACGGCTGTAATTGAGCAGCTCAGGGAGCGACGCCTCAAGGGAGAAGTTTTTGTACCCGAAACCAGGCGCGGAGTAGACGCCAGACTGGTGATCGACCAGCAACCGCTGCAGCCGGCCGAAGTCAAGTCCCGTCCCGCCAGCGGCCTGCTGGGCGCGGACACCAAGCTGCCCTATTTCACCCCGGTGATGAAGCAGGAACAGCAGCTGACCCGTGACATTCCACGCCAGGAAGCAACGGTCCCGGCCCAATTGCAGGACTATGCCGAAAGCATGGCCGCCATGGATTCGAAACCGGGCTTCATCGACCTGAAGGACGGTGACATCCTGCCGATCGCCCAATCGACCGTCCGCGTCAAGGGCGCCTCCGGCGCTCCCCTCAAGCTGCTGGTCAACGGCGAAACCGTCGATGAGGGGCGCATCGGCAAAAAAATGATAGTTGAGGACCAGAAACTCGAGGCGCGCGAATATGTAGGCGTCACCTTCAAGCCGGGCGAAAACAGGCTGGAACTGGTCCAGAGCGACCCTTTCGGCAATCCGCGCGGAAGGGTCGTTGTCACGGTAATCGCCCCGGACGCACTGGCCAGGATCGAACTGCAGACTCCCGCCGGTGATCTGGCCGCCGATGGCCAGACTCCGCTGACTGTCAGGATCCGGCTGACCGACGAAAAGGGCGTGGTGATCACATCCCGCACCGCAGTGACCATCGAGTCCAGCCTGGGACGCTGGGATGCCAGAGACCTTTCCGACCAGGAACCGGGCCTGCAGATGTTCATCGAGGGGGGCCAGGCCGAACTGAAGCTGTTTGCGCCGGCGGAACCGGGAATCGCCACGATACGGGTCACTTCCGGCAGTATTAAAACCCAGCAGACGGTCTCTTTCATCCCCGACCTGCGGCCGCTGATAGCGGTCGGCGTAATCGAAGGAACCATCAATTTCCGCCGCATGGATCCGGGCGCCATCACCCCGGCTCGCAGCCAGGACGGCTTTGAGCAGGAACTGCAGTCGATCTCGACCAGCAGCGACGACAAGCGCATCAACGCCGCCGGACGGGCAGCCTTCTTCCTGAAAGGCAAGATCAAGGGGGATTACCTGCTGACAGTCTCCTATGACTCGGACAAGGATACCCGCGAGAAGCTCTTCCGCGACATAAACCCGGACGAGTTCTACCCGGTCTACGGCGATTCCTCGATCCGCGGCTTTGACGCCCAGTCAACCGGGAAGTTCTACGTCAGAATCGACAAGAACCGCTCCTACCTGCTGTACGGCGACTTCACCACCCAGTCCCAGGCGGAAGCCAGGGTCCTGGGGGCCTACAACCGCAGCCTGACCGGCGTGCGCGGACATTACGAAAACTCGCTCATGAGCGCCAACATCTTTGCCAGCCAGGACCGGAGCCGCCAGATTGTGGACGAGATTCCGGCCCTGGGTGTCTCAGGCCCCTATTTCCTGCGCACCGCCGACATTGTCGCCAACAGCGAAAAGATCGAGATCATCACCCGCGATCGCAACCAGCCCTCGCTGATCATCAGGAGCGTGACCATGTCCCGTTTCAGCGATTACGAAATCGAGGCGTTGACCGGCCGGATCATCTTCAAGGAGCCGATCGCCAGCCGCGACAGCAGCCTTAACCCGGTCTATATCCGCGCCACCTATGAAGCCTTCCAGGGGGGGGCGGATTTCTGGGTGGCCGGCGGCGACGCCCAGCTGAAGCTGAACCAGCGGCTGGAAATCGGCGGCAGCTACCTGCGAGACGAGAACCCGCTCGACCGGCAGGAACTGGGCAGCGTCAACACCACCATCAAGCTGGCGGAGAAGACCTACCTGCTGGCGGAATGGGCCCGCATCACTCGCCAGACCTCCGGGCAGGGTGACGGGAGACGCATCGAACTCAGACACGACAGCGAGAGCCTCAACCTGCGCATCTACGGCAACCAGACCGAAAACGGCTTCGACAACCCCTCCTCCGCCATTGCCAGGGGACGCACGGAGGTCGGCGCCAAGGCGCGCTATACTCTGAACAAAAAGACCGCGCTGACCACCGAGGCGATCTTCAGCGAAGACGCCGCCACGCTCGGCAACCGCAAGGGGATCATCGTCAACCTGGAACATGCGGTGGCCCGTTATCTTAAAGGCGAACTGGGGGTCCGCTATGCAAAGGAAAGCGCCACCCCCTCCCAGACCATCGGCAGCGCCACGCTGACCCCGACCGAAAACACCAGCATTCGTGCCAAGCTGGGCATGCAGCTCCCTTTTTACACCAAGCTGGGACTGTTCGCCGAATACGAGCAATCGATCCAGGCCTCCGACCGGCGCACGCTCGCCTTTGGCGGCGATTACCAACTGGCCCCGCAGACCCGCCTGTATGCCAGGCACGAGCTTATTTCCAGCCTGTCCGGGCAGTTTGCGCTGAACGGCAGCCAGCAGCGCAACACCACTCTCCTTGGGATCGAATCCGAATACATGAAGGACGGCCACCTGTTCAGCGAATACCGCATGCGGGACGCGCTCTCCGGCCGGGACTCGGAATCGGCAGTCGGCCTGCGCAACGGCTGGCAGCTGACCGCCGGAATCCGCTTGAACACCAACGTCGAGCGGATCACCACCATCGGCGGCGCTACCGCCAACGATTCGACAGCGCTGGGGGCCGGAGTCGAGTACACCGGCTCGGAACGCTGGAAGGGAAGCACCCGGCTGGAGTATCGCAACGGCACCGGCAGCGACAGTTACCTTGGCAGCATCGGCCTGGCCCATAAATACAACCGTTCGATCACACTGCTGGGACGGCAGATAATTTCCTACACCCAGAACAAGGGCAGCATTTCCGGCGTCAGGGTACAGCAGCGCTCCCAGGTCGGCCTGGCCTACCGTCCGGTCGATTCCAACCGCTGGAACCTGCTGTCCAAATACGAATTCCGCTACGAGGGGGATGACAGCGATCCGAGCCTGCCCTCCACCCGCATCGTGCATATCCTCTCGGCCAGCCTGAATTTCCAGCCGGCCCGTTCGCTGGTGATCAGCGGACGCTATGCCGCCAAACTGGCTCTGGATGAGAGCGGCAGCATTTCCACCCGTTCGGCGGTACAGATGCTGACCGGACGAATGACCTATGACCTGTCGAAGAGATGGGATGTGGGCCTGAACGCGATGGCCCTTTTCAACGAGAAACTGAGCAGCGTGCTCTACGGGCTGGGGAACGAGGTCGGCTACCTGATGACTTCCAACCTCTGGCTTTCGGCCGGCTACAACTATTTCGGCTTCCGAGACAAGGACCTGTCCGGCGAGGATTACACCAACCCCGGCTATTTCATGCGCATGAGATTCAAATTTGACGAGCATCTGCTGGACGGATTGCGGGGCAGGACCCTCAACGACGTCCCGCGCTGACAAAGAGATCTGCAGCGCCGGCAACACACGGAGATCGGTACTATGAAAACAAGACTTCTTCTTTTGATGATAACGATGCTGGTAACCGCCGCCACCTGTCTTGCGGCCGAAGCGCCCCGCATGACGCCCGAAGCGTCACGCATCACCGACCAGACCATTTCGGCGGACATCTCGTCCATCAACGCCTTGCAGAAGAGGCTGGCCGACGTCAATACGCTGGGGACGCCGATCGGGACCTACCATTTCGCCAAGGCCCAGGCCTGGATCGACATGGCCATGGACCAGTACACGATGAACGACCGCACACAGGTGATCGAGGACACCGTCAGCCAGGCGCATCAGTTGATCGCGCAGCTGGAGGCCAGGAACAGCAACATCAGCATGGACACGCCGCTTTTGCCAACCAGCAGGAAGATTCGCGCCGACCTGTGGCAGAAAGCCGCCGACTGGAAGAAGCATCCCGGTTTTTCCTGCGGCGAGGACCTGGTGGCCCAGCTTGAGGTGCAGCTGGTCTGGGCCGGCCACGAGGACAACCAGCTCGGCTGGCGTCATGCAAAGCCATATCTGCAGGCCGCCGAACGCTACGCCAAAGAGGCCGGACGCAAGATTGAGAGCTGTTCGACGCAACTTGCCGCCGACAAAACCACGACCGTGATCAGCATGACAGTGGAAGGGGATTCGGATGAGGAGGGAGCAGCCTGCGAAGAAACGCCGGCCGAATGTCCGGCCTGCCCGACCTGCCCCCCCCAGACACCGGGCATGGCAGCAGCGGACAATGCCAGGGCTTCCGCCGGCCAACAGGAAGCCGCACCAGGGGACGGACTCACGCTCCCGGACCGGATTCATTTCGCTCTCAACCGCGACATCATCAGCGCCCGCTCGGCGGCGGTTCTCGAACGCGTGGCAGCGGTTCTGCGCGCCAACGGCTCAGTCAACGTGGAACTGAGGGGGCATGCCGACGAACGCGGCAACGAGCTGTTCAACAAAATCCTTTCCCGTCAGCGGGCCGAGGTTGTCAGGACCTATCTGGTATCGGCTGGAATCAAACGTTCACGGATCACAGTCAAGGCCTTCGGCAAGGCGACCCCCTTCATGCGCGGCAGCGACATACTTTCATTTGCCCGCAACCGCAGGGTTGAGTTATCATTCTCCGGCGCGGACGGGATCAGGCCGCTGCAACAGTTCGAAGATCTCCAGGTGGAGAAGAGGCAAAAGTGAGCATGATACTGGTCGGGATTTTCAGAATATGCAGACTTCTGGCTGCAGTCGCGCTCTGCGTGCTGACGTCCTGGTGCTGCGGCAGCGACGCCGAGGCGTTCCGAGCCCTGACCACCCGTTATACCAAAAACACCAACGGCGATGTCCAGATTGTCGGCAATGCGATCATGACCTGCAATCCGGCCGGGCCAACCGGCGGTGCGACCTGTGCCGCGGCCCAGGCCGGCACGGCGGCCGTTGTGGCGGATAACAACAATAACAACCACACCATGATGTACATCGATGTGGATTCGGACAGCACCACCTTCAGCTCCAGCAGCGCCAACCTTAACATGGAGAGCGGCTCCAACGTGCTCTGGGCCGGGCTCTACTGGGGCGGCGACCAGACGACTGTTGACAACACACGTGCACAATGCCTGCTGCAAACGCCATCTTCTTTCGGATACATGTCAATCACCGCCAGCCAGGTGGACTCTGAAGGCGCAAATCCGACGCGCTACCAGAGCTACGCCGATGTCACCGGACTGGTGCAGGCAGCCGGCAACGGCACCTACACGGTAGCCAATGTTGTGTCCAGGAGCGGTTCCACAAACACCTTCGGCGGCTGGTCGCTGGTGGTGGTCTACGGCAACGGCTCGCTGCCGTTGCGCAACCTGACCGTATTCGACGGCCAGGAGGTAATCCCGGCGGCCAAGTCATTCACTGTAAGCGGTTTCCTCTCCCCTCTCTCCGGCCCGATAACCACCCGGGTCGGGGTTATGGCCTACGAAGGAGACCTGGGACTGACCGGCGATTTCCTGCAACTGAACGGCAACACCATTTCCGATGCCACCCATCCGTCCAACAACTTCTTCAACTCCAGCATCACCGACCAGGGGGTCTATCTGGCCGGGAGAAATCCGGTCTACACCAATAACCTGGGATACGACCTGAGCCGCACCAACATCCCCAACGGCATCGTCAAGAACGGCGACACCAGCGCCACGATCACGCTCAACACCAACACCGACCAGTACTATCCAAGCGTACTGACCTTTGTCACCGACCTGTATGTGCCTATCATCACCCCCAACGTGACCAAGACGGTCGCCAAGGTTTCGGGAAGCGCCGGTGCTGCCATTACCGCCGGGGACACGCTGCGTTATACGATCTACATGAAGAACACCGGGTTCGATACCGCCACCAACCTCTACCTGACGGATCCGATCCCGGCCTACACGACCTATAAACCAGGCTCGCTGCAGATCATCAGCGGCGCCAACACCGGTTTGAAAAGCGACGCCGCCGGCGACGACCAGGCCGAATACGATTCCAGCGGCACCCCCAAGGTCATTTTCCGGCTCGGAAGCGGAGCCGACAGCGTCAACGGCGGACTGCTCCCCTACAACGAATCGACTTCGCTGAGCTTTGATGTGACCGTAAACGGTGGTGTGCCGGCCGGAACCGTGCTGACCAATACCGCCACGATCAGCTACCAGGGGCAGACCCTGGGGCAGACCTTCGGCGCAAGTTC
>JAWDJY010000059.1:0-31654 GCA_032469775.1 Geobacteraceae bacterium | reverse complement strand
CCATCTTGCTGGTCAGCTCATAATCTATGATCCAGGCGTGCTGCCCCCTAAGATAATCGATCAGGTTTTCACCGGGAGACATCGGAACGACCTTTCCCTTCTCTTCCCTGACATAGCCACGCTCGCTAATATTTTTGGTGATTGCGGCATAGGTGGAAGGGCGACCGATGCCCAGCCGCTCCAGCTCTTTGACCAGCGAACCGAGTGTAAAACGCCCCGGCGGCTTGGTCTTCTTCTCGTCCAGAATTTCACCCGACTTGAGAACCGATTCGCCCGCTTCAACCGGCGGCAACAGCTGCAGTTTCTCGTCCTCACTCTTTTCTTTTTCCTCATCCGGTCCGGCATAGACTTTCAAAAAGCCGTCGAAGACCAGCACCCGACCGGAGGCCTTGAAGCGTTCCCCGGCCACCTCGAAAAGCAAGGTAGTTGAATCGAAGCGGGCCGGAGCCATCTGGCTCGCAACGGCACGCTTGAAGATCAGCTCATAAAGCCCGGAATGTTCCTGTGTCAACCCCTCCTTCCTGATAAT
This sequence comes from Geobacteraceae bacterium, assembly GCA_032469775.1. Classification (GTDB taxonomy): domain Bacteria; phylum Desulfobacterota; class Desulfuromonadia; order Geobacterales; family Pseudopelobacteraceae; genus JACRCG01. Next base: position 31,125 of record JAWDJY010000059.1, on the reverse strand, counting down.
TCCGGGAATATCGGCCATGGAATGCATGTGGGTGGGACGTATGCCTTCATGCGCATCGGCCTGCGAGTTTTTGGATTTGTGACGGTTGGGTTTTTCGGGTAGATAGCTGGAGCCAAGAGTTCTGCCCAGGAAGTCGCGAATTTCGGTTATGAAGGCATCGTCCATCCGGACCGAATCTGTTCGGTGATAAGTTATGATGCCGTGGTCGAAAAGCGCCTGGGCCAGCTTCATCGTCTGTTCTGGCGACTGTTTCAGGCGTACTGCGGCCGCCGCCTGCAGATCGACCGTTGTGAAAGGCGGCCGTGGCAATTGCCTGACCTCCTTTTTTTCGACCTTTAACGCCATGGCATGGTTTTCCGAGCAGATGGAATCCATAATCGCCCGGGCATCCTCGATCCGTTCGAACCTGCCACTGATGTGCCGCGCCAGAAACCTGACACCATCCTTGTCCAGCTGGATATCCAGCACCCAATAGGGGGATGGTACAAAGGCACGAATCTCACGTTCGCGATCAACCACCAGCCGGACTGCCGGAGACTGCACCCTTCCGACGCTATACCTGCCGCGCAGATTCCTGCTTGCGATCGGAGACAGGATGTAGCCGACCAGGCGATCGCCGATCCGGCGGCCGAGGAAGGCGTTGTAAAGACCTGCGTTGGTCTTTTCGAACGGCACCGCCCTGGCCAGAGCCTCCTTCAGCCCCTTCTCGGTAACTTCATAGATTTCCATCCGCAGGCACTCCCTGGCAACGGACTTGACCTCCTGATGAATATGGCAGCTGATGGCATACCCCTCCCGGTCCGGGTCACCGGCCAGCATCACGGTTTCGCCCTTGGCGGCGTCTCGCAGCTGTTTGGGCAAGCTGGCCTTCTTCTCGTGGTAGACGAAGGTCGGCTCATAGCTCTTCAGATCGACGCCGATCGAGGCATCGGGCAGATCCTTGAAATGACCCACAGTGGAAATGGTTTTTACCTTCAGGATTTCCTGGATTTTTTTCGCCTTGGTCGGCGACTCCACGATAATCAGCATGGATTTCTGCGCATTTTCTGCTCCGTCATCGGGTTGTATGGATTATCTGCTTTCAGCAGCCGGCACATTCCACTGGTGAATTCCATTAAACTGGTGTACTTTCAGCGGAATAGCTTCAACGTATTCAGATCATTCCGGTACTGGAACCGCCATGCTTTTGAAAAAACTTTCCGAAGAAATGAAATTTACGATAGTCATCGTCATAGCAATACTGATGATCCCGGTGGTATTTTATCTGTTAAACCTTTTTACCGATTCGAAAGCGCCACCACCCAAATCGCGCGAGATGACCGTAATCGTAACCGAGGCCGAAAAGAAGCAGATTCTGGCCAAACTCCCCCCGCAGGAAGTAATCAAAAGCGTTCGCGAAGCGATCAAGCAGGGCAATAATTCAACCGCCTACATGCAGTTGGGCAAACCGCCCAAAGACTCGGCAGAATCCGAAGAGCTGCGCAAGCTGATGGAAAAGGAGGCCAAATCTCAAAAGCGCCCCGGCATCAGGAAGGTGGCTGAAAACCCTCAGAACCCGGTAAAATATTTCGACGAGACATCTCCCCGCGACAGGCATACAGATGCATTATATATCTACCTGGTTGATATTTACGGCACAGTCTGGCCGCGCATCTGCATCCAGACGGCAGGCAAGAAAGCGATAGGCATCTCCAGCTTCAGCATCAATGCCGATGGAAAATCATATCTGATCCAGCCCGCTATGGTCAAAACCGAGAAGTCCGAGGACAAGGTTTCCGAGTATTTCGACGCGCTGCTCGACAAACAGTCCTACACCGCCCTGCAGGCCGTTCTCAAATCGCGCAAAGCATTGCTTAGCAGTGTTGGCACAAAGGGAGAAGTAAAACGTGAGATAAGTGAACAGGAAAGAAAGGGGCTCTCCAGGATCCTGGACACCTATGCTGCGCTGGGAGGCAACTTTGCCTTTCTCCAGGCGGCCGCACCGCTGCCGGCTCCGACAACCCGCCACCCGAAAACGACCACCAGATAACACCGATCACCTCAGCATCGCGCCAAAGGCCGCCCATCCTAAGACCGCCACCGTAGTTGCGGCGCAGATCAACGCCAGAAGCTTATGAAACCACGACTCCGGCCGACGGTCATTGTAGCCTGCAATCATGCCGATCAGAACACCACCGACGACACCGCCGCCATGCCCCCAGTTATTGATGCCCGGAAAGATCAGACCGAACAGAAACAGGCTGAAGATCCAGCCCCCGACCTCTCGATAAACCGTGTTTCCATAAGCGCCACCGCGGCTTTTGCCGTAGTAGAGCATCGCTCCGATCAGGCTGCAGACGGCCGCCGAAGCGCCGATTGTGAATGATACGCCTGCCAGGTAGGAGACGATGAACCCGAAGACCCCACCAAGCGTGTAGATGATCAACAGGCGACTGGGACCGTATTCTCCGATCACCAGCGGCGCTATCTGGCGCAGCGCCATCAGGTTGAAGATGATATGCAGAATGCCGCCATGCAGGTAATTGGCACTGAGCAATGACCAGATCCGGCCGTAATAGTCGATCGGAATCGTGCCGGTGGCCCCCAGAAGCAGCAATCCGGTCTGCCCGGGGGACATGAATCCTCCCCGGCCGTTTCCGCCGCCGATCATAAGAGAAAGCGCAAAATAAATCACGTTGATCGTAATGATGGCCTTGACCAGCCAGTCACCGTCTCCACCCTTTTGCGTCCAGTTTATCAGGTGCCACCATGACGCCGAACGTGACGTTCCACACCATGAGCAGACTTTTTCTTCGCTGCCAATCAGCTGCCGGCAACGAGGACAGAGAATTGCCCGTTGAGTCATTTTTTACCTCGTACTTTTGAAACCGATCAAATATTAGACCAAGAAGCATCCGGAGGTGACATTAGACTTACAGCTTATTAAGTAGCATAAATGCGTTTTGGTATAAACAGCTTTCGACAAGAATGGCTGTATGCAGATTTGCATGTTATAGTCACCATCTACAAGGCACCCCCTCTCCCCGAACCTTTAACAGCAAGACGCATTTACTTATTGACTGATTGAGAGTAGCCGTGATTTTATTAACTGCAGAACTGCAGGAGATGCTGCCTTTGATTTCCATGCAAATATCACTATAGCAGGGGCTACCTTGAAACTAGCCAGGCCGGTACAGTTTTTTGTCATCATACTGATTTCGTTTTTCCTGACGGCACTCGGTATGCGGCTTTCCTTTCTAGACAGGAACACTGGCCCCAAGCCCAGACCCCGTGCAGTACTGAAATCCTTTGCTAACTCAGCCGTTTCGTCCTGCAAGGCTGATACTGTTCAAGATCAGTTATCAGGGATAGTCCCGCAGCATCAACTGCAAACCATACCAGAACCATTCAATTCAATTTTCATACCTCTTCAGACGATACTGTCGCCACATCAACCTACAGCCACAACCTCCGGTCGTTCTCCGCCAGCCTGCTGATCCTCTTACTAATTATTAATATTTAGTTATCCCTATACTTCAGGCATTGATTCCAAGCTGGGAAATACATCAATTGCATGCCTGGGAACATCGTGCCATGCGCTACGGAGAACAATTGAATGAGCAATGCATCCTTTCGCGGAATAACGCTTTCTGCCATCATCCTGTCCGGCATCCTGTTATACATCAATACACTCAACTTCCCACAGTTCATGTTCGACGGAAACATGGTCCTCTTGAACAACCCATTCTTCAAGGAACTTGAATACTATGCCAAACTGTTCGACATACAGGAATTCAGCAGCCTTGATGAGAATTTGGGCCTGAATCCGGATGTAACAACTAGTTTCATGATGAGGCCGGTGGCATACATTACCTTTTCGATAAATTATCTGATAAGCGGCTTCAATCCTGCTGCTTTCAGATCGGTCAATATCATTATTCACATACTAAACTCGCTGCTGGTGTTTTCATGCATAGAACTATTATTGAATTCCATGCCGTCAGACAGGACTCTCAGTTCATATTCTTCCCGGTTTATTCCGACAGTATCTGCCTTTGTATTTCTGTTGCACCCGATGCAGACTGAATCAGTAACCTATATTACGCAGAGATTCGCCTCTCTGGCTGCCTTCTTCTATCTTTCTACTATCTGGCTGTACCTGTTGTGGAATCGGCAGCAAAGTCAAGGTAAAAAGAGAGGTTACCTGCGTTGGGTCTCCGTGGTGGTGCTGCTACTGGGCATGCTGACCAGAGAGTCGTTGTTTACAGCACCAATTATGATCATATTACTGGAGATTACTGTACTGGGAAACGGCCTGAAGACTGTCATTAAGCGAACCACCCCACACTTAATGCTTCTGCCGGTAATTCCCGTCATGGTTATTTTAGTTAGCGCAGCCCAGAACAATTCACCTCCGACACTTTCCAGTGCTATCAATATTATAAATTACTATGGCACTCCGATCAGCAGCTATGCGCTGAGCCAACTGGTCATAGTGGTTACATATTTAAGACTCTACCTGTTACCATACGGCCAGAACGTAGACCCAGACCCTCAACTATTCACGCATCCTTACCATTGGCAGGTTATATGTTCAGCCATCATACTCTTTTTCATGACAGGATATTCCTTATATCTCTATATCAAAAACAGAAACAATACACTTTATGTCATGATATTTTTCGGTGTGGGCTGGTATTTGTTGGCACTTGCGGTTTCTTCCAGCTTCATTCCATTGCCGGACCTGATGGCTGAACACCGGGCCTACCTTCCTTCAGTCGGATTCATATTGGCTTTGATATGTGTTATCGACCTTATGCGTACAAGACTCGAATCATCACGTGTCAACAGGGTATTTGTGATCGGTGTCTCAGCATGGTGCGTATTATTGTATACCCTGACATACAATAGAAACATGGTATGGCAGTCACCGATACTGCTTTGGAGTGATGCTGTATTAAAAAGCCCGGCTAAAGAAAGACCATGGATCAACCTTGGCGCTGCATACGGGAATTCCGGGAACTTTTTGGAAGCATCAAAGTGCTTTTTGAAGGTCATAGAAATAAAACCAGATTGGAGTCCGACTTATGAGATGCTGGCCGATTCGTATCTGCAACTTAAAAGATATCAGGATGCGGTGGATATAAGTCTCCGCGGAATAGATGTGGACCCTGCCAATCCGGTTATTTATAACAATCTTGGAATTGCGTATTCCGAGATGGGCAAAGACGATGATGCCAGACAAGCGTTTTCGACTGCAATAGCTTTGCAACCGGGATATAAAAACGCAATGATGAATCTGGACCGATTGGAGTCTTTCGTAGAGTCTAAAATTGGAAGGCAGCGTTGACCGCACCATTTTCAGCAAAGTTTGCAGAGGATATCATCCGGACACTTGAATTATGACCCAATATCCCGTTGTAAAGACTCAGGTTAGCATTTCACTTGCTGATAGTGACAATTATCGTCTCACATTGGAAACAAATATAATTCCTAACAATACAGCTTTCACCAGATATAATCACCGGCAATCTCGCGTTTGTCCTTGCCGGCCAGAATGTGCATGATCCGCATCCGCCTGAGCTTGACCGGTGACAGCGAGCCGAGCGGGATGTAGACGATACGCCGACCAAGCCGGGCGGCCATCTGTTTGAAGATGCTGCGGGGAGGCCTGGCGGCGGCATAGACCACATATTTTTCGACCGAATAATCCAGCGCCGCCATCAGCAGGACTTCGGCCCGGCTGGCAGCCAGGCGGTAATCCGGGTCGTCCCAGACATCCAGCATGCGCCGCGGCGGATAGGACAACAGGAAGCCGCCGTACTCGCAGCGGCAGATGCCGGGGCCGACTACGTTCTCGGCCGGATCGCTGGCGTAGAAGGCCATGTCCGATTCCTGGTCATGTTCACCCAGCCATGTCATGCGGTAGGGGTATTTCAGGTTGCGTCGATCCTCATCGAAAATCACGACCAGACACCCGACCCCGCCCCTGGCCCGCAACTGTTCCCGGACGTAGATCGCACCTTCGTGGACGTTGCGCATGGTTTCCCGGATATCGATTCCGTCAAGCATCGAGCTGCTGAACTTCTCGCTGCGGGTCAGCTCTTCCGAAAGCTGCATGCTCCCCTTACGCTTCAGGAAACGGCCGTAATCCTCTATCGCCAGATCCTCTGGCGGATAGGAGCAGATCGAGGGATCGTCGAAACCTTCCAGCCATTCGCCCGGGCGCCGCTCCCGCTTGCGTTTCAGAAATCCGAAACGTGAGAGTCCCTTGTCCCTTTTCTGGCGCGGCCGGAAGCGGATCCTGCGGCTGCCGCCCCAGATTTCTTCCGGAGAAATCCTGATAGTTGCCAGGTCGCTGCTCTCCTGCTGCCAGGGGTAACAGACAGCCAGGCGGCAGAAGGCATAGGCAAAGTTGTCATCGATGCAGCCCCGTGCGGCCGCCAGCAGCTGGAACAGGTCTGGCAGCAGCATGCCGCCGGTCATGGCGTAATTGCGGGCAAAGCGGAAGAATGCCCGCTTTTGCCAGAGGTGCAGGCTTTCACCGGTTTCCTGGCGATAATGCTGTCCAGCCTCGCTGAACAGGCGGTAGATGACCCGCTGCCGGTCGAGAAACAAACCTTCGCGCCCAAGGTGGCGCGCGCTGCGGCGGATGGAATTGTCCAGCAGCTTCTCTTCGCCGATCTCCTGCTTGCCGCCGGCAATCAGTTCCAGCGCATGAAATCGTTTGCGCAGTCCTGCACCGTACTCCAACGGTTCGTCCGGCAACCCTGCGCGACGATATTCGTAGACAGCCGACAGGAATGGAAATTCGGCCATAATCTCGCCGCAGGATTCGGGGTGCAGGTTGAAAACTCCGACCCCCTCGCGCCGGACCCTTTCCAGCGGCACCGCCAGCGGTTTTTCATAGTGTTGCCTGATCCGCTCCAGATGAGCCATGCCGCATACCAGGAGGATACGCTGGTACCGGCGGGCAAGCTCCTGCAGACGGAAAGCCATGCCCTGTTCACGGCGCTGGTCCTCGCGTCCGGGGAGTTGCCCGGCACAGGCGGCACGGTATTCGCGATAGTAGGCCTCCAGCCCGATACGGCAGATGCTGTAGGAATCAGGCAGCTGATCCGCATGGTTGGGATAACCGTCACTGTCCACATCGATCAGATGCAACGGCAGGCCCTGTTCCAGAGCCAGCCGTGCGGCCTCCACCAGCGGATCAGCCGGCTCCACCAGCAGGTAGACGGTTTCATCCTTACCCCTGACCCGGTTCTGGTAACTGAGCACCGAAACCTGCGGCAGACGCCGTAATGCCCTTATAAAAGGAACCTCCAGCGTATGTGGCAGTTCGATCGCCACAGAATCCGGCCGGACCCGCTGAAAAGCCATCCGTACCAGTTGGGCAAATTCCAACCGGTAATGCAGCACCGGCAGTGCCTGGATCGGACCGAATTTTTCGAGGTACAGGCGTTGTGGCATGCTCAGGCCAGATATGGCAGGGCTTCGTCCCCCAGAATCCGCTCCACAGCCAGCCGGAGCAGGTCACGGGGCGGCTGGCCGCCGGCAGCTGACATCTTGAGGGCATAGCGGGCGATGTTGATGCCGTCCCGTACCGAGTAGAGTTCATCAGCAGCATGAGAGCGCTGCAGAAAATCGACCACGTATTTGAGAATAGCACTCTCGGCAAAGGGAAGATTTTCCTGCAGGATCACCAGCTCCTCGTCGGCCTCGGGAAAGTCGATGTAGATCTGGGGTTGCAGGCGGGAATGGATGTATTCCGGAATTTCGAAGGTAGAAGAGTCCTCGTTCATAGTGACCACAATCCGGAAATCGCGCCGGGCCGGAATCCGCAAGCCGGTCACGATAGATTCCACGTAGCGGCGGTCGTCCAGAAGCGGAGCCAGCGAAGCCCAGGCTTTTTCACTCATACGGTTGCCCTCGTCAAGGATCAGCACCCCGCCTGTCAGCATGGCCGACACCAATGACGAAGCGGCATACTGGATCCTGCCGTCAGGACCGATAACCGGTGTCACGATAAGATCCTCGGGACGTGTGTCCATTGTGGCCTGATACAGGAAAACCGGCTGTTCCAGCCGCTTGGCTGCGGCATAGGCCAGAGTGGTCTTGCCTACCCCCGGTTTGCCGATCAGGCGCGGATTGAAGGGGATGTCCCGCTCGTCGACCACCATCCAGGCCGCCAGGAGCTGCCGCAGCAGCTCTTCCTGGCCGACCCATTTCAGATTGAGCTCCACCGGGCCTGCCAGCGAAAGCGTTATGCCATCCAGCGTTACCTGTTCCATAAAAGATGCTCCGCAATTTGTTTTTTGTCGATCACCTGAACGCCGCCACCTGTGCTTGGTAGACCGTAACAGGCACATAACGCACCGCGAACTCCACCGTACATCTGGCGCAGGCAACGAAGAACGGTTTGCCGTTCTTGCCCTTCTCCAGAGCCAACTCGTGCTTGTGGTTGCAATAGGGACAGTTTGCAACCACGATGCTCTGGGGCAGCGGCCTGGGTTCCGCTTTTTTTGCCGGCTTGGCGGCCGGTTTTGTTTCCGTGGCAGCCTCGACCCGGAGCGGCTGCCTGACTTCGGGCACTGTTTCAGATGTCTCCGTTTCAGTCGGGATATTCTTTTTCATTTTGGGTCGCTCCTTTTTCAAAGATGTTGTTGCGGGAAGATATTCGTCTTCAGGATGCACCTGCGGGGCCACTGCCGGCGGTGGAATAATCCCCCTGAGGGCTTTCTTCCAGACAGTAGGCAGTGAAGTTTTGGAGAAGTGCAACGGACGGACGCCCTTCATCTTGGCGGCGCCCCCTTCGACCACGTAGTATTTGTCCCGGTATGAAACCAGCATCTGGGATCCGATCTCCGCCACCTTGAATCCCGATGAAATCTTGTTGTCGAGCCAGAACGTGACCGCCTCTTCCATAAAATCGTCCTCCTGTATTTGCCCTGTCAAGACCGGCTTAAGCTGTTTAAGTGTAAGAAACCCTAGGGAATGGGAACTCATTCTGCGAAAAGTAACACAGACCGGCTCAAAATTCTAATCCTTAAGCATGTGCTCTACGACACATGCACGCTCCCCTGCTCCCTGCAATATCGAAGCGGTTGTTGAAATTTTCTTCTGACCGAAATATTTTATGCAATATTTCTTAAATCATGTGCATTGTCGGTCGTTTTTTTGTAATATCCCCGGGGAATTGACATCACAAAGGAAACGCGACATGAAACAGGCAAATAGAATCTTCGGCATTTTGGTAACATGCGGGATTCTGGCGGTCTCTGCACAGACGGCCTTATCCCAGACAGGACCGGAATCGCCCGCCGATCGCGGACCTACAGTGATGAAACGCGGCAAGCCAACCATGTTCGGCCCCGATTACCGCCTGGACATGATGACCCGCCGGCTGGACCTGACCCAGGAGCAGCGTTCACAGATCAGACCGATACTGGTTGAAGAGGAACTGCAGCTGCAGGCATTGCGCGGTAACAACAGCTACAATCGGGACGAACGGCGCAGCAGGTTGCAGGAGTTGAACCTGGCAACCGACGAAAAGATACGTCCCTTCCTGACGCCGGAACAACAGGCAAAACATGAAGAAGCCAGGAACAAGATATCCGATAACCGTTCCAGGAACAGAAACACGCGCCCAGGCCCCAATCCCGGAGAAAACGATCCCGACAACCGCATCAAACGCCTGGCTATCGACCTTGGTCTGACCGATGCCCAGCAGGTCCGGATCAGGCCGATACTGGAGGAAGAGTCGGCACAACTTGAACTGCTGCGCGGCAACGACAGCTATGACCTTGAACAGCGGCGCACAATACTGCTGCAGTTGAACCGGGATTCGTCCGACAAGGTCAGACAGCTGCTCACTCCGGAACAGAAGAAAAAATATGATGACATCCAGGTAAAAATCATGGACCGCCGTACCCGGACGAAAAATCCGAACATTTCCAGACCGTAGGAGCAGCATATGTTTGCAAAGATTCTAGGAGTCATATTCGCACTGTTTATCGTCTGTTTTGTGGCAATCGTAATCGAGGAGCTGTTTATCGGGGGACGGCGACTGCGTCTCGCAAGAAAAGCCAGCGCTCAGCAGAAACGGACAGAAATGGATAATTTGTAACAGAACATTATCATTGCTGTAGGCGGCAGATTATTTAATTAAACGAGGAGAAGTAATGCAGGAAGAAATATTCAAGACATTGCAGGCCAATTATAAAAAAGGCATATTCGAAGAGACCACAGTTTTCTATTTTTCCGTGGGAGATATCAAGAAAACACTTACCCTTGACAGCGAAGGATGCCACATCCGAGACGGAAAGCCTGACACGGGGGCAGACTGCAGTTGCTCAACCAGCGTCGAAATCTTCAACAAAATCTGGAATGAGGGTTATCGTCCGGGGATCATGGATTTCATGACCGGCAAGATCAAGTCCGATGCGCCGCTTATGCTGCAGCAGTTCCTGCTGGCCTTTGGCAAGTAATCCCGGCAGAAAAAGAAACCATCGAAGCACGGGGCGTCTATTTCAGAGATTTCTGCAAACAGACGCCCCGTTTATTTTCTACTCACCGCTCAGCAACCACATCTGCGCTTCACGAGGCGGAATCGCAAGCGTTAAACTGCCGCCGTCCATCTGCATCATATAGCCGTGAATCTGGCAACGATAGCTCCCGTGACACAGTCCCTCGGTGAGTATTGTCGGATATTGCCATGAATCGGTCTTGTTGATGGCAACGATGCCGGTCTCGCCACGACCAAACACCAGGAACCCGTCATCATCGTACAACGAACGTTGCTGCCTGCCATGCAGCGCGTTATGGAAGCGCAGCATCGCCGCAGTATCATCCCGGCACCACGAATTTGCCCAACGATTACGGTCTTCCGGGTACCTGCCGGCGCTCTGATTGTTGTCGGAATAGACCAGAGGCACACCGCCATCACGTCCCATCAGGTATACATTCGCTAGGTATTCGTCCTGGGGTTGCAGCATTACGCCACGGAAGCCGTCATTGTTTGGCATGTCATGGGTAACGCTGAAGGTAACTGCACGCCACCACGGCAATGCCTGGCCGAAGCTGGCCGGATCCACGAGCTCGCGCAAGCTGCCACCGGGTGAAAAAGCCCGGCGCAGGGTCTCGTGCAGCGGGAAATCATAAAAAGATAAGTAGGAATTATCGAAAAGCGGCCAGAGAAAGACCCTCTCTTCATTGTCATTGGATGTCAACGCCTCGCCGAACAGGAACTTGCCGGCCATGTCGGGAGTTTCGAACACGCTGCGAAGATGCTCCTCCGGCAGATGTTTGACGGCGTCCACCCGGTAACCGTCCACCCCCATCCCGTTCAGCACCCGCAGGCACTGGCGCTGCTGGTCAATCACCCACCGATTGAGGTCAAGATCGGGAAGTCCCGACAGCGAATGCTCCGTCGCCTCATGGGCGTCCATCCAGTCACGGATGTTGCCATCCAGGTTGAAATCCCACGGAGAGAACAGTCCTTGATCAAGATTGCCGAACAGGCGGTCTCTTTCAAAACTGCTTCGTTCCCGCTTATACCGTTCCAGCTCGGCAGCGCCTGGAAAACAGAATCTGTCCGTACGGTCTTCATTGGCCATGTGATTGAAAACGATATCCGCGTACACGCGCACCCCGTAACTGTGCAGTGCCGTAATCATCTTTTCAAGACCGGCCCTGTTGCCCAGATGTGAGCGCAGGATCCGGTAATCTTTGGGCTGGTAACGCTGCCACCATTCGGTACCGGCGTCATCACTGTACAAGGGTGGCGGAATCAGCACTGCCCCGTAGCCGAGCCCGGCAATCCTGCCGGCATTATCAGCTATGTCGTTATATTTACAGTCAAATGCATGCAGGATCACATCGTTCATGGCAGCTCCTCTCAGAGCAGAACTGATATCAGAAAATCACAGGCAAAAGCACTCTAAATATGCTTTGCGGGCAGGTCAAGCATTCTAATTATCAACCGAAGTCACTTCGAAATACAGCGATACTTTTTCTTGCAAATCAAGTTTCGGATTGATATAAATTTTTGGATTTTACAGCTTTTGAATGTTGCCGACATACTACACAAATCCCGCACTGCTTCCAGCCAGACCATCTGACCCCGCGCTTGCAGACCTTTATTACAGGCGTAACTGATTATTTCTCCGCTTTTTTGCAGAACAGCGGAACAAACTTGCAGTGTTTATGCATCACTGTCACACGACATTAAAGGAGTTGACCGTCAAGAAATGAAAAGGGTTTTATGGTTCATACAGGCGTCAGTTTTTTATCTGTTTACCATTTTATTCGCCATTATCCCGGAAACCGGAATCCGATCGGCCGGCAAGCTGTTGTCAAGAATGAGCGGAGCCTTGATTCCGAATAGAAGGCGGGTTGCAATTGACAATATTCGCCAGGCGCTGCCGGCGATGACAAAAGATCCGGACTGGAATCTACCGGACCAATCACCGGAAGAGATCACGCGCAACATGTTTGATCACCTGGCCATGTCATTGATCGAAACAGCGCGGCTCTACCACGGACGCGGCACAAAAATCATTGAACAGGTCGAGATTCGTGGAGCTGAACATGTCGAAAGGGCTAAAGAGCGTGGCAAAGGGGTAATTTTCCTAACCGGGCACTGCGGCAACTGGGAATTGGCCGCGATGGGATTGGCCCACCACTTCAAATCGACCATGTCGGTTGTGGCCCGTCGCCAGGACAGTCCGTATCTGAACAGCATGGTGGAGAAGATGCGGCAGCGTTACAACAACCGTATCATCTACAAGGACCGGGCCTTCAAAAACATGTTGTCGGTTTTTCGCAACAACGGCATGGTCGGAATCCTGGTGGATCAGGCGGTGTTCCCAGAAGACGGCGCCTTGATCAACTTCCTCGGGCGCAAAGCCTGGGCGTCAAAAGCACCGGTCGTGCTGGCGCGCAAATCCGGAACCGCAGTGCTGCCGGCTTTTATCCATCGTGAAGCAGATAGGCATGTGATCGAAATCAACCCCGAACTTTCATTCTCCGGCGACAATTCCGACAGCGGAATGACCGCGGATGTTCAACTCTACTCCAGTGCCATTGAAAAATTCATCATAAGGCACCCATACGACTGGTACTGGGTTCACCGCCGCTGGAAAAGGGCCGGGCAGCCAGCTGATGCCAACGGGCCTGAGTGACGCCGCAGCATCTGTTTTCGGCGCATGAAACAAACACGACAAATTATGAGGAGATAAAACATGATATGCACTATCAATCAATTCGAAGATGTGCTGGCCAAATTCAAATTTTTCGCAGAGTCGGCGGATATGACACTATCATCCGAAGCTGAAAGTCTCAGGCAGGAACTGATCGTGATCTGTGCAGAATTACTTGCTGTGGTACGGGAAGAAATGCAGGCGAATGCAGACTCGGTGATCAAATGAACTCAGGACCGCGGGTAATCATGGTACCGCTCCATGGCGCCATGATTACCTGCGGTTTTGGTAATAGCTCTCCTGCTTGGACCAGATCAGTTCAGTGGCACGGTCCAGAACTGATTTCAGATCCTGGAGCGGGGTGCGCTGGTATCTATTGGCGATTCTGTTCAAGACTTTCCGGGTTTCAACCGGATTCATGTACCATGGCATCTGCTTTCTCCTTTCCAAGAGGCTACCAGACTTGAACTGCCCCGGTAACTCAAAAGTTACTTCCCGCCTTTTTGCGGCAGAAAATAACTTTGCCAACCCGGTGCCTTTTTTCAAAGTTGCGGGACCTTTGCATAATCCCGACCATTTGCAGCCTTATTCTGCATACATCACGCCAAATATATTTTGTCTATAAGTTTAGATATTTTAACAACCGACGGTCTCGATTGCGGATTCCTTCGAGGTCCAGCTGTCGATCTTTTTTACACTTTATTAAAGGATTGCAGCAAAAATTCCGACGATACCGGAAAACACGCTGCGGCGTAGCTTCCTGACAAACAGCAGCCACTGAATGAAACACAATTGACATGAGCAAAGAAACCCATGGCCGGAGGTGATTGTTATTCGTGTAGATAGCGGGAGGATGATCAGAAAGAACTGGAGAGCAATTATCGATTGTACTCGAAAAAAAATATTTAAAAAAGACTGTTAATTCAATCCAGCGGTGTTATATTCAAATCAGCTGGAAGGAAGTATAAATCTTCAAAAGGAGGCTTTACATCTTCAATGGAAGAAACTCCGCCAGGCTTTGAGCCACAATAGAATACAACATCACTCCGGAGGTTGAATGTGCCGGAAAAGACCTTGATAAGGTAAACAGGATTAATAGAGAACCGAAGCCCACCGAAAAATTTGGTGGGCTTTAATTTTGTGAATTTGCTATTCAGCAATAATGGAATAAATAATCAGCCAGGAGAGCTTAGTGATCGATAAGTCATTGATGTTGGCCATGGTTCTTGAAAAAGCCGGTGAACCGCTCAGACAGAAGGAAACCCCGATACCTTCGGCGGGTAACGGGGAACTCCTGCTGAAAATCCAGGCCTGTGGCATCTGTCGGACGGACCTGCACGTTGTGGATGGAGAACTAACCGAACCGCAACTCCCCCTGATACCAGGTCACCAGATAGTGGGATTGGTGGAAACGGTCGGCAAAGACGTCAGCGGTTTCAAGCCGGGAGATCTGGTTGGAGTACCCTGGCTGGGCGGGACGTGCGGAGTATGCGAATATTGCCGGTCCGGCCAGGAAAATCTCTGTGACAAGGCACTGTTCACAGGCTATCAACGCAACGGCGGTTTTGCCGAATACTGTACCGCCAATGCCGGGTTCTGTTTCAAGATTCCCGACTCCTACCCGGCTGTCCAGGCAGCTCCCCTGCTCTGCGCCGGCCTGATCGGCTATCGTTCTTTACGGATGACCGGAACCGGAAAACGGATCGGTATTTACGGTTTCGGCGCGGCGGCACATATTGTCACCCAGACAGCTTTATGGGAAGGACGCGAGATCTATGCGTTCACCCGTGACGGGGACGCGGCCGGGCAGCTGTTTGCGATGGAAATGGGAGCCTGCTGGGCTGGATCAGCGTTGCACCAGCCACCGGTCGAGCTGGATGCGGCCATCATTTTCGCACCGGCCGGAGAACTGGTTCCGGCAGCGCTGAAGGTGATACGGAAGGGGGGAATAGTGGTCTGCGGCGGCATTCACATGAGCAGGATCCCCGGTTTCCCGTATGAACTCCTGTGGGGTGAGAGGAGTATAGTATCAGTTGCCAACCTGACCCGCCGCGATGGCGAGGAGTTCCTGGCTCTTGCACCACGGATACCGATCAGGACCGAAACAGAGGTATTTCAACTTACGCAGGCCAACGAAGCACTTGACGCGCTTCGCAGCGGAAGAATCAGGGGCGCAGGAGTTCTTGTGCCATAGTTGCACTATGGAGGAAAAGGCTCACCGCAGTACAAGTATGGCAAGCCTGTTCGTCGGTTTTTCTTACAGTTCGATCCTCAAACCTGACTCAATATAATTACCCGTGTTATTTTGATATGTTATAGAATTGGCACACCCGATGCATCTTATAATGCAAATCCATTTTAAAGGAGATGCATGCTATGAAATCTCATATCAATTCATTTTTGCTGGCGTTATCAGCCGTATTGATTCTTTCCGGAAACGGTTACGCGCTGGATTACGACTTCTCCGGGAACCTGCAGTATCACAACAACATCCTCCAATACACTTTCACCACCAACGGGTCGAGCAACGTAACCTTGTTCAGCTCCTCGTGGGATGACGGCAATTTCGATCCGATGCTCGGACTCTGGCGAAGCGACGGAAGCCTGATTCAGTGGCAGGACGACGGGCATGTGGTGGGAACCACCGATTCCAACGGAGTTGGCTACGATCATGGCAACTGGGATTCCTATTTCAGCGAACTGCTCACAGCCGGGACGTATATCGTTACTCTCTCCACATTCTACAACGCCCCCAACGGCAACAATCTGAGTGATGGTTTTTCCTATGACAACCAGACTCCGATTCCGATCCTGGGATGGGATCAGCCATTCAATGGCAATCGGGGCGACTTTTACGAATTCCACATCCTTGGAGTAGAGGTAGCCCAGCCGACTTCAGTGCCGGAACCTTCCACTCTTCTGCTGCTGGGCGCTGGCCTGGCCGGATTCGGACTACTGCGGAGAAGAACAAGGAGATAATCTCCGAACCTACCACGACTCATACGAAACAACCCGAGTGCCGCAAGATCTGATTTCGTGATTTTGCGGCACTTTCTGTTCTTACTCCGGTGCATCGACAGTTAAATATTACATCTGACCTACGACCATCTGTCGAAAGAATTAACACTTTTGTCGTACCCGAACTGTGTATTCTCTTTGGCAGGATATTCTGTTGTGGTAGCATGACACCGTCTATTCACTTGAAACTGATTACCCTGACTGAGGACCATGACCACACCTGAAAGAGACCACCGATACTGGATGCAGCGTGCATTAGCAGAGGCCCGCAAGGCGGAGGGAAAGGCCGAGGTACCGATCGGCTGCGTTATTGTCCTGAACGGGCGGATTATTGCCCGCGGCCATAACCTGCGAGAGTCATCGCAAGACCCGTCCGCCCACGCCGAACTGCTCGCCATCAGAAAAGCCGCCAGGAAACTCGGTTCCTGGCGGCTACTGGAAACAACTCTTTATGTGACCCTGGAACCCTGCACCATGTGCATGGGAGCAATCATACTTTCCCGCATACCCACAGTCGTCTTCGGCTGCTACGACCCAAAAGGCGGAGCGGCCGGCTCGCTCTACGACCTCTCCAGCGACCCCCGCCTGAATCACAGGGTAGAACTATTGCCGCGGGTCATGGAAAGCGAGTGTTCCGGCATACTGAGCGACTTCTTTTCAAAACTCAGGAAACGAAAACGCGCCGAAAGAATCATTGCCGACCGGTAACTTTCTCGTACTCTTCGGGTGTATTCACATTGCTGAACGAGTTCACTGCTCCGGAGATGGAGCTGAACGCCTCCTGCCTAATCAGCCTCGTATCAACCGTATCCAGGACATGCAGGATACTTTTCTCACCGTTCTCGATGACGCTCCGGATCACATCCAGAACGGTTTTACGATATACCGCGTGCAGCGGTTCACGCAGCCCTTCGCTGTTAAGCGGCACCACCGCGTCACAGCTGCCGGATTCTCCACAAAGCAGCCGGATCAGATCAGGACTGAGGAACGGCATATCACAGGCAGAGACAAAGATCCTCTCGGTACCGCTGGCCGCCAGACCGGCCTCGAGTCCTGCTATGGAGCCCACGCCCGGATGGATATCAGCCACCTTGCGGCAGGGGAGAAAGTCATAAGCGTCGGGTGTGTTGGTAACAACTATTACTTCATGGAAAAGTGACGCCAGCATACGGTAGCTGCGGGCAATAATGGCTTCACCGTCAACCTTCATCAGAGCCTTGTTCCTGCCCATGCGACTTGATTCCCCTCCAGCCAGGATAACACCGGTCACTCCATCTATTTTGCTGGCGGAGGAGAAAGTCTCGATCATTTCCGGATGGCTGTAAACCGTGAAGGAACCACCCCGAACATAACCGACCAGACAGATGCCGGCCTGCTCGCAGAGCTTTACCGCCATATCGGTGGGCGAAGTTCGCGATGCGATCAACTTGATCCCCATCAGCGCAGCCTTGGCCACCATCTCGGTTGAAACCCGGCCGGAAGTCACCAGTTCGGCGCCCGCCATGTTGATACCCCTGAAGAGCGCTTCTCCTGCAATCCGGTCAAAAGTGTTATGTCGCCCCAGGTCCTCCGCGTACAGCATCATCCGGCCGGCACGTCCGATGGCGGCGGAGTGGATACCACCGTGGGAGCGATAGTGATCCGCCTTTTTGGCCAATTGATCCATTAATCCGAAGATTTGGCCCGGCAGCACATTCTGCACATCCCCACGGGTGACATGACTGCCTGAACCAGCATTTGGCATGCTGAAGCTGATGCCGGTACCGCAACCGGAGGTCAGAACCGGCTTGAGCCGCTCCGGCAGTTCACCCTTGATCCGGACATTGGCACTGCCGAACTCTTCGCAGACACTGAACATCTCGAAGTCGGACAGAGTGGATACGAAACCCTGCAGTCGCAGAAAACCGGCCACTAGAAAACGCAGGTCATGGGGGGAACCGATCAGGGTGGCAATTTCACGGCCGTTGACAATCAACTGGACCGGGTATTCGCTGACTACACCGGCCGAAACCGGTTGCAGGCAATCGTCACGGTAACTGAAAAAAGAATATTTAGCAGGTTCTGTCGTCATGGCTCACTCGAATCCGATAATATAAAAGGGGGAAGAACCACGTGTGTTCTCCCCCCTGTCAAACAAAACTGTCTTTGCA
This sequence comes from Geobacteraceae bacterium, assembly GCA_032469775.1. Lineage (GTDB taxonomy): Bacteria > Desulfobacterota > Desulfuromonadia > Geobacterales > Pseudopelobacteraceae > JACRCG01. Next base: position 12,779 of record JAWDJY010000059.1, on the reverse strand, counting down.
GAATCAGCCGGCCAGGCCGAAAGTCTCATGCATGACACGCACTGCCAGTTCGGTATATTTTTCGTCAATGATAACGGAGATTTTGATCTCGGAAGTCGAGATCATCTGGATATTGATTCCGTTCTTCGACAACGCGGTGAACATCTGGGTTGCCACGCCGGCATGGCTGCGCATGCCGAGTCCGACGATCGATATCTTGCTGATGTTTTCGTCGGAAATCACCTGCTTGGCCTGGACCTCCCTGGCGGACTCATTGGTGATCAGAAGCGCCTGCTTCAAGTCAGCCTTGGTAACGGTAAAGGTAAAGTCTGTCAGCCCATCGCTACTCACGTTCTGCACGATCATGTCAACCGAAATGGCCGCATCAGAGAGCGGAGTGAGAATCTTTGCGGCGATACCCGGCTTGTCGGGCACACCCATCACGGCAATTTTGGCCTCATTCTTGTCGTACGCAACCCCTGAAACGAGAATTCCTTCCATTTCCTTATCCTCCCTGGTAACCATCGTACCGGTGTTTTCATTTAGACTGGAGCGGACATGCACGTCCACATTGTATTTTTTGGCGAATTCTACCGATCGGATCTGAAGCACCTTGGCTCCAAGGCTTGCCAGTTCCAGCATCTCGTCGTAGGATATTTTTTCGATCTTGCGGGCTTCCTTGCAGATATTCGGATCTGTGGTGTAAACTCCGTCGACATCGGTATAAATCTCGCAAACATCGGCTTTCAGCGCTGCTGCGATGGCTACGGCCGAAGTATCTGAACCGCCGCGTCCCAAGGTGGTGACGTTCCCGTTGGCATCGACCCCCTGGAAACCGGCCAGAATCACGATCGTGCCATCCTTCAGGTCGGCACGCATGTTGGAGTCGCCAATGCTTTCAATGCGGGCCTTGGTGGCAGTGGAATCGGTGATAATCGGCACCTGCCAGCCTTGATAGGACTTGGCCTTATATCCTTGTGATTTCAAATACATAGCCAACAGGCCGATCGTCACCTGTTCGCCGGTTGCAACCAGAACGTCATATTCGCGGCCGTCCGGAATCTCGCACATTTCGTTGGCAAGTGCCACCAGCTTGTTGGTCTCGCCCGACATGGCCGAAACGACAACGATCACATCGTTTCCGGCATCGTATGTTTTTATGATGCGTTTGGCGACGTTTTTAATGCGGTCGGTTGTGCCGACCGAGGTGCCGCCGTATTTCTGGACTACAAGCGCCATACTGTCCTCCCTGATTATAATTGTTTAAAAAGTAAATTTCGGATTTTGCTCTATAGCAGATAAGCCGCCATCAGGTCAAAGAAAATTTTCCCGTGATCGTTACTGCGACAACTGTTCAAGCATGTCCATCGAAAAAGGACCTGTTGCGGTTATTGTAATCAAGCGCTGATCATCTTCAAGATAGTCGAATTCCACCACCAGATGATCGGCCGGCATGAGAGCTCCCAACCGTTCGGACCACTCCACGACACAGACGCCGTTGCCATGGAAGTACTCCTCAAAACCAAGTTCGGCAATATCATCATCACCGCTCAGCCGGTAAAAATCAAAATGATAAACCGGTACTTGTCCCGGGTAGCTGTTCATGATTGCAAAAGTCGGGCTGGCAACCATGTGGGCAGCGCTCGGCGCCAGCGACGAAACCACGCCACGGGTGAAACAGGTCTTGCCCCCTCCCAGATCGCCACGAAGAGCCAGAAAGGAACCGGGCCTCAGCACCAGACCCAAGCGGTATCCCAGCTGTTCGGTCTCCAACGGAGAACGTGAGACAATCCGCATGCCTGACACTAGCGGTTCATGACTCGAATGATGTCGATGCGTGATACCATACCGACAACTTTTTTCCCGTCCACGACCGGGAGTGCATGCAGCTTGTGACTGCTCATAAGTTCGGCCGCCTTGCTGACAGGCTCGCCGGGCGAGATAGTCACCACATCCTTAGAGGCAAGTTCAGCCGCCGTCTGGGCAGTGATTCTTTTCAGATCCCGTTCCAGGCTCTGTTCGCTTTCAAGTGGAATTACCCAGTCAAAAAGTGAGATAACGGTCGGGATATGCAGCGGGCGCCCCTGTTCGATCAGGTCCGAGGCTGTGACGATTCCGGTCAGGTTGCCCTGGTCATCCAGCACCGGCAGGCTGCCGAAACGCATCTTGTCGAATATTTCGGCCATCTCGCGCACCGTGGTGGTTCCCTTTACGCTTACGACCTCTTTTGTCATTATATCCGCAACGGTTTGCATGGTAATTCTCCTTTGTTTAAAACTCGCCAAACATTCTCAGATTGGTCAGCAATGTATTTTTAAGCAACTTGTTATAGGCAAACGGCAGTTTTTCCTGAACATCCGTGGCATTGATGCCGATTTCACCCTTGTCTTCTGCAACCAGGTCCGCCGAATAGCCATGAATGAAGACACCCAGCCGGCAGGCATCCCAGGCGGAATACCCCTGGCCCAGCAGCGATACGATAATGCCTGTAAGAACGTCTCCCATGCCACCGGTCGCCATCCCCGGATTTCCGCTGCCGTTGATGGCCGCGATGCCGTCCGGCGAGGCGATGATAGTCCTGGCGCCTTTCAGGACCAGATAGATGCCGTACTCCCTGGCAAATTCCTGGGCCACCGAGATACGGATCGCATCAACATCCGGAATCGAAGTTCCCAAGAGACGCGACATTTCGCCCGGATGTGGCGTCAATACTACGTTTTGTGATTTCTTGCGCCTGAGCACGCTCATATCCTCGGAGAGTGCATTCAGGCCATCGGCATCAATCACCAACGGCAGATTGACCGCTTCGACCAGCGCCTGTACCAGGGCAACTGTGCCGGGACGTCGGTCCAGTCCGGGGCCGAGAGCTACTGCATCTTTACCGGGTAACAGTTTTTCAATCACCGGGAAAGCGCTGCTGGAGAGATGGCCGCTGCCGGCGTCCGGAAGCGGGACCGTCATCGCCTCGGTCGTCTTAATTTCCAGGATACCGTTGATGCTTTCCGCAGCAGCCAGCGTCACCAGTCCGGAACCGGCTCGCACCGCGCTGTTGGCCGAAAGGGCCGCCGCCCCGGTTTTTCCGGTGGAACCGGCAATAATCAGGCAATGACCGAATACGCCTTTATGGGCCTGGCGATCTCGCCGATATAGCATCGGACGAATTGTTTCCATGTTGAGAAAATCATAGCCGGAAGCGGATTCGATCAATTTTTGCGGAACACCGATATCGGCGACTACCAGCCTTCCGGTATGTTCGGCTCCCGGATAGAGCACGTGCCCCAGCTTGGCGAAGGCAAAGGTCACCGTGATATAGGCCCGTATGGCGGCACCCAGCACGCGACCGGTTGTTCCATGGATTCCAGACGGTATATCTACGGAAAGTATCGGGCGGCCGGAGGCATTGATCAATTCGATAGCTTCCAGATATATACCGTTGACATCGCTTCGCAGTCCGGTTCCCAGCATTGCATCGATAATCACGTCAGCCTGGAAGATTTCTTCCATATGCAATGCAGAAAGCTGCCCCTCGTGGGTACAAAAGTTGGTTAACGCAGCCGGTAATTTTTCAAGGTTTACAGCAGCGTCACCAGCCACCTGTTCGTGTTCAGCCAGAATGATGACCTTGATGTTCCAACCTTTTTGACTCAACAGGCGGGCAATCACGTAACCATCACCACCGTTGTTTCCCTTGCCGGCAATGATCACAGCCCGACCCTTCAGCCCGAACTCCGCAATCACCTCGTCAACGCAACTGCGCCCGGCTTTCTCCATCAGTTCAAGACCGGAGATTCCGAACTCCTCAATTGCCCTTCTGTCCGTTTCCTGCATTGTATGTGCGGTAACGACTCTCATGAAACCTCCAGGACTACCATTGCAACAGCATTTCCGCCATCATGCGAAATGGAAAGCAGGGCATTGCACGGGCCAAGGGCCTGAATCGACTCAGCAGCCTTGCCGGACAGTTTCAGCTCCGGTTTGCCAAGAGCATCATTGACAATTTCAATATCGTGCCATGAAATCCCGTTGCGAAGCCCGGTCCCCAGCGCCTTGAGAAAAGCCTCCTTGGCGGCGAAACGGGCTGCAAGACAGGAGGCGGCGTCTCTGCGGGAACTGCAGGTTGACTGTTCCGCTGACGTGAAGAGCCTTTCGATCAGCGCATTGTTTCCTTGATCCAGAAACCGCTGAAACCGGTCGGTTGCCGCAATATCGACACCAATCCCGTGGATCATGCGTATTTGATCAGCTCTACCATGTCGCGCACGGCGCGCTCCAGCCCGACCAACATGGCGCGGGCAATGATCGAGTGCCCGATGTTGTACTCTTCGATACCGCCCAATGCCGCCAACGCCTTGACATTGACATAGTTCAGCCCGTGGCCGGCATTGACCCCCAGTCCCACCTTGCGGGCCAGTTTGATTGCGGTGTCGATGTTATCCAGTTCCCGCCTCTGATCAACCCAGGCATTGGCCTCGGCATAGGCTCCGGTGTGGATTTCGATGTAATCGGTGCCGGTCTTGTTGGCGGCCTTGATCTGCTCCTGGTTCGGATCTACAAACAGACTGACGACGATGCCGCCATCCTTGAGCCGTTTGACGGTATCGGCTATCTGCTTGGCGTTGATGATCACATCCAGGCCGCCTTCAGTGGTCAATTCCTGGCGTTTTTCCGGCACCAGTGTGACCTGTTCCGGCTTTACGCGGAGCGCGATACGCACCATCTCCTGGGTGGCGGCCATTTCCAGGTTGAGCTTTGTCTTGACCGTACGTCGCAGGATCTCCAGGTCGCGATCCTGGATATGCCGACGGTCTTCGCGCAGGTGGATCGTTATACCCTCGGCGCCGGCCAGCTCTCCAAGAGCGGCGGCGGTTACCGGATCAGGCTCGACCCCGCCTCTGGCCTGCCTGACGGTGGCTATATGATCAACATTGAGTCCCAGTTTTGCCATTGCTATTTCTCTCCGATATGTTTCTTGACCAGTTCGCAGATTTCGTTGGCCCAGGTGGTGATCTCGTACTTGTCCTGACCTTCGATCATTACCCGCAGCAACGGTTCCGTACCGGAATAGCGGATCAGCACCCGTCCCTCGTTACCCAGTTTCTGTTCGACATCACTTATTTTGGCGGCCACGTCGCCAAAAGTGAGTATGTCGCGCTTTTCGCTGACCCTGGTGTTGCACAGTACCTGAGGAAGCGGAATCATGATCTCGGCCAGTTCCGAAAGCGGCTTCCCCTCGCGGCGCATGACCGCCAGCAGTTTCAGTGCAGAGAGGATACCGTCACCGGTGGTGCTGTAGTCCAGGAATATCATGTGACCCGACTGCTCGCCACCAAGGTTGTAGCCTCCCTTGCGCATCGCCTCCACCACATAGCGGTCGCCGACGTCGGTCTTGATGATCTTGCCACCGGACTTGCGGAGCGCGATGTCCAGGCCCATGTTGCTCATGACCGTGGCCACCAGGGTCTTCTTCTTGAGCAGCCTCCGTTTCAACATGTCACTGGCGCAGATCGCCATGATATGATCGCCGTCAACCTCGTTGCCGAATTCGTCACAGACAATGACCCGGTCGGCATCACCGTCCAGAGCGATGCCGATATCGGCGCGGTGCTGTTTTACCGCCTCGCTGATCACCGATGGGAAGGTCGAACCGCACTCGGCGTTGATGTTGGTGCCGTTCGGCTTGACTCCCAGTGCGATCACCTCGGCCCCCAGTTCCTCGAAAACGGCCGGAGCAACCTTGTAGGCGGCACCGTTGGCGCAGTCCAGCACGATTTTAAGGCCGGAGAGATCCATCTCGGGTGGGAAGGTGTTTTTAAGGAACACTATGTAACGTCCGGCGGCATCGTCAATCCGGAATGCTTTCCCGACCTCGGTAGCAGTCGGACGCAGCGCGTCGATCTTGTTGGATTCGATCAGCTTCTCAATTTTCAACTCAAGCGCATCCGGCAGCTTGAAACCGTCGGCGGAAAAGAACTTGATGCCGTTATCCTGGAAGGCATTGTGTGAAGCGGATATGACAACTCCGGCATCGGCCCGCATCGAAGAGGTGATGTTTGCGATGCCGGGAGTCGGCAGCGGGCCTACCAGCAGCACATCGACCCCCATCGAACAGATGCCGGCAACCAGTGCGTTTTCCAACATATAACCTGAAAGACGGGTATCTTTCCCGATTACTATACGGTGACGGCGTTTGCTGGAGCCTTTGAAAATATAGGCGGCAGCGCGACCAAGCTGCATCGCTATCTCGGTGGTCATGGGGTAGACATTGGCGACACCGCGAACGCCGTCGGTTCCGAACAGTTTTCTCATGATTGATTCTCTCCTGTCAGCTGATTAATCTGTAGCCTGTGCCCTTGGAGCACGTTTCCCTTCTACAGCCTTGCGGGACAGCCGGCGTATTTCCGCCGGATCGGCGTCATAAGTGATTTTCCCGTCATGAACGATCGATATCTTGCCGGTTTCTTCCGACACCACCAGCACCAGCACATCGGTCTGTTCCGAAATACCCAGCGCCGCCCGGTGACGTGTGCCGAAACTCTTGGCAATATCCGGATTCTGGGTCAAAGGCAAGAAACAACCGGCCCTGGTGATCTTGTCCCGCTGAATGATAACCGCGCCGTCATGGATGGGAGAATATGGAAGAAAAATGGAATTCAGGAGCTCGCTGGTCACCTTGGCATCGATTTCAGTTCCAACCTGGATCATATGGTCGATCGACATCTGGCGAATAATAACGATCAGCGCGCCGATCCGGCGTTCGGCCAGTTCATGCAGCCCCTTGGACAACTCGTCCACCGTTGCTGAAAGGTCCGAATCAACGCCGTCGTCCGGTTTATGACGTTTCCAGAACGAAAAGAGCGCCCGCTTGATGTCGCTCTGGAATATGACCGCCAGAATCACCGGTGATGAATACAGCAGATTCTTCAAAAAGGCGGCAGTCGAGGCAAGGCCGATGTTTTCGGCCAGGGTTTCCATGATAAAGAGGGCCGAGAGGACCGCCAGAAGCCGAAGCGCAGCCTCCCTTCGCAGAACAAGGGCACAACAGCAGATCAGACCGGCCACGAAAAGCTTGTCAAAAAAGTTGATCAGGGTGAGGCTGTCGGAGGATGGAGCCATGGTTCCCCTGTTGGAGTGGAGTGTGGCATTTCAGTGCTGTAAAACTGCATGGGCAACATCAGCAACGTCACGCATCGCACGGACATCATGAACCCGCAGGATTGATGCGCCGTTGGCCACTGCAAGAGCCACCGTGGCCGCGGTACCGAACAGGCGCTCGGAAGCTGATTCGCGTCCTAGTACCTTTCCGATGAATGACTTGCGGGATGTTCCTACCAGAACCGGAGTTCCCAATCCGCCCAGCTCGCGGAGACGCCTTAAAATTTCCAGGTTGCCGGCGGCATCCTTGCCGAATCCGATGCCGGGATCTACCGCTATTCGGCTATGCTCGACACCGGCCTCCAAAGCAAGCGAAATGGAACCTTGCAGGCCATTTACCACTTCGGTGATGAGATCCGGGTAAGCCGTATCCGCCTGCATCTGATCCGGCTTGCCGCGTGTATGCATCAGCACGGCGGCGGCGCCGCTTCCGGCCGCGGCACCGGCCATCTTCGGGTCAAAATTGAAACCGCTGATGTCATTTATGATCTCCGCTCCGGCTGAAAGCGCACATTCGGCGACACCGCTCTTCCATGTGTCAACGGAAATTGCACATCCAAGCACTCCGGAGAGGCGTTCGATGACCGGGATGATGCGGGCCGCCTCTTCCCCGGTCGTGACAGACACCGATCCGGGGCGGGTGCTTTCACCGCCGATGTCGATGATATCGGCTCCCTCGGCTTCCATCAACAGGGCATGTTCCACGGCACGTTCCGGATCGGTGAACCGGCCGCCGTCCGAAAACGAATCCGGGGTCAGGTTCAGGATACCCATGATCAACGGGCGTTCGAGTGAAAACTCGCGACGGGACGTCACCCATCTTTGGGGAGGTTGATTGATGTTTTCCAGAAGAGAACGGAGTTCCGTCCCCAGAGCAGGCAAGCCGAATGGTTGCGCCTTCAACTTGTCACAGAGCTGCAACAGCTGCTTATCTGTGCCGATCAGAATGACGTCAGTCCTGTTTATGCTGCAGGCCACCGTCCCGCGTGCAACCGCGGCATCCCCCCCCAGTGACAGCATCTCCTGCTTGAGTATATTGGCCTGTCGGCACTGCAGCTCCGGCAGGTGGATACAACGGGCCAGCATCTTGCCGCTCATCATTCCCAAGCCGCCGGGATCCACCCCTACCCGCTCAAGTTCAGTCCTGGCCTGGGCGGGAGTGCTGACCGACAGCACCCTGGGCATAAAACCAGCCATATCAGGCCTGGGTGTCGGTATGCGGCCGCTCTGCTGCTTCAGCGACTTTTTCGCCACAGGCTCCATCGGAGGCCATGATTTCATCGACCTCGGCACCGCTCAGATTTTCTTTTTCGATCAGGCAGATTGACAGTTTGTGGAGGTTCTGCAGATTATCGCGCAACAGCGTCAGGGCACGGTCGTAGGATTCATCCACGATACGCTTGATCTCGTCATCGATATTCTCGGCGGTCTTCTCGCTGAAATTCTTGTGCATCGCCATTTCCCGGCCAAGGAAGATCGACTCGTCTTTTTTGCCGAACGAGAGCGGCCCCATCTTGTCGCTCATACCCCATTCGCAGACCATCTTGCGAGCCATCTCGGTAGCCCGTTCGATGTCGTTTCCGGCTCCGGTGGTAAAAGTATTGAAGATCAGGTCTTCCGCAGCCCGGCCACCCATCAGGACGGCAATCCGCGCCAGCAGGGATTCGCGGGAATAGCTGTGTTTGTCTTCGATCGGCAACTGCATGGTGACGCCCAGAGCCCGACCGCGCGGTATGATCGAAACCTTGTGAACCGGGTCGGTACCCGGCACCAGCTTGGCAACCAGAGTATGTCCGGCCTCATGGTAGGCGGTACTCTTCTTCTCCTCGTCGGAGATGACCATGCTGCGACGTTCGGCGCCCATCAGCACCTTGTCCTTGGCGTTGTCGAAATCACTGGGATCGGCAACCGTCTTGTTCAAGCGGGCAGCCAGCAGGGCGGCCTCATTGACCAGGTTGGCCAGATCAGCGCCTGAAAAACCGGGAGTACCGCGGGCGATAACAGCCAGATCGACCTTGTCGGAGAGCGGCACCTTCTTGGCATGGACCTTGAGGATCATTTCGCGTCCCTTGACATCGGGACGCGGCACCACCACCTGACGGTCGAAGCGACCGGGACGGAGCAGGGCTGGATCGAGAACATCGGGGCGGTTGGTGGCGGCGATCAGAATTACGCCCTCATTGGACTCGAAGCCATCCATCTCCACCAGCAGCTGGTTAAGGGTCTGCTCGCGCTCATCATGCCCTCCCCCCATGCCTGCGCCGCGATGGCGTCCCACCGCATCGATCTCGTCAATGAAAATGATGCAGGGAGCGCTCTTTTTGCCCTGAAGAAACAGGTCGCGCACACGGCTGGCGCCAACGCCGACAAACATCTCGACAAAGTCGGATCCGGAAATCGAATAGAAAGGCACACCGGCTTCACCGGCAACTGCACGCGCCAGCAGGGTTTTGCCGGTACCCGGAGGGCCTACCAGCAGCACCCCTTTGGGAATTTTTCCGCCCAGGGCGGTGAATTTTTTCGGTTCCTTAAGAAAGGCAATGATCTCTTCCAGCTCTTCCTTGGCTTCCTCGATTCCGGCCACATCCTCAAAGGTGATCTTCCCCTGGGTTTCGGTAAGAAGCTTGGCCCGGCTTTTGCCGAACGACATGGCTTTTCCGCCCCCCATCTGCATCTGACGCATGAAGAAGATCCAGACGCCGACCAGCAGGATCAGCGGGAACCAGGAGATGAAGATCGAGAACCAGGAGAACTTCTCCTCTTCCGGCTTGACATTGATTGTAACTTTCTTGTCCAGAAGTTTCTCTGTCAGGTCGGCATCCGAGTAGGGCTTGTAGGTGCGGAACTCCTTGCCGTCCTTGCCTTCAAACTTGCCGGAGATATCATTGCCCTGGATGACTACCGCGGTGATCTTTCCGGACTCCACATGCGACATGAAATCGCTGAAATTGATCTTTTCGGCGGTAGGCCGAGGTTTGTTGAACATGTTGAAAAGCAGGATCATCATCAGGCTGATCACCAGCCAAAGTGAAAGATTCTTGTAAAATTGATTCAAGGCAAACCCCCGTTTGAATAAGCAGTGTGTGGCGTTAAAAATTTTGTAAAACTAGCATAGGTGGGTGAGGTTGACAAGAGCAAACGGAGTCCGGCTGCTACAAAATCAAGGATGTTATGGCACCCTTGGCATCCTCTGCAGGCTGATTATTCATAACTGCAACTTCAAAATATTAATAATCATATATAAAGGAGCATCTTAGAGTCTGCGGCAGATCATTATATGCAGAAACCGCCCCGAATACATCGGGACGGTTTCTGCACTCCACACGGAATACGGTTCTTATGGATTGTTCGCACCAAGCCGTCAGATCATTTCAAAGCCAGCCCTTCCACCGTCAGGCTACCGGTACCGATGGTCAGAATCCCCTTCAGCACGGACGGCAACCCGCTCTTGCCGCTGTAATCGGCTTTATAGCCACCCTTCAGCGTGATCGCCTTACCGCTGTTCATATTCAGGTTTTCTGCCAGCTCGGTGTCCAGCACAAGGAGAGTCGAACCGCTGGCTTCGGCACCGGCATAGGCCAGGTTCAGTGATGTGTAACCGGTAGTTCCGATCATCGCTTTCGGAGCCAGGTTAAAGGTGGCAGTCACCGTCTTGTCAGCTGATATTACTGTAAAACATGTACTTTGGCCACTGCATGCGCCGGACCAGCCTCCAAAGACAGATATGGCATCAGGGGTACTCAACAGCTCAATCGTTGAATCGTAAGCAAATGCAGCAGTACCAGAGCATGTAAGGTTGGCACACGAAATACCGCCCGGGTTACTGGTCACGGTCCCCCCGCCGTCTCCGGCAAGTGACACGGTGATGTTGTGGGTTGGCGGTTCAAAACGGGCCGACACTTTCGTAAGGTTGCGTATGGTGGTGGTACAGGTAGCGGTCCCTGAACATCCGCCACCGGACCAACCAACAAAGGTGTGGCCAGTATCGGCAACGGCAGTCAATGTGACCGGAGTATTGTAGTTGTATGTTCCAGAACATAAAGTACCGCTGCACGAGACGCCGGAACCTGTGACGCTTCCGCTGCCTTCGCCAAGCTTGAGTACATACAGTGGATAGGTATTTAGGGTGAAGGATGCGGTTACGTTCTTTGCCTGATCGATCGTGACGTTGCAGCTTCCGGTACCGCTGCAGCCCCCTCCGGACCAGCCGGTAAACGAGGAGCCTGTTTCTGCCACAGTCGTTAAGGTAACAGTCGAATTGTAGTGATAAGAAGCAACGTAGGGACCTATGAAAACCGATATTCCATTCCAGCGGACGCTACCACTACCAGTGCCGCCGGTATTTATTGTTAGTGGATAACTGTTTATGGAGAATGTTGCCGTTGCCATGAATGAACGATCCAATGTCAAGGCACATGTTCCAACCCCAGAACATGCACCAGACCAACCGGTAAAAGTTGAACCATTTTCTGCTTGCGGAGCAAGAATCAACTGTGAGTTTGCTACGTAGTTTCCTGAGCAAATTGTAGAGACACAGGAAAGCCCGACAGCATTAATGGATCCACTGCCGCTACCGCCAATATTGACAGACACTCCGTACACTGCAGGAGATTGTGCATTTTCCGCATCGATTCCTCCGGTATGCGACAGGCTAAATGATCCCGCTGGCGTCCCGGAAGAAACATACACTCTGAGATAATAGTCACCCGTGCTCGCAACAGTCCTTGTAATGGTGCTTGTTTCGCCGCTTGATACATCGCTGACTGAATTGTTGTTGCCGTAAGAAAGCACAACCCCGGCTGAATCATATAACGACATCTGCATCGAGCCGCTGTTTATGTGCGGAATCATGTTTATCGTAAAGCTCGCACCAGCCTGCGCTGAAAAGTGGAACCAGTTGTCTTTGGAACTGATTTCGGGAACCTGATAATCAGCACTCCCGATATAACGACTAGTGCTCTTAGTACCGTAGAAACCGCGCTGACCGTCACTAACTCCCGGATTGTACCAAGCGTTATAAACAGCAAGATCGTAACTACCCAACGGCGTGCCGGAACTGGCATAGACTTTAAGTTTGTACACACCAGTGCTGCTTGCCTTGTAGGAAATCAGGCTGGTCTCGCCGTCTGAAACATCACTGACTGAATTACTGTTGCCGTAAGAAAGCACAACTCCTGCAGGGTCATACAAAATCATCTGCATCGAACCGCTGTTTATGTGCGGCAACATCACAACGCTGATGCCCTGATTGGTCGTAAGGTCAAACTGATACCATACGGCCTTGCCTGGGTGTTCAATATTGAATGCAGTATCGAATTCAGATGCACTTATTGATTTCGGAGTAGCCTCGGCCCAACCGCCGGACAAATTGCTGCTGTATTCCTGTACGATCGTCGAACGGCCACCTGCAAGCAACTCATTATAATCATTAACACCATTCCCATCAGTGTCCTGTCTGTCGGGATTCGTGCCATGATAATATTCTGAAGCATTATGGAGTCCGTCGCCGTCACTATCCCGGTCCGCATCGATTCCTCCGGTATGCGACAGGCTAAATGATCCCGCTGGCGTCCCGGAAGAAACATACACTCTGAGATAATAGTCACCCGTGCTCGCAACAGTCCTTGTAATGGTGCTTGTTTCGCCGC
>JAWDJY010000058.1:0-32358 GCA_032469775.1 Geobacteraceae bacterium | reverse complement strand
TGCTGTCGCCGCGACCGAAGTTGGCATTGCCGTCTCGATTGCTGGTGTTGTAGTCGGACTTGCGCGGGGCGCCGCTGTCACCCTTGCCGAAATTGGCATTGGCTTCACGGTTGCTGGCGTTGTAGTCGGTTTTACGAACCGGGGCAGCTTCTCCTTTGGATTTCACTCCAGCCGGTGGACCATCCTCACGGTATGGAGATGTCAACCAGGTTCCTTTTAATAATGGTACTGCATACTGCATGTTATCACCCAGTGTACGACTGACACCATGTGGATCGTGGCAGGGGGTACAGAGACCATTGATCTTGCCAGAAGCTGAGTAATTGAGAAAGCTTCCAGCTTTCAGGTGACTGCTGGCAATATCGGATCGACTCTGGCGATTCGCATAACGCGAAGTAGATCCCTTAACACCGGCAGCAAATTGCAGCGTATCCTTGTAGCCTATAACCGGTTGCCCGGCACCAAAAGTTGACTGAAATCCCCATGGAGTTGTGCCCGGCTTCGCATTTTCATGGCAGTCAAAGCAGAGTCCTGCACCAGCACTGTATGGGTTCTTGCTTTTCTTATCGTTATTTGAAGATGGTTTGTAGTTCGAAATGTAGCCACCCTTGCCCGAAACGGTTTCTTTAAGAATGCCACCATTGAATGAGCCGTCATAAGTACGATAGCTGGAAGTTATACCAGCTGTTTTTGAACCATGAGAGTTGTGGCAGTCGAAGCATTCGACATTCTTGGCACCAGCACCTCCACGAGTAACCGGAATATCGCCATCATAGCCGTTATCAGGACTCCATCCCCCAAGGTTGCCTGCCGCATTGCCATGAGCTGAAAATGCCTTGGTAATTCGATTTTTCTTGTTGGTTGAGGCTGTCGAGTATTTGCCCCATGCGGTAACACCCTGCTGGGAGTATCTGGATGCCACACTCTGGAGATCCCATGCATACTGGCGCGGAGTATTATTGTCTCCCTCAAACGGGCGAACATCATTGTTACTGTCGTTGTGACAGGAGAGACAGTGAGTACTGACCTTTGCCACTTCGCTCCGCTCAGAGCGAGTACCAATCAATTTGTCATTGAAAGTCACAGCAGTAACGTTTTGCTTGTATTCAACCGGACGGACGCCCTCAGCCCAGATGACTAGGTCGACCTTGGCCTGTTTTGCAGAGGAGGATTTTTTCTGGCGTGCGGCATCATGGTAGCGTTTATCTATCTTGCCATCGGATGTCGCTTCCCAGTGGCATGCATAGCAATGGCGGCCGGTCAGCTTGACACCTTGAACATGGTGCGACCGCGTCCGCATCTGACCTGCTATATCGCTGCCCTTGTCATTAATGCCCGAGTGACAGTCAACACATTCCTTTGCCACCGCCGAACCGGCGTCAGCAAACAGAACAAAAGCAGCAAGCGCAGAAAGGCTGTATTTACCAACATGATATACACTTTTAATCATGACATCTCCCTTTCACTGCAAAAGACATACTGAAAACTATTTCTGAGCGCGAAGCAAATTTGATTTAACATTCAATTCTAGTGCCATCACGGTTTATTCGTTGTTTTAAAAGTATTTACAATCATCATGGGTACGGGATTATGAAGCGTTTCTCTCCCGCACCGTAACTGGCTTTCCTCTTTTCAACAGAAGCATCCCATTCCAACAGTTTAGCCTTTAAGACATCCGTTACTTTCGGATTCTGTACGGCAACATTTTTCTGTTCCAGGGGATCTGCAATAATGTCGTAAAGCTCTACATCACCATATGGCAACGGAGTCCCGGTAATGAATGCGTACCAGGAGACCTTTTCCAGTAGACGCGGGCTCTTCCTCAATATAAGCTTCCACTGTTTCGTACGAATGGCAACATCGCCAGGGGGGTATGAACCTGGCGGGAATGCCGATCGCAGCATGTTACCATATTCCAGGATTGCTGACTTTTCTGATTCTGGATAATTGACCTGAGAATTCTTGAATTCAAGGTACCATCTGCTCAAAGTATGTTCCCACCAGGGGATACGGTCTATGTAAGCATATTCGGCTCCAGTTGCTCCAGCCTCTCCCTTAACCAGGGGAAGCAGGCTGTTCCCCTGCAGACCGTGATCCGGAGGTATCCCGAGATAATCAAGCACTGTCGGGACGATATCGAGCCCCTGCACTTGGTCTGGAATACGCCTGCCCCCCATTTCACCAGCAGGGAACCGCATCAGCAAAGCACTTTTCACCGCCGAGTCGGAAAGATCATAATGGACATAGGTACCTCTTTCACCAAGATCCTCACCATGGATCGAATGGATGATCAGTACCGTATTACTGGACAGGCCTGTCCTGTCAAGGGTTTCTACCAACTGGCCTATAAACCGGTCAGTATACCGTATGGCTGCATCGAAGCGGGAAACGATATAGTCCTTGTCGGCGGGAGTAAGACGGTGAACGGGTTTGAATCCGAGATAATACTCATCGCGGTAGAGCCGCATAAGCACATCGTAAGTAGTATCGTCCGGGGTACCTTCTTCAGCCTGTATGGAGTGGAACCTGCTCCAGAACGGTGTATACCCGGGGGAATCGAAAAACGTCTTGTCAGCAGCTGGAATCCCGGCAGCATACGGTACATGAATAACACCACTGGCAATCCACATGAAGAACTTTTTGTCCTTGTTTCTCTGAATCCAATCCAGCGACTCGGTCGGGGCAACCCTGAGCGACGAGCCAAGTCCCCGCCTAGTCCTTCCGAAATAATCAAATGAGCGCGAGAACACATCTCCAAGTTTAATCTCAGTGCCGGATTCGGTGTCGTATCGCATGAAGAATTCTGGCGAGCCGGAAACAGCCGCGGTTGTGTAGCCGTAATACTTCAGTATTTCCGGCAATGTCCTGCTCCGGACCGCATCTTTGGCTGCATCAAATGCAATCATACCATTCACGCGCGGATATTGGGAGGTCAGCACACTCATCATTGAGACCGGCGTAAGGTTAGCCTGGGAAATCGTGTTATCAAAAAGAACCGATGATTTTGACAGCAGGTCAATATTGGGACTTGTGTCGCGCTTGTAACCGTAAACGCCCAGGTGATCCGGCCGCAGGCACTGCAGGGACACCAGAATAACATTTGTGTTTTCATGCCGTTTCAAGGAGGAAGAATCAGCTGCCACAACATTTGTTTCCAGGCAAATACAGAAAGCCACCGACAGCATGGCGATGCTCAGATGATACCGCTTACTTTCAAGAAATCTTGCTTTCATTGTTTTTACTGTACTCCCTTGACATGTATCTTCAACAGGTGATTATAACCTGTCAACATCCGCCATATTTTTTCATATTACTGAGTATCAGATTTCTAAATTCCAGCAACAGTTCCGCACAATCTTCATTCAGATATTTTTTGGGGTGCACGCCGTTAGTAACATGCAGCCTCAGCAGTTCCCGCGCCAATCCGTTCAGCCGGATAGTTGCCTTATTCAGCCTGTAACGGTCAAACTGTATATCATTGATTATTCTCATGACCGATCGCTCGTAATCGAATCCGGCGGCCGAAAATATTTGCCGGTATGTGGAAACGTATGTTTTAACCCTGTAATCAGCATCACCCTTCATTTCCTTGGGTGGAGGAATCTTTTCCATTGCATCGTCAAGCCTGGCGAGAGCCTCATTGGTATAGGGCATCGGCCCTGTTGCACCAGAAGCATGAGCAGAAGCAAACGAGATTAATGCAGTCGTAAGTACGACAGCAAAATAATACCTTGCCGAATTAATATCCATTTAGTTATTTCGTATTGTCAGGGGTATGGAATAATCAAGGGCATGCCTTGACGGACAGAAGCCCGGTTTTTAATATTCAACGCGTCCCATTCCAGCAGTTTGGCCTTCAGTTTTTCAACGACCTGAGGATGTTCTCTGGCAACATTTTTCTGTTCCATAGGATCTTTAACCAGATCGTAGAGTTCCACGGATTCAACCGGAAACTTTTTACCGGAAATGAAATTCCACCAGGAGATATCTTCAAGCAGATCACGTTTATCTCTCAGAAACAGTTTCCATTGATTGGTGCGTATGGCAATACATTGCGGAGGATATTGCCCGCCACCGATCTTCTGCTGCAGCAGCATCTTGTAGTCATTCATTTTTTTCATTTCAAGAGGAGTATACTGGGCTTCCCGTTCGCTCTGGTGTTCAAGATGCCATCCTCCGAGAACGTATTCCCACCAGGGCAGTCGATCTATAAAAGCATATTCCGAACCTTTAAATCCGGCATCGTCCCCATTTATCAGAGGCATGAGACTGCTACCCTGGGATTCATGATTGATCGGTATCTGCAAGTACTCCAAAATGGTCGGCATGATATCTATGCCTTGAACCTGTCTTTTAATTCTGGCACCGGCCTGACCCTTATCGGGGAGCCTGAACATCAGAGCAGTCTTTACTTCAGTATCGAAAACATCATGGTGGAAGAAATATCCGTGTTCCCCCAGACTCTCGCCATGGATAGAATGAAAAACCACCAGTGTTTTACCGGACAGATTCAGCATGTCCAGCTGTCTCATCAGATCACCGATAAACATGTCAGTGTAGTACACGCCTGCATCATAACGGCCGTTTATGAAGTTGACATCATTATCTGTAAGGTGGTGAATCGGTTCAAAATCCAGGTAATAGTCCCCTTTGTATATATGGAAAAGAACTTCCGTCGGCACCCCCCTGTCTATATCCTCGCGTCCCAGGCGGATCGGAAACTGCTCGTAGAAGGGGGTATACTTGGGAGGATCGAAACGAGTTTTGTAAGGCAAAGGGACTGTCTGGGAATAGGGAGGATGCAACATACCCGACTCGATCCAGAGGAAGAACTTTTTATCCTTATTAACCTTAAGCCAATCCAGGGCACCGCTGGGATTACTCCGTACACTGCCGGTATCATCCGGCAGTGTACGCCCGAAATAGTTAAAGGAGCGGGAAAATATATCCTTCGGATTTACGATTTTACCGGACTCCGTGTCATAGCGCATGAAGAATTCCGGGGAACTTGCAAATGCAGCCGTTTCATATCCGTAATACTTCAAGATTTCCGGCAGGGTCCGCTTTGAAACATCATCCTTGTTTACTTCAAATGAGACCATGCCGTGAATCCGTGGATACTGGCCGGTAAAAACACTCATCTGAGCCACCGGGGTCAGATATGAGTGTGCGATTGCATTTTCAAACAGAACCGACTGACTCGCCAGCATGTCGATCTTGGGACTTGTCCCCTTCTGATATCCGTATGCGCCCAAATGATCGGAGCGAAGGATATCCAGAGAAATCATGATAACGTTGGTATACTCATGCCTCTCTGGAAGAGGCACGGCATTTTTGGTACTTCCGGCACCAGCGCTGCAATGCATTACAAGAACAATAACGACTGTCAATACGGCATGACAAATAACGCCTGAACAGCCGCCAGCCAACTTCATCATTTTTTTGACACTCCTTTGGCCTGCGAATCATAAACAGGATTCAAACCCGGAATCCACTGTTTGGCATTCAAATCATGGCCAATGGACTTGAAGTGGGCAAAGATTCTCTGCTCCAGCTCATAGGCGATTCTCGGTTCCTGATCCACAAGGTTCCTGGTTTCACCCGGATCTTTATTCAAATTGTACAGTTCCCTGTTTTTATTCTCAAGAGTATAGATCAACTTCCAACCATCTTTCGTCTGAATGCCGCGTTTGTAGGTGTACTGGCGGTAATCAGTCTCAAAGAAGACGTCCTTCGCCACATCCCTGCCTTTAAGACCGGGAACAAGACTCTCGCCGCGCAGTTGCTTTTTAACTTTTTCCGGCAATTTCACGTCAAGCAGGTCCAGTATGGTCGGCATCACATCTATGCTGCTGACCTGATCCTTGACAAGCTTGCCAGCCTTCTGCTTGGGCAACTTGATTATCAGTGGCACGTGAATAAGTTCATCATACAGACTGAATCCATGATCGAAGCGTTTGTGCTCGTGGAATTCTGTACCGTGATCTGATGTCAAAACAAAGATAGTCTTGTCCATCAGCCCCATTTTCTCGTACTCCTCAAGGAACTTCTTGAATCTGGCGTCGGTACGCTGAATCTTTTCATCATAGATTGCACGCCAGAACCTGACATCTGCGTCGCGCAGAGCAACGGTACCCTTTTCCAGTCCCTCTTCACGCAGCGATTCCTGCTCCGCAGCCGAACCGGTGTACTTTTTATCGTAGCCTTTTTCAACAAAGCGGTAATCAAAACCTTCAGCCGGGACATTTTGGCCATGCATGTCGTAACCGTGAAGGAACATGAAAAACTTTTTGTCCTTGTTTTTCTGAAGCCATTCCAGCCCCTTGGGAATACTTACGCCCATGCTGCCGAACTTGCCTTTTTCGAAGAAATATTCGTCAAATCCCTGGGAATACCCAAACCCTCCGCTTACACCGGCATTGCCGGTAAAACCACCGGTAGCATAACCATTCTGCTTTAGTACTTCGGCCAGGGTGACAAGTTCCGGTGACAGTTTTTTCAGGTTGGAAAGCACATTGTTATTGGGCGGATTGAACACTGAAAATTTATTGGTGAGACGGTGTTCAGAAGGATAAACACCTGTAAACCATGTCATGGAGGCTGGAACTGTCCAGGGAGCTACCGAGATGTTTTTCGCAAAGTTAAATCCCTGCTTTGCCATGGCATCAATAGTCGGAGTAACGTTGGCACGGTACCCAAGCGCACCGACATGTGCAGCCTGAAGAGCATCGAAGCTTACAAATACCACGTTGTAATCCTTGTATTTCATCGGCAGGTCAGCCTGATCTACCGCACCGGCATTACCCAGCATAAATCCTGGAAGGGCCATGGTTGCGGCAACCGCACCGGCACCGACCGCACTATACTTTATGAAATTTCTACGGTTTATCAAAATCTGCTCGTTCTGATAATCTTGGTTTGACATTATCTTTCATTCTCCCTGATGTTTTATTTGGCGTACCAAGACGCCGGAAATCCGTTAAATAGCTGAAAAGAATATGGCCAAAGACCGACAAAGGTGTAATTCCATACGACTTTATCAACAAAAGATAAATGCTCTTGCAATAGTTATTCCTCTAATAAATATCAAGATCCCGACCAACGACCACCTTTCCTTCGTAACGCGCCATCTCCCGCAGAAGATCGTCTGGAGTTGATGCGCGGGGTCGGCTACCTGCTCGCAGGGTGATTGGATTATGGTTGAGAACCAACAGCTTTGGCCTTGCCTTTCCGGCCAGCGAAACCAACTGTTCCGTGGTAGTATGATATTCCGATACGTAGGCACGAATATTGTATCCTTGAGAATTGGGACGCATCGGGTTATTGACAAATTTCATGGTTTGGGCCTCGTGTACAAGCACATCACACCCACGACAGGCATCAATAGTGGCCTGAACAGGGGTTGTGTCGCCTGAAAAGACGACACTTCTGTCAACTGTATCAAAACGATATCCGAAGGATTGCTTCCAGTCGCCATGTTTAGTGGGAAAAGCGGTTACAGTGACATTGGCGTCCCTGTACACCACCCCCGCCCTGATTTCATGGACATTCACCTTCCAGCCATCCGGTGATTCCTTTTCCATTCCGTCCCTGCGGATTGCTATATCCTCCGCATATGCGGCCAGAATGTGGTCTGTCATGGATTTCAGCCCCGTGGGGCCATACACCTCAAGTGGGCTCATACGTCCCATGGTCCATGGAGTCAGGATCAGATCGGGATAACCTGCGGTATGGTCCGAATGCAGATGGGTAAGAAATACAACCTTAATATTGACCGGATCCAGTTCGGAGATCTCCTTTTCGATCATGGCTGCCGCTGCGCGTCTAACCACGCCAGGCCCGAAATCTACCAGGTAAGCGCTGCCATTGACAACAACGGCGGACGATGAACCTGACCGGTCGGGATCCGGCTGCGGAGTACCTGTTCCAAGCAGCACCAGACGCGTTTTGCATGCCGGCGGGCTTTCACAGAATGAATATTCCGGGAACGTCATATCAGCCGCAACTGTAATTGCAACCGCCAGCAACAGACTGATCAGAAATTTATTACACATTGGATAGCAGACCTTTCTTTGGCTCACGGCAAGCCGGAAACAAACGCCAACAATTTCAAGGCGCCAGTATGTCATAATGTTCGATCAGAATGCAACGTCCACTCAGGAAAAACCTTGTGCTTTAGATTCAGCCAGCTATTTTTTAATTATAAATGTGAACGTTAGGTTGACATTTTAATTTTTTATATTATTATCCGGGACAGTATACGATATCAATGTAATACAATTCTATCTGGAGGAGGGTTATTGTAATGAATTTGCGTAACCGCAGGGGTTTCACACTTATCGAGGTAATTGTTGTAGCTGCAATTATTGCCATTCTAGCCGGTGTTCTGGTGCCAATGATATTCAATCAGATTGACGAGTCGAAGATCAGCAAGGCCAAAGGTGACTGCAAATCAATTCAAAGTGCGTTGCTGGCGGTTCGCAAGGATGTAGGCAAATGGCCATCACAGCGTGCCATTGGTACCAACGCTTCGGTACTCTATGGGCTGGCACCGGCTACTGCTTTTGTTGAGCCTGCAGAACTGGCCGGCCTTGGATTTACAACAACATCCCCGGTTTCTCTGGCAGATTCTTTAGTAAAGAAAGATTCCGATACTTATGACGCCACCAATACCACCTGGAAAGGGCCATACATGCCCGGCCTTTCTGCAGACCCTTGGGAAAAACCTTACATAGTTGACGGTGTCGGACTTGATGACACAACAACAGTTCCTCCTGTTCCGGTCTGGGTTCTCTCCGCAGGTCCGGATGGCATTTTCCAGACAGCCAAAGGTGCAGATACACTGGCTGGTGACGACATCGGTGTTCGCATCAAGTAATTCCGGACACAAATCCTTGTTTTGACTTAAATATGCAAATGCCGATACTGAAATTAGTATCGGCATTTGCTTTAACACACCTTGTCGTCCCGACCAGGGTTAGCTTTATGTAATTACCCTCCCGCAGCGCAATATTATATTTAATGCCTCCGGTAATTATCCTGACAATCCGAGAGATCGTCTTGAATCAAGAAAACAGCCGACAACGGCTCCACAGAATGTTGTTCCCGCTTCTAATCTCCATAGCAGTCCTGGCGGTCTATGGTCAGGTAGTTACACACGATTTCGTGCTCTACGACGACCCGGTCTATGTACAGGAAAACCCCACCATTCTGGCAGGCCTCACACAGGGCAATATCGTCTGGGCATTTTCCACACTTTCAATGGCCAACTGGCATCCGTTAACCTGGCTTTCCTATATGCTGGATATCCAGCTGTTCGGCCCGTCGCCTGGGGCCATGCTCCTGGAAAATGTCGCACTGCACACGCTCAATTCCATCCTGCTGTTCCTCTTTCTGCAACGCCGGTCTTCTGCCACATACAGGAGCGCCATGGTTGCGGCGCTGTTCGCCCTTCACCCGTTGCATGTGGAGTCCGTAGCGTGGATATCGGAGCGAAAGGACGTGCTCAGCACGCTGTTCTGGCTGCTGACCCTTATTCTCTATTCCGGATATGCAAAGCAACGCAGCGTTCGCTGTTATTTTATGGCACTGGCAGCATTTTCACTCGGTTTGATGACAAAACCGATGCTGGTGACTCTGCCGCTGGTCATGCTGCTGATGGACTACTGGCCCTTGCAGCGCGTCATTACGCCTGGCATGGGCACGGAAACAGTTAATGCCGGGGAGGCAAGCCCGACAGCAGTACGTCTTCTGGTGGAAAAACTGCCATTCGCAGCACTCGCAATTGCATCGTGCCTGATAACAGTCGTTGCCCAATCAGGTGCCATGACACCGCTGAACGTTTCATCGATTTCGAATCGCATTTCAAACAGCCTGAACTCATACGTTGCATATCTTGGCAAAATGTTCTATCCGGCCGGCCTTTCTCCCTTTTACCCGTTTCCGGATGTGATACCGTCCTGGCAACCCTTTCTCAGCGTGATTGTAATTGCGGCCGTCACGGTACTTTCCTATCGAGAACATAAAAGGCACCCTTATCTTATTGTCGGCTGGCTCTGGTACCTGATCACCATGTTGCCTGTCATCGGTATCGTTCGGGTTGGCATGCATGCCCTGGCCGACCGTTACACATACGTTCCGCTGATCGGTATTTTCATAATGTTATCCTGGGGAATCAGCGATCTCTGGAACAGCCGCATGAATGAAAGGAGACCATTGATTGCGGTATCACTTGCAATTCTTTTTGCGTGTTCCTTCCTGACCTGGCGGCAGACGGCATTCTGGAAAGATTCTTCCACACTTTTCAACCATGCCGCAAATGTTACAAATGGCAACTATGTTGCCAGCAACATCCTTGCCATTGACCAGATGAAAAAAGGGAATTACCAGGAAGCACTTAGGCTTTTCGAACTGTCAACTACCCAGGCACCATGGTTCATCGAGCCATATATTCACAAGGGAACCTGCTAAAACGAC
The DNA here is from genome assembly GCA_032469775.1 of Geobacteraceae bacterium. Classification (GTDB taxonomy): domain Bacteria; phylum Desulfobacterota; class Desulfuromonadia; order Geobacterales; family Pseudopelobacteraceae; genus JACRCG01. Next base: position 21,882 of record JAWDJY010000058.1, on the reverse strand, counting down.
TTGGCAGGAACACTGAAGCCATCGAAGCATTCAACAAGGCAATGGTCCTTAACCCTTACAATGCATCGACTTACGTCGATCTCGGCAATCTTCTCGCGACCATGGGGCAGATGGAGGAAGCGGTCGAATACCTGAAGCTGGGTCTGAGGGTTGATCCCCGGTCTGCATCGGCGCATTACGACATCGCTCTGGCGCTGCACCAACTGGGAAGGCTGGAAGAAGCCCTGAATCATTACAGGCTCTCAATCAGTTTCGGTCCCGGGTTCCCCGATACCCACAATAACATGGGCATAACATTAGCCGAACTGGGCAGAGTTGATGAGGCCATCATCGAGTTCCGTAACGCTTTAAGACTGAAACCGGACTATATGGAAGCACAAAAAAATCTGGAACGGGCAATCAGCATGAAAAAATGAGAAAAGCAAGGCAGCCGTTCAACCAGCCAGAGCCCTAATGAAGAAGATAAACCCGATACGATTCTTCAGGTGCCGGACCGAAAACAAACGGCAGCCCCCCCCAGTCATCCGAGTAAAATCCGGCGCCAACCCCTGCATTCATTGTTGTCAGACAGCACACCGAACTATAAGAGTAGCTCCTCAGCATTGAGGACAGTTCATCCGCCAGCGCAGCGGTATTGCTGTTATTGCCCGGTATAATCATAATATCGCCTGCACCCACAGTAGAATTCCGGATGTCGAACGGCCTCGCTTCCAGAAGTTCCATATAATATTGAAACCCCCAGTGTCCCTGAAACCAGATGTTACGCTGCAGACCTGATAAATCCTGCATCATCATGCCGGCCGCCTTGCGGGCGCTGCCGGCATGATGGTAATCTGCCCGAGCCACCAGAATCGATACCAAAAGAGCAGGCACCAGAGACACCACTGCCCAACTGTCTGACCATTTGAAAGAGCCGGTTTCATCATCAACCGCGATCCGGCCGGCAAGCAGCAAACCTGCAGCGGGTGCCATCGGAAGTATATTGCGGGCGCTGATCGTCCAGTTCACATAACAGGTAAATACGAACGTACCGATAATCCAGCACAACAGCAACAGTGAATCTGCGTCACGCTTCCGCCACATGCTCATTATCGCCAGAACCATCAATCCCGCGCCAGCAGTCGCCATGACAGCTGTTTGGATCAAGTAGCCGGCAGAAGACCTTGAATATAAGGCTAAAACACTATCCTGCCCTATCAGAAGAAGTACAAGAAGCATAACTGATGAGACAAGGCCAGAAATCGCTCCACGCCTATCCGTAACAGCCAGCATTGAGAAAATCACGCTCACCAGACCGCCACCAACAAAAGCAAATCCTGCAAGAGTTTTTGGGATCAGACCGCTGCCAATCCGCAATCCGGTTGCATACATAGCGGCACCCGAAAGCAACCCCTTGCCGTAAAGATTAATGGTAATCAGCTGGTAGGCCAGCAAAACGCCTGCGGGTACAAGCAGGGCTAAAACCCATATCCCGGCGCGGCGCCGGACGGCAAGGGAATAAACCAGTAACAGGGGAATAAGAGCAATACCGAAATATTTGGTAAGTGCGGCAACGGATATCAGCAGGCTGCTCAGCAGATACAGCCGGAAGTCGTCCGCCAGCATAGCGCGCCGCCACAGGATGACCGCCCAGATCCATGCAGCCAGCATGGACATGTCGCAAGTCACATAATTTGCCAGTATGAAATAGGCCGGGGTACAGAACACTACAAGTGCAGCGAACAACCCTTGCAAGGGAGTGTATGACATATCTCGAGCCAGGCGGTAGGTCCCCCAGATTACAGCCATCCCCGTGACAACAAACCCGCTATGCAGCAGGGACTCGTTCCAGCCGAAAAAGCCTGCCAGCAACGCCAGATAATAGGAGCTGAGCGGCGGATTCTGCATTAATTCCGACATCGGCTGGGAAATTCCGTCCCAGTTCACCATGAATCCGTAAAAATCCAACGGATTCTGCCGGATATGCCTGGCGGCCCAGATATACATAGGCTCATCAATATTAAATGCCTTGTCTACCAAGGGCAAGAAGCAGATCAGAGTCAGCATGGCCAGAAAGCCGGATGCCTTTCTGTCAGTTAATGTCAGGCTAAATTTTTTATCCATATGCACCGGTTGTAATGTGAACTGGCCTGAACTTTCATTTACTGGAATCGGATGAAGGCATGTTCTGCAGATGCGCCCTGGCAACCAATCCCGAACACCTCACTGCCTGCAACCTGTCGGTGCAGTGGGCGAGAACCGCTTCCTGTAAGCAGCATCGTCCTTCCAGCACGCCATGAATTTATAAGTTGCCACAACCCAGACAGAGATCAATATCAGGCATATCACAGGAATATATCTCTTCCACGACTGGTATGGAATGGCTTTTATGGCAAAGAAAATCCCCAATCCCGGCAGATATGCGTACCGATCAGAAACCACCGGATCGGTATTGAAAAAATTCATTACCGGAATCAGGCATGCCAGATAGAGAAGCAACGCAAAAAGCAAGCCCGGATGTCGGCGACGCACCGCATACGCAATACAAGTCAAGACTGCTACAACCAAAAAAGAGACAAATGCAATTGTTTTGGAACCCGGGTCAAAATAGGCATTAACAGGCAAATCCAGTGCAAACATGCTCGCCGGATAGTAGACAATTATCTTGAAAACGACCACCAGCTTCGCAAACAGATCCCGCAGTAACGGCTCGGACGATGGCATGACATAACAGGCGTCAACTGCATAATGCCTGAAGATGCAATAGAACAGTGCGCCGGCCATGAAAAACGGAGTCAAGCTCAGGTATCGGCGCAAATTGCGCGACGGCTGGTGAAAAGCAACCAGCAACAGCAGTACCAGGGGAAGGATCAATCCGTATTCACGCGACATGAAAGCACAGACGCACCAGAGGAATGCGGCGGCATAATACCGGGGGGGGGAGCGGTCAAGCCGCAGGAAACTTATGAAAGCCAGACAGGAAAAGATGCAGAACAGGGTCGTCAGCAACGCTCCCCGGTTATGGACAGCGTATACCACCTCCCGGTGTATCGGGTGGATCGCGAACAGCATTGCAGCCAGAAAGGCCCCGGTCCCGGATGCGTCCGCTTCCTCCGGAGTCGCCAAACCGTCCTGAAGCAGCTCCGAAAACCGTACGAACAGATATTTAACCGCGACAACGGTGATTCCGTAAAGAACAAGGTTTGTAAGGTGAAATCCGAACGGATTCTCTCCCCAGGCCAGGTAGTCAATTGCAAGACTAAGATCCCGCAGGGGGCAGTAATCATAGCCTATGGCGCCATGCATGAGTATGGTTTTAACATCAAATGTACTGATGTAGCGGTTCCCGATGAAGTAGATGTAGTCATCACCGACAAATCCGTTCATCAGTGAAGGGCTGTACAACCCCGCTGACACGACGAACAGGACCAGGTCATGCCAGCCCCGTCCGCTGAGGATGTTGGTGAGCCGGTTCATTCGTGTTCAGGCCTTTCCGGTTGCATACCACTTCAGATATGAGAGTCCCGCGGTCGCCCAGTAGCGCAGCTCGCTCCAGGAACGGATCGAGGCCAGCCTCGCAGCGATGTAGGCTGGACGCAGATAGAACGACCGGGTCAGCGAACGCTGCTGCTGCAGCAGCTGGTCGGCGTTGAAATGCTCGGTGCGCCAGCCGGGGCGTTTGCCGAATATCACGTACTCTTCCCACCCGGTCTGATTTTCGATCAGTCCTGCCGCCAGCATCCGTTCGCGCAGCGGCGTGCCGGGATAAGGGACGACAATCGCCACCGACACGAAGGTCCATGGAAGCGAACAGATCAGTTCGCGGGTCATGTCAAGTTCCTCAAGCGTTTCCGACGGGTCGCTGCCGATGATGAAATTCCCCTCGATATGGGGAATTCCGGCAGCTTTGGCCCAGTTCACAGCATTGCGCACCTGTTCCACCCGCACCCCCTTGCCCATCACATCCAGCATACGCTGGCTTCCGGACTCCACGCCGAAGGCCACCTTGCCGCAGCCGCTCTGTTTCATCAGCCTGAGCAGTTCCGGAGTAACAGTGTTTACCCTCGTGTCGCAATTCCAGGAAGCGATGTTGCTGCGCCCCAGGATCTCGCAGATCGCCGCAGCGCGCCCCGGCTGCAGCGTAAAGGTGTCATCGGCGATGACCACATGGTTGAAATGATGTTCACGAACCATGCGGCTGACCTCTTCCTCGATCCGGGCCGGATCGCGGAAGCGGACACTGCGGCCGAAAGTGGCCTGGATTGCGCAGAAGGAGCAGCCCACCGGGCAACCACGAGAAGTGAACAGCTCGGTCGAATGCAGGGTGTTGGAAAAGCCCCTGCTGGAATGTCCGGCCTGTCGTGTATAGTCGATCAAGTCCCGCGCCGGAAAGGGGATCGAATCCAGGTCCGCAACCAGCGAGCGCGGTTCCGTCAGGGTCACTGCGCCGTTTTCACTGAATGCGAGACCGGCGATGTCACGGCTTCCACCGCCATCCCGCAGCCTGAGGCAGAGTTCGGTCAGTGTGACCTCCCCCTCTCCCGCCACCACATAGTCAAATGAGGGAAACTGCTTCAGAGTCTGTTCCGGCAACGCGCTGGCATGGGATCCCCCCACCACGGTGACAATGGCGGAACACAAACGCTTGACTTCCCCGGCCACCATGGCCGCACTGGTAATGGTCGGCGTCATAGCGGTCACACCGACAACAGCGGGTGTAAAAATGTCCAGGAGCTGCTTGAGGACAGCACTGCCGTAGGGAGTAGTCTCGTAATCGGCAATTGCGACTTCGAATCCGGAACTGCGCAAAGCGGCGGCAAGATAGGCCAGGTTCATGGGACGGGTATGGGACAAAAGCGCCGACTCCTGGAGCGGATCGGGCGGGCGGATCAGCAGGATACGGCGCGGATCAGGCTGCATGACGCCCACCAGCAGGCTTTCGTGCCACTGCAAAGAGTGAAGAGCCCGAAGGCAGGGTCGCTCCGGTTGCAAGCAGGCGGTTTTCCAGACGCAACGATGTCAACAGCAGTCCGTTCACCAACGGATGAGGCAGCGAAACATCGGAAGCGACATCGGCGACTTCCACGTTCCGGCTGGCAAATTTGCCTGCCAGTATCCGGTAGGCGGCAATCAGCGGAAACAGCAATGACACCCGATAGGTGATCCGGACATTTTCGAAGCCGGCTCTTTCCAGTCGTTCCGTAAGCATTCTGATGGTATAGCGCTCCCTGGTATGAACGGCGACATCATGGGTGCTGCGCAGAAACTCATGCGCCACCAGGTTCAGAATCAGCATCCCTCCCGGCCTGAGCCCGGTGCGCAGTTTCTCCATGACCGAAACATCGTCACGTATGCCACGATGGTATAGCACGTCGATCGAAGTGATGATATCGTAGCTGTCCGGCTCCGTTTCCAGATCATTCAGGTCGCAACGGGTCGCCGGCACTCCCCGCTCGCGGCAGCAATCCAGCGCATCCTGCGATGCGTCCACCCCGTCCACATCGCCATACGAAGACATCAGTTGACACAGCCTTCCAGTGCCGCAGCCCGCATCGAGAATCCGCGGCCGGCGGCCAAGCCGCCCGGCCTCATCCGCGACATGCCGCAGGATCAGCTCATGCAGCCCCACATACCACCAGTGGGAATCCTCGCTTTCAAACATGCGTCTGTATTCGGCCGGATTCATCAGGAATTCCGGAAAAACCGGCGTACCAAATCTACCACACGCAGAGCATCCTCCAACGGCATCTCCGGGTAGATGGGCAACGAAAGGATCGTTTTAGCCAATCGTTCGGTCACCGGCAGATCCCCCTCACGACCGCCGAGAAAACTGTAACCTCGCATCAGGTGAACCGGCCAGGGGTAGTTGATCCTGGACTCGACTCCCTGCTCCGCCAGGAAAGCCATCAAGGCGTCACGTCGCTCGGTCCGGATGGTGTAGAGATAATACTGGTGAGTATTCCCCTCGCGAACTGCCGGGAGAGCAATGCCGTCAACTCCCGCCAACCCCTGATCGTAGATGCCGGCGATGCGGCGACGAAGCTCCACCGCCACATCCACAAGCGGCAGCCTGAAATTGAGGATGGCGGCCTGCACCTCATCCAGCCTGGAATTGTACCCCTCCTCCTCGGAGTAATAGCCTGTTTCCATCCCGTACATACGCAACCGTTTCAGACGGGCCGCCAGTTCGGGAGCGGATGCTGTCACCGCGCCCCCGTCGCCGAAGGCGCCCAGTATCTTGGTCGGGTAGAAGGAAAAGGCCCCCGCGTCCCCCAGGGAACCGGCCCGTTTGCCGCGATATGTGGCGCCGCAGGCCTGGGCACAGTCCTCGACAATGCGAAGATCGTTACGCCGGGCCAGATCCAGCAGAGGATCCATATCCACCATCTGGCCGCAGAGATGCACCGGCACGATGCAGCGGGTACGGTCGCTCAGTTTTTCCGCGACCACGGTCACATCCATCAGGAACGTATCTTCCTCAACATCCACGAACACCGGCACTGCGCCGGCAGCACGGATCGCTGCCACGGTAGGCACCGCCGTATTCGACACCGTGATCACCTCGTCGCCAGCGCCGATGTCAAGCGCCTTCAGTGCCAGGAAAATGGCATCGGTGCAGGAGTTGACCCCTACGGCTGAGCAGACGCCGCAATACTCCGCCAAGCGTTCCTCAAAGGTGGCCACCTGCTGACCGAGGATCAGGCGACCGGAAGAGAACACCTCCTCAACCGCGCGCAGGTAGTCGTCGCGGTGGGACGAATATCCGGCAAGATAGTCCCAGTAGCGGATTTGTGATGTTTCAGTCGTCATGTGCCGGTTCCTCCCTGATACATTTATCCTGGAACATGTCGGCCAGAGCGGCCAGCTTTCCGGTCTGTTCATGCTCGGCATCCCAGTGGCCGCCGCGGACCAGGCTGCAGACATGCTCGATGGTGCCCAGAAAATGGTCGTCGGGAGGCACACTGAAAGACTCGTCCCGCCCCTCAACCGTTACGAAGATCCTGTTTTCCATATCGGAGGGGGTGGTATAGGCCCGCTCGACCCGTATCACACCGCGCTCACCGCTGATCTGGTAGAAGGAGCGGTAGCGCTGCCCGAATGCGACCTGAAAGGAGAACTCCTCCCCGGCATCGGTTTGCGATTCGGCCCAAAGCGACAGGTTCAGCCCCTCCCGCACCTGCGCGCCACCTCGGATAAAGCGATGCGATTTTCCGGTCAGGAAGTACAGTGCCGCGCTCAGCGGGTAACGGTTCATGTCGTGGAACGCCCCGCCCCCCATGGCCGGGTCCAGCCTGAAATCGCCGGCAGCCGGCCCGGGAAAGGCGAATTCGCTCCGCAGGGAGAGCAGGCGTCCAATATGCCCCGCCTCGACCAGCACCTTGACAGCCGCGTGCTGGGGATGCCGCAGATACATCAGGTTCTCGTAGAGGAGTCTGCCGCTACTTTCTGCTGCCCCCAGCATGCGCCTGACCGATGCGGCGTCAAGTCCGAGCGGTTTTTCGCAGAGCACGTGTTTGCCCTGCTCCAACGCTCTTATGCTCCAGATCTCGTGAAGATGATTGGGCAGTGAGATATAAACCAGATCGATGGCAGGATCACGAATGACCTCTTCATATGACATCAGCGGCGCCTGCGCCACGGCCGCAAGTGAAGCTGCGCTTTCATCAACCAGCCGGCTCCCCAGCGCCGCAAGGCGGGCCTGGCCGCTCCGTGACAGAGCAGGCAGGAACTTTCGCCTGGCAATATCGGAGCATCCCAGGATTGCGACCCTGACCATGCCTTCGTTAGTCACAACAGGCAAGACAGGATGCTCCGTGCACAGGAGTTTACCTGTTCACCAAGGTGCAGCAGGAACATGACCTGTTCCAGCGGCAGCCAGCGGTAATCAGGCGGAAGGTCAAGTGCGGTTCCATCCGGCAGCATCAGAATGCGGTGCAGGTGGTACTCGCGGTAAAAACGCGCACCTTCTTCCGTCTGCCGGCTCTCGTGCACCTGCCTGAAGTTGAGAGGTTCCCGGAACTCATCATAGAGGAAGGGCTTGGAGAGCTTCCTGCTCCCCTCGTAATTCCCCTGGGTAAACTGGACCGTAGGCCCCAACTGCACCGTGCTGCGGTTGCCGACTTCAGCCTTGGCCTGCATCAGCATCTCGATGCCGTTGACGCCATTTCTGACCAGCAGCCCGATGATGCCGGCCGCGAGGTTCTCGATGATCGGCTGGCCCCAGTTGCTGGTTTCACGGGTCCCGGAAGAGACCTTTAGTCCCACTATCCTGAAGAAGCGCTTTTCCCGATGCGAAAAAAAGCCTTTGCCGTCAATCTCCCATTCCAGCAGGTCGTTCAGACCGATGCGGCTCGCCAGCATGTGGTTTGCCGCTCTCCGGTCATCGAGCCACTGGAGTGTCGACCATAACCCTTCGGGATCGTCTGCGCCGGGATGCCTCAGGGATCGCTTTCCGGCCGGCAGCAAATCGCCTATCCGGCCCGCGGCAAAGACCAGGCTTGACAGGATACTGCGCGTACAGGCATTGACCAGATTTTCCCGTTCAATCAGACCTGCTATCTGCCGCAGGCTCAACCAGATGAAGCCCTCCGGAAGATCAAGGGGAAAATCGTCTCCGACCGCAACGATCATGTTCCGGTTGGATTTATACAGGAAACGGCCACCGTCTTCGGTCTGCATCCGCGCAAAGATGATTCGCCCGGTCGAATCCGGCATGAACTGTTCCAGGAACAGCGGAGCAGATCCGCCATGAGCACCGGTATAGTTGCTGTAAGTGGCCTGAAGCGTAGGAGAAAGCTGGACCGCACCGATGTTGCCGGGCTCCTCCTTGGCCTGCAGGCAAAAGTGGAGAATGCCGTTGATAGGCTTGGCCAGGATGCCGAGGATGCCGGTTTCGGGTTGCTCTATGATCGGCTGGTCCCACTCCAGCTCAGCGCGGTCGGCGCGGTGCCTGCAATGGATTCCGATCACGCTGAAAAAACGTCCACTCCTGTGTTCGATGTTACCGGTGTATGATTCCCGATTCCAGCCATCGATTGCATCCAGCGACACCAGCATCGAGTTCAGGGAGGCCTTCTGCCGGACATCGGTGATCCATTCGGCCACGAAATCGCCATCGTGCAGCGCCGATTCACTGCATCGCGAAACAGCAACCGCCCAGGCATCGTCCGGCCGGATTGCGATTGCGGCGTTCAAGCCAACGACCGTTCGGTTACGCGCCATAACTGCCCCTTTCGGATGCACGCGGCTCAGGGCGGGCGGTAATCAGTTCCCTGATAATAAATTGCGGTTCCTGGTTGAGCTTCAGGTAGATCCTCCCCACATACTCGCCCAGAATTCCGGTTGCCAGCAGCTGGAACCCCCTGAAGAACAGGGTGACAGAGGTCAGCTCCTCGATTTCGGAGGCCTCGATCATATGGGGAAGCATGTCCCTGACAAACAGGTCGGCCACGGAATACATTCCCAGCATGGTCAGGATAAATCCGGTCACCGCCAGCAGCCGCAGCGGTATCAGTGAATAGCTCACGATCATGTCCCCCCACAGCGCCGCCAGTTTTTTCAGGGTATAGCCGGACCGTCCATCGCGCCGTCGGTCGTGGCGGGACACAACCGTACCGATATTGTTGGTGATGCGCAGGATGATGGCGTCCAGATAGGGATTGGGCGTCTTATAGACAATGACCTCGTTCACCAGGAAACGGTTCATGGCCTTGAAGCTGGACAGGTACAGGTTGGCGGGTTTGTTCAGCACCACCCGGGCCATGCTGCCGTTCAGGTAACTGCCCAGGTTGCGGAACAGGCTGTCATTCTTTTGTGGGTATTGGCTGTAGACCACGTCATAACCCTTCATTACTTCTGCCACGAGCCGGGGCACTTCCTCTGGTGGGTTCTGGAAATCATCGTCCATGATTACCACATAATCGCCATGTGTCTGGTTCAACCCGGCCATCACGGCATTGTGCTCACCGAAGTTCCGTGACAACCTTGCGTACAGGACTATTTCAGAATGCTCCGCCTGAAGCTGCTTACAGATTTCATCGGTACGGTCGGTGCTGCAGTCGTTAACCAGTACTATTTCCAGTTTGAAGTCTGTCACAAAAAGCGCAATCAGCTTCCGGCAGAGATCGGCAATGCTTTTTTCCGCATTGTAGACAGGAATTACAATCGAAAGAGATTTCATGCCAGCTCCTCTTATTGATCAGACACCGCGCTGTAGAATGCTTCCGGACGCTCAGCATCGGAGCGATACACACTCTCCCTCAGCTGTTATCGCATTGGAAGCCGCACAGGAAACGGTTAATATTGTCACAAATTACGGCCGGATCTAAAAGCTGAATTATTCAAATCAGGCAACTCCAGCGAATGACAACCGGAGGCGGTCTAACCATGCGCCTGCTTGCGCTTCAGGAATACAACCGCCCCGTAATCAAGCAGTACTTCGTAATTCGCCTCAAGATAACCATAGACTTCCGGAACCTGGACATAAGACGGAATCCCGTCGATACGCCAGGTGGACCTGCTGTAAACCGCGTAGAGCGGCTTTCTTTTCTCAAGATCCGCCACCAGTTCGCGACGCATTTCAGATGTTGCCGCAAGGTAGGATGTCGCATAACGGGTTGGGTTCTTTTTATTGAAAATGAAATAGTATGCCGGTTCCTGGGGGAAGAAGTAAACATAGTTATCGGGCGTCGGATGTGCGCGGAAGAAATCCGCGATCGACTGGATTTCCTTCGACGTGCCGGGATGGTGACGCACATCGTCTCTTTCCACTCCGATCAGCTGTGATTGAATAATTCTGGTGAATCTGTTCTTTTCCAGAAACATATTCCCGAAACTGACCAGATTGCTTCGGGTATGGCTCATTCCGGCAGCCACGGCTGAAATTACGGCAAGCATCAGCATAACCATGAAGATCCTGATAATGTTTCGATTGCCATTCAAGCGGCACACGCAGTAATCCAAAGCCATGAACAGCAGCATGAATGCGGACGGCGCCACCACAAACGCCTCGTAACAGCTTGAGCGCCCCAAAGCAGATCTGAAGTGCAATGATCCAAAGATCAGGATAAACACCAATACGGCTGTCCTGGTATCGGTGCATCCCAAAATGATGCGGATCAGCAATACTATGGAAGCTAACACATAGGTACCGATTATCCAGTAGTTGTCAAAGACCAGCGGAACGTGCAGTGATTTCACGGCATCCGCAATAGACGGAAAAACCAGCCCTGCATAGCCAAGCATGGCGTTACGGGGATAAACTGTCAGACCCTCAATAAAATGTGGTAACGCACCTTTGGCAGTGAAATAGGCGATCGCGGGCAACAGCAGCGCAGCCCAACCGGCAAGCAGGACAGCAGATCTGCGAACAACCATCGCAATACCGCACTCGCGGATGCAACTGAAACCGGCAAAGGCCAGCGAGGCAAGCAGCGCACAAACCCCGACCTCCTGGCTGAAAAGGAAAGAAACTCCGCAGCAGGCTCCTGCGGCGGCGATCCACACTTCTTTACCTGTCTCACGGAAACGCAGCAGGGACAGCAGTGGCACCATCCCCAGAACGACCCGTAATGGAGACATATTGGCCGAGTGTATCATCCAAGGATAGAAAAGTACCATCAGGAGCAATGCCGGAAGAGCGACGAAAGTTGATCTGATAGTGCGGCTGATAATAAAAGCCAGCAGCATGTAGGCTGTCAGGTTGAGGGCGAATGCGTACCAGCGCCCCATGGAAACCAGCGGGCCGGCAATGTCCTGCAGCAGGACCAGCGGGTATACCATCAGTGGGCCGTAGACGCACAGAAAATCCTTCCCCATCACATCACCATTCAGGATCCGCTGCGTCCACTCCAGAAACACACCCTCTTCGCCAAGAAACGGCCATGATCCGACTACCGGATTCCATTTCCCGTCATAGAACAGATTCAGATCAAAAAAGGAAAGCACCAGCAGCAATGCTGCCAGCGAAAAGAACAGTGGCCTCCAAGGATGCGATTGCGGCAAATCGTCGTTGCCGGTTTCACAAATCAGACCAGCAAGAATACTGCGCTGCCTGAGTCCCCACGGCAACCAGACGGCAAGAGCTCCCGAGACCGGAAGCACCAAAACAAAGAAATACGTCAGGACATCCCTGGACTTTGGATAGTTCTTAAGAATTGCCTCACTGACTATGCCAAGATCTCGCGCACTCTTCAGGTCAGACGAGTAGTCCCATTGCACACCATCCAGAATATATGCAAGTACCAGCCCTGATAAACCACCGATGCAGAGCAGCACCAAATGTGGAATAAATAGTTTTAAGAAACTATTATGCAACACGCTTGTCCTCGTAACTGGATTTGATGAATTCACCTCCACTTCATTTGAGAATGAAAGGACTGGAACTCATTGGAAACAGGCGCAGAAAACATACGCTACCAGCTGCATTTGTCTTCTGAAAACAACAGAAGGCAAAATCATGACTAAATGCTGGTAGTTGAAATCAGCAGTGGGGAGGCGAGCGGTCTTGCGGAGCTTGTAATACCGTGAATATCAGGGGATGTTTTAGTGACTTGAGATGAATGGTTTTATGTTCCGCGGGCAGGGTTTGCTTTGGCTGTTCCAAAGAATCCATATCGAATGACAAAATGCCGCCGGAGCAATCGGCAGCAGCTTCGGACAACATCTTTGCGGTAAGTGTAAGAACCGCCCTCGGCCTTGCTTTCGGACGGGAGGTCTTTTCAAGCAGGGAGATTCGCATTCCCAGAAAAGTCAGGAAGATGGCGGCAAACAGCACGACCGTTATGCGGAATGATTTAGTTCCCATGTGGCTGAAATATGGCTCTCTCAAGGAATCGGCAAATTATTAATGAAAGTCAAAGATGCCATAGCAGCATGAGTCATGTAAAGCAGTTTTTTGTCGGAATCGTTGTAATCACAGTAGCATTTCACCGGATGAAGTTTTTCTGCCAACAGGCCTGATGAATGAAAGTATTAAGGCAACACAGGACACTGCCAGAACAACCGGCAGGCCCAGCACGCGACTGAACAGCACCGGAGCCGCCAGGGTCAGGAAAGCTGAGCCGAGTGCGCCTCCCGCCGTTATCGAGAGATAGAATACCGTAAGTCGCCGACGATCCGGACGCAAGCTCACCAGCTCTCCATGCAGAAACATGCAAGATCCGGCCAGCATCAAAAGGTTGAGCAGTATCTGCCAGACCGGCATCACCGGTATTGCCAGGATCCTGAAGGCGAATAGGCATGATACTGAAAAGACCAGGACAATACCCCATACAACACGACTATACGATCTTGTCCTGGCAAAGCAGACAATGAAAGTCAACAGGTATACCGCCAACGGCATCATCCATATCAGTGGTACCGGAGCGATCGAGGTACTGAGGTCGTTGGTCACCACCAGCAGCATTGCGGAACCGCACGCGGAAAGCAGGAACCACAGCAGCAGGTTTAGGGTCGAAATCGGGACAGGTGTAAAAATTCCATGAGAGTCTTCGGTGATCTTGCAGGCGACGTTGTCGCGTTCTGTCCGGACAGCAAGCGCACAACAGCCACAGAGGATTATATAGAACCCGAATCCCCACTTCCATGCCAGACTCTGAGCTGAAAGTGTTAGCAGGGGTTCAACCAGTAGCGGGTACGACACCAGCGCCAGAAGAGATGCGCCGTTGGAAATCGCATAGAGCGGCCAGGGAGAAATACCCGGGAATCGCTGGACATGCCAGGACTGCAGCAGTGGCGCCGAGGCAGACAGCAGAAGGTATGGCAATCCGATTGCAGAACCAAGCAGCTGCATGATTTCCAAAGGAGAAACGTGACCGTCAGCAGGTTTCCAGCCTGCCGGAAAGAAACCGAGAAGCAGCGGGAAAGAACACAGCAGAAGCACTACATGCAGCAGGCGCTGATATTTGGCACATAGCGACGTAACGCCGTGGGCGTAAATATACCCAGCCAGCAGCACTGCCTGAAAGAACAGGATGCAGCTGTTCCACACCAGCGGGTCGCCTCCGAATCCCGGCAGCAAAAGCTTGCCGGTAAGGAGCTGGAGCTGAAACAGAAGAAACGAACCGAGAAATATTCCGGCAGAAAAAAGCGTCCGTAGAGTCATGACGGGCGGCTGTTCATTTTACGTTGCATGTAATCGAACTCGTATCAGGAAATAATCACATCGGAATGCTGCATTACCACATGAACCCGGTATCCGGCTCCATGAGTGCAACACACGCAAATTCATCTGGACTCATTTTTGGTTTCCGTCGCGCGACCCAGTTTTTCCAGCAGCTTTGCCCGGGACGTCAGGTAGGCCGGATCGGGATACACTGATATGGCGTAATCGTAATCAGCAAGCGCCTCCTGATTACGCCCCATCTTTGCATGGATTTCCCCCCGCAACGCGATCACGTTGTCGGCTTTCGGTATCCCCTCACCTTTTTCCGCCTCTATGATCACCGTGAGATCCCTGATCGCTTCGTCAAGCCTGCCGGTATCATAATAGAACCTGCCTCTGGCCAGACGAGCCAGCGGATATGATTCCGGCGCAAGATCAATCACGCGCGACCAGTAGGAAGCCGTATCCTTCCAGACACCGGTCAGGCGCCAGGTCATTACGCCATAAAACAGAAGCAGGCAAAACAAAGTAACCGGCAGCAGGCATCGGAGCAGATGCAAATGCCGGACCGGGACGCTTTTTAAAATGCAGGCAGCCAGCGCAGCAGTTGCAATACTGACTGGAACGGCGGAAAGGTAGGTATAGCGGGCGGCCAGGGCCTGCATGCCGTTCTGCAGCAATCCGGAAACCAGGATCATCGGCAGAACGAATAGCAGCCAGGTCGCAGCCACAGCCTGCTGTTTACGCCAATAGACCAGAAACGCCACTGTCACGGCAAAGGCGGCAAAAGCCTTGAATGCATAGCTGTATGGGATCGGGTTGGGCAGCACGAACAGCGGCAGAATACCGACAGGAACAAGCATCAGGCGGTAGTATTCCAGCAGTGCATTTCCAGCTATCACGATCCGATACAGGAACGGCAGATTTTCGGCGGAAATCAGCAGCCTGTTTTCCGCCCCGAACTTGAAAGTCATCAGTGCGGCCGCAACAGAGAAAACCAGGAACGGAAGCTTTTCTACAACAAGCTGGCATACGTTATTCCTGTTCAAACGCTGCAGAGGAAACCAGTCCATCACCAGCAGCATGAACGGAATAACCACGCTGACCGGTTTGGCCATCAGAGAGCAGACGAACAAGAACAGCGACAACAGGTAGGATGGCCACGCCCGCGCCTTTTCAGTGTTTTTCTCCGTGTAACACAGATAGGCCAGCACAGACCCCAGCGTAAAAACACCGTTCAGCACATCCTTCCGTTCCGCCACCCAGGCCACCGACTCAACCCGCAGGGGATGAATTCCCCACAACAAGCCCGCCAGCAATAGTGTCGCGAAATACCGGCATTCGCCCTCCTCTTCTGACCATGCCATTTTTAAGACCCTGTCGGCGATCAGCACCACCAGTCCGGCATTTGCCGCGTGAAGCACTATGTTGGTCAGGTGGAATCCAGAAGGATTCAGCATCCAGAAATGATAATCAACGGCGAAAGACAGCCAGGTCAGCGGCATCCACAAATCAAAAGGAGCCGTGGTAAAGGCCCACTGAAAGAAGTCCCGGTCGAGGTTGCGGATGTACTGATTCTCTATGACGTAATCAGTGTCGTCCATCCTTACAAAATCAAACCCAAGCGTTCGCAGATAGACCAGCAGGCAAATCAGACCGGCTGACACCGCTGCTGAAATCAGTACTCGATTGTTTGTTTTCATGCACTCTCTCATGGCCTCACCGTCAGAAGATAGAGATTGAAATGCTCTTCGGTGCCGAAACGGTAGTCCGTACCAGCATCAGCCAGATAAGTGCCGACAGCTGAAATACTGACACCATACCGTGTGGAAAGCTCGCTGATTGCATCCTCCCTCAGCATATCAGGGTGAGAAAACAGACTCTTACGCGCAGGATTCCTGTGTGCCAGATCTACCGCGCATTTGAACGACTCGGATTCGCCGGCACGCTTGTACAGCCAGAGCACATAGCTTTCCGGTCCACGGCACGCCCCTTCGTAGATCGGCTTGTCGAGATATCCGGACAGCGATGCTATAAAATAATCCGGGTAAACAACTACAGGGAGGTCTGACAACCCGGCGCCCCTGATCCCTTCGGCAGCCGACTTTGCAGCGGAATAGACCGTCGCCCGGTCGTGCAGGTATTCCCGAATGCCGGCATTGAGCCCCGGAACGGCCAGCAGCGCCAAAACCACCAGACCCGAACCCGGCAACGCTTTTCTGTGCTCGAACGCGATCGAAACGGCAAACGGCAGCAGAAATACATGCCAGAGATACCAGGGCTGGACACCGCTCTTGTAGACGACGAACAGCACGCATGCAACCCAGCCGCAGGCTAGCGCCACACGCGCCGGAGAACCTGAGCACAGGTCTCGGAAACAGAAGACAACCATGATTGCCGCAGCGGCGGCAACGTATGCCAGGTAGTCCCAGGGCAGCCCGTGACAAGGGAGCAATGCAACGGCAAACATTGTGCCCAGCGCCACGACACCATCGTTGACGACCTTTTCCGGCGTCAATCCCAGTGCAGCCCCCACGGGTGGACGCGCAAGCAGCAGCGTCACCAGAGAAGCCGCAGTCAACAGAGACATCGGTGCAAGGCACTCACGCAGTCGCTTCCCGCAAACGGCATTCCATAACCAGCCCGCTACAAGAGCAAAGGCAATTATCCCCGAAAAAACAGTCGTATTGAGGCACAGTATCGCAAGAAGCACCACGAGCCAAGGCTTGGCACGACTTTCCGGCCTGCGTAAAAGCAGTGCCAGGATCACGACAAGCAGCCAGCCAAGGCCATAGCCACGGGCCTTGATCGAGTATTCCCAGGCGGCCGGACCGGTGAAGGCAGCCAGAAGCCTCAGCCAGAGCGGCCACGGTGAAAAGAAGGCTACCAGGGCGCCAGCTGTAACAGCGAACAGCCCGTTCAGGATCTGAACCGAAATCAGTGCGGGATAAACCTCCCACACAGATCGGATCGCCAGGAACCAGAGCGCCGGGTGTCCTTCATAGCGCAAACGGCCATACAGGTCCGGCAGCGAAGTAAAACTGCGGGCAATATTGATCGCCTGCCATTCATCGCGCCAGGCCTCATGCCGGATCACGCCGAAAGTGAGATAGACCGCATAGCAGCATAGTGCGCAAATGATAACTTTCTGTTCCTTGCGGGAATTGCTCATTGGCTCGCTCTCGTGGCGTGACACATTCAATATTGACATCACTTCGGTGATTCTGTCTGTATTGCCAACTCTTCACGCAGTCGGACATAGGCCTCGGGCGGTTGGCCGATACTTTCTCTGATGGCGGACTCCGCCGCCTCAAGCGCCTCCGCGGGCCGTCCCAGGTTCCTGAGGATATCGGCCCGGGCGATATGGATCGCGGAAAATTTATCCGGCAGCTGCTTGCGCCGGGCGATGACCAGCGCCTCGTCGATATCCGCCAGCGCCTCGGCGAAACGCCCATTTTCATTACGGAACTTGGCCCGTGAGTAATAGGCCGCCCCCACCTGGTGCGGGAACAGGCTGATCTCCCTGGTCTCCAGGGTTTCCGAGTTGCGCCAGACCTGTATCATACGCGAAGTCTGGACAGTGTATGCCGAAAGCTGCAGCATCGCGATCGCAATCACCGCAAGGGCTGCCGTCTTCCCGCCCTGCTGACGTACCAGCTCCGCACAGCGGAAAACTCCGCCACCCCATAACAGCGACACCCCCAGCGCGGGCAGATAGGTATAACGGTCGGCAATCCACTGCCCTCCAACCTGGATGATACCCAGCACCGGCAACAGCACGGCCAGGTAATACAGCCAGAGAGCCGCCCATTTACGGTCAATCGCGGCCCGCCACGCAACCATGGCAGATATGACAGCCACCAGCAGCAGATACGGCAGGTAAGCGGCTGATTCCGTAGCATGTACGTTTCCGGGATGGGGATAGAACGGGGCCAGTCCCACCGGCCACAAGGTCTGCCACAAATAGAACAGCAGCGCCTTGCAGGCCACCAGCAAACGGGACAGCGGCGCAACCTCCGGCGCACGCGATATCGCGTATTGCTGGGCGGCCACGGTCAACAGCGCAGCGCCTGTCGTCATCACCATCAGCGGCAGCTTCTCGGCAACCATCCGGACCAGGCTGGCGCGGCCGGAAATCCTCCCCAGCGGATACCAGTCCATGACCAGCAGGATCAGCGGCAGACTGACGGCAGCCGGCTTGCTCAGCAGCGCCAGACAGGCCGTCAGCTGCACCATCCAGTACGCCCCGGAAAATCGTGGGCGTTCCTCTGGCACCTGCAATTGCCGCCTGGCATGGCGGATATGCCACCACATGGTGGAAATCATGAAGAACAGGCACAGAACATCCTTGCGCTCGCTGACCCAGGCCACCGACTCGACCCGCAGCGGGTGCAGCCCGAAAAAGAGCGCTGCGGCAATCGCTGCCGCTGCGCCGTTTCGTGACAGTTGCGCGTTATCCTCGCCCGCCCCGCTCCGAAAGCAGCCGGCTTCCCTGAAAAGATCGGCAACCAGGAAACAGGCCAGAAAAACACTGCAGCAGTGGATGACAATGCTGGTCAGGTGGAATCCGAAGGGGTCCATGCCCCACAGACGGAAATCAAGAGCCAGCGAAATCATGGTCAACGGATGCCAGTTGGCCTCGAAAAAACCGGTAAAGGAGTCCGCCAGCATCTGAAGATCGAAAGTGCGGATATGCGGGTTGGCGACGATGTAGCCCAGGTCGTCAAGATCGACGAAATCATTGCCGGTAGCCGGGTAAAAAACGGCCAGAGCGGCCAGGACCGCCATTAGCGCGCCAAGCGTCAGGAACCGGCCGTAGCAGGACTTTCCCTTCATTGGCTTAATCCCTTACCGTACACGAACCATCGGATCGGAGGCGGATCGGGGCCTGCGCGCAACAGGTCGGCCCGGGCCTCGTTAGGACGTCCCATCGCTTCAAACGTGATCCCCCGGCTGTAGTAGTAAGCCGGATGGGGGAACAGGTCGATGGCGGCGTTGAAGTCCCGGATCGATTCATCGAAGCGCCCCATGCTTCCCAATGCAATAGCCCGCCCGGCCAGCAGGTTGTAAATCTCCAGTTTTTCCTGCCCTGTAGCTACCTCCATCGCAGCCGTATAGTCGCTGACCGCCTCCGAATAACGCCCACCCATCAGGTAGAACGAACCGCGCGATTTATAGGCCGTACTGACCGGATAACGTTCGATCACGCTTGTCCAGAGAGTGCCGGAGTTTTTCCAGACCCCGATCTCCAGTTGGGTCAAGCCTGCCAGGACCAGCATCACAGCTACAAGAGCCAGTGCGCCATAGCGCAAACGGGCCCACCCCAGCTCACGGCAGGCGGCCGGGAACAACGCTGCCACGGCGATAGTGGCCACACAGCAGGGAAGATAGGTATAACGGGCGGCAAAAGCCTGCTGGCCGTTCTGGAGAAATCCGAGTACCGGCAGCAGCGGCAGCAGAAAAAGCAGCAGTACGGCCGGCAAGGCCATCGAGCGCCGGGCGGCATGTACAGAATAGCATAACAGCAGCAGCGAGGCCGCTGAGGTGACGAAATAGGATAGCGGCAGCGGGTACGGCATGGGATGGAGCGGCAGTATGCCGACCGGCAACACGAACATCCGCAGGTACTCGAACAGTGCGTTCCCGGCGACCAGGAACCTCTCTCCGATGGAAAGCCGATCCACGGCCACCAGCAGGTCCTTTTCCACCGCTGTCCGCAGCGTAAGAAAGGAGAGCGCGGCTGAGAGCAGCAGAAACGGCACTTTTTCCAGCAGGATCGGGGTTATGCCCCCACGACGCAACCGCCCCAGTGGAAATTGATCCAGCACCAGCAGCATCAGCGGCAGCACCACAGTTACCGGTTTGGCCATCAGGGAGCAGGCAAACAACACCAATGAAACCATGTAGGATGGCCAGCCAGGCTTTCCCGAACCGGTTCTCTCTGCATAACGAAGGTATGCCAGCACCGAAGAAAGGGCGAACAGGCCATTAAGCACGTCCTTGCGCTCGGTCACCCAGACCACCGACTCCACCCGCAGTGGATGGATACCCCACAACAGTCCTGCCGCCAGCAGCATCACCGGATAGAGGTATCCCTGATTAACTTCGGCATCCGCTTCCCGGATATTCTTCAGGAGCCGGGCCGCCACCAACACCACCAGTCCGGTATTGACTGCATGCAGTACAATGTTGGTCAGATGGTAGCCAACCGGATTTGGACCCCAGAAATGGTAGTCCACGGCATAGGATACCCAGGTAAGCGGCATCCAGAAGCCGAACATTGACGTGCTGAAAGCACTGATGAGCAGATTCGAATCTAGTGCCCGGATGGCCACATTCTCAAGAATGCTTTCCTGGTCGTCAAAATTGACAAAACCGCAGAAAAGTGAACGCAAAAACACAAGCAAGCAGATGACCCCGGCTGCAATGGCAACGGACCTGACCGAAACGGAACGAACAGTTGTCACAACTCCGCCCCCAAAACTATTTCACCACCGGTTCCACATACCATTCGATCGGCCCAACCTCGCCTGCTGCCTGTTTCATATCCTGTTCAGCATCCCTGTCACCCATCGCCTCCCTGGCAAGCCCACGATAATAGTAAAAGGCGGGACGTGGCGCAAGCGCAATTGCGGACGAAAAGTCCTGCACCGCCTCACCATAACGCCCTCCCCTGAGATACGCATCGCCACGCAGGGCATACAACTTGAACACCTCGGTCATGCCTGCATTCTCGGCCATTGCGATCGACACGGACAAATCGCGGGCTGCTGCGGAATACTCGCCCGTTTCCTTGTAGTAACAGGATCGAAAGTAGTATGCGCTGCCCATGGGACGCACCTCGATATAGCGCGACCAGAGCGTTGCGGTGTTCTTCCAGGTTCCGGTCAGCGAATACGAGACGCCGGCATACGACACAACTGCAAGCACCGCAGCGGAAGCAGCCAGGCGGCTGGCCGTAGCAGAACCGGCAACCGCCTGCAATCCGGCGCCGATCAGGCTGGCGGTCACAATGGCTATTGATACCGAAGGCAGATACGTGTATCGGGCGGCAAACGCCTGGCCGCCATTCTGGAAAAAGGCCAGCACCGGCAGCAGTGGCAACAGGAACAGCAGCAGGGAAAAGCTGAACCGGGGGTGCTTTGTCACCGATGTCAGCGCAAAAAATATCAGGACGACCGCAAAAAAAGCCTTGATATAATATGAAACCGGCAGACTGGGCGGGATCAGATAAAGGTGAATGATGCCAACAGGCAGGAAGATCAACCGCAGGTACTCAATGATCGCATTGCCGGACACGATGAGCCGCTTCAGCAGTGGAAACGTTTCCGGAGCCACCAGCATGCTGTTATGGGAAGCGAAGTAAATCGTCAATACGGCACTGACAACCGATAACGCCAGAAACGGAAGCTTTTCCACGACAAGCGCTCCAGGCTGTTCACGTTGCAGGCGGCCCAGCGGATATCGGTCCAGCACCAGCAGCATCAGCGGCAGGACCACCGTTACCGACTTCGACATCAGCGAACAGGCGAAAAGGGCCAGCGAGAGCAGATAAAACGATCGAGCAGAAGCACCCGAACCACGGCGTTCGACATAACGCAGGTAGGCCAGCACCGCGGTAAAGGTGAAAAAACCGTTGAGCACATCCTTGCGCTCCGAAACCCACACCACCGACTCCACCCGCAAAGGATGGAGGCCCCACAACAGGCCCGCCAGCAGGAGCATAAACGGATAGATGCAGCGCCCCTTGTCACTGTACCCCTGTCCCTGAAACATCCTGGCCGCGATCAGCACCACCA
>JAWDJY010000057.1:0-32538 GCA_032469775.1 Geobacteraceae bacterium | reverse complement strand
CTGGCCGGAATCATCAACGCCTCGGCGGACGCCTACCAGAAACTGCAGCAGGAGATCGAGAGCGCAACCTACGAGGCCCGGGCGGACCTGCTGGAAGAGCGCAACCGCTTCGCGGCGCTGATGTCGGAGCTGCCGGCCGGTGTGCTGGTCTGCAATATCCACGGCCAGATCCTCCTCTACAACCGGCAGGCCCAGACGCTGCTGCAGGCGTCGACCCAGGACAAGTTCACCGGACTGGCGGGACGGAACGAGGGGTGGATCGGACTGGGGCGGTCGCTGTTCGGCGTGATCCCGAGGGAGCAGATGGCAGCCGGGATCGAGCGGCTGCAGCGGGCGGTGGCCGCCGGGCAGCCCGACCTGACCGCCCGCTTCAGGGTGGAGCGTGGTGATGAGTGCCCCCTGAACATCTCCATGGCACCGGTGTTCAGCTTCCACTGCGGGCAACATGACGAGTGCGTCCTGTGCGACCGCCGCAACATGTCGGGGCTGGTTCTGACCATCGACGACACGTGCGCGTCGCAGCCTGCCGATACTGAGGTCCCGTCACCCATGACCGATCTGGCAAGGGAGGATGAGCCTTCCGCCCCACAACCGCAGGCACGGGAATCCCGACCGACCTTCTACGAGTTCGACCTGTTCCATCATCAAGCCCCGGGAGAGCTGGGGGAACAGCCTCTGCGCCGGCTGACCTGCGTGGCCTTCGATACGGAGACCACCGGCCTCGACCCGGTGGCGGGAGACGAGATCGTCCAGATCGGGGCGGTGCGGATCGTCAACGGCAAGCTGATACGTGAGGAGATGATCGACCAGCTGATCGACCCGCAGCGGACTATTCCGGAGGAATCCTCGGCTATCCATGGCATCACGGAACAGATGGTGGCCGGCAGACCGACCATCGACCAGGTGCTCCCCCATTTCCGCCAATTCGTGGAGGGGGCGGTGCTGGTTGCCCATAACGCAGCTTTCGACATGCGCTGCCTGCAGCTGAAAGAGGCGCGGACCGGGGTTAAATTCGACAATCCGGTTCTGGACACTCTCCTGCTTTCTTCCATTATCCACCCCAACCAGGAATCCCATTCCCTGGATGAGATCGCCGCCCGGCTGAACCTGACCAATATCGGCCGCCATACCGCGCTGGGTGATGCCATCGTGACCGCGGAGGTGCTTCTGAAGATGATCCCCCTGCTGGAGGCGAGGGGGATAGTGACCCTGAACGATGCCCTGAAGGCGTCGGCCCTCTCTCCGTACGCCACCCTCAAATACTAAATCAAAAAGGCGGCCGGATCGGCCGCCTTTGCTGTTTCTGCTTCAGTTCATTTCAAGCGCTGCGGCAATTCTCGTTTTGAGCTGTCCCAGATCCTGCTGGGAGAAGTCGGTGACAACCTTCAGATAGTTGGTGCCAAGTTCCTCCCGCACAAAGGATTCAACCTTGACCGCCTCGACGTTGTAGGTGTGGCAGGACTGCAGCACGAGATCAATGACCAGATCCGGCTTGAGCGATTCGACCTGCTGCTTCAGCACTTCAAAGCGGCCCGTGTTCGGTGTCATACAGGCGCAGGGAATCTGCAGATACCTTTTGGCAATGGCAAGCAGCGGATCGCCGCTCCCCTCCTCGGTTACACCGGCATACGGCTTGAGGCCGGTGCAGGAATCCAGGCCGACTATGGCCGCGCCCTCTTCATCGACCAGTTTGAGCACCTTGAGTACATCGCCGCCGACCGGGCAGCCGGTGATCAGCACCCTTTTGGCGCCCGCTTTTGACGTGAACAGCTTCTGCTCCCGGCGCGCTGTCAGGCTGGCAACGATCTCCTCCAGTTGCGCAATTGCTTCCGGGCCTTGAGCTGACATGGCGTAGGTGGCAACAGCGTACATCTCCTGCCAGGTGATTACCGCAGGCGTGCAGGCACCGAAAGCAAAGATCCGCTCCACCAGGCGGTTTTTCCGGTTGCACTCCCTGATGCTCTCTTCCAGGGCGGCGTCGCTGATGGTGGTTGCAAAGGTCTCCTCAAGGAACCTCCTGAAGCCGTTGACCGAGTGCCGCCAGTAGGCGACCGCACCCTCGTTGGTCGGGCACTGGGGGAGATCCATGACATAGAGCGGTCTATGTTCCTGGATCAGTTCGAACATCTTCTTCTTGCCGTCGCAGGTGGTTTCGCCGACAACAGCATCGGTCAGCTCGAAGAAGGGGCAGGTTTTAAGTTCGATAAAGCCGAAGCTGGACTTGATCAGGGGGCAAAGGTTGACCGGCAGGGTCTCCTCTGCCTTGGCGATCGGCACATTGGAGAAGGCGCACAGGACCGCCGGCACGCCGCCCATGGCCCAGACGACCTCGACCGGCGCATAGGAGCAGTACGCACCGATCACCTTGGCACCGGCCTCCCTCTTGCCGACAACATGCGCCAGGGCGCGTTTAAGGGGGAATTCCTGAAAATCATCATTGAATAACGGGGTCATATGCTCTCCTGTCTGTTTGATTGTAAGGCATGAATGGCCGCTCCGTAGGCGCCATAGAAGTCCGGATGTTCAGGGACGGTTACCTGTCTTTTCAGTGCTTCGGCCAGAAGCTGCACCATGGCTCGGTTCTTCGCGCCGCCGCCGACGAAGAGGATCTCGCCGCTGTCACTGCGCATCACTTTTGACAGCAGGGAGACCAGCTTGGTAAGCAGCGCTTCATGGATGGCCCGGGCGATATCTGCCAGGGCAATCCCTGAGGTCAGAAGCGATATAACCTCAGATTCGGCAAACACTGTGCAGGTGCTGTTGATCTCCACCGACCTGCTACCCCGTAGCGCCTCCGTTACCAGCTCATCCAGGCTGAGCCCCAAAGAGGCGGCCATCATTTCGAAGAACTTCCCGGTACCGGCCGAACATTTGTCGTTCATCTCGAACTTCTGCAACTGGCCGCTGCTGCGGTTGATGGACAGCGCCTTGGTGTCCTGGCCGCCCAGATCGATGACCGTGTCGATGGCCGGGTGGAAATGATGGGCCGCCGTTGTGTAGGCCTTGATCTCGGTGATGACATCGCCGCCCAACACCTTCTGTGCCAGCTGCCTGCCGTAACCGGTCGAGATCAGGTGATCCCAGGCATACTGTTCCCTGATCAGGTGAAGCTGGGAGGAAAGATTGATGGAGGTCTCGGCCTGGAAACGGTCGACTACCTGCCGGGTTCCACCATCAAGAAGCACGAATTCAATGCTGCGTGAACCAATATCTATGCCGGCCAGTTTAATAGTAACTCCTGTTGTCCCCGGAACCCGGGCCTGTGTTGTTTGCAAGCGGCCAGAAGTATTGACATGTTACAACGACAAGGTCAAATTGGTAATTTCGGTAGAACCGGCCGGTACAATCGCATTTGCCGATTCATTCTGTTCATGTGGATACAGCAGTGTTGACTGACTTTCTGTCGAATGCTGAAAATCTGCCTGTCCGGAGTCAACAGCTCAGCAACACCGGAATATCTCATGGACCCGGATCAGCTCCACACAAAACCGGAACCAGAAACAAGTTCCGATTTTGTCAGAAAACAACTTTCCGGAATCTTTCTGTTCACAGCCTTGATCGCGCTCTTTATATATTCCGTGCTTGTAATTTCCCTGATGGTCGGGCAACAATAGACCGCATGCGCACCCTCTTCTCCCATAAGAACAGGACAATCCACTGCACCGCCCGGAAATCGCCTGAAGCGGTGACCATGGAATGACAACACTCCCATGGCAACCAGGAACCACACCGCTGATGCTGGCGCCGATGCAGGGCCTGACCAACCGGGCCTTGCGCGCCTATTTCATCGAACATGTCCGCCCCGACGTTATCTTTACCGAATTCATACGCGTCAATACCGCACCGGCGGGAATGTCTATCAACGCCGTTGACCGGCAGGATATCGCCGCCGAACAGGGGGGTGTGCCGCTTGTGGTGCAGCTGGTGGGGCATGGGCGGGAGGCGCTGGTCTCGGCGGCCCGCGTGGCACAGGAGTGCGGTGCGGCACACATCAACCTGAACATGGGGTGCCCCTATGGGCGTATCGGCGGCAGCCAGACCGGTGGAGGAATGCTTCGCTATCCGGAAAGTCTCGCTGAAGTCATCCCCGCCCTGCGGGAGGTTATCGCCGGCTCCTTCTCCATCAAGATCCGGGCCGGCTATGACGATCCGGACCAGATTCTGTCGTTGCTTCCGCTCTTCGAATCAAACGGGGTGGATTTCCTGGTACTGCATCCCCGCACCGTGGTCCAGAAATACGACGGGGCTGCCGACCATGGGGTGACAACCCGGGTGATGCGGGAAACCCGGCTGCCGGTGATTGCCAACGGGGATATCCGAAGCGCTGCTGATGGTGAAAGGGTGCTGAGCAAGAGCGGTGCTGCCGGGCTGATGCTGGGGCGCGGCGCGATAGCCGATCCGTCGCTGTTCCTGCGGCTGCGTGGACTGAAAAAGCAGAATCCCGGCCGGGCTGAGCGGAGTGCGGAACTTGGCCGCTATCTGGGGGAGATACTGACCAGCTATGGCCGGCTGTTCTGCGGCGATACGCAGGTGCTGAACAAGGTCAAGGAGATCATCGCGTACCTGGAGGAGCCGGAACTGGCCAAGCCGCTCAAGGAGCTGCGGCGTGCCAGGACAGTGCGGGCGTTCAAAACCACTCTGGACGAACTGTGTTGAACAGCGGTTACCGTAACAGAATGCTTCATTGATAGGGCGGCCGATTGGCCGCCTTTGCCGTTTATGTACCGGGAGAAAAAAAAACTCTTGACCCGTCTACCGCTTCACACTTTAGCGTTGTCCTTGTCATGGCCATGATATAATCAACCATATTTGCAAAGGAGAACGAACTATGAAACCAACAGTTACCGTGGAGGAGTGGGTGGCGCGCTTCAAGGCCATCGGCCTGGATCAGGCGGCAATGGAGAAGTGGCACCGTCTGTTTGAACAGGAAAACCCGGCCGGCCACCAGAGTTTCCTGGAGTGGCTGGGGCTGCCGGCGGACAGGGTCAGCGAAATCAGAGCCAAATCCGCCTGATGTCGACACGCCCCCGGCTGCGAGCCGGGGGCACTTTTGGAGGGAGTATGTACCGCATTTCAGAACTGGCCCGACAGTTCGGCCTGTCCCGCAGCACGCTGCTCTATTACGACCGGAT
The DNA here is from genome assembly GCA_032469775.1 of Geobacteraceae bacterium. Classification (GTDB taxonomy): domain Bacteria; phylum Desulfobacterota; class Desulfuromonadia; order Geobacterales; family Pseudopelobacteraceae; genus JACRCG01. The sequence continues at coordinate 27,406 of JAWDJY010000057.1, read as the reverse complement.
CGGGCTGCTGTCGCCATCGGAGCGGAGCGCGGCCGGCTATCGCCTCTATGCTCCGGCTGATCGCGGCCGGCTGGAGTCGATCTGCTCCCTGCGCCGGGCCGGCATGGATATGGAAGGGATCAGGGCGATCCTCGCCACTGCCGGAGACGACACGACCACTGTGCTGCGTCGGCGTCTGGATGAGATCGGCGCGGAGATCGAGGCGTTGCGCAGCAAGCAGCATCTGTTGGCCGGTATGTTGAAGGTGCAGGGTGAGGGTGGCCCGGGTGCCGCCGTGAACAAGGAGATGTTCGTCGCCATGCTGCGCGCTGCCGGCATGGATGACGCAGCCATGAAAAAGCTGCATGTGGAGTTTGAACGGCGGGAACCGGAGGCCCACCACGCCTTTCTGCTCTCCCTCGGCATATCAGACAAGGAAGCGCTGCTGATCCGCAAGTGGTCGGCGGCCATGGAGAACAGCATGACCATGAAATACTTTTACGAGCTTTTTGAAAAACTGCCCCGGCAGGGCCCGGGCTGCAGAGACGCAACCATGCGAGCCCTGGGGCTGCTGGCCGATCTGCCGGCGAATCCCATGGTGCTGGATATCGGCTGCGGTTCCGGCATGCAGACACTCGTTCTTGCCGAAGAGCTGAAAACCAGAATCGTGGCGATCGACAACCACCGCCCCCTGCTGGACACCCTGAACCTGTCCGCCAGCCAGGCCGGCCTGGACATTGAAACCCGTGAGCTCTCCATGGTGGAGATGCCCTTTGCGCCGGAAAGCTTCGATCTGCTCTGGGCCGAAGGCTCGATTTTCATCATCGGCCTGTCAAACGGCCTGCATGACTTCGCGCGCTATCTCAAACCGGGCGGCTATCTTGCTTTTACAGAGTTGTGCTGGTTTGTCGACAATCCTCCTGATGAGGTGAGAGCATTCTTTGCTGCCGAATATCCGGACATCAAAACCATCGCTGAAGTCAGACAGATGGCTGCCGACAGCGGCTATCTGGTAATCGACAGCTTCAACCTGCCTGACAGCGCCTGGTGGGATGATTACTACACACCGATGCTCGAACGGATCAAAGAGCTGAAACCGCTCAATTCCGGCATGGCTGAGGCGGAAGAGGTCTATGCCCGGTGCGAGGCCGAGATCGACATGTTCAGGAGGCATTCGGCCTGCTACGGCTATACCTTCTTTGTGCTGAGGAGATAGAGGGCTGAATCCGGGGAGAATCCAAACTGGCTTCAAAAGGCGGGTGATACCAAAAAGCTTGAAAAGTGCGACCCTGTTGTATATGATCGTTTAAATCAAGTTTAACGGCCAAGCAACGGAGCCCGGCATACCTGTAAAGGTGTGTCGGGCTTTTTTTGTTCCGGACCGAATCAAAAAAGGAGAAAACGCATGCCTCTTATCAATGGACACACTAAAGACGGCCGGGACTGGACCCCGGAATTCATCAAGGTTCTCGACAAGGAACTCTGCATCGGCTGCGGCCGCTGTTACAAGTCCTGCACCAGGGACGTGCTGGCGTTCGAAGAGGTTGATACCGATGAAACGGTTAAGGCATACATGAAAATCGCCAACGACGGCAACTGCATCGGCTGCAAGGCCTGCGGGCAGAACTGCCCGAAAGCCTGCTTCAGTTTCGCACCGGTCGAGGCCCACACCTATGGACATAACGCGTAGCACGCGCACTTTACCTGAGTGATTAGGAGCCTGTCGTGCCGGGACATTGATAACCGGCCAATCAATCCACACGGAGGAAACAAATCATGGCATGGACACCAACGAAGCCGATTGTAGCGGGAAAATACTGGTATGACCCGAATGGACATCACAATGCCGGGAGGAAGAAACACGAGTTGCGGATCGTCGCCATCCGGCCGGATGCCAACGGAAACCTGGTGGCGCTGCTGCATGGAGAAGCCGGGAGCGCGCCGATCGAGACATTGAACGGAGATTGGTTCGGGCCGCTGGAACCGCCGATGTAAACCGGCCTGCAGCACTAACGACCACGCCGGGATGGCGGCCTGGCTTGCAAAATTGCCCGGCATACCGGTGAAACGGTGCCGGGCATTTGTATGTAGCGCCGTTTTCGGCTGATGGAGGGTGGTATGGCAACAATTGTTTTCTGGGAAAAACCGGGGTGCCGGGGCAATGCACGGCAGAAGGAAATCCTGCTTGCCTCCGGCCATGAACTGGAGGTGCGCGACCTGCTGACCGAGCCATGGGATGCCGAGCGCCTGGGGCTCTTTTTCGGCGAGCGGCCGGTGGCGGAGTGGTTTAACCCGGCCCATCCACGCATCAAATCTGGTGAGGTGGTTCCTGACGCCTTTGACCGGGAGCAGGCTTTGAAGCTCATGACGGCAGAGCCGCTGTTCATCGTGCGACCGCTGATGCAGGCGGGTGAAGAGCGGCTGGCCGGATTCGACGTGGAGCAGGTGCACAACTGGATCGGACTTTCGCTTGACAGCGTCGGGCCGCGGGACCCGCGCAACTGTCCCTGCGTCACTCGCGGCAGCGCGCGGCAGAAGCCATGATCCACGAGCCGCCCCCCTGTTTTTCAGACAGGTCTGCCGGTCGATAGACTCGCAACCTTTTCACAGGATCACAGCAAAAAGAAACGGCCCTCCGGAGAGGGCCGCGACTATTGAATCTTATCAGGCGCTGGTGCGCCGATTCAGCCCAGGTCGAACCGGTCGAGGTTCATCACCTTGTTCCATGCGGCTACAAAGTCGTGCAGGAACTTCTCCCGGGAGTCCTCGCATCCGTAGACTTCCGCCATGGCCCGGAGCTGGGAGTTGGAACCGAAGATGAGATCTACACGGGTGCCGGTCCACTTGAGTTCGCCGCTCTTGCGGTCACGTCCCTCGAAGATGTCGTCGGCTTCCGGGACCGCCTTCCAGACCGTGCCCATGTCGAGCAGGTTCACGAAGAAGTCATTGGTGAGCGCTTCCGGCCGACTGGTGAAGACGCCGTGGCGGGACTGCTTGAAGTTGGCGTTCAGGACGCGCAGGCCGCCGATCAGCACCGTCATCTCGGGAGCGGTCAGCGTCAGCAGTTGCGCCCGGTCAACCAGCAGTTCCTCCGCCGACACGCTGTACCTGGTCTTGAGATAGTTACGGAAACCGTCCGCCGCCGGTTCGAGTACGGCGAAAGCCTCCGCGTCGGTCTGCTCCGGGGAGGCATCCGTGCGTCCCGGCGTGAAGGGGACTGTCACCTCGAAGCCGGCATTCCTGGCGGCCTGCTCTACAGCCGCGCATCCCCCCAGAACAATCAGGTCGGCCAGCGAAACCTTCTTCCCGCCGGCCTGCGCGCCGTCGAACTCCTTCCGGATCCCCTCAAGCGCCTGCAGCACGGTCGCAAGCATGGCCGGCTGGTTAACCTCCCAATCCTTCTGCGGCGCAAGACGGATACGCCCGCCGTTGGCCCCGCCGCGCCTGTCGGAGCCGCGGAAGGTGGATGCCGATGCCCAGGCCGTGGAGACCAGCTGGGAAACGGACAGCCCGGAAGCGAGGATCCTGCCCTTGAGGAGGGCGATGTCCTGCCCGTCAATCAATTCATGCGTGACCGCCGGGACCGGATCCTGCCAGATCAGCTCTTCCGCTGGCACTTCCGGGCCGAGGTAGCGCGAGCGCGGCCCCATGTCGCGGTGGGTCAGCTTGAACCAGGCCCTGGCAAAGGCGTCCTCGAATTTCCCCGGGTTCTGCAGGTAGTCCCGTGCGATCGGCTCGTAGACCGGGTCGAAACGCAGGGAGAGGTCCGCCGTGGTCATCATCGGCCGGCGCTTCTTCGTCGGGTCGTGGGCGTCAACCACCATATCCTCTTCGGCCACATCCCTGGCCAGCCACTGGTTGGCGCCGGCCGGGCTCTTGACCAGCTCCCACTCGTATTTGAACATTACCTTCAGATAGCCCATGTCCCACCTGGTCGGATTCGGTTTCCAGGCCCCCTCGATGCCGCTGCTGATCGTATCGCCCCCTTTGCCGCTGCCGAAGCTGCTCTTCCACCCCAGCCCCTGCTCCTCGATAGGCGCGGCTTCAGGCTCCGGCCCCACATGGGACGCAGGGCCGGCGCCGTGGCACTTGCCGAAGGTATGCCCGCCGGCGATCAGTGCGACGGTTTCTTCGTCGTTCATGGCCATGCGCGCAAAGGTCTCACGAACATCGCGACCCGATGCGACCGGGTCGGGGTTGCCGTTCGGCCCTTCCGGGTTCACGTAGATCAGCCCCATCTGCACAGCGGCGAGTGGATTCTCCAGGCTCCGGTCGCCCGAATAGCGCTTGTCTCCCAGCCAGGTGTCCTCGGATCCCCAGTAGATGTCTTCCTCCGGCTCCCAGATGTCTTCGCGCCCGCCACCGAAGCCGAAAGTCCTGAATCCCATCGACTCCAGGGCGCAGTTGCCGGTGAGGATCATCAGGTCGGCCCAGGAGATTTTCCTGCCGTATTTCTGCTTGATCGGCCAGAGCAGGCGCCGCGCCTTGTCCAGGTTGACATTGTCCGGCCAGCTGTTGAGCGGCGCGAAACGCTGCGAACCGGAACAGGCGCCGCCACGACCGTCGCCGGTGCGGTAGGTACCGGCACTGTGCCACGCCATCCGGATGAAGAGCCCTCCGTAGTGACCATAGTCGGCCGGCCACCACTCCTGCGAGTCGGTCATCAGCGCATAAAGGTCCTTCTTGAGTGCCTCCAGGTCGAGTTTTTTGAACTCCTCGGCGTAATTGAATTCCTCGCCCATCGGGTTGATCAGGTTGGAATTCTGGTGAAGCATTTTCAGGTTTAACTGGTTCGGCCACCAGTCACGGTTCGATGTGCCACTGCTGGCAGTGGGTTTGTCAGTTCTGCCCGTTACCGGACATTTGCTGTCTCTATCCATCTCAGTTCTCCTTTCATCTCTGCTTTGGATTTGCATAGTCAATCATGGATTTTGTGACTGGTCACAGTATACCTCAAAAAAACAGGCATGTCGCTGACGGTCATGAATAATCTCTTAGAGTCAGGAGATCATATTGCTGCTGGAATAACAGCCCATATAAAAAAAGAGGCCAGTGGACACATGCCCTCTGGCCTCTTGATGTTTATATCAGAACTGTCAGTTACAGTGTCACATCCAGCTCATTCTGATAGATCTGCTCACGAACCTGTTTCTTCCTGATCTGCACCAGTTCGCCACTGCGGGTCTTCATGACGGCGCCCGGCTTGCGGTGCGAATTGTAGTTTTCCGGCGACATGCTCTCGGAATAGGCCCCGGTGCCGCCGATGACGACATAGTCGCCGATTTCCGGCTCGGCAATCAGCACCGGCACGATGTTGCCGTCGTTGTCCAGGCGCACCGAGTCGCCGCTTTCGCAGCAGCGCCCCACGATGCCGAACGATTTAAGTCCGGCCGTTGGCTTGGCGTCATACTCGCTGGAAAGCAGCGTACCATCCTGGCGAACAATGGCAATGGGATGCTCGGAGCCGTACAGCAGCGGACGGGTCAGCAGTTCCATACCGCCGTCCACTATCAGGAAGTTCAACTCGTTGGTCAGCTTCTTGTCGATGATCCTGGTGATAATATGGCCCGAGTTGGCCACCACGAAGGTTCCCGGTTCGATTTCCATCTGCAGTTCGCGTCCGGTGGCCGCCTTGAACTCCTCAATGCGCTGTTTGGCGTAGGCGCCCAGCGAGGCGATGTCGGCCTGTTTTTCCCCCGGCATGCGGGCAACCTTGAGCCCGCCGCCGAAGCTGACGGTGGTGGCATCGGGGAAGTATGTCTTCACAAAACCCAGTTCACGGTCGATGTTCTGGCGCCATTTTTCCGGATCGCCACCGGAGCCGATATGGACGTGTACCTGGGTGAAGCGCAGCCCCAGTTCGTCAGCCATGGCCTTCACCGTGGGAACATCGTTCAGATGCACGCCGAAGCAGGAGTATTCGCTGCCGGTGTCGCGGGTGGCGCTTTCCCCCCCGCCGGCGGCTCCGGGATGGACCCTCATGGAGAGTTCGACGCCGTTGGCTTTGGCAAAGTCGGCGATCAGCCGGAACTGGGTCATGGAGCAGACGTTGTACTTGAGGCCTGCCTTGATCATCTGTTCCAGTTCGGCGCGTTCCTCACCTGACGGCACCTCCTGGGTGGTCAGCATCATGCGCGAATAGGGTATACCAGCGGCAAAGGCACGGGCTGCCTCATCGACCGATGAGCAGTCCAGATCCAGCCCCTTGTTGGTGACGACACGCAGAACGGTCCTATCGGAGTTGGCCTTCATGGCGTAGCGCACATGCAGGCCGTAGGCGTTCGGCATGTTCAGCAGCTGCTCGCAGCTGTTTTCTATGTATTCCTGATCATGCAGGTATACCGGTGTTCCCCACTGCCCGGCTATCTTCGGGATGAGCGCTGCGTCCAGCCTGGTCGGACCAAAGTGTTTCATTGTCATTCTTTAAACCTCACAAATTTGATATGAGCCCGCATTCCCAGATCCCTGCTGATCCTTGGAATCCAGTCAAGGCACTTGACCGTCTATCAGGGCCTGGGCAAGGAGAATGGGTTGTACAATGTAGCATTTTCGACCGGTGCGGCGCAACATCTCTCTGGAAGTTTGATGCCTGCCGCTCATTTTTACGGAACCACAGTGTCAGGGAGCCTTCGGGCACGCGCTTGACTTTCTGCTGTTCGCAGCTACATATGAATCAATCGGACAGAGCGGGAAAAGCTCGTTTAAACGGCAGAAAGTCGGGCCGGAGTACGGAACCGGAGAAGGAGTTCATATGACACAGGGCGATTTGTTACTGCTTGATGACGAGTTGGCGGCAATTCTACCGGATGCCCTGGAAAAGGGGAACATCGAAGCGGGATTGTTGCGTGGGTTGAGGCTCAGTGCAGACAGGGCGGAAGCGCTCTGCATCGGCAGGGAGATGGCCTGTGCCCGCGGCTGCCCCCATTGCTGCGTGCTGAATGTGGCGGTTCTGCTGCCGGAGGCGATGCGCATTGCGGAAACAATCACGGCAACGGCATGGAGCGCCCTGCAGGATCGGCTGGAGCGCCACTGCAACCGGGAACGCTGGATGGACGACCAGGAGCGGGTTATGCGCGGCGCATTCTGCCCGCTGCTCGCCACCGACGGGAGCTGTTCGATTCATCCGGTGCGTCCCCTTGCCTGCCGGGGGGTGGCCTCACTGGACAGCGGCCGTTGCCGCAGCGCATTCGACCCGATCATCGATGATGAACACGATCGTTCCGTACCGGCCGACCTGGTGCGGCAAGCGGCCTATGACCGGGCTTTCATGGCTCTGGGGAGGGCTCTCGCCAATCAAGGGCTGGATGACCGGAGTATCGAACTTGGCGTCGGTATCCTGGCGTTTGCCCGAAACCCGGAAATCAAGACCCTGTTCCTTTCCGGCGGCAGGCTTCCCCGAGAACTATGGGGATAGGCGGCCCCGGCCGGACCGCCGCTAACAGGACTTAAATACCAATCGAATACGCCGTGCTAATTGCCCATGGCAGGGAAAAATGATTACTCTCCCGACGAAAACAAGGTAAGATACGGGAACGAAACCGGAGGGGATCAACCGCAGATGCAGCATTTGAAATATTTAGCCGGCTATTCACCGCAGATAACGGCCCGGGTGGCGGAACTGGTAGCTGAAAACCGCCTCGGCAGCGTCCTTGTGCAAAGGTATCCGAAAGCGCACGATATCCGGACCGACAAGGCGCTCTACGACTTTACCGTCTCCATCAAGAACGAGTTCATGCGCAGCACACGTCCACTGAGCAAGGTTGCATATGACGGGAAGATACATGTGATCAATAACGCCCTCGGTACCCACACTTTTGTATCACGGGTACAGGGGGGGAAACTGAAGGCAAAACACGAAATCCGCATTGCATCCGTATTCCGGGACGCTCCCCTGGAATTCCTGAAAATGATCGTCGTGCATGAGCTGGCACACCTGAAGGAGAAAGAGCATAACAAGGCTTTCTACCAGCTCTGTGAATACATGGAGCCCGCCTACGGCCAGCTGGAATTCGATACCCGGCTGTTCCTGACCCACCTGGAGATGGCCGGATCACCTTACCTGGGCTGAAAGAATGTCAGGCGCCGGCATTGACGGGCTGCAATGGAGACACACCAGTTCCGGCAGGACGGGACATGTCAGTTATCGCGATCCCGCCCGCGGCCCTCGTCCCGCTTCTGCTCAGGTCCCTGCCCCCCCCGGGGCTCCTGCCGACGCTCCCGCTCCTGGTAGCGCTGTTCCCGATCCTGGGCACGCGGTTGCTGCCGCTGTTCGTACCTCGGTTCCTGACGCTGCTCGTAGCGAGGCTCCTGCCTCTGTTCACGCCTCGACTCGGGCCTCGACTCGGGCCTCCGCTCCTGGTACACCGGTCTGTCCGGTTGAGATTGAGGCCGCCTGGCGTCCGGGATTTGCTGCTGGTGGGGAGCCGGACGCTGGATTTCCCGTGATTCCGGGCTTCTCATGCGGGGTTCATCCTGCCTCTCCCGCCGATTGGGGGCGGATGTCCTCTGGTCCCCCTGCCTGATGTACTGGCGAACTGCCTTGTCGCGAGGCTGATAGCGATAATGCTCGCGATGCAGATCCTGCTGCTGCTCCACGCGGGGATAGCGGTCGCCCGCATACTGTCGCTGGTAAACCGGCAATGGTGCGCGCCTGGGGGAAGTGCCGCGTTTCCACTTGTCCCACCCCCGATGTTGATGTTCCCACTCGCGCCCCCAGTGCTGGTCCCAGCGGGGCGGAGCATCCCGGTGCCAGCCGCGGAAATAAAGCGGAGGCTGCTGGTAGTAGCGCACCGGAATCCTCAGGATGAACAGCGGCACGAAAGCCGGCTCCACGACCATCCAGGGGCCGTTGTACCAGTAACTGGAATACCAGTAATCATCGCTGTAGACCCAGTACATGCCGTCGTAAAAGAAATAGTTGGCAGCAGTCCTCGGGGCGTAGTAGACTGGGTAACCGGGTATCGGAACGAGTTCAGGGAAGAGCGGCAGATTTATGCCGATGCTGACGTTGGGGAGCCCGATGCCGATATTCACCTGGGCTGAGGCCGGTGACACCGAGCAGCACGCCAGAAGCAGCAGTGTAACGATTCCACGCCTGATATTGCGCATAATGTCCTCCAATAATCCTGTTAAAGAGTCAGTGGAAAAACCTGGTAAAGCAGGAAGTAGTCTCCCTGGTTCAAATATACCCGCAGCCTGGCCGATGTGGCAACCGCTTATCCATCACCTGAACATATCCCTTCTACCGGAAAATCCGGCGACATCCATAATACAGGTTTACAAGGCAGCCATTGGCCCGATAAAATACCGGCAATTCAAAGTCGAGAGGAACCATGAACAAGAGCGGGTACTGGCAGGAGTTGCTGGAGGAGTTGGCGCTTCAGCGGCAATGCCTCGACATGATGAATGCGGCATGGATTGGAGAATACAGCTCCGGCGGAGGAGTCATACATTGCGGCCGGGGTTGCCATGACTGTTGCTCATTGGCGGTAAACTGCACCCTGACGGAAGCGGTGGCGCTGGCCGGAGTGCTTGATCAGGCGCAACATGCTGCCGTGGACGCCTACGCCGTACGGCTGCGTGAACTGGCGGCTGCGGTCGCCGGGCCAAAGGAATACCTGCGGATGCAGCGCCTGGAGATGGGCATGTGTCCACTGCTGGATGTTGACGGTGCTTGCGGTGCATACGCCTCACGGCCGCTCTCTTGCCGGTCGCTGCTGTCCACCAGGGAAAGCTATTGGTGCGGAGTCGATTTCAGCACGCTGCCGGCCGCCGAAAAGGAGCAGTATCTTGCATCGCTGGACCGGACGGTAAACGCGTTTCCCTTGCATTATGTGGCATCTTCCCAGGAGACCGGCCGGGAGTTCGAGTCGCGCCAACTGGCTCACATGCAGGAATTGTCCGGATACTCTTGCTATGGCTGCATGCCGGTGCTGGTATCTCTGGTGCACAGCCATGACCTGGCCGGAACCGAATCCAGGAAGCAGGCGGAGCGACTGGTCGAGGCGGCCGGCTTCGACAACCCGCTGCTGATTTCCTGGCTGCCGTGATAACAGGGCGGACAGGCTACAAGTAACAAGATCGAGGTACAAACATGTTTGACGGGATTTTCTGGGACAACGACGGGGTGCTGATGGAGACCGAGCACCTCTACTATCAGGCCAATGCCGAGGCGCTGGCCCGGGCTGGAGTGGAGCTTTCCCTGGAAGATTTCTGCCGGATTTCACTGCGCAAGGGGGAGAGCGTACTCAGCCTGGCTGCCGGCGATAGCGACGAAGAGGCGCTGCGGCGTGTGCGTGACGAAATATATTTCCGGCTGCTGGGTGAGGAGTCGCGGGTATACCCCGGCGTGCATGACACTCTGGCACGGCTACATGGACGGCTGCCCATGGCGATCGTCACCAGCTGCCGGCGGGACAATTTCCTGCAGATGCACCGCACCAGCGGGCTGCTCGGCTATTTCGATTTCATCCTGACCCGCGAGGACTACGTCTCGTCAAAGCCGGATCCGGAACCGTACCTGACCGCCTGTGCCCGCGCCGGCCTCCACCCCGGCCGCTGCCTGGCAATCGAGGATTCGGAGCGGGGTGTCATCTCCGCAGCCCGGGCCGGGCTGACAGTCGCGGCGATCCCGGGAGACATGAACCGTGGCGGCCAATTCGACGCCGCCCGCTGGCTGCTTGACGGCATCCATGAGCTGCCGGCACTCCTGAACCTCGACTGATTGCACCGGAAATCAAGTAAACACCCACAAAGACAAAAGGCGGCCAATTGGCCGCCTTTGCTAGTCTGACTCTTTCGGCTTGCCGAGGAATCCTTCAGCCATGGTTTTATAGAGCGGTTTCGGGCATATTTTCCTGGAAACAGCTGAGGCGATGAATGAAGCGGCCATCAGCGGCAGGATCATGGTATGACTGTCGGTCATCTCCATGACGATTACAAAAGCCGTTATAGGCGCCTGAACGACTCCCGAGAAATACGCCACCATGGTAAGCATTACAACACATCCGGGGGTCGCATATGGAACCAGGCCGGCAAGGTTGTGTCCGAAGCCCGCCCCGATGGCCAGCGACGGGGCAAAGATACCGCCCGGTATACCGCTCAGATAGGAAACCACTGTTGCCATAAATTTCAGGATACCGTAACCTTGTGAAGCTTCACCGGAATTCTCTATAATCCCCCTGGCTTCCTGATACCCGGTACCGTAGGTAAGATTGCCCGAGGCAAGTCCGATGCAGGCCAGCAGCAGTCCGCAGAGCCCGGCAAACAGCACCGGTCTGGTCCGCATCAGCTTTCCGGTCACGCCCGGCAGCCCGTTGGTGGAGATATACACCAGCGTGCGACTGAAAGCTCCTCCCAAGAGCCCGCCGATGCACCCGCACACGGCGACCGAGAGCCAACTGGCATTCAGCGGGATCGACACCGAGGTATGCCCGAAATAGGTGTAGTTGCCGAGAAAATAGAGGGATACCACACCGGATATGACAACGGCGGTAATCATGGTGCCGCTGGTCCGTTCTTCAAAGGACCGGCTCATCTCTTCAATGGCGAAGACAATCCCGGCCAGAGGAGTGTTGAAGGCTGCAGCCACCCCTGAGGCGCCACCGGCAAGGATCAGCCCCTTATCCAGCTCGATCCGCGAAAACCGGGCGAAACGGGACATGGAATGCATTATGGATGCGCCCACCTGGACCGTTGGGCCCTCTCTGCCGACTGAGGCTCCGGCAAGGAGCGACAAGATGGTCAGAAAAACTTTACCGATGGCAATACGCACAGAAAGCAGCTTGTTCCGCTCTTGCTGTGTGTCAAGGGAGATAGCGGCAATGCATTGCGGTATACCGCTCCCCTGCGCGCCGGGGACGAATTTCCTGGTCATATATACTACCGCTGCCAGTCCAATCGGGGTGATTACCAGCGGGAGATTGGGAGAAACGTCCAGAATCTTGTGGAAGTAATGATTGGCGTATTCGCTGCCAAGCGAAAAGAGGGAGGCTACGCATCCTACAGTTACGGCCCCGCCCCAGAAAACGAAGCGCCGCTGCCACAGGTGCGGAGAGACGTTGAATCTTCTTGCCAGTTTTACCCTTCGTTTTGTCATGCTATTATTACCCTTGAGCAAGCTTGTTTCGCTAAATTTTTAATAATAGCATGTCTTCTAATGATTTTGTATGAAATAGACTATCTGCACGGCCCACTTGTTAAACACTCCTGGTGCCGCCCGCCCCTCTGAAACAGACATGCTCATCACTCCTGTTTTTTTAGATGAACCGTCTGGATCGGGAATGGTATTTCAATCCTCTCATCACGATAACGGCTATGCAGTCGTTTCACAAACTCGTGTTTGACAAGATATTGATCAACGTATTCCTGACAGCGCAGGATTACCGTGAAGTTAATGCTGAATTCTGCGAATGTGTGATAACGGATGAATGGCTCAAAGCCACTGACGCCACCCTGAACATCTCTTAACAATGCCCGCGCCACATCGACGGTTATCCGTTCAACCTTTTCCAGGTCGCTGTCATAGCTGACACCGACCTGAACCAGAACTCCCATGTCAGTATCTGGAAGCTGGTAATTTGTGATGATGGCTCCGGCGAGCTTCGAATTGGGAATCAGCACCAGATTGTTGGCCAGGGCGCGGACTAGAGTGTTGCGCCAGGTAATATCGGTAACATACCCCTCCTCCCCACCGCTGAGACGGATATAGTCCCCCTGTCGAATCTGCCGCGTGGCAATAATTTGCAAACCGGAGAAGATGTTTGACAACGTGTCCTGCAGAGCCAGGGCCACCGCGAGACCACCCACTCCGAGCGCCGTCAGCAGAGGTGTAATCGATATGCCTAACGACTGCAGGATAATCAGTAAACCGATGGAAAAAGCCGTGATCTTTGCCAGGTTGGTAAATATTGAGGGTGAAGGGAGCACTGTTTTTTTGGCATAGTACAGCACGAAACCGGCCGACATACGCATCATGAGAACTGTGGCAAGCATCAGAAAAAAGACAAGAATCAGCTTTCCGGCAATATGGTGCGCCCGCTCGTCAACAGGAAGCTGCATTAACGCCCCATATATGCCTGTGAGTAAACAGGCATAGAATGTAAGCCCCCTGAGAGAGGTAATGACGATATCGTCATACTCCCAGGGAGTATGACGCGTCAGGGCCATTAGGCGGCGGAGTATGAGCCTCTCCATGAGAAGGCCAACGACGGCACTTGCTGCTATAAAGACACCGGCAGTCAGCAATACGTTCAGGGTAAATTGCATTGCCATTTCTTGTATTCGAATCCACATTGTTCACAATCCTCATGCAAAAGCCGATTCTCAGCTCTGACGGTTGAATAACTAATCGGGCAAGGCCTTGTGCCAGACATTCATGCTTTCAAGACTGCCTGAAATATTGGTGTTATTGGTAAGAGTGCCGCCAAAGCTATATCCGTCCCTGGCAAATGTTATATTCATGCCGAACGAATAGGCGCGTGCAATTGTGAAGAGCGACCGGATACCACGGGAGAACATGGCTTCCTCCATCAACTGCAGCAGATTCAGTGCAAGCCCCTGGCCGCGATATTCCGGCAGGGTCGCAAAATCTGTCATCTCGGCCGAGCGCGAGGAAAGATCCATCTCCGAGGAAGAGAGGGCAATTATTTTATTCCCCTTTCTGACACAGAAATATTCGGTGTTTCCGTTCATTGTGCTTTTGAGGAATCCCGGGTCATGGATCGGAAACGGATAAGTAGCGAAAACAGTGCGATAAATCTCCGCCATCTCATCGGCATCCTCTTCCCGAGCCACTTGTGCGGAACAGCCTGTCGGGAGCGGAACCAACGGGCGGAGAGCCCCCTGTGCCCGGGAGGCAGCCAGCACCTCTTGAACAACCTGCGGCTTGAGCTCTGTCCTGCGGGCAGCATTGAAGTACTTACCCATAAAACATACTGAGGCGCCATCGGGAAAAAATGCCGGTATTGAGGCCTCTGTTTCGTACCCTGCGGCAACGAATCGATCTATGCCCCACCTCGGTACTTTGGCAAATATTTTTGAATAGCCATGCGCAGAAACCAGCAGATCAAGCCTGTCGACAATATATTGAGAATCATCAGAATGGTGCTTCATCAGATACACACGGTCATTGACCGGGCCATGCTGAACCACTGAACTACCTATGAATTCAATCATGTCACTCATTATTCCTCCGCTTCATCCGGTTGTTATCTTCAGGAGTCAGTGAAATTTCATCGTCAAAATCCGACAACAGTCGTTCGATTCCCACCGATGCATACTCTTCAGTTCCCTCCATTTTCAGAACGAGACGACAATCGCTGCAGTTCCGGTCACAGAAGATCGGCTGATAGCTGTCCGGTTCCTTATAGGTAGTGATAACCCCTTCGTAGTTTCGCAGCACCACCTTGTTGGTAGCTAGTGTGATCAGATAATTAGGCATGACCGGTATTTTCCCTCCTCCGCCCGGAGCGTCAATCACGTAAGTCGGGACTGCGAAGCCGCTTGTGTGTCCAATGAGGCTCTCCATGATCTCCATTCCCTTTCCCACCGGAGTGCGAAAATGGGAAAGCCCCTCCGAGAGGTCGCACTGATACAGGTAGTATGGACGGACCCTGTTCTCGACCAGTCGCTGTACCAGTTTTTTGATGATCATGGGACAATCGTTCACTCCCGCCAGCAAAACGGTCTGGTTGCCCAGCGGAACACCGATATCGGCAAGTCGTGTTAACGCCTCCTTTGCCGAGGCAGTGATTTCCCTGGGGTGATTGAAGTGGGTGTTGAGCCACAAAGGAGAGTGTTTTTTGAGAACGCCCAAGAGACCGTCGGTAATCCGGTAGGGGAGCACGACAGGCATGCGGCTACCGATACGGATCACCTGCACATGAGGAATGGCGCGCAGTTCACCAAGAATCCAGTCCAGATAATCGTCAGAGAGCATAAGCGGATCACCTCCCGACAGGAGCACATCGCGCACAACCGGGGTGTTCCGGATGTATTCCAGCCCCTGCCTGATCTCTCCCCGACTCGGGATGGAATCCCTGTCTCCCACCTTTCTTTTTCGGGTACAATGCCGACAGTACATGGAGCAGATATTGCTGATATGAAAAAGAACCCGATCCGGGTAGCGGTGCGTGATTCCCGGCGCGGGACTGTCGGCATCCTCGTCCAACGGGTCTGCGTGGTCACAGGCGCTGACCTGCAGCTCGTTAGGTGATGGAAATGACTGCCTGAAAACCGGGTCATCCGCATAATTGTTACGGTCGATCAACGACAGGTAGTAAGGGGTAATGGAGAGAGGGAATTTAGCTATGGTTTCTTCAAGCCCCGCTTTCTCTTCAGTGGAAAACGAGATGCCTAGCAACCGTTCAAATGTGTTGATATCATGGATAGAATGACGCAACTGCCACTGCCACTCCTTCCAGTTTGAAATATCATTGTTTGTGCCTATCTTGCCGGCGATCTGCTGCTGATTTTCCGTGTAGATCGTCATTTGCTCTCCTTTTTGTTCTGCCTCGAATTCAGGCACTTTTTTATTTTTGTGCGGCTCCTTTCCGTTTAATTGATCTGTTCTTGCTCCGTGAGTTTTTCTTTTTCACATGCTTGTCCGCGCGGCTTGAACTTTTCTTTTTCACACTTCGGATTTTGGTGTTCTTGCTCTTTTTGACAGATTTTTTATATATTCCTTTTTTGCTGGAGCGGCTGCCATGTTTAGCGCTGTTTTTAGCCGTTTGCTTACGTTCTATCTGCATCAGGCTACTCAACAGCTCTCTCGCACCAACCAGATCTGGATCGTTTTTTTTAGCAGCTTCAAGATATTTCCGGGCTTCCTTGAGTCGGCCGGTTTTCAGATATACCTTCCCCAGCCCCTTCAGTGCTTTCGCATGATCGTTCTTCAGTGAAAGAGCCTTTTGGTACGCAGTTATGGCATCATCGTACTTGCCGCGATATTCGTACATCAGCCCCAATCTGAAATGGCAACTGGCATCTTCCGGAAAACGCTCTGCTTCTTGTTTCAGAAGCAATAGCAGCTCTTCATGTCTCCTGAGCTTGGCATAGAGTGTAATCAGGGAATTCCGCGCAGACCTGTCGTCCTTGTTCAGCTCGAGCACTTTACGATATTGGAGAACGGCCTCGCTTCCCCTGCCTCTCTTCACATAAAGCGCAGCCAGCTCTTTGTGTGCTTCCACATTATCCGGAGCAAGCTTGATGGCCTCCAAATACTCTGCAATGGCCTCACCATGTTCATTATCTCTTTCATACGCCCGCGCCAGCTTGAAGTGCAGCAGTGGATTGTCACTCTGCTCGTTTAACAGCTCCCGGTATTCCCTGATGGCGAGAGGGAAATTGCCGTGAAGTATATAAATGTCCGCAAGGTGCCTCCTGGCATCACCATTCTTCGGATCCCGGCTCACTACTTGAAGAAATTGTTCTTCTGCTTCATCCAGCAGCCCTTCCCGTTCGTACAAAACACCAAGCGTGTATCTGCCGGCGCAATTTGTTTCGTCAGCTTCAAGTAACTTCCGGTAGACCGAGATCGCCTGTTCGTCGTTCCCGGCAGCCACATGAGCATCAGCCAGCTTTTGCATGACAGACGAACTTCCAGGGCACTCATTGAGCCCGGCCTGATAGGCCTCTATGGCCTTATCGTATTTCCTGGCCAGCAAATACTCATCACCCCGGCGGATATAGTCACTCGGATTTGGCACCCTGCTTAACCCGGCCAGCACATATTCCCTGTCGGCATATTCCAGGTTACCCATCTTTCGGTAAATCTCGGCCTTAACAACATGCAATTGCGAGTCGGACACTGGAGAGACAAGGTCGTCAGCTGCCAAAGCCAGACTATATTCGGCAATTGCCCGTCCAAACTCACCATTGCGTTCGTTACGTGCTCCTTTGACAAAGTGGCCGGAAGTCCCGTCAGGGCAAAGACTCAGAATCAATTCCTCGTTTTTTTCCCCATCGCCACCGCTTAGACCCGCATTGGCTGAAAGAATTCGGCTCGCCTTGCGACAATTTCCGTTCTCATATTCTCCCAGACCAAAGGCACAAGCCGGTGCAAACAACATTATCAGGAACAGTATTTTGGAAACTGTCTGCATCTCGTTCCTTTTGATACGCTCACAGGTGCAATCTCTCGATAAGTTTTTGCAAACCGTGGCATATGGAGATCGCCAAATGTGGATACAGGGCTGCCGGAGACTATTGCGCGGTTCTAAGCGTTATTCTGAAGGTCAACTGGAAATGTGGGGCGAAGTGTTGATTCAAAACTGACTGTGTCATCCGGATTTTACTTAAAACAGCCTTGCTTTGTGTTATGTATAATTTGTGTTATTTATTGTATGCATACATACTATATTTTGTCAAGCCTTCAACGTTATGAACAATTTTACTTTGACGTTATTCGGGGTTGGTACGTCAGCAGGAAGGGAGTCAACCAGAAAAAACAGTATTGCTATGCAGCGGAATCCAGAAGCAGAGGCAAAAACATCCATCTCTCTCAGTGCTATTCAGGTCCGGGACGATATTTCATCATTAAATTAACCTGGACATCAACCATCATATGGTCAAATCATTTCTGCATTCAATATTTACCATAAACAGGCAAAGGCAGCCTATTGGCCGCCTTTGCCTGTTCCACTTCAATTTTTCCACCGAAGGCTGTATCACTTGAACGCTGGAAATGAATCCAGCCTCGCGATAATGCCTATGAATCCGGTTCCTCCTGTCCTGATGCCGCCTCGTTGCAACGTTCCACTACCTCCCGGAGCCAGGCGATCTCATCGGGCAGAAACTGTTTCGAATACTCGGTGCCGACGTTCAGCGCCAGATGGAGCGGCGGCATGGTGGTAGCGGCCAGCACGTAACCCGGGACTCCTACCCACTTGACATCTTCTGCTGCCCATGCCTTCAAACGCTCTTCGCTGTCGAAAATCATCAGATAATCGTTTCCTTCCGATTCTATGATCAGCGGAAGAACCTGCCCATCCTCGACATCGATCTCTCCGTCGAGTTCCTGCTGGTCCAGGGTCGGGACGCAAAAGGTAGTATTGAGGAACAGATCGTAAAAATCGGACTGGCGCTTGGAATCGTTCATGTCCAGTCGCAACGCCTGCAGCGCCTGATCGAGTCCGCTCATCTCCGGGGCTGTTTCCGTTGAGGTCACCATCGGCTGGTCACCTCGATCAGGTGGTAGCCGAACTGGGTTTTTACCGGGCCGAGCACCTTGTTCAGCTCGCCGGAGAAAACTGCTTCATCGAACTCCCTGACCATATCCCCGGGGCGGAAAGAGCCGAGATCGCCCCCCCTCGTTCGCGAAGAGCAGGAGGATTTGCGTCTGGCAATTTCGGCGAAATCGGCGCCGGCTTCAATCTCGGACTTGAGCTGCAGACACTGGGTTTCTGTCTCTACCAGTATGTGACGTGCGGTTGCTGGCATTGTGGCTCCTTGGAATAAGTATAGGAATTTCCCGGCATAGTAGCTGAAATGTCAGGGCACGGCAATCGTCAAAACAATGTACACCGGTTGAATTTCAAGTGACAGAGACCTTGATTGAAACCGGTTTTTAATGTTACCGTAGCAGTTTGATAAAGAAATATTTTTGATGCGGCACAAGAGGTAAATTCAGACAGTAGCCATCTGAATGTTGCCGCTTCAGTATGTCATGCCCTGCACGTAGCAGGCCCTTAGGAGAGGAGAGCAGGTGGTGATATCAAATACAATCGCATGGAGGTTCATGTTGCTGTGGACCCTGATTTCTGTCTGCGTCATGAGCTCTGTCGCAGCTGCCGAAACCAGCGGATCCGGCAAGAAAAAGGTACTGGTCCTGAATTCGTACCACTCGGGCTACAAGGGTTCCGACGACATCCTCAGCGGCTTCAGGGATGCGATCCTGAAAGCGCTCCCCGATACTGAGCTGCATATCGAGTACCTGGATTCCAAGAACTACAGCGGTGCGGAGTTCGACCGCAAGGTTGTTGAACTGCTGCGTTTCAAATATCAAAGTCACCACTTCGACCTGATTTTATCCACCGACGACTATGCCTTCGATATTCTGGAAAAGAACCGGGATGGCATTTTCGGCAGTGCCCCGGTGGTATTCTGCGGGACGAATTCGTTCGATAGTTCCAGGCTTTCAGGGACCCGGGACATGATCGGCATCGACGAACGCCCCAGCTTCCCGGACACCCTTGACCTGATATTCGGTATCCATCCCGGCACACGAAATATTGTGGTTATCCATGACAACTCCATAACAGGTCAGCTCAACAGCAGGGAATTCCATCAGGCCGCCGGGCGATTCGCAGGCAGGGCCACTTTCACATACCTTGCCGGCCTGCGCCTGGAGGAACTTGTCAGTCGGGCCAGGGAACTGCCGACCGGGAGTGTGGTCATGTATTTTGCTTCATTCGTCGAAGACGGCAACGGTGAGCGCGTATCTAGCGGAGATGCGTTACAGGCAGTTGCTGCTGCCAGCCGGGCACCTGTCTACGGCGGATGGGAATTCAATCTTGGCAAGGGGATCGTCGGCGGTCGCCTGATAAACCTCCGTGAACACGGGAACCTCGCAGGAATATTGGCCATCAGGATTTTGAAGGGTGAAAGTCCGGCAGCACTGACAAGCCTTTCACCCAGCCCGAACCAGTACATGTTCGATTATGCTGTGATGGGCCGCTTTGGCATTTCAGAGAAATCGCTCCCCCCTGGAAGTGTTCTTATCAACAAACCTCCCGGCTTTTTCATGTCCCATCGTGTGGAAATCCTTGCCGCACTATCTGTTGTACTATTTGCAGGGTTGATAACCATTTTCCTACAGCTGCTCAAAAGCCGCACCAACCTGAAGTTGCACCGCGATGAACTGGCGAAGCGCAACAACGAACTGGAACAGGCGTTATCCAATGTCAGGCACCTTGAAGGCATTATTCCGATATGCATGTACTGCAAGAACATCAGGGATGACAAGGAAAGCTGGCATCAGCTGGAGACTTACATAAGCAAGCATTCCGAAGCCATGTTCAGCCACGGGATATGTCCGGAATGCCTGGAGAGGATGAAGCAGGACCTGGAGATGCCTGCCCATTAACCCCGCATGCGGCCTGATTCGTCCGGCCCTGGCAACAGGAAGTACGGCGAAAAGATGGATCACGTTCAAATCCGGAAACAGCAATGGCCGTTCCCAGATGGAAACGGCCATTGGATCCCTGAACGGTTATTATTTCAGTCAGCACTTGCCTCGCAAAGCTCGGGTTCCCCCAGCTCGAATTCTTCTTCAGTCATGCGATGCATTTCCAGGGGAATGAATTCCTGATTATTGTCATTATTTATGTCTCTCATCTCTCATACCTCCTTCCATCATTTGTATCTATCATAACAGGAACGCGCCTTATTGAAAACAAATTTCAATAAGGCGCGTGAAGGCGGCTACAAACCCGTAATCACAGGGTTTCCCGCTGCGGCAGCAATGAACGGCCACAGCCTGCCTGGCGTCATCCGCGACAGGACGGCAGCCTGCTGCCGTCAGAATCCGCACACCGACTGAACCTTGCCGACCTTTCTCTGCATCTTACCGGAGATCAGCTCCATTTTTCCCTTGATGCTCAAGATCCTGTTCGAGATCAGCGAACCGATCATCCCTTTGGCCTTGCCACGGGTTTCAAGCAACATGCCCCGTGCCATCCTTCTGGTGCTGGCTTTCATGTCGAACCTCCTCTCCGCGCCCTCAGGGCGCGGGCATCTTTCGGTCTCAAACAAACCACCCGGCCGATGGTTTCATTATAGCAGAATCCACTCCGGACAGTACAGAATAGCTGAAAGCAGAACCTGCCCTTCCGGCACACCTAGGTATAGTCGTTCACATCAAGCACTGTCCCCCTCATGGCCCCGGTGACACTGGCCACATAGGCCCTGGCAACCAGGGCGGCGGGCATCCCTTCCAGCATCTTGTTTCCCATGGCCAGCAACGTCTCCTGCACCCAGACCGGGCTGACAACATTCACCCGCACACCGCGCTCCAGTTCAAGTTGAGCTGAGCGCACAAAGCCTTCCAGCCCGGCATTGACCATGCTGACGGCGCTGCCGCCCGGCATTGGTTCCCGAGCCAATATGCCGCTGGTCAAGGTGAACGAACCATTGTCATTGATCTGCTTCCGGCCGATAGTGACCAGGTTAACCTGCCCCATCAGCTTGTTTCTGAAGCTGAACAGGAAGTCCTCATACTCCAGATCATCCAGGGGGCCAAAACGGGCGCTCCCGGCGGCACAGACCACTGCGTCGAATGCCCCGGCATCCAGATACATCGCTTCGACACTCCCGGGGTCGGAGATATCAACCCGCAACATCCCGCCGCTGCGGCTGGCGGTGATCACCTCGTTATTCACAGCCAGCGCTTTTGCCACCTCCCGGCCGATCGTTCCGGTTCCGCCGACAAGTATAATACGCATGACCTATCACCTCTCTTATGTGAGTCCCGCAGCAGAGCCGCTCCGGCTTGGCTGCTCAGCGCCGGCATCCGCGGGAACCTTTATTGTTAACTGTCCTCTCATTTCCGCTGTGCATCCCGGCCTGCCATGTAACTGGTAATCAGGCAGCGATAGGACGGGAGATGGTTCGAAAACAGGGTTCCCAGCCCTTCGACGTCGTTGCGCCAGTCGCGGTGCAGCTCGCAGGCCACCCCGAACCAGGTCATGAGCTGGCAGCCCGCCTGGGCCATGCGCGCCCAGGCCGCATCCCGGGTCGTCCTGTTGAATGTGCCGGATGCGTCGGTAACAACGAAAACCTCGTAACCTTCCTCACGCGCCGAGAGCGCCGGAAACGCAACGCAGACCTCGGTCACGATGCCGGCGATCAGCAGCTGTTTCTTTCCGGTCGCCTTGACAGCCCTGACGAAATCCTCGTTATCCCAGGCGTTGATATTGCCTGGACGGGCTATGTAGGGGGCGTCGGGAAACAGCTGTTTCAGTTCCGGAACCAGCGGCCCGTTGGGGCCATCCTCGAAACTGGTGGTCAGGATCACGGGCAGCTTGAAATACTTGGCCGCATCGGCCAGCGCGATAACATTGTTTTTGAAATCGTCCGGGGAAAAGTCATGGACGAGGTTGACCAGGCCGGACTGGTGGTCCACCAGCAGTACCGCTGCGTCATCCTTGTCGAGACGGTTGTACTTGTATTCCGTATTCATGGCATCCTCCTGATGCTTGCAACCTGCGATAATACTACTAGCCATATTACACCTTAATGAGGGCAGTTGTGCTCAAAATTCATCAGCACCCGAGTGGCGGAAAGGTCATTCCGGGCCTTTTCCCGCCCGTCCACTCCAGGCTTTCCATATTTTCCCAACCGGCCTAGAATCAACTTGTGGAGCATCAATCAACTGAAGTCCACCGAGGTAAACTGATCATGGACAAACGGGAATGCTGTCCTGACAAAAACTGTACTGATCCGGCCTGCTGCAGCGCATGCGGCGTTAGCGCGCCTCAGGTATACTGGTGCGAAACCTGCCAGTGCCCGGTGGCGGAAAAGCGCTGTCCCGGGTGCGGGCTGAAGAGCGTCAGGATACGCAGGCACTCATAAGGGAAAAGCGTTCAGGACATCTGCGGCTGAAGCCATGATGCCGCTATCCAGAGGGAGGATTTATGATGGAACAGATTTATTGCAGGCTTCTCGTAACGGCCCTGCTGATCCTGGCAACCACCAGCAGCTGCAGCAGCGTTGAACTGAGACCGGACAGCATCAAACTCCCGCCTGGATTCAACATCTCCGTCTACGCCCCGGATGTGCCGGGTGCGCGTTCCATGGCGATAGGAGCCAGGGGCACCCTGTTTGTCGGCAGCCGCGGCGAAGGCAAGGTCTACGCCGTTGTCGACCGCAATGGCGACCACAAGGCCGATGAAGTGATTACCATCGCCAGCGGGCTCAGATCACCCAACGGAGTGGCCTTCCTTGATGGCAACCTCTATGTTGCTGAGATCAGCCGCGTAATCCGCTTCGACAACATCGAGGCGCGCCTGAAAAACCCTCCCGGACCGGTGTCGATCAACAGCTCCTTTCCGGACAAAAGCCACCACGGCTGGAAGTTCATCCGCTTCGGTCCCGACGGCAGGCTCTATGTTCCGGTAGGTGCCCCCTGTAACGTCTGTGAAGAAAAGGACCCGCGCTTTGCCTCGATCATGAGGATGCTCCCTGATGGAAGCAAGCTGGAGATATTTGCCGGCGGAGTGCGAAACACGGTCGGATTCGACTGGCATCCCCGGACCGGCGAGCTTTGGTTCACCGATAACGGCCGTGACTGGATGGGGGACAACCAGCCGCCTGACGAGCTGAACCGGGCTCCCACGGCCGGACTGCACTTCGGTTTTCCTTACCGGCACGGACGGAGCATTTCCGACCCCGAGTTCGGGAAAAAGGGTCGCAACAGGGAATCGGTTGCGCCTGAAATTGAACTCGGCCCCCATGTGGCCTCGCTAGGCATGCGCTTCTATACCGGCAGCATGTTTCCCCAAGAGTACCGCGACCAGATTTTCATTGCCGAGCATGGTTCATGGAACCGCTCCACACCCGATGGTTACCGGATCTCCCTGGTGCGACTCAAAAACAGCCGCGCCGTATCCTACGAGACCTTCGCCAGCGGGTGGCTGCGGGACGGGTTTGCCTGGGGACGTCCGGTCGATGTGCAGGTCATGCCGGACGGGAGCCTGCTGGTTTCAGATGACAAGGCGGGCGCCATCTATCGCATCAGCTATCGCAAATAATCTCTTGCCGGTACAAATTCCCGGGTTGCTGTCCGGGTTCTGGCGCAAAAAAAGGGGCAGGCCGCTTTGGAATCGCGCCTGCCCCCTCCCGTCTTGTCCGCGCAGCCGGTCATCCGTCAACCGGACCGGCCTGCAAACCAGCCTTGTTTTACTATTCCTCTCCCGCCATCAGGTCCGTATGATGCAGGTCCGTGCGGATGTTTCTTTCAACCCACGGAATGGCGGTAATTGTGAGTAACACTACCAGAAGAAGCAGCATGGTTGTTGCCATGGTAAACACCTCCGTTCCTCTAACCAGCTTTTGCAGCGCTGATATGACTCTCTTTTACTGAATTATATCACTAGTATGGTCAAGAAACCACCGGGAGTTATCTACAACGGAAAACCGGGTCCGGCCCAGACTGGATGCGCCTTTCAATCTTCGTTACTTGCCTGCATCCGCATCTGTTCCAGCATGGATTTCAATTTCTGACGATAGGCAGTGACGCTGATCTGGGCTGTGGTGTATTGCAGCAATGCGTCCAGATAACGGAGGGATGGGGATGATGCGGATTTCGATCCGAAATCCGCATAGATGAAGGCAACGACACTATTGGCGCGTATCAGGGGGAAGAGCAGAACCTCCGGACTGTCCAGCCGGCCTATCAGCCGGTACAGATTATGCGGCCAGGTCGAATCGCTGTGGAAGCCAAAGTACATCTGGCCGGTTTTGATGACATCCTCGAATATCTGCTGGTCGTCAAGAGGGACACGCAGGCTGGAAAGCAGCGTCACCCCTTCGCTCTTGTCACCGTTGACCCCGAAAGACTGTTCCGCCACCAGCTCCGATTCAGTCACCGTAAACACAATGGCACGTTCGAAGACGTCGATCAGGTAATCAAGGACAGCATCCGCGATCTCCATGCGTGTCTTGCAGCTGCGCAGCCTGGTGATGCAGGTGAAAAAACGCTGTTCGTCGCTGCTGCCGTACTCCGTCAGCAGCGACCTGAGGAAATCTCCCAGGCCGGAGCAGAATGCCACCGCCTGCTGCGCCGGCGACCCTACCGCGCATTCGTTGCATGGCTTGGGAACGATCGAGCGGATCCCGGTACTGAGCGCCTGCAGGCCATGATTGTCCCAAAAGTGCGAACAGGCGACCAGCACGAGCGAGGCCTGCGGATACTGCCGGATATCGCTGCAGACCCGCATGGTTTCCTGCATATCATCTCCATGGGAAACGTCCAGGAAGATGACCAGATGCAGCGTCTGGCACAGGAGCAGCCTGATGTTGATGGCCAGTGAGGCGATGGAATCCGAAGAGAGCGCGTAAATCCGCTCCTGGTAACAGATCGATTTGACCATCGTTGACAAGAGCTGCGACCGTGTTACCACGATCACCGCAATATCCGGCGCTTCAGCCGCCGCCGGCCCTTCCGGCGCCGGTCCCGACAGCAGCGCCAGCAGCTGCCGCTTCAGCTCTTTTCCCGCATGCGGGAACTCTTCCACAATCAGCTTCTTGAGCGCGCCCACCTCGCGGTAACTCTGATCGCTGCTGCGCTGGATCATGTTCCGCTGTTCCGCCAGCAGCTGATGCATCATCGACGGCACGCCGTCCTGTTCGCGAGCTTCCTCCGAGATTGCCGGCGCGTTGCTCCCGGGCTGTTCCGCGCCCAGATCAAGATTGGTGATGCCGGCAATACTGAGGATCTCATCCATGGTGCCGTCACGCACCTTCTCGTCAAAGATGCGCAATGATTCCATCAGGATGCCCTGGGAGTTCAGCAGGATCCTCTGGGGAAATTTAGTCCTGGAAAAATGATACCTGTCGGCATTACCGCTCTTGCCCATATCCAGTGAAAACTCACCGCTCTTCCAGGTCAGCACTTCGACTATGGTCATTTCGATCAATGATTCCAGGCCGTTGTATGCCACGGTCTCATCAACCATGCCATGTTCCAGCAGGGTGATCACCAGCGGCTTGCGCTCATCGCCGGCGTTTTCCTGAATCTCCAGCACCTGGGCCAACTGTCCCTCTGTGATGGCTCCCGCGCTTACCAGCACCTGTCCGATCCGCACCCGGTTATTGAGGTAGTTGGCGCTGACCAGGTCTCCCTCGTGGAAAACCAGCTGGCTCTCCCCTTTTTTGCTGGAAAGCCGCAATACGCCGGTTTTCTTGGTACCGTGCAGCAGCTGGATGATATCGATTATCGGAAAGTTTTCCAGATCGCCATTAAGTGACATTTGCACCAATCTCCGGGAGGAATCCGAGCACCTGCTTAAATGTACTCTGGCAATACCCGGCTGTCAACGGAACACGATGATAACCGGTAAGGCAATCAACAGAAGCAGGCCGTACCGTGGCTCCTGACGCACGATCCAACCGGACCGTTATCGCCACAATAGCATTAAAAGCGGTTTTCCTGAAAACAGGATTGCTTCAGAAATCTGCTAATGCATTGCTCCGCGAAACTTAACATGCTATATTGCTGAGCGCCGTGAACCACGGGGACATCCCCTGTGGTTTTTTTGTGAGCGCGGAATGAGAGAGACAAACAATGAACAATGAAACGGTTTCATCGTCACCTACTAAAAGCGCCGCACCAGCGGCATTCGATACCCTCGGCCTGTGCACCGAACTGCTTAGTGCGGTTGCCGCCCGGGGTTATACCACTCCGACCCCGATCCAGTCCGGTGCGATCCCGCTGATCTTCGAGGGGGGCGACCTGCTTGCCGGAGCCCAGACCGGCACCGGTAAGACCGCGGCCTTCGCGCTGCCGATCGTGCAGCGGCTGAGTGAAAAGGTCCCCGGGGAAAAACGCCGCAAACCGCGCGCACTGGTGCTGGTGCCTACCCGCGAGCTAGCGGCCCAGGTCAGTGAGCAGATGAACTACTATGCCCGTCGGCTGGCACTGCGCTCCACGATGATCTACGGCGGGGTGACGATCCAGGCACAGATCGAGAGGTTGCATCGCGGCGTAGATATCGTGGTGGCGACGCCCGGGCGGTTGCTGGACCATGCCGAGCGGGGCACGATCGACCTCTCCCGGATCGAGGTGCTGGTGCTGGACGAAGCAGACCGCATGCTGGACCTGGGTTTTATCGACGACATCAAAATAGTGGCGGAATATCTGCCGGCCAAGCGCCAGACCCTGCTCTTTTCGGCCACCTATTCCAAAAGCATCAAGCAGCTGGCCGACCGG
This sequence comes from Geobacteraceae bacterium, assembly GCA_032469775.1. Classification (GTDB taxonomy): domain Bacteria; phylum Desulfobacterota; class Desulfuromonadia; order Geobacterales; family Pseudopelobacteraceae; genus JACRCG01. Next base: position 501 of record JAWDJY010000057.1, on the reverse strand, counting down.
TTGCTGAACCAGCCGCGCCGGATCGAGGTGGCACGCAGCAATATCGCCGCCGACGCGGTGACCCAGGCGGTCTACGAAGTGGAACGGAGCCGCAAAAGGGAGCTGCTCGCGTTCCTGATCCGCAAGGGGGGCTGGAACCAGGTGCTGGTATTTGCCCGCACCCGCTACGGCGCGGACAAGCTGACCGAAGAACTGCTGCTGGACGGAATCAAGGCGGCCGCGATCCACAGCAACAAGAGCCAGTCGATCCGCACCCGCACCCTGGCGGAGTTCAAACAGGGCGAATTCCGCGTGCTGGTGGCAACCGACGTGGCGGCGCGCGGACTTGACATCGAACGGCTCCCGTTCGTGGTTAACTACGACCTGCCCCAGGTGCCCGAGGACTACGTGCACCGCATCGGACGCACCGGCCGGGCCGGCGAGGACGGCGTGGCGCTGTCACTGGTCAGCCCCGAGGAGCGCCCGCTACTGGCCGCGATCGAAAAGCTGCTGACCTATACC
>JAWDJY010000056.1:0-33912 GCA_032469775.1 Geobacteraceae bacterium | reverse complement strand
AAAGCGATCAGCGCGCGGATGATGTTGAATATGGAATTTTTGGCGAGCCGGGATCCGATCTTGGACGTCATAGCTGGATGTTGTCACCTTCTGCGCTTGGATGCAGTCAATAATGCCGTTATCGGAATACCAGCCCTTTTACGCCGACCAGGATCTGCCGCAATCGTCCGAGCAGCTTGCCGTGCCGGCTTTCGTAAACGGCCCGCCGGATCAGGGGATAATTGACATTCCTGATCTTGGCCCCGCTCTTTATCTCGCGACTGTAGTTCATCTCATCATCCGGCAGCATCAGCCCGTGCTCATGACAGTAGTCGTACAATTCGCTACCTGGCGCCGGTGTAAAGATCGAGGGCGAATGCATATCAGGCCTGATCTTACGCATCATGCTGACAGTCTGACGGATCTCCTCGTCGGTTTCGGTCGGAATACCAAACATGTAATTGGCAAAGATCCTGATGCCAAGCTGCTTGCACACTTCGGCTGCTTCAATATTCTGGCTGACGGTGGTGCCCTTCTTGATAAACTTGAGCACCCGATCGCTGCCGCTCTCGAACCCGATCAGCACCCAGCTGAGACCGGCTTCCTTGAGCTGTTTCAACAGGTCGGGACGGCGGCAGATCATATCGACCCGGCTCTGGCACGCAAACGGCTGACTAAAACCTCGTTCGAGCTTCTTCCGGCAGAACTCCTCGACCCACTCGCTGTACTGGGTGAAGCAGTCGTCGTGGATCATGAATGAACGCATGCCGTAGTCGCGGCTTAAAATCTGCAGTTCATCGAGGATATTGTCCACGCTGCGCTTGCGCACCTTGTCGCCGAACACCGCCCGCTCGGCCGGTTGGCAAAAGGTGCATTTGTACACGCAACCGCGCGAAGCGGTTATCGAAAAATAGGGCCGTTCCAGACCGGAGAACCAGGGGGTTTCACCCGCCGGCGCCAGGCTGCGATCGACAAACGGAAGCGAATCCAGGTTCATCGGCATTTCGCCGCGAATTATACGGGGAATATCCGGAAAAGCTTCCAGAATCTTCGGCAGGGTGTTCTCCGCTTCATGGGTGAATACATGATCAAACTCTGCGACGGCAGCGGTCTCGTCGGTCATAAGTGTCGGGTGCGGCCCGCCCACCATCACCTTCAGACCGGCATCCTTGGCCTTGATCAGGCCTGCGATCCGTCGGGCGGCCTTGAAATCCACCGTTGCGACCGAAATCATCGCCAGCTCGAAATCGGTTTTACGGATCTCGGACTCCACCGCCTCCCACCCGGACAGCTTGCGGCAGTCGAGATAAGTAACGTCATGGCCTTTGCCCCTCAACAGTGAGCTGATAATGCCGATACCGTGATTGAACCAATCACGACCATCGTTATAGGAGTCGAAACCTTCCACAAGCCCGGGATACACCAGCAATACTTTCATCAACAGTTCTCCCCGGATTCAATAATACCCGCCAACCCTTGCTCCAAGCCGACCCTGGGCCGCCATCCCGGTAACGGCCGGCCGTCGTTCCATGGCACCATCACCTCACGCGGGCGGTACGGCCTGCCCCCCCATTCCAGAGGGAGCTTTTTCCCCAGGATTTTCTCATAAATAGCAACCAGTTCCCGCAACGACAGCGGTCTGCCCGAAGAAACCGGAAAATTCTCGTGACCTTCCACGAGCGAATCCAACAGGCGCTCACCGGCCAGGACAAACGCCTCTACCACATCGTCGATATGGACCAGATCGATCAGCTGCTCACCCGGCGACATGGCCAGCGGAGCCGACTGCCTGGCGACCGTGCCGAGCAGCTTGATCAGTTTCGGACGTGGATCGCCGGGACCATAGGTATCAAACAGCTTCAACGTTACCGCCTGCAGTGGAGTCGTTTCCAGATAGTATTGCATCAGAACTTCAAAAGCCTGTTTGCTGGCAGCATAGAGATTGACCGGCGAATAGCCGCTATTCCGATAATGCTGCCAGGAGGTGCCGGCATTGACCAGCCGGTGGCAGCCGTTGGCCGTCATCGCCTCAAGCAGTTGAACCGGAAAAAGGACATTGCTGCAGATCAGCGGTTCAATATCCTCCGGCCGGTGCTGAGCCAGAAAGAGCGATGCCAGATGGAACACCAGGTCGGGAGCGGCCTGCCTGACAATGGCCGAAAGATCCTCGGCCGTTCCGTGATACCGGTGAACCGTCAGCCGCGTCTCCAGGTCGGCTACCAGCTTCAGAGGTGAACCGGCGCGGACGATCAGGTGCACCTTCCAGCCGTCGGCCAGCAGACGCCTGACGAGATGTGAACCGACAAAGCCGGTCGCCCCGGTTACAAGTAGCGTTCCGTTGACAGCTGCTCTCACACCGGGCACTCCCCGAAAACAAAAGGGCTCTCAAAACGCTCAAGAGTTATAAATCCGGCATCACGAACCGAAACAAGCGGTTTCGTCTCGGGCCAGGCGATGCCGGCGGAACTCCAGAGGATACCGGTATCATATTCCGGCGCATAGGCGCTCGTGACCTTGTACTGCATCAGGGCATGATCTCCGTTGACATAAAACCCGTGGGCCAGTCCGGGGGGGATGTAGAGCATGTTGGCCTTCTCTCCGCTCAACGACAGTGTGACATGCCTGCCAAAGGCCGGCGATCCGACCCGCAGATCGAGTACCGCGTCGATGACTTCTCCGGAAAGACAATAAACCAGCTTGGCATGCTGGTGGGGTGGGAGCTGGAAATGCAGACCGCGCAAAACCCCGTGGTGGGAACTTGAGTAGTATTCCTCGGCATAATCCACCGCCATTCCGTGCTCGGCAAAGAGTTCACGCTGAAAGGTCTTTACAAATTTACCACGCTCGTCGGCAAACACCGGTGGTAAAATCTCAAAACAGTCCGGAATGTCCGTGGCGATAATCCGCATCAGGACTGCTTCCCCGCCACAAATGCCCGTACGGTTTCCACCATATACCCCAGCATGTCCTCGGTCATGCCGGGATAGACTCCGACCCAGAAAGTGTCGCGCATGATCCGGTCGGTATTTTCAAGTTCTCCGGCCACCCGGTAGCCGCTGCCGCCGGCCCGCATCTCGTCGAAGCAGGGATGCTTGATCAGGTTGCCGGCGAAAAGCATGCGGGTCTGGACACCTTTCGATTCCAGGTGATTGACGATCCTGTCGCGGCTGAGCCCCGAGCCTTCACGTACCGTCAGGAGGAAACCGAACCAGGATGGGTCCGAATTTTCAGTCGCTTCGGGGAGCATCAGGCGGTCATCCAGCCCGGCCAGGCCGTCACGCAGGATTTTCCAGTTTTTCTTGCGTGCAGCTGTGAAACCGTCCAGTTTTTCCAGCTGGGCGCAGCCGATGGCGGCCTGCATGTCGGTAACCTTCAGGTTGTAGCCGAAATGAGAATAGACATATTTGTGGTCGTAACCGAAGGGTAGTTCGCCGAACTGCTGTCCGAAGCGGTTGTTGCAGCTGTTGTCACGGCCGGAGGGGCACCAGCAGTCACGGCCCCAGTCGCGGAACGACTCCAGCAGCCGCTTCAGCTGAGGGTCATTGGTGTAGACCGCGCCCCCCTCCCCCATTGTCATGTGATGGGGCGGGTAGAAGCTGGAGGTGCCGATGTGGCCTATGGTACCGCTGTAGCGCCAACGCCCGTCCAGGAGATAGCGGGAACCCAGCGCATCGCAGTTATCCTCGATCATCCAGAGGCCGTGACGGTCACAGAACTCCTTGACTGCGGCAATGTCAAAGGGATTGCCCAGGGTATGGGCCACCATCACCGCCCTGCTGCGCCCGGAAAGGGCGGACTCCAGCCTGGTCACATCGATGTTGTAGGTCGGCAGCGTGACATCCACGAAAACCGGCACCGCGCCGTACTGTATGATCGGCGCCACGGTGGTCGGGAAACCGGCCGCCACGGTGATCACCTCGTCTCCGCGCCTGATGCGGCGCTCCCCCAGCCGAGGCGACGTCAGAGCCATGAAGGCCAGCAGGTTGGCGGACGAGCCGGAATTGACCAGCGAGCAGTATTCTACTCCCAGATAAGCGGCAAATTCCCGTTCGAAACGTTCGGCGTAGCGGCCGGCGGTCAGCCAGAAATCCAGCGACGAGTCGATCAGGGCGCTCACTTCGCGCTCGTCAAACATCCGAGCGGCATAGGGAATGCGGTCACCGGGCTGGTACGCCTTCTTTGCGGCATGCCGGTGTTCGTAATAGGCCACGGCGGCCTTTATCGCCTGTTCGCGCAATTCGGCTTCGCGCCGTGCGTCATCGTTCATGCCGATTCTCCGTACTCTGTTATCTGCTGCAGACACTCCAAGCGCAGGTCCTTGCCGTCGCGATAGGAACGGGTCCAGTCGACGATGCTCTCCAGGGTCTTTTCCAGCCCCCATCTGGGACGCCAGCCAAGCTCGGCCCTCGCCTTGGAGCAATCCAGCTTCAGATAGTGAGCCTCGTGGGGATGAACGCCGTCATCTATCCGGCAGGCAGCCTTTTCGCCCCACAATTCGCAGAGCCGGCCGGCAAGCCACTCCACCGGACGGGCATCCTCGTCGAACGGCCCGAAATTCCATCCGCTCGCATATTCCGGCCCCTGTTCATAGAGCTTCTGAGACAGCAAAAGGTAACCGGAAAGCGGTTCCAGCACATGCTGCCAGGGGCGTATCGCCCGGGGATTGCGTATCATGACCGGGTTTCCGGCCAGTATCGCCCGCAGGATATCCGGTATCAACCGGTCGCCGGCCCAGTCGCCGCCGCCGATCACATTTCCGGCCCTGGCGGTGGCAAGCGCCACGCCGTGTCTTGCATATTCGGACGGATTGAAGTAGGAGGAGCGATAGGCGGCTGTTACCAGCTCGGAACAGGCCTTACTGTTGGAATAGGGATCATGGCCGCCAAAGGGTTCGTTTTCACGATATCCCCAGGCCCATTCACGGTTCTCGTAGACCTTATCGGTGGTGACATTCAGCACGGCCCGGATGCCGGAAGTGTTACGCACCGCTTCCAGCAGGTTGACGGTTCCCATCACGTTCGTGGAATAGGTCTCGACCGGGATCCTGTAGGAATCACGCACCAGCGGCTGGGCCGCCATGTGGATTACTATCTCCGGCGCAGCCTTGGCCATTTCAGCGGATAACCGCCCCCCATCCCTGACATCCGCAGTTATTGAGGTAACCAGCTCGCCGATCCGCGCCAGTTCGAAGAGACTGGGATCGGTCGGAGGTTCAAGCGCGTAGCCGGTTACCCGGGCGCCGAGGCTGGTCAGCAGCAGACTTAGCCACGACCCCTTGAAACCGGTGTGACCGGTGATGAAAACCCGCTTGCCATGCCAGAAAGTTTTTTGGTTCACGCTCCGCACCTCACCCTTCAACAATCGGTCACCAGACCTTCCATGGCGCCATACCACTGTCCCACAGCTCTTCCAGATATATCTTGTCCCTCAGGGTATCCATCGGCTGCCAGAAAGCGGAATGCCTGTGCGCAACCAGTTCTCCGTCACGGGAAAGCGACTCCAGCGGTTCTTTTTCAAACACGGTGGCGCTGCCTGCAATACGGTCGAATATGGATGGCTCCAGCACAAAGAAACCGCCGTTGATCCAGCCGCCATCTCCGACCGGTTTCTCATGAAAAGCCTCCACCCGGCTGGACTCACCCAGCTTCAGCGCTCCGAAGCGCCCCACCGGCTGGGTGGCCGTCAGCGTGGCAGCCTTGCCGTGTTCACGGTGAAACTCCACCAGCCTGGATATATTGATATCGGCCAGACCGTCGCCATAGGTCAGCATGAAGGTTTCGTTGCCCACGTAGGAAGCCACCCGTTTCACCCGGCCGCCGGTCATGGAATCCTGGCCCGTATCCACCAGCGTTACCCGCCAGGGCTCGGCCTTCTGATGGTGAACCTCCATGGTATTGGTGCTCATATCAAAGGTAACATCACTCATGTGCAGGAAGTAGTTCGAGAAATACTCCTTGATCATGTAGCCCTTGAATCCCAGGCAGACGATGAAGTCATTATAGCCGAAGTGGGAATAGATCTTCATGATGTGCCATAGGATCGGCTTGCCGCCGATTTCCACCATCGGTTTCGGACGGACGACCGTCTCTTCGCTAAGCCGCGTGCCGAACCCGCCGGCCAGAATCACAACCTTCATACACGCCTCACAATTGCTGATTTTATATAACCGGCCGGAAAAGTCCGGGAAACATCCGAATACATTGCACGACCCATAAACCATGGGCCAAGTTGATTTTTATAGCATATATTTTCCATCTGATAAAGCCTTCAGGAGCCTGACAGCTCATTAAACTCAATATTCTTGACAATTCGGGGGCAAACAGCTAATACATCGATTTAAAATCAATATGTTGCATTAAACACTCTCCATAATAGCGGATCAACGGAACAAGGACGCATGCCCCCCAAAAAACGCATCGGCGACATGATGATAGAACAGGGGCTGATTACCCAGGAACAGCTGGAAATCGGTATCCAGGAACAAAGGAAAAGCGGTGAACTGCTCGGCTCTGTGCTTTTCAGCCTCGGCTTTATAAGCCAGAAGGATCTTTTCAAGCTGCTGACGATATCCAGCGCCAACCAGGAAGAATCCGAACAGGACAAATACAACGCCGATATTCCGCTGGAAATCGAGAACCTGGTCAAACAGAGCAGCTCCCTGTTTCAGCGGGAAGGCTCCATTGGCAAGAAAGAGCTCGACTCCGCCTACTCCCCATTGGTCAACCTGGTTGAAAAGATCATTGTTGACGGCATCCAGCGCAGCGCCACCGATATCCACATCAACCCGGACGCCAAAGGTGTCCGCATCCGCTACCGTGTGGACGGTGTGCTGCAGCACAGCATGTTTCTCCCCAATGAGCTGCTCAACCCGATCGTGTCCCGCTTCAAGGTGATGGGGCAGATGAACATCGCCGAATCTCGCATTCCACAGGACGGCGGCGCCGAATTTGCCTACAAGAACCGCAAGCTGGACCTGCGCATCTCCACCTTTCCGATTATCGGCGGAGAGAATGTCGTCATCAGGGTACTGGACAAGAGCAAGCTGCGCATAGGCCTCGAGAACCTGGGCTTTTTCGACGAGGACATCGAAAAGCTGAATGCGTCGATCCAGCTCCCCTTCGGCATGATCCTGGTGACCGGCCCGACCGGCTCCGGCAAGACCACCACGCTCTACTCCTGCCTCTCGATCATAAACACGGTCAGCCGCAACATCTTCACGCTGGAAGACCCGGTCGAATACCAGCTGCCGATGGCGCGCCAGTCGCAGATCAACGTCAAGGCCGGCCTGACCTTTGCCACCGGACTGCGCTCAATCCTGCGCCAGGACCCGGACGTGATCCTGGTGGGCGAGATGCGCGATGCCGAAACTGCCGAACTGGCCATCCGCGCCTCCCTGACCGGGCATCTGGTGTTCAGCACCATCCACACCAATGATGCCATCTCCAGCATCGCCAGAATCATGGACATCGGCATCGACCCTTTCCTGATTTCGACCACGATCGACTCGATCGTGGCCCAGCGCCTGGTCCGGTCGCTCTGCGAGGAGTGCAAAGAGGCGGTTCCGCCGTTCAGCCCACAATATGCCAAACTCGGCATAGACCCTGCCGTCTCCAGACTTTACAGACCAAAAGGATGTCAGGCCTGCGACGGTTCCGGCTTCAAGGGCCGCTCGGTCATCTATGAGATATTGAAGATCTCTCCGAAGATCCGAGAACTGATCAATATCAAGGCCAGCCTTGAGGACGTTCGCAGGCAGGCCATCAGCGAAGGCTTCCGCGAAATGCACGAAATCGCGCTGGAGAAGGTACGAATGGGAATCACCACTCTCGACGAGGTCAGCCACGCCACCAGGATGAGTTTCTGATGGGTTCCTTCACCTACCGCGCCCTGGATGCCAAATCGAACCAGCGGGAAGGCACGCTGACCGCCCGCGACAGCGCACACCTGGAGCAGCTGTTGGCCCAGCAGGGCCTGACGCTGATCGAGGCTGAAGGAGGAGGATTCAGCGGCTTTGGCGACCTGGGAAGGATGTTCCAGCCCCGGCTGAACGACAAGGAGCTGCTGGACTTCACCTACCTGATCAAGCTTGTGGTCTCTTCCGGAATCCCGATCCTCCAGGGGATCGATACGCTGATGAAGAGCAACTCCAATCGCAGAATCGGCCATGCCGCGCAACTGGTTCGACAGGGAATCGATTCCGGACTGGCCATGTCGGATGTAATGCAGTCCGCCCCCCGCCTGTTTCCACCGTTTTACGTCCAGATGATCAGAGCCGGCGAAGCCTCGGGAACACTGGACGCCAGCCTGGAGTTCCTGGTCAACTACCTGCAGTGGCAGAATGATTTCAAAAAGAGCGTAAAATCCAGCCTGACCTATCCGATCACGGTACTTTCCGTGCTGGGCGCGCTGATGTTCATCATCTTCACCTTCGTTTTCCCCAAGATGCTTAAAACCCTGACCGGCATGGGTGCGGAACTGCCGCTTCCCACCAGGATCATGATCGCCATATCGGGTTTTCTGCAAAACTATTTCCCGCTGGTGATACTGGTTGCGGTACTGACCTTTGTCTCCGTAAAGCTTTTCAAACGAAGTCCGCAGGGACAGCGGGTAATAGACAAACTGCTCCTTAAAATTCCGTTGATCGGCATGCTGATAATCAAGATCAACATGTCCCGCTACTTCAAAATCGTCGCCACGCTGCACGCCTCCGGCATTAACGCAGAGAAGACCTTTGCAATCGGCGCAGATGTAATCGGCAACCTTGTAATCGCCGAAAGCATGGCATCCATCGCCAGGGTCATAGTAACCGGAGAGAGCATCTCGGACGCGATGCGACGCACCGGATTCATCCAGCCCCTGGTGGTGGACATGATGTCGATCGCCGAAAAGACCGGCACGCTGGAGAGCACCCTGACCCGAGCCAGTGATATTCTGGACAAGGAAGTACCGGAAACCATCAAGAAGGTTTTCTCTTATGTTGAACCGCTGACCATGGCGGTCCTGGGGGGACTGGTACTGCTTCTGCTGCTGGCGGTCTTTCTGCCTATCTACAAATCCGTGGGGCAGGTAAAGATCAGATGAGAACAAAAGCCTTTACACTGATTGAAGTTATGGTAGTTATGGCTATAATCTCCATCCTGGCCGGGATCATGATGCCGGCCGTCTGGAGGTTCTGGGAGAGCGAAGAGATCGCGACTACCAGGGAACGGATGAGAGAGCTGAAAAAGGCAATGATCGGTGACAAAAACCTAGTCCAAAATGGTGTTCGCACTCACTATGGATTTGTGGGGGATTTCGGCGAACTTCCGTTCGACAATAATTCCTCCTGCTCATTCAAATTCCTGAACAGCAGCGATGGCATGGCTGGCTCCCGTTATGATTCTGTCAACTGGAACGGCCGGTATTTATCGTCATCTTCGGATTTAGACAATTTTGATAGGGATGCCTGGGGAAAAACTATCCTGTGTACCAAAAAATCATCTCTAGATGGCAGGTGGGCGGGACTGACACTGGCAAGCATCACCCCGAACGGTGAACTGATTGAAGAAGTAATTGATGTAAATGATGTGATTACTACCAACAGAGTTGCCGGAAACGTATTTGCTGCATACTCAGGACTTGCGATCAAAATTAAACCCGAAAGACCTGGTTCTTTTAATGAAATCAACATTGGATGCAAAACAGTAGTCCCATTTTCATCCTATACAACCTTGTTGCCTTACAAACTCCCTATTGGAAAAATCAATGTAACTCTTAATTTGTCAAAACATAGGGACTGCAGTCCGCTCTTGGATACAATCGATTTCTATTATCTGATACAAGACAACATTAAATTCATAAAAATGCCGGACATAAATTCACGATGAACACACTTATCATCCACATACGCGAGACGTCCCTGCAGGCGCTACTCAGCACCGACGGCCAGCTCAGCTATTGCCGGACATTCGACTTTGAGCCGAGAACCGGAACTGACAGTGATGAAACCGGACAGGGGCAGCATCGCGAAATCCATGCCCAGGCAGTCGATAATCCCTACCTGATATATTATGACTTCGACGAGAAACGCAATCCGTGGGATCTGGCTTTCAAGACCGTCGTAAAGCAGATTTTTTCTGATATCAGGGACAGCATTGATGCCACCCACCTGATCATACCTGCTGATGATGTTGTCATTGCAACCCATCAGCTTCCCAAGATGTCACGGCAGGACGCCGAGAAAATGATCGCCCGCAAGATCAGCACGGAGTCCAGGGAGGAGTTCCCCCCCTTTTCGATCATTCCTGCGGCATCTGACCAGAAGAGCCAGAACTGGTACTCGCTGTACGTTCCGACCTCGACCCTGCTGGACTATCGCAAGGTATTTTCATCGGCCCGCCTGCGCCTGAGCAGCATAACCACCCCTGTCAATGCCATGATCGATGCTTTCCGCAGCGTTCGTGAGGCGATTTTCAACTCGCACGCGGTGTTTGAAATTCATCGGGGATTCGTCGAGGCATACTATATCTCGGCTGACGGACTCCTGCATTTCCAGCGCCTCCCCTACAGCGGCTCCGAAAGCTCCAGGGAAACCAGTCCCGAAGAAACCGAAAAAGCCCAGAAGTTCAAACTATTCAAGATCATCGACACTATTTTCAAGATCAACTCTCATTATCAGACCGCCCACCCCCAAATCCCTGTCCAAATGGCCTGGATCTGCGGACTCGACAGCGACCTGGATAACATCGCGACAGCGCTCAAGGAGGCCATGGGACTCGAAGTTGCCATTGCTCCGGCCATGCCGACCGGTCTGAAGGATGAGAGCGGCTATGTTCCACTGGCCGGATTTGCCTCCTCCTTGCAAAACGGCACGGCGGTCGGCTACTCGGCTGCCGACCTTTTGAAACGTTTTCCGTTACGCAAAACGTCAGGTGTAATCATTTATACCTTAACAACACTGGCGGCTCTACTGGCTTTCAGCCTGACCGAACGTGAATACCGGCAACTAAACAATCAGGTCAAGCAACTCAAGCAGTCCAACTCCGCCCAAAAGGGCAGAAACAACGCTTCGGCTTCTTCAGCCTACACGAAAAGCCTTGAAGCCCTCAAGAAACTGACTGCCCGCCAGTTTGTTTTCTACGACCTTTTCCGTGAGCTTGCCAACGACCTGCCGGATGGGGTATTTCTGGAGGACCTTGAATTCAGGCTGAAAGACGACAAGGGGCTGCTGGGCATAACCGCCACGGCACGACTCAGCGATAATATCGGTGAAAGCAGGCTTCTCAGCAGGGTAATGGTAATGCTCGATAAATCACCAACTCTTGCAAACCACAGTGAACCGGTGATAACAGTAGTCTCCAGGGAGAAGGACCGCTACCTTAAAATATCCGTTACCAGCGAGGTCAGTCCGCTTGACAAGACAAAGTAAGCTCATTGCTCTGGTAGCATACCTGCTGGTCCTGACGGTTGTCATGCTCGGATACCGCACCAACCGCGCAGCAAAGGTCAAGCGTCTGCGCACCGAGCTGGCCAGCACCACCTTGGCGCAAAACAAGAAACGCGCAGAAGAAGCGGAACTTGCCCGGCTGACACGCCTGATCCCGGTCGGATCAGATACTCCGGCGTTCATGGAATCACTCTACCGCTGCGCCCATGAATCTGGCCTTAAACAACATGAAGTAGCCACGGAAACCTCTGGCCAAAAAACATCTGCACGCCCCGGAGCTGCAGATTCCGGTTCTGTTACAAAGCACCGCATAAAGGTCAGCGCAACCGGCAATTTTCGAACTTTTGCAGAATATCTGAGGCGTGTACAGAACATCGAACGTTTCAACCGCATAACCGAGTTCAAGCTGGCTCCCGACAGTGGCCAGCTAAGAGGGACTATTACCGTGGAACTCTATTCCCTGCCGGTGAACAATGGCAAATAATCTGACCTGCAAATGCATGACCACGTTGTTGATAACACTGACCGCTGCAGGAGCTTTTTCGGCCCAGGCAGCGCCTTCCGGGCCTCTGGCAAATGTGAATGGCGACCATGCCCACCGGTACGAGGTGAAGGCAGACAGCGGCAAATGGCGGCGTGACCCGTTTATTGGAAACGAGACAAAATCAGCCAGACAGCAAACCGCCAAAACAGTGCCTGGTATCAAAATGATGCCGGAACCATCCGCCCTGCCGGAAATAAACCTCCAGGGGATACTGCAGTCCGGCAAGGTTTTCCATGCGCTGATCAACGGACGGGTCGTGAAAAGCGGTGACAAGCTGGACAGTATTACCATCAAGGAAATCAGCCGGTTCCAGGTTGTGGTGCAAAGCGAGAAAAAAGAAAAGATCACCTACGACATCTACCAGGGCAGGATTGATCGAGGAAAAAAATGATACGATTTACAGGGATACTGATAGTCTCCGCAATCAGCCTTGCAGGCTGCGTTAGTCCGGTTGTAAGCACGGTTAAGGACACCAGGACTGATTCGCCAAACAGCGCACCAAAAATCAAGCCGACGCCGGAACAGCCACTCAGGGACCCCGATGCTTATCGATCAAAAGATTCCGGGCGGTTGTATTCTCTGACCCTCAAAAATGCCGATCTGCGGGATGTGCTGGTTCTGCTGTCAAAGGAAAGCGGTGTATCGATAGTTGCGGAACGAGGCCTGCGTGGAAACGTGCAGATCGAAGCAAAAAACAAGAAACTGGGAGAATTGCTGTACATGATTCTGAAGCCGCTGGGATATACGGCATCGGTTGAAAACGGCATGGTCCTGGTCGGACGCCCCAAGCTTGCAACACGCACCTTCCGAGTGAACTACCTCAAGGACAAACGAAGTTCCGCCAGCAATATGAATGTGTCCGGTTTTTCAGCCGGAAGCGTGAGCGTATCCAGCGCCGGTCAGTCCGACTTTTGGGGAGCGCTGGAAAACTCTCTGGAAATGCTTGTATTTGGCACCAGCGGCAAAGGAAAACGTGAGAGCGGTGGTTTCAGCATTAGCGAAGACGAAAAGAAGAGCGATGGCAAGACAACATCATCTGCTGTATCACCCCTGTCAAAAGACAAGCCGCAGCTTGCGGCTGCAGCAGAGTTGGAAGACCCGCTTCTCTCATCAACCCAGATAGCGGAAGGACAGCTCAAACAGCTTGTGGTAAATGAAATCGCTGGAATAATCCAGGTTACGGATTTACCAGAAAACCTGGATAAAATTGCATCTTTTCTGGCTGATGTGGAAGAAGGCAGCAAACGCCAGGTACTGATTCAGGCACATATCATGGAAGTAAACCTGAAAGACAGTTATTCTCTCGGACTTGATTGGCAACAGGTTTTTCAATCAACTGACAGTGCTTTTACGATTGGGCAAGCACTTGCCCCTGCTACCAATGTTTTCAAGTTCGCGGCAGAAGGATTCAACTCCTTTGGCCGGTTCAATTTGCTGCTGGATGCAATGAAAGAACAGGGCAACGTCAACATGCTCTCCAGTCCCAAGATATCCGCGCTCAACAATCAGAAAGCGGTCATAAAACTGACCACCAAACAGGTGTCTTGGGTGTCTTCGAAGACCACCAATAATTCTGGCGGGGTAAGTAACGACACCTTCTCAACAACACCGCAAATTGATGAAGTCGGAATCTTTCTTGACGTAACTCCGCAGATAGGTTTCGACAATTCCATAACCATGCAGATCCATCCCAGCGTTTCGGAAATCAAGGAGATTTCCACATCACCCGATAAGTCCAGCACCAAACCGGTGATTGACATACGTGAGATCGATACCATGGTGGATGCCAAGGCCGGAGAAACCATTGTCATTGCAGGACTCATCTCCGACAAACTGAACGAAACCAAGCGCAGTGTGCCACTTCTGGGTGACATACCCTACCTGGGCACACTTTTCTCTTATAGCAAGCAGGAACGCACCAAGTCCGAGCTGGTAATAATGATGACCCCCTACATACTGAACGCTAAAAGTATCGACGAGATCAGGGCAGAACATGAACAGCGGATGCAAAACTCCGGCGGAGACTTTCACCTGATCAACAACCTGGGAAGCATGGTAACCGAGAAGAATTCGCGCGACTGGATCATGAGAAGCGAGCCTCACCGACTGAACGCATCATCCGCACCCAATAAACCAGCGGAACCTGAACCTGCGAAACCTGTATCATCGCCGTCCAGGCAACCGGATGCTGCTCCGCTTACGCCCGCCCCCGCACCTGCAAGCCCGGAGGTAAGGATTCCGGTTACAGCGCCGGAAAGGAACGATACCAGGCCTGTGCCTGACAGCAGCCTGCAACAGATGGAGCGGCAGCAGTCCGAGATAAAGCGCCTTGAGCGGGAAGTGACAACAGCATGGGAATTACTGAACAATGAGCGCAGGAAAAACATCGAGCTGTCGACAGAAACCAGACAACCTGCTGTTACTCCGGCTGAGCCTAAAACCGTCAGACCGGAGATAATGCCGATTATCGCTGAGGACACAAAACCGACGGCCGCTGCCGGACCAACTATCAAGGCGAACCTTGCAGAGCAACCCGTCACCATGACTGCAAACGTGCAGACCACTTCGCCTACCGGCGACAGGGAGCAGATATTATATCGCAGCGCAGTCGTCGCCTACAAAATAGGCGACTGTGCTGAAAGCATAAAGTTTTTTGACCAGTTCCTGACATTGTACCCCAACTCGCCTTTCGCCCAGGATGCGGTTTATTACCGCAAGGACTGTGCTGATCGAAAATAATACTTCACACGGCCATCCATAAAATGGCATCCTAGCTCCTGCATTAGCATTTCAACGCAGGTAGATTAATCAATGACAGCCATGATCGTGCAAAAATATTCTCCAAGAGTCAGAAGGACGGATACAATCGCTGTCAAAGGATTTCAACGGTGAAAATTGCCGCCACAATAGCCCTGTTCTGTGCCGGCGGCGGGCTTACTCGCTATTACCTTTCCGGCTGGACATATAACCTTCTTGGACGCTCCTTTCCGTACGGCACATTGCTGGTCAACATCATCGGTGCCTATCTGATCGGACTGTTTATGGAAGCCGGCATACGCAGCACGCTTATCTCTGATACTTTGCGCATTGGCCTGACGGTCGGCTTCATGGGCGGTTTGACGACTTTTTCCACTTTCAGCTATGAAACATTCAAACTACTGGAAGACGGGCAGCTGTTTTTCGCCTTCGCAAATATTGCAGGCAGTGTTGCGGCCTGCCTGTTGTTCACATGGCTGGGTATTGTAACCATTCGAACCATCTCATAAAATCGGGGTATTCTCGTGACCAGACTGTCTGAAGAGCATCAGCTGATGCGAATATTCATCGGAGAGGGTGACAGATACAACCACATGCCTCTTTATGAAGCTCTGCTGGATATGTTGAGAAGTGAAGGGATTGCCGGAGCCACAGTATTACGTGGCATATGCGGATTCGGAGTCAACAGGCTTTATCACAGCCAGAAACTGCTGGACCTGTCCGCAGATCTGCCCCTGATCGTCGAGGTGGTCGACACCGCCGAGAAGATCGACGCAGTCATGCCCATGATCGACGACATGATCGGTGACTGCATGATCACGCTTGAAACGGTCACCGTAACCAGGCATTTTCGTGAAAACAGCAGTCAACACTGACCATAAAATCCAAATGATCCGCCCGACCAAAATCATGAAAATCAATTATCCGACATGGCTGTTTATCACCCTTTTCTCATCACTCCTGATCCTGGGGAGTCCGTTCATTTCCCATGCCCTGACACTGGAGAAGGACACCGTCTGGCAGGGCCAGGTCAAGATCAGTGAAGACATCCTTGTGCCAAAGGGGCTCACGCTCACGATCAGACCCGGCACATCAGTAAAAGTTGCGGTTGCGGAAAGCACAAAGACCGATCCGGAGTACATGTCGCCTTTGACTGAGATCACGATCCGCGGGACTCTCAGAGTTGAAGGCACCACGAAAGAGCCGGTCGTTTTTTCCGGAGAAGACAACAAAAACGGAAATTGGGCAGGAATCGTGATCGACCGGGGGGTCGCAGTGATGACCTGTTTCAGCATCAAAAATGCCGAAACAGCCATCAATTCCCTGGACGGCAATCTGCGTATGAATGAAGCCGTGATCAGAGACAACCGTTACGGACTGGTACTCCAGGGAAACGGGAGTCACACGCTGCAGGAGAACTCCCTGATAACCGGAAATGACTATGGAGTATTCACTCTTCAGGGTGCTCACCTTGTCACTAAATCATCCAGACTGTCCGGCAACCGGAAAAAGGACAGCTTCGTTGCAGCAGCAAAGGAGTTCCCTCCACCCCAGGTCATCAAGACAAGCGAAAACCAGCCTGTCAGCAGACGCTACCAGGACGAGGTTTTCCGTGGCGACATGGTATGGCAGGGGCGCATAGAGGTGGCTGGAACCATCCGAGTACCCCAGGGAAGCAGGCTGATCATAATGCCTGGCACAGTTGTCGAGTTTTTAAAAAAAGACACCAATGGCGACGGCATCGGCGAAAACGGACTGATGATACAGGGACGCCTGGTGGCAAAAGGAACCAGGGAAGAACCGATCATTTTTCGATCGGCGGAAAAAGACAAATCAATGGGAGATTGGGACTCAATCAATATAATGGACAGCGCCGGGGGACAGAATCTTGTCGAGAACTGCCTGATCGAGCACGCCTACCGGGGACTCCACTTCCATTTTTCAAATGTCGCCGTTTATGATTCGCACATCACACAAAACTACCGTGGAATCCAGTTCCAGGAATCACTGGTGGATATGAAGGGCAACTATCTGTACGGCAATAAAAGCGGGGTTCAGGGACGCGATTCCGACCTGCTGTTTACATCTAACACCCTGCAGAACAACTATGTTGGCGCCAACTTCTTCCGTGCCACCATTACCGCAAACGGGAACAGGATTGTTAACAACTGGAAAGAAGGGCTGAGAATCCGCGAAGGTGTTTCAACTCTGCGGGAAAATCTGGTCGATGGCAATCGTCAGGGAACATTGCTGGCCGACATGTTTTATGGTTCCTACAATCGCAACAGCTTCACCAACAACCTCGAAACCGGGCTTGCGGTCAGGAACGCGGATAACATCGAGGTTTCGAATAATGTTATTGCTTCAAACGGAATCAACGGTTTGAATGTACAGGACTCCAGGTTCCTCGTCAAAAGCAACCAGATCACCGACAATGCCGAACGCGGCATCGGCGTTCAGTCATTTGACGGCCTGATTACGGAGAATAACCTTGCCGCCAACGGAATCTATGCCATTGACCTGGATGGACCGGGTAACGTGGCCGCTCCTGCCAACTGGTGGGGAACAGATGATCCCGCCAGGGTAATTCTCGACAAGAGAAGAGAGTCCTCCAGGGGCAGCGTCTCCAACGAAAGAGCCTGCGACAGACCGTTCCGGTTCACCTGGCCATTGCAAACTGTCTCTTCTGACACAACCTGGCGTGGAGAGATAATCATCAGCGCCAATACATCAGTGATGAATAACGCGACCCTGAAAATTGAGCCTGGAACCACGGTCAGGTTTGCACGGGGCACCGGATTATTGATTAAAGGCAGGATGCTTGCAGAGGGAAAACCGGAGCAAAAAATCGTCTTCACATCGATTGAAAAGAAATCGGCATCGGAATGGGATGAAATCCAGCTCGAATATGCTACCGGAAGCGTGATTTCCAACTGTATATTTGAATATGCAAACTGGGGGCTTCACAGCCACTTCACCAACCTGACCGTTTCAAACAGTCATTTCACCAACAACTTCGGAGGGATGAGATTCAGAAGCGGGCCGGTTGAGATAAAAGAATCCGTTTTCGAACACAATTCGATCGGCATCAGATCATACATCGGCAATGCGGTAATCAGGAACAACGTCATCGCCAGGAATGAAACCGGCATATTCGTCAGGGAAAAGGGGGGCGGACTGTCGATCACCCGCAACAACATATTCGATAACAGTAACTACAACATCAGGGTGGGAGACTTCAATAACGAAGACGTGCCTGCACGTGATAACTGGTGGGGCAGCACCGAACCGCTTGCCACACTTTTTGACGGCAGGAGCGAACCGGGAATCGGCAATGTACTCTTCGAACCGTTCAGCAGGGAGCCGTTCAGGACCGGAACGGGGGCATCACCATGAAACCCTTGAATCTTGCGCTACTGGCGCTGATATTCGTATTTTGCCATAGTTACGTTTTCGCCGAAAGTGCCACACTTAAGGCGGGTATCAGGGATATCAACGGAAAGCCGGTTGCTGGAGTCAAACTGTTTCTGTACGAAAGCACGAATGTGCGCAAGCCGGCCGACTTTATTTCAGTTCAGTCCGATGAACGTGGCCTGACCGTTATAACCGCACCGAGAGGCCGATACTGGGCGGTTGCCAGGCTGAAAAAGGATTCACTTTACGGCCCGTTGATGCCGGGCGACAAGCACTCCGGTGAACCGGTCGAGATTGACCTGTCCGACAACACGGAAACTGAATTTATTGTGGCGGATATTCTGGAGATCGGGCAGAAGAAGCGAACCAACACCCCGGATACGATCAGGGTCCGGGGGCGAATTTTCGACAAAGAAGGCAATCCGGTTGCAAATGCCTATGTCTATGCACACGGCACGAAAGAAATCGAATATATCCCGGAATACCTCTCGACCTGGACTGATGATAAAGGCGACTACATACTCTATCTTCCGTCCGGTGGCACTTTTTTTGTAGGAAGTGCATTGAAGTTCCCACCGCCGCCTACACCGGCGCTGCTCAGGGAGTTTGCTACTGACTCCTCGAAATCAGATATTGTCACGGATATACAATTAATAGTAAACTAAAATGATGTGTATATAGAGTAAGTCATTATTCATTCAAAGCGTTGCAAACCGATGGGAGTTATTCATGAAAAAAATCGTTTCTCTGGTTATTCTGGCAGCAATTATAACAACCGTTCAAATGTCATCAGCCTGTGTCGGAAAGACGATCCATCTGGGTATATCCAACTCCGCCAATGAACTACTGCTGGCCGAAATGGCCTCACTGCTGATCAGCGAGCGAACCGGCTCTTCGGTAAAAGTTGACGTCTACAAAGACTCGAAGGAACTCTACAGCGCCGTCAGGAAGGGCAATGTCAATGTAATAATAGAAAATGCCGGTCATGCCCTTGAGGTCCTCGGCAAACAGAAACCGTCCGGATCATCTTCGTCGTTTGATTACGTAAAAAGCGAATACCGCAAGAGCCTGAACATGGTCTGGCTGGAACCTATCGGAGGCAGCCAGCAATATGCTTCTGTGCTGACCGTGGATACACTTTCCAACTATCCGGCACTGCCGAAGTTGCTGAACAAACTTTCCGGCGTCCTTACTAACGACACCTATACAAAACTGCTGAAGTCGGTTGATTCATCCGACAAAACCAGGAAGGTTGCCAAAGATTTTCTCAAGGGTAAGAAGCTGATATAATTGATGACCCTGAGCGAGAAATTCAATAAACTGTTTGCCTGGGCAGCTTCGACCGAATGTGCCGTGGTGCTGTTTCTGGCAGTAGCCGCGGTAGCAGTACCAGGGACCTTTACCGAAGACAGAAGCATATACTCCAGCCCCCTGTTTTTGATCCTGCTTGGCGCATTCGCACTCAACCTGCTGCTTTGTACCATCAAGAGACGTAAAAGCATATCAAAGGCCGTCCTGATCATGCATTCCGGAGTACTGCTGACACTGGCCGGCTGTATTGCGACTTCGTTCGGCTATGTGGCCACAGTCAACATCTATGAAGGCACTTCGGTAAACAGGTTTTACCGGTGGGACAAGAAGGAAGATGTGGACCTGGGCTTTGATCTGCTGGTTAAAAAGATAAATACGGAGTTCTATCCGATACCGATCAAGGTAGGCGTTTTAAAGGGACGACAGAAGGACAAACTGTTCGTTCTCAAGACCGGTGAGGACTTCGAGTACGACGGTTATAGAATCAGGGCAGAATCGCTGGAACCATTTACGGAGCACCTGAAACTTGTTGTATATCAACGAAACACCAGGATCGGCAGCTACATCACATCAGGTATTTCAGACCTCCCGCCCGGTTTTCCCTATACCTTCGCTCTGGTTGCTTTTCAGAATCCGCGTCTGAAAAGATTATGGGTGGATCTGGACATAATCAGGAATTCAGCAAGGATTGACGGAGGAGCATCCGAAGTTAACGGCCCTTTCCAATGGGGAGGCCTCTATTTTTACAATACGCAGGTAGAAAAGGATCCCAACGGTTTACCCTACGCAGGCATCCAGATCGTTCGCGACCCTGGCCGCCCGATTGTATTTGCCGGTTTCGCGGTAATGGGACTGGGATCGTTTCTATCATTCAAACGGCGCTTTTCAAGGAATACTCAATGACAGACAAAACCTTTGCCGGTAACTACAGCTTACCGGCCGTTTCATCAGTACCTGTGACTACCTGTTCCACGGTTCTGGGAAATGGCGATAGTGTGGCCACATGTTCCTGAACTTGTTCAAATCAAAACCTAAAGACGAATGCCAGGTACATGGAAGCCACGGAAACCACGGCAGTCATGGCAACTGGATGTTGGCCGGCATGACCCTGGCGTCTCTGGCCCTGATGGTGTGGCATCTGAAAGTCTACGGGCCAAGCGGACATGCCGTCACTGCCGGTGACGAAACGGATACGTTTACGGCTCTTCTTGGAAAAGAGATCTGGGACCTGCTGTTCAACAAACACGGCATACTCGCCGAACTGCGCGAAGTGCTGCCATACTTCATTGTCGGTGTTCTTCTAGCCGGCTACCTGCGCACCTTCAAGCTGGCAGTAAAACTGCAGGCGACGCTCAGAAAATACGGAATAGCAAGTGTATTCCTGGCATCATTCATAGGCATAATTACCCCGTTGTGCGCCTGCGGCACCCTGACGACCGCGATCAGCCTGCTCTTTGCCGGCATTCCGCTGGCACCGGTCATGTCCCTGATGGTCACGTCCCCGCTGCTGAGCCCTTCAACCTACCTGATCACGCTTAACGATCTCGGTCCCGAATGGACCGCCATCAGGACGGTTTCTGCCTACATGATGGGAGTTTTCGCCGGACTGGTCACGTACCGGATGAGCAAGCTTCCCGGTTTCCAGAAAAACGAAATTTTCATCGAAGGCGCCATCATCAGGGGCGATTTCCATGACGACGACTACCCGGATGAACGCCTCAGATGCAACTGCAGAAGGAACTTCGGCAACCGCGTTGCGGTCAACACCGGCAACAAATTCCTGGTTTTCCTGGCCAAATCATCGGAGATGCTCTGGACGGTCGGCAAGTACATCCTGGTCGGAGTCATGGTCGGGGCGGTTGTCGAGCGCTATATGCCGACAAACTGGATTTATAATTTCTTTGGACGCAAGGATCCGCTGAACATAGTCTGGATAACTTTGGCTTCAGTGCCGATGTTTCTTCACCAGGTCAGCGCCTCCAGCATACTCTCGCATATCAAGAGCGCCCTGGACGGCACGCTTAACGGCGGTGCGGCGCTGGCGTTCATGGTCGGCGGCCCGGTAACGGCAGTGCCGACCATGGTTCTGTTCTGGACTTTCTTCAGGAAGCGCGTTTTTGTACTCTACATGTTTGTCTGCCTCAGCGGTACCCTGTTGATCGCCTACGCGTTCCAGTTCTTGATCTTTGTGCCCGGTGTTGACCTGGGCAATCCATTGATGAAAAACGTCAGTTCCATTTCAGGCGGATCATCGGCGGTGATCAGCAAGAGCGGTCCCAATGCAAGAATGGTGATGGACCCGGCCGGCAAGGGGCTCATTGCCACATACACAAACGACGTGGAAGGACACGGGGCGATTGTATTCGACGCCTCCCCCGCCCGTTTCAGCAACGCATCTCCGGAAGGTACCGATAACAGGAAATACATCCTCAATATCGCTGACTGGCTGGAACAGAGTGTAAATTCACAGCCTCAAAAAAGCATCCTTATATACAGCCTTTCAGGGGCAGCCCCGTTGGAGGCTTCTCTGCCGGTGGAACTTGCCAGAGCCGGCTTTACCGTCAAAACAGCCGGCAGGAAAGACACCCCGAGGATAACCGAAAGTCTGCTGTCGGACTACAGCCAGCTCTGGCTTTTCTTTGACGGTGGCGGTTCCACAGGATTAAGCAGCGAAGAGTTGACACTGATCACCGGATATAATGAAAAAAGTAAAGGAATGCTTATCGTAGCATCCGCTGCATCTGCTGTTAATACGGCTGAACAGCCGGCCAACAGTCTGGCGGCCCGTTACGGGATACATTTCGGGGACAGTGCCAACAATGACGGAAAACTGGAAGTATCGGTAGCCTCCAGCCTGCTGGGCCGGACTTCAGAACTTCTGGGCGCCTTGCTTAAACTCGTGAACAAGGCTTGACGGATACGGATCAGAATCAACGCGTTTCGATGCGGTGACATTTCAAGCGGGAGGACATTATGAAAACCCAGGTATTCAATGTTAAAGACATCAAGAAATTTGATGATGCAAAACGGCACCATGAAATCATCTGGTCCGATGACCATGCCAAGATCAGCCTGATCTGCATGAAGCCGGGACAGGAAATCATCACCCACACCCACCATGGCAGCCACATCTGGACCGTGATGGAAGGTACAGGCGAACTCGTCTCCGGCAAACAGACCCAGGCCATCTCCATGGGGCAGATCGTGGTTGTACCGGCGTTTGAGGATCATGGCATCAGAAACTCATCCAGCGATAATCTGGTAATCGCATCGATTACCGGTCATGGCGACTAGTATATTGCGAACTCTCTCGGGTTTTCCTGGAATGGCAGTTAATTATACAGACTTATCCGGTTTATTATTGATCGGGTCGAGGTGACACTGATGCAGAAGATTATGCGCAACCCGGATGTCATGTGGCGCGAGGAATCCGAAGCCACGCTCGAAGCGCAAAACGGTCTCGAACGTGGAGAGGATGTCGGCGACATCGGTACTGCGGTGCTGTTTTCCGGCGGAGCGATGCTGTCGATCAATTTTCTCGGAACTGAAATATGGAAGCTTTGCGATGGACGTGACTTTGACGGTATCGTTGCGGAATTGCTGGAGCAGTATGATGTAGAGCAGGAAGTGCTGCGCGCCGACGTGCGCAGCTTTCTTGACGAACTTGTTAAAAAGGGATTTGTCACCAATGCAGAATGAAATCGTGCTTGAAGCTCCGCTGACCATCAATTGGGCCATCAACAACAGCTGCAACTTTGCCTGCCGCCACTGTTACAGCAGAAATGACACCCACGACGAACTGCCCGGTGACGTGCTGTTTTCCTGCCTGGAAAAAGTCGCCAGGGCAGGTGTGCTTTCCGTCAACTTCGGTGGGGGGGAACCGTTGATGCACCCGCAACTGCTGGAGATAGCCTCCTTCGCCAGGGGCTTGGGGCTGCGTGTTTCCATGAACAGCAACGGCTGGCTGATTGACGAACAGATGGCAGCTGCACTGAAAACAGCCGGTTTCACAAAGGTCGGCATCAGCATCGACAGCCATCTGCCTGAAATCCACGACCGCTTCAGGGGCGTGCCCGGAAGCCATGCACGTGCGACAGCTGCTCTCGGACATCTGGCGGCAGCCGGCATCGCCACCTCGATCTCCACCGTGATCTGCCACATCAACAACGACACCATCGAAGAGCTGGTTGACTTTGCGCTGCGAAACGGGGCCGGGCAGCTAAATTTTCACAACTTCAAATGTTCCGGACTTGGTCTCGCCAACAAGGACGAGCTGGATCTGTCGCCGGAAGAGTGGAAGGTATTCTACCGTGGCGCCCTGGCTGCAAAAGCGAGGGAAAAGGTCCTTGACATATCGCTCGATGATCCGATCATCGCGCTGCTGGGAGCCCGGGACACAGCCAGCATGGTCAAGGGAAGCGTTTGCGGGAAACTGTCGCTGAACATCAAGTCCAACGGCGACATGACCCCCTGCGGCTTCATCCCGGTGGTTATCGGAAATATCGCCAGGGACGACCTGCGCACGGTCTGGCGCGAGTCAGCCGTGCTGGACAAGATGCGCAACAAGAAACCGACCGGTAAATGTTCAGGCTGCAGCAAATACGAAGATTGTCTGGGTGGCTGCACCGCCCGGGCTCTGGCCCTGACCGGTGACATGAACAGCCCTGACCCGCATTGCTGGGGCAGCGATGAATCTCAAAGCTGAACCGATCGGCAGCCGTTTTGATCAAAGGCGTTTGAATGGAACTGGCAACACCTATAACCATCTACTGGGACATTCCGGCTGATTTACCGGACGACGGACTGCTGCAAAGGATCTGCTCCGATATTTCGGATTGCCGTCCGCTCATGCTTCAGCTTTACTACGGTGCCGGCTCTCTCCGGCAAGGTGATGCGCTCTCGTTTGTGCTTGAACAGTTCCGCGGTTCCCGCATTGCCGTATCCGTCACGATTCCGGCCATTGCCCTTGAAAACGCACCCGGCAGCTGCCTGGAGGGCATGCAGCTCAAGGAGCTGCTGCTATCCGGCGACCACACTGAAGGACTTGCCGAAGCTATTCGCAACGCATGCTTGTTTTCAGGCATCACACCAGGCGTATCATTTACGGTTACCCGCGAAAACTGGCAACAGCTCCCCGAGTTGGTCCTTCTCTGCAAACGTGAGAGCATCATTCGGCTGGTTCTTCCAATGCAGCGGCTTTATAACGGCGAAACGCCATTCATGATAACCGCACCGGAGCAGCATCAACTCGCGGCTGCCCTGTCCGATGCCGGCGGGGTCGGGAATTTGAATCTTACCATTCACGATCCCTTTCTCTGGCGGGCCTTCAACCCGGGAATCCCGTTTCCCCAGGCAGGCTGCCAGGCGGCCAACACTATGATCGCCATAGCCCCGGATGGCGGCGTGTTTCCATGCCCTACCCTGCCGGTCAGACTGGGAAACATCGGACAGCGCCCGCTTAAGGAAATAGTCTGCTCCACGGACAAGAAGGAATTCCGCCGCAGGCTTCTCAAAGCTCCTGCCGGCTGCCTCGATTGCATGGAAGTATCCGTCTGCAGGGGCGGCTGCCGAGGCAGGGGATTGGTACTTGAGGGTTCCCTGGATGGAATCGACCCGGCCTGTAGATGAGCATGCAAGGAATAACAATGAAATACTCCGAAATAATCGAATTTCACGGCCACACCTGCCCGGGCCTGGCTATCGGCTATCGGCTATCGCATGTCGCTTGCAGCGATGACGGCTCTGGGAGTCACCCGTTCCGGCGACGAAGAACTTGTCGCGATCGTCGAAAACGACGCCTGCGGGGTTGATGCTCTGCAGTGCGTTACCGGCTGTACCTTTGGCAAGGGTAACCTGCTGTTCCGTGATTTCGGCAAGAGCGTGTACACGCTTTTCTCACGGACATCCTCCAGGGGAGTGCGGGTCGTCTACCACGGACGGGGATTGCCCCCCGGCCTGCGCGAAGACAAGCCGGCCTTGATCAGCTATCTGCAGGATTGCCCGGACGATGCGATCCTGAGCGTTACTGAAACGTATGCAGAACCGCCCAGACCGGCCAGAATCCGCAATTCCGTTAACTGCCTGAACTGCGGCGAATCCGTCATGGATACCAGGCTGCGCGACCTGGACGGGCAAGCGTTCTGCATCCCCTGCGCGGAAGCCGAAATCAGTAGTAAAAAAGAATCCACCTGAAACAGGAAACCACAATGACTACAAAAAGAATCTTCCATCTTCTGCTGGTGTTCACACTGCTTTTGACGATGGCGGGCTGCAAAAGTGAAGGCAAGCGTCAGGTGGTAAAAATCGGCTATATGCTCTGCAACAGCGAGCAGGAGACAACCGAGCGCTTCCAGCCACTGACACGCTATCTGTCTGACAAGACCGGGGTTGACTTCGTGATGGTGCCGGTCGATACAAACGATTTTGACAAGCGTTTCAAAAACGGCGAATTCACCTTTACCCACACCAACTCGATTCTGTACGTGATCCTGCGTGAAAACCACGGAGTAGAGCTGGTTGCATCGGAAAAGCGCGGCAAATTCGGATCACGCACCGCCGGGACAATCATCGCCCGCAAGGGAAGCGGCATTGAAAAACTGGCCGACATCAGGGGAAAGCGAATGGCTTTCGGTCCAATGCTTGCGCCGACCGGCTATCTGGCAGAATACGACCTGATGCTGGCCGCAGGCATCAACCCGGAGAACGACCTTGGCCACTATACGATTCCGTCCGGTTCCTTCAAACATGAAAAGCTTATCTACGGAGTTCTGTACGGCCAGTACGATGTGGCTGCGGCACCAATCCTCGACATAGAAAACATGACCCGCGAAGGGAAAATTGCCGCGGATGACTTGGTTATACTTGCCCAAAGCATTCCGATACCGTACTGCACTTTCGCCGCGGCAAAAGGCACTGATCCGGCGCTGGTCAGGAAGGTCAAGGACGCCCTGATGTCGCTGAAACCTTCCGACACCGCCGAGGTGGACGGGGAACGGCTGAAAGTGTTGAAAGCAGCCTGGATTGACGGCTACGAGGAACTGCTCGACAGTGACTTCAACCCGATCCGTGAAATGGCCAAACGGGTCAACATGCCGCCGTATCAGAAGTATTAGTTTTCCCAGCTATTGCAAAACCGGATAAATAATGTTCAAGGACCGATTTGACAGAATCTGCTGGGCCCTTCTGGCCGCAGCAATTACGACGCTGATGGTGATACTGCTTGCAGGCGGCGGCAAAACCGACGGGAAGCCGGCCAGCGGCCTTGGCAAGGCACTGGAACGTGACATGGCCTATCGTGCCCGGGTCGAACTGATCGACAAGCTCTACGGACCGGTAGAGTTGCTGCAAAAGGGCGGCAGACGCCAGGAAGCCCTGCTGAGGCTGGATCAGCTGATCAGAACTTATCCGGGCGAAGCGCACGGGCATATACTGCAGGGGCAGATCCTGTTCGAAATGGGGGCTCTGGATGAGTCCATCTCATCCTTTTATGAAGGGGTCAAGCTGAACGGTGATTATGTGGACAGCAAGAGCCCGCTCTCCCGAAGGTCTGAGATACAGCGCCTGGTAGATGAGGGTTCCAGGAGCATCAGCGCAAGGGCCGGAGCAAATCCTGACAACAGGAGCATTGCCGCTTCCATGCGAAAGATCAATTATTTAAAGAGCAGACTTGCCGGAGGATGTGAATAGATGCTGCGCAGCAGGGATTTCTGGACCGTGGTGTTTGTAGGCGGGCTGCTGGGTGGCCTGGGCGTGATGCTGTCCGTGCTGGGCAACCCTGAAAACTCCGGCATCTGCGTCTCCTGCTTCATCGAAAACAGCGCCGGCGCCCTAGGACTCCACGACAATGCCAACATGCAGTACCTGCGTCCGGAACTGCTGGGCTTCGTGCTGGGTTCAACGGCCAGCGCCATGTTTTTCCGCGAATTTCGCTCAAGGGGCGGCAGCGCCCCGCTTTCACGACTTTTTCTGGGAATATTCATGATTTTCGGATGTGCCGTCTTCATCGGCTGCCCGATCAAGCTGTTCCTGCGG
The DNA here is from genome assembly GCA_032469775.1 of Geobacteraceae bacterium. Classification (GTDB taxonomy): domain Bacteria; phylum Desulfobacterota; class Desulfuromonadia; order Geobacterales; family Pseudopelobacteraceae; genus JACRCG01. The sequence continues at coordinate 6,451 of JAWDJY010000056.1, read as the reverse complement.
CTATCGGCCGGAGACCTTACCGCCGTCGCCGGTGTGCTGGGACTCCTGGCAGGTGTCTGGGCCGGCCTGAGAGGCCTGTCAAACGGCGTGGAGCTGGCGGCGCCCAGAACCGGCGCCGGGAGCGGTGGTCAGCTGATACCGGCGCTGTTCCTGCTGCTGCTGGTATTTTTCATAGCACGCCCAGGTTTCCTGCTGTTCTCCAGCAAGGGGAGCGCGACACAACACGCCCCCTGGTTGATAGCTCTGGCGGTAGGCATCCTGCTCGGCGTACTGGCGCAACGCAGCCGTTTCTGCATCACTGGCAGCATCCGCGACACCTTCCTGATGGGCTTCAGGATAGCCGCCGCATGGGGTCTCTTGGCTTTCGTCTCGGCAGCGTTGCTGCTGAGTGTGGCGACCGGCAGATTCAATGCAGGATTGTACGGGCAACCAGGTGCTCATCTGGAGTACATCTGGAGCTTCCTCGGCATGGGACTGGTCGGCTGGATTTCGGTCCTCATCGGCGGCTGCCCCTTCCGTCAGCTGATCAAGGCCGGAGAGGGTGACGCAGATGCCGGCCTGGTGGTTGTCGGAATGTTCATCGGCGGGGCACTGGCACAGTCATGGGGTATCGCCGCCACGGCTGACGGTGTTTCCCTGTACGGCAAAGTGTCGATTCTGATCGGATTTATTCTGGTTGCCGCCACAAGCATTTTTTTACGCCAACGGCGAGACTGATTCACAACAGCCATTTCATTTCGACAGGTATTTAACGATGAAACGATTCGCGCTATTGGTTACATTCTCATTATGCCTGCTGACCGCCTGCAATTCCGACAAACAGCAGGGACAGGTTGATTCAAGCGGAAAGATCAACATCCCTGCTCCGGTCAGGCCTGAACCTGCGGTTGATACCATGACCGCTACAGGCCTGCAGATCAAGGACCTCAAGGTTGGCAGCGGTCCCAAGCCGCTTCCGGGAAAACTGGTCAAAATCCACTACATCGCAATGACCGAGGATCGAAAGGTTTTTGACAGTTCACGCGACAAGGGCGACCCGGCAGTTATAAGCCTGGCAGCCGGCAGTGTCATCAAGGGGTGGGAAGAAGGGATTTCCGGAATGCGGGTGGGTGGAAAACGCCAGTTGACGGTACCGGCCGGATTGGCGATACCGGGCTCATCTGCTGTGCCGTTTTCCATGCCGACCGGGAAAACGCTGATTTTCATCATCGATCTGCTGGACATTGAGATATGATCAGCAAGGCATTTACCAATCTAAATCGGCAATAACACATTAATCTTCAAGTATTTGCAGGTTTTTTACTGAAATATCACAGATCCTCTCCGGTGATACTCATCACCAGCTTTCCATGTTTGACCCCCTTGACGCCGATCAATTCGTTGGCAATCTGCTTGATCTGCCTGACGGCACCCCTGATAATCAGTACCTCCAGGCAATTATGGGCGTCCAGATGCACATGGAGCGAAGAGATAATCTGGTCATGATGTGAATGCTGATGCTCTGTCAGCTTGTCGGACAGATCGCGCACATGGTGATTGTATACCAGTGTAACGGTACCCACCGCTTCCTGATCTTCTGATCCAAGCCGTTCCTCTACCAAAGAAGCCCTGATAAGGTCACGGATCGCCTCGGAACGGTTCATGTAGCTCTTCTGTTCGATCAACTGGTCGAAGTTATCCAACAGTTTCTCGTCGAGCGAAATGCCGAATCTGACAGTGTTTCCCATACTTACTCCTGTTCGCAGATAAACTCGCGCTATATTACCTTATTACACGATCAAATAAAACAGTTTACTCTGGATCAAGTTTTCAATTCCAAAACATTACTTGGATATAACATTTTTTCTCTGTTCAATACTCTGACAATATCCAGCAAGTTGGCGCCGCCAGACAATTCTGCCTCCGTTTGGCACTCATTACTGTTAATGTTGACGCTATGGAAGCTGTAATGATACCATCCGCAAACAGATATCATAGGGTACAAAATCATTTACCCCGGAGTGCTCATACATGTTTCAGACGACTCTGCTTTTGCTAATTTTGAGCGTAATGCATTCAGCCGCTATGGCCTCCAACACCCCAGACCCTGCTAATGAATTCATACCGGTAAAGGCAGGTTGCTTCCAGATGGGAAATACTTTCGGAGATGGTTACCACGTAGAAAGACCTGTGCATGATGTTTGTGTAAACAGTTATTCTATCAGCAAGTTTGATGTGACCAAAGGAGCTTTCAAGAAATTTGTCGATAGCACTGGATACCGCACCGAAGCTGAGACTGGGGACGGATGCTACGTCTATGATGGTATTTCATGGGGCAAGAAACCGGGTGCAGACTGGCGCTCGCCCGGCTTTCCGCAAGACAACGACCATCCTGTTGTTTGCATCAGCTGGAACGATGCGACAGCATATGCTCAATGGTTCTCGCGTACAAATAACCGGAACTATCGACTGCCAACTGAAGCCGAATGGGAATACGCTGCCCGTAGCGGCGGCAAGCATGAAAAGTTTGCCGGAGGCAATGATATTGAAGCGTTGGCATGGTATGCAGGAAACTCGGGCAATATGACCCATCCGGTTGGCAAGAAGCTTGCCAATGGACTCGGTTTATACGACATGAGCGGCAATGTATGGCAGTGGACTGCAGACTGGTACGATGAAAGCTACTACCGTAATAGCCCTCGCAACAACCCGGTGGGACCTCTGACCGGAACTAAGCGTGTTTTCCGCGGTGGAAGCTGGTTTTATGATGAAAGAGGAGTCCGTGCATCATATCGCGATTTTTATGTTCCAGGTTTCAGCAGCAGTTACCTGGGCTTCAGGCTTGTATCACCAGATCATTAAGCAGAATACGGCAATATTTATTATCCGGATTAATTTCATATCGCTAGAGTTATTTAAATCTCTCACGTTCAACTGATGAACTCATTCCACATTATCTGAAAGTTATCACATGAATCTGATTGTTTCTTTGTCAATTTTTTTACTTATTGGCTCACAGCTGGCTGTCGCGTCAACTGCCCCACCTGTTCAAACCGGAGAAGGAAACGCATTTTACTCATCCGTACCTTCTGCATACATGGATGACCCGCGCAGAATAGAGTGGCAGAAACCGGAAAAAGTTATTGAGCATCTGCTTCTCAAGCAAGGAGATAAAGTTGCTGATATCGGAGCGGGAACCGGTTTTTTTTCAATGCTGTTTGCCAGGAAGGTTGGAAAAGATGGTTTGGTATATGCTGTAGACATTGACGAGAACATGGTGAAACATATCGGAAAGAGGGCAAAGAAAGAGGGTCTGAATAATGTCCTACCTATACTTGCTCCGTCAGACAATCCTCTTCTGCCAAAACTGTCGGCAGATCTTATCTTTATCTGCGATACTTATCTGTTTTTCAACAATCGAGAGCAGTATTTGTCAAGGTTGCGTGAAAGCCTGAAGAATGATGGCCGTTTGGCAATTGTATCGTTTAACACAAGGTCGGAAGTACCAGGAGCACCACCGACACACAAGATGATTTCACGTGACCAGACAGTCCTTGAAGCTTACAGAGCCGGCTTTTATCTGGCCGCGGAATTTTTTTTCCTGCCATACCATGATTTTCTAGTTTTTGAGAAGCGGAAAGAATGAATCACCCCGCCGCAAGCAGCGGGGTATCTGTAACCTTAGTTGATGTTTGAATCGCCCCAAGGGGCGGGGAATTTACCCACAGAGATTAAAGCAGGAGGGCGCAGTAACATTTCTCTACAAAGGACACTTACATCATTTAAGGATATTATTATCAGACACTACCCGGAATATGATTATTCGCTCTGATTGATGCGGAATATAAATTATTTGGTGGAAATTGCCGAATAAAGCCGGCTTTGACATAACAAATCCGGACAAACATTAATTTAGAGAACCTGTATTCTGATAACAGACATCATTACAATGTTTTTACATGAGCTATGGTCCAGGGTACATGATCCTAAATCCAATATCCAAAGCACGATCATCGGGATAACCACTGCTTCGCCAGGTAGATCTGGATTGTTTGGCTCCGTAATGCCAACTTCCACCGCGTCTGACACGTGTAGAACTTGATGCGGGCCCGGATGGATCCTGCTGCCGCTTTTCAGAATAATCACCACTCCAGTCCTGTACCCATTCCCATACATTACCGCTCATATCATGGATTCCAAGCCCGTTTGGCTGTTTCTGTCCAACAGGATGCGTCCTGAGAGCAACATTTTTATCATACCATGCCAGACTGGCAACGTCATTTCCACCGCAGTAGATTTCATCCCTGCCGCCACTTCTACATGCGAATTCCCACTCAGCCTCGGTAGGCAGATAATATTTCTTGCCGGTCATGCTGTTCAGCGCGCTGATGAATTCCTGCGCATCATTCCACCCCACCTGTTCTACCGGGCAATCATCACCGCAGGAACTGAAACGGGATGGATTATCGCCCATAACCATGCGCCATTGCCCTTGTGTTACTTCGTATTTCCCGATAAAAAAATCCGACAAACAGACTTCGTGAACCGGCTTCTCGTCATTGTTTCCATTGTCGGAACCCATCCGGAAACATCCTCCCGGCACGAATACGAACTCCATGCCTGTTACAGGATTTTTTGATACAGTGACATGAGATACCGCTGTCGATGCAGTGTCGGTTTTTCCTGCAACGTCAGAAACCCGTGTTCCAAGGCTTGCTGGTTCTGCAAAAGCACACCCGGCGGCCAATACCGCAGTTGCTATGATCAGATAATTAGGTTTCAGCATATAATCCTTACCATAAGCTGCATCAGTTCATAGGGGATACGAGCCTAAATCCCAGGAAAAGAATCCTGAAGTCCGGATCAAAACCGTTTCGGTCAGACACTCTGACGCATTCCGATGCATTGCCCCATCCACCGCCACGGGGAATGCGTAGTGAACCTTTCATGGGACCTCGAGGATTTACGCTGGGACTTTTGTAGTAGTACTCCGCATCATACCAGTCATTTGTCCACTCCCAGGCGTTGCCCATCATATCGTGAAGACCGAATGCATTTGCCCTGAAGCTTCCCACTGGCGCAGCAACCTTGAAGCCATCATCACAGTTTGTGGTCGTCCATGCCGACCACTGGCTTTTTGCCGTCAAATCTGCACCATTTGCATAACGGCAGGCACCGCCAGGGTCGCTATCCCAAAAATTCCTTCCGCTTGTTTTTCCCCGTGCAGCATATTCCCACTGTGCCTCTGTCGGAAGCTGATAAACACGGCCAGAACGTTTGGAAAGCCAGGCTGCATACTCTACAGCTTCGTACCATGAAATGTTTGCGACCGGTTGGTTGTCAAGGTTCAGTGTATTTCCCTCGTACATACCACTGTTGTGATCCGGCCTGAACATACGATACTGGGCATTGGTAACTTCAAACTTGCCCATATAAAAACCGTCCAGACACACTTCGTGAGCCGGCTTTTCATCTCCCTGTCCATCTCCAAAAACGTCCCCCATCATAAAACAGTCACCTGCTACAGGCACGAACTCCATGCCTGTAACGGAATCTTTAAATTCAGAGCGTGGCGATGAGATGCTGTAGGTCTGGGATTTAATCGTATTTTGAACGGCATCTGTCTCGTTTCTTTGAAACAGATCCTGCCCCGTAGCCCGCATGGGCAAAGAGGTCATGGAAATCAGAATTGCCAGCAAAATAATACGAGAATGATTTACCACGGAGTCAGCTCTTTCCATTGGCCATCCTGTTTTTTGGTAGCAGAAACTCCAGTTTTTCCAAACTGTCTGACGTGACAGCCGACGACCTTGTTTTTGGAAGTTGCAGTACTGTTTACTGAAGTCTGTACAGGACTCTGGTCAGAAGCGTTTTTGTAGGGAAGCCAGGCCAGTCCGCTGCTTTCTCGCAATCCGGACGGGCCTTCCTGGAAACAATTGGTCTGCATCAACCTAGGCAGACCGGAACTATGCGACTGATGACACTTGGAACAAGGAAACGAGTGTTCCCTGTTATCTCCCCACCCCTTGACAGCACGGTGGATAAGCGCCGTTTTGGAATTTCCGTCAAATTTTTCCTTTGAATGGCATTTCAAACAGAGTCCGCCGAATTGTTCATCATTTTCAGAGATTCGATTATTTCCACCAAAAGTATTACGGTCAACATTGTATTTCATGCCTTGCATTGGCTCGCGCGGAGCACCACCTGACATTTTTCCGAAATTGGAATTATCTTCCCGATTGGAAGAATTGAAATCACTCTTACGTGGCGAACTGCTGTCTCCTCGCCCATAATTGGCGTTGGCTTCACGGTTGCTGGCGTTGTAGTCGCCCGAACGCGGTGCGCTGCTGTCACCGCGACCGAAGTTGGCATTGCCGTCTCGATTGCTGGTGTTGTAGTCGGACTTGCGCGGGGCGCCGCTGTCACCCTTGCCGAAGTTGGCGTTGGCGTCACGGTTGCTGGAGTTGTAGTC
>JAWDJY010000055.1:0-34172 GCA_032469775.1 Geobacteraceae bacterium | reverse complement strand
GCTCCAACGTCAACGGCTACCTAAAAAGCGGAATAAAACCATTACAATGCAACATATATTCGTTCGAACCAAACCCCTCTAAATCTCCCCTTATCAGGGGAGACTTCAAGGCTTCCCCCCTGATAAGGGGGGACGGAGGGGGGTTGATTTTAGATGTTACGTGATACTATGAGTCAACGCTGAAACGGTTCTTGCCGGCCAGCTTGGCTTTCTGCAGGGCCAGGTCGGCGCGGGTGATGCACTCGTAGATCGTCTGACCGTGTTTGTATTCGCTCAGGCCGATGCTGATCGTGACGCGGATGCCGGGCCGTTGCGCCTTGAACTCGGTCATCAGCACCGATTCATGCACCTTGCGGGCAACGGTCTCCGCCCCCCCGATATCAGTTTCCGTCAACAGGAACAGGAACTCCTCACCACCCCAGCGGGCGCAGACATCCTCGCTGCGGACACAGCTCATCAATACCCGTGACACCTCCACCAGCACATCATCGCCGGCATTGATTCCATGGAGATCGTTGACCCGCTTGAAGTGGTCAATATCGGCCATCATCACCGAAAAGGTCCGGCCGTGCCGTTCGGCGCGACTGAACTCCCGCTCGATCTTCTCCATGATATCGCGCCGATTGGCCAGGCCGGTCATCGGATCGATCCTGCTGGCCAGATCTAGTGACCGGCTCATCTCCGCCAGCTGGGTATTGAGGTCGTCCTTCTTCTTTTCCAGCGCGCCGTAGCGACGCCTGAGCCCGCAATAATCGTCGTACAGCAACCGGTATTCGGTTATCAGAGGATTACCGTCATAACGGGCATCTGTCGCAATATACTCAAAGTGGGAGCTGTGGTCGTCACGGCTGATCTGTGCACTTCTGCTCTGGGTGGTCATGGCGGTTCCTTTGAAGTGTCGTTTCGTAAGGCTATACGGATCAACGTCGAAAGCAGATTAACTGTATACCATGAATTTATATTTTGTCACGAGCGACTTTTTAAATTACCCCTGATTTACTCCCGGGTCACAATAGAAGAAGCCGCATGCAGCCACCCGATGCAGGCGTAGTCCCATGCGGCTCCACTCTTTGTTTCAGGCCACCCTATCAGTTTGGCAGATTGGGCAGATCGATTCCGGCCATCTTCTGGACCATGCGCACGACCTGGCAGCTGTAGCCGAACTCGTTGTCGTACCAGACGTACAGCACGCAGCGGTTGTCCTGGGCGATGGTCGCCAGCGAATCGACCACGCCGGCATGACGTGATCCGACAAAATCGCTTGAGACGACTTCGGGCGAGTTGGTGAAGTCGATCTGGTTCTGCAGCGGCGAATCGAGCGAGATGTTGCGGAGATAACTGTTGATGGCCTGGACATCGACCTTCTGCCCCAGCTCTATGTTGAGGATCGCCAGCGACACGTTTGGCGTCGGTACGCGGATCGCATTTCCGGTCAACTTGCCGGCCAGCTCCGGAATGACCTTGGCAACCGCCTTGGCGGCGCCGGTCTCGGTGATGACCATGTTCAGGGGGGCGCTGCGGCCGCGCCGGGAAGCCTTGTGATAGTTGTCGATCAGGTTCTGGTCGTTGGTATAGGAATGGCAGGTTTCCATGTGGGCATGCACGATGCCGAAACGGTCGTTGATCGCCTTCATCACCGGCACGATCGCGTTGGTGGTGCAGCTGGCGGCCGAGAAGATGCTTTCCTGCGGCGTGATCAGTTCATTGTTGACCCCGGCCACCACGTTGGGAATATCTCCCTTGCCTGGCGCAGTCAGGATCACCTTGGCAATTCCGGCCGACTTGAGGTGTTTGCCGAGCCCTTCACGGTCGCGCCACTTGCCGGTGTTGTCGATCAGGATCGCATTGTTGATGCCGTACTGGGTGTAATCCACCTGGTCGGGCGCATCGGCATAGATGATGCGGATCATGTTGCCGTTGGCGATGATGGCATTGGCTTCCTCGTCAACGGTGATGATCCCGTTGAACTGGCCATGGATGGAATCGCGGCGCAGCAGGCTGGCGCGCTTCAGAAGGTCGTCGGCGCCCCCCTTGCGCACAACCGCGGCTCTGATCCGCAGTTTTTCGCCACTGCCGGATTTCTCGACCAGGATGCGGGCCAGCAGGCGGCCGATACGTCCGAAACCGTAGAGCACTATATCCTGCGGTTCTTCACGCAGGGCGACCCGGCCGATATTGATCGAAGCCAGTTCGCCGGCGATGAACTCCTCGACCGGAACCGAACCGCCCAGGCTCTTGAACCTGACCGTCAACTTGCCGATATCGACCCTGGCAGGCGCCAGATCGAGCCGGTCCATCGCTTCCAGCAGCGGGAAGGTTTCCAGCACTGAAAGCTCCGTATCCAGGATCAGTCGCGCAAAGCGGTGGGCCTTGAGAACATCGATAACCGAACAGTGCACCAGGGTTCGTCCATATACGGTCGGAACAATATTGTGATCGCGATACAGCCTGCCGATGATCGGCAGCATCCGTTCGGCGCAGGCCTCGTGGTTTTTCCACTCCTCCAGGTAACTGTCCTGTTTTTCCACATCCATCTTTACTTGCCTCCAGTTTGTTGTTTTGTTTCCGGGAACGGTTCCCGGACATCCGGGTTGTGCCCTTATCGTACCCGGCCGATCAGCCTCAGCAGGCCATCCAGTATCGTCAGCGGACTGGGCGGACAGCCGGGAATATAGAGATCGACCGGCACCATGCCGTCGGCGCCGTTATGCACCTCGGAGTGGTCCTTGAAAGGACCGCCGTTGATGGCGCAGGCGCCGGCCACGATCACCAGCCGGGGTTCCGGTATCGCCGCGTAGGTGTCGAGCAGCGCCAGGCGCATGTTCTCGCTGACCGGCCCGGTCACGAACAGCCCGTCGGCATGCCGGGGGCTGGCGACGAACTGTATCCCGAAGCGCCCCAGGTCCCAGCCGATCGTGGAGAGCACATTGGTGTCGGCTTCACAGGCGTTGCATCCGGCGGCGCTCACTTCGCGCAGCTTCAGCGAACGTCCGAAGAGCCGCATCAGCTCCCCCTCCAGCGCCTTGGCCGGCTGGTAGGATTCACCGGCGGCGACCTTCAACCCCTCGCGACTGCGGCTGGCCAGGAAGGCGCCGGTCGAGAAGCTGATCGCTCCGTTGGGACAGGCCTGGCTGCAATCGCCGCAGAAGAGGCACCTGCCCATGTCCAGCGAGAGCTGGCCATTGACGGAAATCGCGCCATAGGGACAGGCGGCGGCACAGGCTTCACAGCCGTTCGTGCAGCGGCCCGGTTCCAGCAGCGGCAGGCCTCGGAATCGTGGGGGAAGCGCGATCGGGGCCTCGGGATAGGCCATCGTGCGATGCCCCTGCCTAAAACGCTCAAGTATTGCTTTTAACATACAGACTCCGGATCAGGCTTCACAGGTCAAAACCGCAGTAGGACAGGTTGAAGCTCTTGTTGCAGAGCGGAAAATCGGAAATCTGCTGATTGCGCAGCGCCAGCGCCAACCCGGACCAGTTGTGGAAGGAGGGGTCGGTGATCTTGTAGCGCTCGAAGCGCCCCAGTTCGTCCGTCAGAGCCAGGTGGCAGATTTCGCCGCGCCATCCTTCGGTCAGAGCCACCGCGCAGCGGTTGGCGGCAACCCCCTTGGGCCGGTTGCAATAGCCTCCGCCCCTGGGAAGATGGCTCAACTGCTCGACAATGAAATCCAGCGAGCGTTCCATCTCCAGCCAGCGCACCAGCGCCCGGGCATAGACGTCGCAGGTGGTGGCGGTTATCACCGGAATCTGGCTCATACGGAAGATACCGAAGGGATGATCGCGCCGCACATCCCGGTTCATGCCGCAGGCCCGGGCAGCCGGGCCGACCAGGCCGATTTCCCGGGCATCCGACTCACTGACCGGACCGGTGTTCTCCAGACGGGCCATGACCGACTGGGTGCTCCAGAGCAGCGAAACCGCGCCGGCCAGATCCACCCGCACGCTCTCCAGCCGCTTCAGGATCTCTTCGGCTATACCGGGTTCGCAATCATAGCCGAGCCCGCCCGGACGGAGCAGCCCGCGGCCGAAACGGCTTCCGCACAGAAGCGCGGTCATGTTCAGAAAGTCGCCCCTGATCCGGCCGCAGAAGGAAGCGGTCGGGAGGTAGCCCACGTCTCCGGCGATCGCCCCCAGGTCTCCGGTATGGTTGGCCAGCCGTTCCAGTTCCAGCGCTATGCCCCGCACCGTCTCGGCCCGTGGAGGCGAATACACGCCTCCCAGCGTCTCCATGTTCATGCAGTAGGCCTGGCCATGGCCGATCGTGGTGTCACCGGCAATGGTCTCCATCAGGTGCATGGTGCGCTGGGTCGGGGCGCCGATCAGGGCCCGCTCTATGCCGCGATGCTGGAAACCGAGCGAGATCTCCAGGTGGAAGACCTCTTCGCCATGGCACTGGAAGCGAAAGTGACCCGGTTCGATGATGCCGGCATGCACCGGCCCTACCGCGACTTCATGGACCTCATCTCCCTCGACGCGGTAATAATCCATCACGCCCGGAACAAGACCGCCGCCGTCATTGTCGTGCCAGAACCCCTCCCCCTGGCAGAGCGGTTTCTGGAATCGTACCGGCTTGAGCCAGGGGTGTCCCTCCGGCCTTACCAGGCACTGTTCGGCGATTTCGCGCTCGAAAAGGTGCAGCTGCGGGCAGCTGGCGGCCAGTGAAGGGAAAGAGCGCCCGACACTGGTGGAAATAATCCCGAGCGAGCCGCGCTCCTTGGAGGCCATCAGGCAGTAAAGCGTGGCCCCCCCGGTTGTCGGCAGGCCGAAATAGGAACAGACGCGCCACCCGCCGGCAATGGCATCTGGAACGGCCTGGAAGAAACTGTCGTTGTCCAGAAGCGGCAGCTCGGCCCGGTCAAAGGAGCTGCCGTTGTGGAAGGTCTTCATGCGGCTGCTCATCGCGGCACCTCCAGCAACGCCGCAGCCTCATTCAGCAGTGACATCAGCGGCGCCGGTATCCAGACTCCCAGCAGAAAAACCAGCAGCAGCAGTCCCAGCGGAGGCCCCACGGTCCAGACCGTGTCGCTGTAGGAGGTGGTTTCGCTCTCCGGCGGCACCTCGCCCATCACCATCGGCAGCACGGTCAGCGCCATACCGATGAAGATGATCGCCAGCGAGACTATGAAGATCAGTGCGACCATGGCGCGCCCCTGGATGAAGGCGCTGCTGACGATCGTGAATTCGCTGATGAACGGCGCAAACGGCGGTGAACCGGTGATCGCGATGAAACCGGCCAGAAACAGCGCTCCCGACCAGGGCAGCCGCCGCAGCACACCCTTGACCTGCGAGGTGTTCTTGCTGTTGTAGGAGCGATGGATGTTGCCGGACGCCAGGAACATGACCCCCTTGGAGAGGCTGTTGGCGAGCACATGGAAGAGCGCGCCGAAGATCGCCCTGCCCCCCAGCCCCAGCGCCACCGCCATGATACCGACATGCTCTACGCTGGAATAGGCCAGCATCCGCTTGAAATCCGCCTGGCGGGCCATGAAGATCGCGGCGAAAACCATTGATATCAGGCCCATCGAAACCAGCGCGTTCTGGAAGAAGGTGATCTCCCTGGTGGCCAGGCAGAGCTGGTATACCCTCAAGAGAGCCAGGAAAGCCAGGTTGACCAGGCCTCCTGCCAGCATCGCGCCCACCAGGCCGGGGGCCTCGCCGTAGGCGTCCGGCTTCCAGCTGTGCAGCGGCGCCAGCCCCATCTTGGAACCGAAGCCGACCAGCAGGAAGACGAATGCGGCATGCACCCAGCCGGAAGAGAGCTTGCCCGCGTCCCGCACCAGGTCATCCAGCAGCAGCGAATGCTCCACCCTGGCCACTATGGTGGCATAGGCCAAAAAGTACAGCCCGATCAGAGCCAGGGCAACCCCGACCGAACAGATCAGAAGGTATTTCCAGGTGGCCTCGATCGAACGGGCGTTGCGATTGAAATAGATCAGCGGGGCCATGGAGATGGTGGTGGTTTCCAGCGCCACCCACATCAGCCCCAGGTGGTGGGTGATGGTGACCATTGATGCAGCCGACAGACAGACCAGCATGCCTACGCAGAGTATGCGGTTGGAGCGCTCCCGGCGATAATAGAGGTAACCTATGGAATAGATCGCGCAGAACAGGAACAGGACGCTGGTGCCGAGCAGGACGATCTTTCCCAGCGCGTCCAGCACGAACCACCCTCCCGCGGAAGGGGGCGGAGTGTTGCTCAGGAGCTGGATCGTCAGTCCCAGGTGCGCCAGGGCGAACAGCGAGAAAACCTTGGGCCGGAGACGATCATAGGGGATCAGCCAGGTAACTGCGGCACCGATAAGCGGAAGTAGGATCAGCGCGGCAAACATTGATTACTCCTCTTTCAGGGAGGTGAGGCGCGAGGTGTCCAGCGAGGAGAACTCACGGCTGATATGATTGATGACTATCCCCATCACGAAGGTGCCCACCAGCAGGTCGAGCAGGGCACCGGCCTCGACCATGATCGGCATCGCCTCGGCCAGCAGCAGACCGAAAATGAAGATGCCGTTCTCCAGCACCAGATAACCGATCACCTGGGATATGGCCTTGCGGCGGGTGGTCAGGATCAGGAACCCGCTCATCAGCGTGGCGATCGAGGCCGGCACGAACATGTAGTTCTGGTGTTCCGGAGCCAGCGGCAGCTTGCCGGCGAAAGCGAAGGAGAGTGCCGTGAAAAGCGCCCCCAGAAGCAGCGTCGGTACATACCCCAGAAACGGCTCCACCTCGCGCTTTATCTCGGCCGAACGGATGGCCCGATTCAGCAGCAGGGGAATGACAAACCCCTTGGCGGCGATGATCACCGCGGTGATCCCCACCAGATGCCATGAAAAGGGATGGATCAGGCCGGGGAGTATCCCCAGGATCACTCCCTGGGCCGCCACGGCCCGGATCGAAAAGATCAGGCGGCTGGTGCCCAGCGAGATGAAGTTTATCAGCAGTACCAGTACCAGAAATTGATCGGCTAACGAGATCATGGCATCACCGGATGATCAGAAGGGTTGAAAATGCCGCCAGAATGGTGGCGGCCACCAGCAGTTGCGGAATGCGGACCAGCCTCAGGCGGGCCATAACGGATTCGACGACACCGATCACGACCGCCAGCAGCAGCATCGATGCCATGAAAACCACCCAGTCCAGGTAGGCGTTGCCGGTCGCGAATGGCAACGCCAGATGGACGAAGAAGGCTCCCAGCACGAACAGCTTCAGCGCCGCGGCATACTGGATGATCCCGAAGGCCGGGCCGCTGTGGTCCAGGACCATCACCTCGTGGATCATGGTCAGCTCCAGGTGGGTGTTGGGGTCGTCGAAGGGGATGCGGCAGTTCTCCACCAGCAACACGATGAACATGCCGCCGATCAGCAGCAGCAGCGAAGCACCGGCGTACAGCCAGGCCCCGGGGGTGACGTTCTCCAGCATCTGCGAAAGGGAATAGGATCCTGACAGGCGCGAAAGCGTTATCAACGCGAAAAAGAGCGTCGGCTCGGCCAGACAGGCATAGGTGGCCTCGCGAGCCGAGCCCATCCCCTCGAAACTGGAACCGGTGTCCAGCGCCGCGGCCATCGTGAAGAAGCGCCCCAGCGCAAACAGGTAGGCGTAGAGGATCATGTCGCCGGAAAACGAGACCGGTGCCGGATGGGCGCCGAACGGAATCAGCAGCGCGGCGACCGCCGTGGTTGCCAGCGCGACGATCGGACCGGCCCGGAAGACCCAGGTGGTGGTGGTGCTGAAGACACTCCCCTTGTGCAGCAGGCGCAGGATATCGTAGTACGGCTGCAGGAACGGAGCTCCGACCCGCCCGGCGAAAGCCGCCTTGGTCTTGGCGATCACCCCCAGGAGCAGCGGCGGCATCAGCAGGGCCAGCATGGTATGAATGATAATGTTGGTCATAACCTGTTCTCCATCCGGTCAGTGCGCCCAGATCATCAGAATGAAGAGAGTGGCGAAGATATAGATCATGTAGACATGCATCTGGCCGTGCTGCAGGCGGCGCAGGAAGGCGAAGGCGCCGCCGGTGACCATGAAGAGCGGAGTTACTACCTGCTCCAGAACGGTTTCCGACGGCTGATCCAGGCAGCGCGCCGGGCGCGGAAAGAGCCCGGACAGAACCGGGCGCTCACAGCGCTGGCGGATGACACCGTCAAAGACCGAAACGGCAATCTCCGAAAACGAGCTGGCCGCATACTGCATGCGGGCCGTGGCGCGCTGGTAGCCGCATCCCCAGGTTGCCGCAGACAGGGCCGGCAACCGTTGCAGGCGCAGGTTCCAGAGCAGGGCGATCGCCGCCATGGCTGCCAGCAGCAGGATGCCGAGCAGCGAGAGCCTTCCCAGCACCGTCATGTAACCGGAAACCTGGACAGCGGCATCGGTCGCCGCCGGCATGAAGCTGTCCAGAGCCGGCCGGACCAGGCGCAGCGCAAATTGGGGGAACAGGCCGATGGCCAGGCAACCGAGCGCAAAGACAGCCATCGGCAGCAGCATCGTCGCCCTGGCTTCGTGTGCGCGGGACGCGTCGTAATTGCGTGGGGTGCCGAGAAACACCGAACCGTACAACTTGGTGAAGGAAATCACGGCCAGCCCCCCCACCAGCGCCAGCGCCGGAGCCAGAAACACGATATAGGACAGGCTTGACGCCTGCAGTTGTGAAAACAATCCCAGGTACAGCAGAAACTCACTGACGAACCCGTTCAGGGGTGGGATCCCGCAGATAGCCACCACACCGGTCAGGAACAGGAGCGCCGCCTTCGGCGTGCTCTTTCCCAAGCCACCCATCAGGTTCATATTGCGCGTGCCGGTCGCGTGGATAACTACTCCCGAGCCGAGGAACAGCAACGGTTTGAACAGACTGTGGTTGAGGATATGCAGCAGAGCCGCCGACAGGCCGAGATAGGCCAGGGTGTGGCTGTGGCTGGAATGCCCCAGCATGGCGACACCCAGCGCGGTAGTGACGATACCGATATTTTCGATGCTGCTGTAGGCCAGCAGGCGTTTCAGGTCGTGCTGGGCAGCGGCGAAGGCGATCCCGGCCAGCGCCGAGGTGATGCCGGCGACGGTCAGCACCGCTCCCCAGAGCAGCGGCGGATCATGGAAAAAGGTCAGGGTGCGGAAGATGCCGTACAGTCCCATCTTCAGCATCACGCCGGACATAATCGCCGATACGTGGCTGGGGGCATTGGCGTGGGCAGCCGGCAGCCAGATATGCAGCGGCATGATGCCGGCCTTGGCGCCGAAACCCAGCAGCGCGGCCACGGCGACCGACATCATCACCGGCGGCAGCGCGGAAAGTGATCCGGCGGCCGGCAGCAGGAACGATCCGGTCCTGGCCGCCAGCAGCGAGAAAAAGACCAGCAGCGCCGCGGAACCGGTATGGGTGGCGATCAGGTAGCGGGTTCCGGCGCTGCGGACGTCTTCCCGTTCATGCTCCGTAACTATCAGGAAATAGGCCGAGAGCGCCATGACTTCCCATGTCATCAGGAAAAACACGCCGTTGCGGGCCATAACCAGCAGCGCCATCGACGAGGTCAGCAGCCCGAAGAAGAAGGTCAGCCCTCTTTCGCTGGAGCGATGCGACGCCGCCGGCCAGTAACCCAGCGCGAACAGCGAACCGGCGGCGCCGACCGTAAAGACCGGCAGCAGGAAGAAGGCCGAAAGCGGGTCGATCGCCAGCTCGCACGGTCCGAACGGCAGCCCCCAGTTCAGGGTGTAGGTCACGCTGGCGCGGGCGAAGAGCAACGCCAGCGCCGCCGGAATCCCCACCAGTGCAGCCAGTATCTGCATGCCGGCGGCAATCACCTGCCCCGCCCCGGCCGTGCGCAGAAAAAGACCGGGAACACCGGCAAAGCCGGTGATGAGCGCGGCGATGATCGCCAGAAGAGCAGGGTCGGGAAAACCCTGCGAAAACGAATACATGACGGAACCCCTTGAAACGGATTGCAAGTGAAACTATAGTGAAGCCGGCGGGTATGCTTTTTAACGCCTAATAGTGAACCCTGAGCCACTATGCGTCAATAAAAAAATAACAGTGTTTACTTTTTTATACGATATAATATATTATGTGTCATTATTTTTAATGTTGTTATGGAGACCATTATGTCGATAACAAGACTCAACATCACGCTTCCCACCCACATGGTCGATGACATAAAGGCGCTCTATGGCGGTCGCGGGATCAGTCAGTTCCTGGAGGAGGCGGCCGGTGAAAAGCTGGCGGTCGTCAAGGCGACCGTTTACAAGGATCTGATCGAGGGATATCAATCCACCGCCGAAGCGACGGTCGAGGTGCTGAAGAAATTCGAAAATACGGTTACGGAGAAGCGTGATGTTTAAGCGGGGGGGGATTTATCCGGTAAACCTGACACACGGAGAAGACAGACTGCACGAAAGCTGTCCCTGCCTGGTGGTCAGCAACAACATCAGCAACGAATACTCTCCGGTCGTGACAATCATCCCGCTTTCAAGCGCCAACCTGGACAAAATCTACGAGTTCGAGTGCCTGCTTCCGGCGGCGAAATGCGGTCTGCCGCAAGACTACAAGATCAGCACCCACATCATCATCACAATCGACAAGAGCACGGTGGTCGGCGAACGGATCGGCTTCGTCAACAAGGGACTGATGGAGCAGGTCGAAAAGGCGCTGCGCTTCCAGCTGGGCCTGACCGTCGCCGAGAGCTAAAAGTAATCCACCAGCAGCAGCGCCACCAGGGTCACCAGCATGTAGAGCACGTACTGCTGCAGGATGCCGCTCTGCATCTTGCGGATCGGGTTGAAGCGCGAATACAGCCGTTCCAGCGCCGGTATATAGACCAGCTCCAGCACCGCCTCGGGGACGTGGCTGCGGAACTCCGCGCGGGGAGGATATGTCCCGGAGATAAGCGGGCGGTGACTGCGGGGTCTGAGCACGAACGAGAACAGGTCCGTCAGCATCTGGGCGAAGGAGGACGCGCTGTACTGCATGCGCGGGGCCGGACGCTGGTAGCCGCAGCCCCAGGTGCCGGTTTCCCGGATATCGGCAGTCGACAGACGGCGGCGATAAGCCAGGAGCAGCAGCACTATCAACAGCAGCAGCGCCGCGGCGGTCAGAGAGATCATCGACAGCGGCACCAGGGTAGCTAGATGCTGCAGTTCTCCGGCAGACCTGGCCGGCAGGGCCGACTGAGTGGCCCTTTGCAGCATGTCAGCCAGCAGCCTCGGCGCAAGGCCTACCGCGACACAGACGGAAGCCAGCAGCGCCATCGGCAGCAGCATCTGCCAGCCGGCTTCGTGACTGGCGGCATGGCGGTCGTCGCGCGGCAGCCCAAGGAAGACAATCCCGTAGACCTTTACGAAGCAGGCCACCGCCAGCCCGCCGACCATCGCCAGTGCCGGAGCGGCCAATGCGGTTGCCGCGGCGGCAACCCCCTCCCCCTGCACTCCCCGGAAGAAACCCAGATAGACCAGCAACTCGCTGACGAAACCGTTAAGCGGCGGCAGGCCGCAGATGGCCACCGCCCCCACCCCGAAGAACAGCGCCGTATAGGGCAGACGGCGGGCCACACCACCCATCAGGTCGATTTCGCGGGTGCCGGTGGCGTGGATCACCGAACCGGCCCCCAGAAACAGCAGCGCCTTGAAGGTGGCGTGATTGAGCACGTGCAGCAGCGCGCCGCTCATCCCCAGCAGCGTCATCGCCGGCGATCCGGTGGCCTGGCCGATCAGCGCGATCCCCAGCCCCATGAAGATGATGCCGATATTCTCGATGCTGTGATAGGCCAGCAGACGCTTGAGATCATGCTGGCCGATAGCGAAGATAACCCCCAGCAGGCCCGAGACGACTCCCAGCAGCAGCACCAGGCATCCCCACCACAATGGCATCCGGTCGAAGAAGGAGATCGTCCTGACCAGACCGTAGATGCCGACCTTGAGGATCACGCCCGACATGGCGGCCGAGACGTGGCTGGGGGCATTGGCATGGGCGGAGGGGAGCCAGACGTGCAGCGGCATCACCCCCGCCTTCAGGCCGAAGGCGAACAGCGCCGCCAGGAAAACCGCCGGGGCCAGGGGGCCGGCGGCGTCCAGCGAACCGGCCCCGGGCAGCAGCCATGAGCCGGAGAGCATCCGTAAAAGCGGAAACAGGGCAAATAGCCCCAGTGTCCCGATATGGGTCGTGATCATGTAGAGGATGCCGGCCTGGCTGACCTCGTGCCTGCCATGCTCGGTCGAAATCAGGAAATAGGCCGCCAGAGCCATGATTTCCCAGGCAAACAGGAACGTGATGCCGTCGCGGGCCAGAACCACGGCGCTCATGGCCGAAGTCATCAGCCCGAAGAAGAAGGTGATGGTTCTGATATTTTCAGGGTGGCGGTCGGCGGACCAGTAGGTGCGGGCGTACAGTGCGGAGCAGCCGGTAACCAGGAAGATGGGGAGCAGAAACCAGGCCGAAAGCGGGTCGACCCCGAAGAGGGCCTCACCGAAAGGAAGTGTCCAGAGCAGGCTGAAGAGTTCGGATCGGCCGGAAACCAGGACCAGCACGGAGCCGAGCAGACCGAGGCAGGAGGCGGCCAGCATGACTGCGATCGACAGCAGCTGGCCGAAGGAAGCGCCCATACGCGGAACAGCCAGGAGCGGGACACCCGAAAAGGCGGCCAAAAGCGTCGCGATGACAATCAGAACACCTGGTGAAAGCGAATCCGGCGGCATTGGCGGTTACCTCCTGATAATGGTTTCCTCAAGAGCCGTAATGGCTGACATTATTTCCGCTTCCGTTCCGGGAGCGTGCAGCAGGGCCTGAAAATTCTGGTCGTGGAGCAGGAAGGCCAGCTTTGCCAGCAGGTGCAGATGCTCCCTGACATTTACCGTGACGAACGTGAACAGGATCGTGACCGGCTTGCCGTCGATGGCATCGAAATCGATAGGATTCTTCAGGAAGCATAGACTGATGGCCGACTGCCCGGTCTGGCCCACGATCGGGTTGCGCACGTGCGGGATCGCTATGCCGTTACCAAAAGCGGTGGAACCCAGCGCCTCACGCGCCAGAAGCGTCTGCAGCAGGAATTCGGGATCCAGCCCCGGAGGCAGGGTCAGGCGGGAGACCACCTCGCGTAGCGCGGTCTCCGGGCTGTCACCGGGCAGGCCATAGTGGATCCCCCCCCGCGCCAGCGCCTCGGAAACCGACGGAAGTTGCGGTGCATCGTCATTCGCCGCGAAAACTCCGGGCGGAATCACGATTCCCCTGGCGGTCGCCCATTCCAGCAGGTCCACCCGGTTGATCTGATAGCGGTCATCCTGCTTGTGCGCCGGCAGCCCCTGCTGCCTGATCCAGTTTAGAACCGTCTTTTCGTCCACTCCCACAGCTTCGGCAACAGCAGCTACCTTTAGAAACATTTTCCGATTCTCCGCACGCTTTTATGTTCGTATACCGTTAATGCACACAATTCTGGCTGACTTGCAAAAAACAATATGTTATCAAGATTGAAACGTCAATCCCATTCTCTGCCGTCCGAATGGTAATCCTTCCCCGACAGCAGGATACGATAACCCGCTCTCCCGCAAAAAGAGACATCACCAGATGAAACGTCATTTACACGTGGCCTGCGCCATAATCATACGCAATGAAAAGATCCTGGCTGCCCAGCGCAGCGAAAGCATGTCACTGCCGCTCAAATGGGAATTCCCGGGCGGCAAGATCGAGCCTGGCGAAGAACCGGCCGGCTGCCTGGCACGCGAACTGCGGGAGGAACTGGGCATCACCGTGACCATCGTCCGGCCGCTCCCCGCAGCAACGCACAGCTATGACGACTTTACCGTCACCCTCTACCCCTTCGTCTGCCGGATGGACGGCGGCGACATCACCCTGCACGAGCATAAGGCCATCAGCTGGATGGAACCGCTGCGGATGACGGAACTGGACTGGGCCGAAGCCGACCTGCCGATCATCGGCGCCTTCCTGGCCGACCATGCCGCCGGGTCATGCGTGAGCTGTCAATGAACGCGCCGGCAACCCCGGCCATGGGACGGGTCTATTTTTTCCTGGTGCTGACCACCTTCTTCTGGGGCGGCAGCTTCCTGTTCACTAAAATCGGGGTCGCCACCATCCCGCCGCAGCTGTTCGTGCTGATCAGGTTCTGCCTGGCGACCCTGATCATGCTGGTCTGTTTCGCTCCCCGACTGAAACGGATCGACCGGGGCACGCTCAAACGCGGACTGATCGTCGGCACTGCGCTTGGCCTGACCAACCTGAGCTTCGTCTTTGGCGTGCAGGGCACCAGCATCTCGCGGGCCGGCATACTCAACAACCTGTTCGTGCTCTTCATACCGCTGATCACCGGGCTCGTCTGGCGCGACCGGATCGGCCGGGTCAACATGGCCGGGATCGCGCTGGCGGTAGCCGGAATCTGGCTGCTGGCAACCGGCGGCGGCCAGGGCTTCAACCGGGGCGACCTGGTCTCGACCTTCTGCGCCTTCATGATCGCCTGCCACATCATCGCCGTCTCCAAGGTACTGAAGAATGACGACGTTTACCTGGTGTCGCTGGTACAGTTCGCCACTGTCGCAGCCATCGCCGCGGTCGCCTGCCTGCTGCTGCCGCTGCCGGCCTTCACGGTCACCCCCGCCGCCGCCATGTCGGTGGTCTACTGCGCCATCTTCCCGACGGTCTTCTGCTTCACGCTGCAAAACACCTATCAGCGCTACGTCACCCCCACCCGGGCCGGGCTGGTCTACACCCTCGATCCGGTCTGGAGCCTGATAGCCGGATTCCTGGTGCTGGACGAACGGCTCAACTCCAGGGAGTGGCTGGGGTGCGGCATCATCTTCATGGCGGCGCTGCTGCCGCTGCTGTTCCGCCTGAGCGTCGAAAGCCGCCTGATCAGCAGATACACCGGCAGAAAAGCCGTTTAGAAAAGCACGGGCCCTTATTCGCCTGTTCTGATTTTACATTGCTCAAAACAACAAACGGGAGATGCCATGCTACTTGTCGGCAATTACAACCATCTTAAAATAGCCAGGATCAACGCCAAGGGAGCCTTCCTGGCCAGCGACCAGGGGGAGATCCTGCTGCCCGGCCGGCTGATGCCCAAGGGCTCCGAACCGGGGGGCATCCTCAGGGTCTTCGTCTACCTGGATTCGGAGGAAAGGCTGACCGCCACCACCGCC
The DNA here is from genome assembly GCA_032469775.1 of Geobacteraceae bacterium. Lineage (GTDB taxonomy): Bacteria > Desulfobacterota > Desulfuromonadia > Geobacterales > Pseudopelobacteraceae > JACRCG01. Next base: position 19,047 of record JAWDJY010000055.1, on the reverse strand, counting down.
AGGCCCCGCGCCGTGGTGGGCGAGTTCGCCATGCTGAGCGTCAGGGACAACGTCACCGTCGGCACCTTCCTGGAATGGGGGCTGGAAAAGGACCTGCTGCTGCCGTTCGGGGAACAGCTGGCCCCGCTCAGGAGAGGTGAACGGGTACTGGTGCGGGTCTACCTGCACAGCAGCGGCCGGATTGCCGCCTCGGCCAAGCTGGAGAAATTCATCCGCCCGGCCGACGACACGATTGCCGAGGGGGACGAGGTCGAGCTGCTGGTGCACACCTTCACCGACCTGGGAGCCAAGGTCATCGTCAACGACTCCTTCGGCGGAATGCTCTTCAACAACGAGCTCTACGCCAAACCGACCTGCGGCGACCGCCTCAAGGGGTATGTCAGGAAGATCAGGGACGACGGCAAGCTGGACATAACGCTGCGCAAAGGGGGCGCCCTGGAGGCGGCCGGCGATCGCGAGCTGCTGCTGAAAGCGCTTGAGGCACATGGAGGCAGCCTGCCCCTGACCGACAAGAGCGCGCCGGAAGCGATTGCCGGGCTGCTGAAGATCAGCAAGAAGAGCTTCAAGAAGGCGCTCGGCGGGCTGTACAAAGAGGGGCTGGTCGCGATCGGCACGGACGGGATCAGGCTGAAGACCAGCTAGAATCAGCAACGGAGAACAGGCGGATGGACCAAAACCCGATCATCGAAAAAATCAGGAAACTGCTGGCGCTCTCCAACTCCTGCAACGAGCACGAGGCCGCGCTGGCCGCCTCACACGCCCAGCGGCTGCTGGCCGAGCACAACATGGCCATGGCGGACATCGAGACGACCCCGAAACCGGAAAAGGCCGACCGGATTGAGACCGCCGCCGCCAAGACCCTGCCGAAGTGGCTGCGGCACCTGGTCGCCGGCGTCAGCAGCGCCTTCGACTGCCAGGCCATCCACCACCCGGCGAACGGCAGGCTGACCTTCATCGGCGTCGGCGCCGACGTGCAGATCGCCGCCTACACCTTCAGCTACCTGGACAGGAGCGTCAGGAAGCTCTGCGCCGGCTACATGAAGCAGCATGCCACCGATGAGGTTAGCGGGCGACGGCGCGAACTCCTGCGCCAGTCCTACTACCTGGGTGCGGTATCGACCATCACCCGCATGCTGGCGGCGCAAAAGCAGCAGACTCCGGTCACGGCCGGCGCCCTGGTCCCAGTCAAGGAAGCGCTGATCAGGCAGGCCATGGGCGAGATCGGCCGGATCAGGACCATGCACAGCCGCAGGAGCTACATCAACAGCAGCGCCTACACCCAGGGGCAAACGGACGGGCAGCGGATCGGGCTCCGCCCCGGGGTTGCGGGCGGGGCGCGGAACACAAGCATCGGCCTCCGGAGCGTCTAGCGAAAACAATCGTGGGAGCTGTGAAAACCGGTGTTGAATTTATCAAGCAAATAGGTTATAAAGCCACTTCGATTTTGATTCACCAGCACGGAGAGGTGTCCGAGTGGTCGATGGTGCCTGACTCGAAATCAGGTGTACGGAAACGTACCTAGGGTTCGAATCCCTACCTCTCCGCCACTACTTATTCAACATAATCATACGGTTATGTCTCTCAGACCCCCGACTTTCACCAAAACTTTCACCAAGAAGGTTATTATGAAAGATCGAGGGTCTTTTTTGTTGTTTCTACGAAGTCTCTGCCAAAATAGTTTACGATGTCCCAAAAATCACTTTCAAGTCCCTCAACATAATCACCATAGACCTCATAAATCATCCTTTTTGAACCGTGTCCCATGAGACTGACCAGACGCAGAGATTCGACTTCAACAAGCAGTCTCCATGCAGCAAAGCTATATGCTAACAACTCTTAAACCAGCGCCATTCTAAACTGTCCCCGAAATTCTCACCGCCTTTTGATAAGCTGAATGCGTCATCAGGATTTTCTTCCAGTCTTGACAAGCTCATTATTTGTAGGTATATGTACAATTAATTGTATTTTAAAGTACATTTTATTGAGTGAAAAGATCATATGGAATACAGACTGAACAAAGACAACCTGCTTAACGTTCTGGAAGAATGGAACCGTTTCCTCAAACGCAAGGTTCATCTGATCGCGTGTGGAGGGACGGCCATGACCTTGTCAGGGGTCAAGCCATCGACCAAAGATGTTGATTTCATGGTCCCGAATATTCAGGAGTATCAGTATCTGACAAAGCAACTCAGGGCGCTGGAGTATGAACCGGTCACCGGTTTTGGCTGGAAGCGCGCCGGGGAGGTTTTCCAATTTGATATTTTTCGTGGCAACTTCATTCACACAACAGAGCTGCTGACGTCTCCACTGGAAAAAGATGGCAACAGTCCGCTCAAGGAATATTCTCATCTGTACCTCGGGATTTTAAATGACTACGATCTTATCTCCAGCAAACTGATGCGCGGGACCAGGATCGATTTCGATGACTGCCTGAGTCTGGCGGAGGCACACAAGGCAAATCTTGACATTGACCGGCTAGTGGGACACTTCAACGAACTGGTCAGCTTTGACGTCTCGGAAGCGCGGCTGAGGCCGCACATGCAGCACTTCCTTGAGTTGCTGCAAAAGAGAGGTCTGTATGACTGACGCAAAACTTATGAAGAGTTTGAGCAAGCTCGGTTTGCCGATGTTCGAGCCGAGTGAAGAACTGGATGTCAACGAAACGCTGGCAGAGGTCGTGAAAAGCCGGGACACCAGGCTTTGGGAGGGGTTTCCCGTATTGCTCGCCAATGCCGCCGACACCTATCAGTTTGCGTATGATCTGGTTGATAAGCAGTTACCCGCCCACGAAGACAAGGATCGTTTCCATCGGCTCCTGCTGTTGTCGTTGGCCCTCTATTCTTTCTATCACCTGAGTTTTTCCTGGTCGAGCAAGTACAAGAAGCGGCTCTCAAGTGATGATGTCGCCCTGGTAAAGCAGTGGCGCAACGACCTTGCCCACAACCTGACTCTCGCGTGGGGTGATGTGGAACTAGACCCTGAACGCCTGAAGGGGATATTTGAACTCTATTTTGAGCAGAATGCCGAAAAGAGCAGGCAGCGCAAGGAAAAGTACGAGGAGTATTCCCTGGCCTTTGCCCTGTCGCAGATGTTTTCGCCTAAGCAGAAGGAGTTGTTCAAGAAGAGGCTGGAAGGGTTGCCCCTGACAAAGACGGAACAGGAGTATTATTCCCGTTCGGTAAAGAAAAAGGTGGTAGCGCTGGCAAACACGGAGCTGCATGGTCTTGCGAGGAAGTTGTTGGAGAAATAAGCGTTGTGCTAAATAAGGTAGTCCCCCGGCACAGCAGGGGGACTACCTTTAGGAATTAATCTAACGCAAATTGTTGACAGCGCTCCTGAGTACTATGCTGGGTTTGAAGGAAAGTACCCGCCGGGCTTCGATGGTGATTGACTCGCCGGTTTGTGGATTGCGGCCACGACGGTTTGCTTTCTGTTTTACCTCGAAATTTCCAAAGCCTGAAATCTTCAATTTTTCTCCAGACTCCAAGGTTGTTTTAATAATGCTGAAGATCGTTTCCAACATATCGGCGGATTCCATTTTGGTGAATCCAGTGGTCATCCGGATCTTTTCAGCAAGATCGGCTTTTGTCATTATTCCCTCGCAAAGACATGTGGTATGAGTGGATTGCTCTGGAAGCAGGCCAGCGACTCTATAATATTATGGATGTCAGTGGCAATAGTGATTCTTTGTGTGCCAGGACTTTCACCAGACTTTCACCAATCAGGCGACTTTCACCGCATTTTACTGAACTTATATGGACTTTGCCAGGCGGTATAGATGCCTATAATGTTTAGATATCTGCAACTTACGATTCTTATGGCAGAGTTTGTTTCAGGGTTCGAATCCCTACCTCTCCGCCACAAAAAATCAAGGGTTGCAGCCTAACGGGCTGCAACCCTTTTTTGTTGCATCATGAAATCATGAACTTCACGGTGCGAAGGCAGAGAAGTATTTTTCCAGACCACTAGGCCGCCTTAAGCATCTGTATGTTATCCAGGACCTTTTGACAACGCCGCTCTGCATGCCACAAATCAAACGCATTCTGGGCATTCAGCCAGAACGCGGAAGAATTGCCGAACAGTCGTGAAAGACGCAGCGCCATGACCGGACTGACAGCACGGCGGCATTGCAGCAGTTCGTTGGCCGTCTGCCGCGACACTCCCAGTGCCGCCGCAAGGGAAGTCACGGTAAGACCGTAGTCCTGCATGAAATCCTCCCGCAGCATCTCCCCCGGATGGGTGGGGGAAACGGTTCTTTTATTGCTGTTTGGTATACTCATTTTCTTCACCTCGTTAATGATAATCGGTTATCTCCACATCATAGGCATCGCCATCCGCAAAAACAAAGCAGATTCGCCATTGGTCATTGATCGAGATGGAATGCTGACCCGTCCGGTCATCCTTCAGAGCATGCAGGCGATTGCTTGGCGGCACCTTGAGATCATCCAGCGATACGGCAAGAGCAAGATATTCAAGACGACGCAGCGCACGGCTTACCAGATCCGGCGGCAGTTTCCGAGATTTTCCCGATGTGTACAAGCCAGCCGTGTGTTTGTCGGCAAATGTTTTGATCATGCCCAAAGTGTAATGTGTAACGTGACAGGTGTCAAGGGAAGAGATAACCAGAAAAATCATTGGAACCGGGATTTTATGAAGAACGAAGACGCGACCAGCGGCCCGTTCTGGAACTGTTTTACAACGATTCTCGGCTGGCCCCTGTTTTTCGAGCGCGCCGGATTGAAATTCCCGTATTCCCATATATCCTTTGGTGAAAGTATCCTGACATGAGGATCTTCCCGTGAAATTCAAACTGAGCAAGCGCACCACCAAGGTCGAGTTGATCCGTGAGCTGAAAACGTTACAGCTGAAGCTGCAGGAGTACCGGCTGCTGCTGGACGAGTCCAGTGACCCGATCTTCGCCTTTTACCGCGACGGCCGCTACCGCTATGTGAACAAGGCCTTTGCAGACGGGGTCGGCCACGATCGCACTTACATCATCGGCAGGACGATCTGGGACATCTTCTCCAGGGATGAGGCGGACAGGAGATTCGCCGCGGTCAAGTGGGTGTTCGAAAACGGGCAGACCAGAATCATCGAAGTGCGCGTCCCCAGGTCCGATGGAGATCGCTATTACGTGACCACGGTCAAACCGATATTCGATATTGACGGAGCAGTGGATTCCGTTATCTGCATTTCCAAGGACATCACCGACCGCAAGCTGATCGAGGAAAAACTCGCCCACATGGCCCAGTACGACAGCCTGACCAATCTGCCCAACCGGGCGTTGTTCTCCGACCGCCTGCAGCACGCCATCAGCGAGGCGGTCCGCAACCGGACACGACTGGCGCTGCTGTTTATCGATCTCGACAACTTCAAGACCGTAAACGACACCTGCGGCCATTCGGTGGGGGATATCCTGCTTCAGGAGGCGGCGCAGCGCCTGCAGGCCTGTGTTCGCAAGTCGGATACAGTCGGCCGTATCGGCGGCGATGAATTCGTGATCCTGTTGCCCGGAATCGAGGACGATGCCTACGCGCTGGCGGTGGCCGAAAAGATCCGCCAGTCGCTGAGCCAGCCGTTTGATCCGCAGGAATGCCAATACCGGATGATCTCCGCCAGCATCGGGGTTGCCGTTTACCCGGATCACGGTTCCAGTGAAATCGAGCTTATCCGCAACGCCGATGATGCGCTGTACCGGGCCAAGGAGAGCGGCCGCAACGGCGTAAGGCTGTACCAGCCGGCAAAGGCCCATGGGCAGTAATCAGCCGCACATCTGACAAAACCTGCCGGTCGCATTGACCGAGCCCCCGCCTGCCCCCTGCTGCAAGACAATCGAGGAATCCGGGTTGATATCTGTGGCATGCCGGCCCGGTATATGGTAGTGAATTCTCCAGCGAAAGCGAATAGACGCGGCCGGGATTTCCCGGTCTGCAGCCATGGAGGGACATGCATGGAAAATGTATCGTTTGTTATCGGGGATGCCGTGGCCGCCATCATCCGGGCGCCGCTGGTGACCCCCTTCCGGATCGCCACCGGCCAGCATGACGAGCTGGCCAACGTCTTCCTCCGGCTCCGCACTACGGACGGCGTCTGCGGTTACGGCGAAGCGGCCGTTGCCACCCACATCACCGGCGAAACCGTGGCCGCAACCCTGGCAAATCTCCAGGCCGCGGCAGCAGCGCTGCGCGGGCGCAGGATCGACGACCCCGAGGAGACCTGCCGCGAATTCGCCGCCCGCTTAGAGGGGAATCATTCCGGCCTGGCAGCCCTGGAAATGGCCCTGTTGGACATCTCAGCCCGTATGCAGGGCGTCCCTCTCTACCGGCTCTTCGCACCGGCAACCGGAAAGGAAAACGTCCTTTCCTTTGCCACCGACATCACCATCGTGATCGGCTCCCTTGACGAGGCCCGGGCAGCCGCCCGGCAGTTTACGGATCAGGGGTTCACGGTCTTCAAGATCAAGGTCGGCCTGGACGAGGAGCTGGACCTGAAAAGGGTCCTGGCGGTGCGGGAGATTGCGCCCGGAAGCGGGCTGATACTGGACGCCAACATGGGTTTCAGCGCCGGGCGGATGCTGGCGTTCCTGGAGCGCCTCGACAGGCACGGAGCCCGGCCGCTGCTGTTGGAACAACCGGTGCCGAAGCAGGACTGGGACGGGCTGGCGGCCATCACGGCGGCGCTGGCCGGGAGCGGCACCCTGGTCTGTGCCGACGAGAGCGTCGGCTCGCTGGCCGATGCCCGGCGGGCCATCGACAATGGCGCGGTCAGCGCCATCAACATCAAGTCCATGAAAAGCGCCCTCCTGGAGAGCGACGCTATCGCCCGCCTGGCCGCCAGCCAGGGGATTCCCCTGATGCTGGGGGCCATGATGGAGAGCGCGCTGTCAATCACGGCCTCCGCCCACCTGGCCGCAGGACTGGGCTGTTTCGACTTCATGGACCTGGACACCACCTTCTTCATCAGGGGGGAGCTGGCCCGTTCACCGTACCTGGATGACAGCGGCAGATTCGACCTGCAGGGCGCCTCCCCCGGAATCGGGGTCGAGCCAGGGTTCCCATGATCACCAACCCTTTCTTGATCGTCGCCGTCCTGATCACCATCGAAGCATTCGTGCTGACGCTCTCCCGCCATGGGCGGACGAAGCGCTTCTTCAACTTTCTGCCGGCCGTGTTCTGGATCTACTTCCTGCCGATGCTGGCGGCGACATTCGGCCTGATCACCGCCAAAAGCCCGGTTTACGGCATGATCACCACCTGGCTGCTGCCGGCCAGCCTGGTCCTGTTGCTGCTGCCGGTGGACATGAAGGCGATCCTGAAGCTGGGACCGACCGCACTGGCCATGTTCTTCACCGGCGCCGCCGGCATCATGGCCGGCACGGTTCTCTCCTTTGCCCTGTTCAAGCCGCTGGTCGGTCCGGAATTCTGGTCCGGCTTCGGCGCCCTCTCCGCCTCCTGGACCGGCGGCAGCGCCAACATGATCGCGGTCAAGGAGGCCCTGTCGGTCCCGGACAGGATCTTTGCGCCGATGGTTATTGTCGACACGGTCGTGCCCTATCTCTGGATGGGATTCATGATCGCCATGGTCGGCCTGCAGCCGGCCTTCGACCGCTGGAACCGTTCCGACCGCAGCATCCTGGACCATTTCGGGGAGCAGGCCGTGAAACATCTGGCCACCAGCGTCAGCCGCCGCACAGCGGCCGGCATACTGCTGGCCCTGGCGGTCGCCTTCGCCGGCGGCGCAACGGCCCACCTGGTCGCCCGCCAGCTGCCGCTGATACGGGACGTGGTTACAACCTACACCTGGACGATCATGATCGTGACCCTGATCGGGATTCTCCTGTCATTCTCGCCGGTGCGCAACCTGGAGCGTTCCGGCGCCACCCGCACCGGCTACGACCTGCTCTATTTCGTGCTGACCGCCATCGGCGCCAAGGCCTCGGTTGCCAGCATCGGCTCGGCCCTGACGCTGATCGCCGCCGGAATGCTGATCATTGCGGTCCATGCCGTGGTGCTGCTGATCGGCGCCCGCCTGATGAAGGCGCCCCTGTTCCTGGTGGCTGCCGCAAGCCAGGCCAACGTGGGCGGGGCCGCCTCGGCGCCGGTGGTGGCCGAGGTCTATCATCCCGGCCTGGCCTCGGTCGGCCTGCTGCTGGCGATTCTGGGGAATATTGTCGGGACCTGGCTGGGGATTGTTTGCGGACAGTTGTGCCGGCTGGTGTAAAAACGGCTGAAAATTGAGTTCAAACAGCCCCATCACCTGGAAAAAGCAGTTAACCTACAAAAAGCAGTTGATCGCGCAAAGACGCTCCAGAAGTAGGCGCTTCTAAGCGAAGTTCGCCAAGAAAAACAAAGCGTTAGGAAACGTCTGGATTTAACCATTTGGGTGAGGCCTTTATAGATTGTAATATATTGACTTTCTTTGCGTCTTTGCGCCTTTGCGTGAGTGAATTGCCGATTTTAGGTTTAAAGGTTCAAATGTTAATACGTCCTGGAATCCGCTTGAAACGGCGCCCTACTCGGCGTCCGTGACCTTGCCGTCCACGAACACCACCTTTACATCCCTGTACACCAGCACGGTCTTGCTCCCGAGCAGGATCTCCTTTTCCGGGGCTCCGAAAATGGCGACGACCTCATCCAGCGTCTGCCCGAGCCGGATGGTACGGGTCGCCCCGCCATCGCTGGCGCGCCGCGCCTCTTCTTCGGTCCTGAACCAATTGGCGATATCGTCCATGACCTGCCTGGAGCTGACCCCGGCCAGCCCCCCGTCATACCGGAAGCGGGTGGTGGCCTGCAGCGGTGTCGGCCCTTTCGTGCCGCTGCCGGTCACGACAAAGGTCTTGACGGTGAACAGGTTCAGCTCCACGTAGTCATCTCCGCTCGATATGCCGTACAGATAGAGCCGGTCGCCCACCTTCAGAGAACCGTCCAGGTTGCCTCCCAGCTGCAATTCACCACCACCGCTTGCCGTTATCCGCCCCCCGCTGATGACGTTCGGCCTGAACAGCGCCGCGGGCCGGTGTTCCTTGAGCCCTTCCTTCTGCACGACCAAGACCGAGCCGATCGCCTTGAAATCGCCGAAAAAGCCGGGGACCGTATAGCGGTAGCGGGCTTCGAGGGTAGACCTGATCTCGTCCCGGGTAACGGCGAAAGAGTTCACAGACGGCAGGAGCAGCAGCAGACTCAGGAATGCAAGAGATAAACGGCAACGCATGGGAAAGCCCCCTTTGGTTTAACGAGCAGAATGCAATGAATTCGCACGACCCGCTCAGGTTTTCGGTTCGGTGCGGGTAATCCTGGTGGCCAGGTTCAGGCCGAGCAGATCGCGTGCCTCCACCATCGCCTTAGTATACCCCCCCTTGACGGCTTCATGGATCACGTTGGGCTGCCCCTCTTCATCCCAGGGCCAGCCGGTCCGGACAATGGTGATCAGCAGCATCTCCAGCTCGTCGGCCTTTTTGGTCAGCTCGGCATATTCACTGTCCAGTTCAGCCAGAAGCGACAGGTCTGTTCCTTGCGCCTGCAGATTGTTTTTGAGTCGTGCCAGTGCGTTCGGCATAGCGTCCTCCGGATAGCGGCGAGATCACTGAGGATTCCCGGTCAGCTGGATTATTCTGTAAGGCGTGTATAGCAGATTTCAGCAAAAGGCTCCAACGCTGTCAGCGTAGCAGCAAAAATCAAAAATCAAAAGGCCGCTCCGGCAGCTTTCTCGCGGCGGCTGCCGCTTGAAGCGGCGGAGAAAAGGGACTTCCGGGCCCCTACGGCTTCGTGGCGGTAAAGATTGCCCGCAACGGCGCCGGGTGCCCCTCTGCTGTCTTCTCGCTGTCATCCGGATCAAGGAAATCCGCCAGCGACTCAAAGTGCATCCACTCCGTCGCGCGCTGTTCCTGACAGCTGGTGCGGGTGGCATCGACACAGGCAACATCCCTGAAGCCGCAGCGCGTAAGCCAGAGGGTCAGCGCCTTGATGGAGGGGAGAAACCAGACATTGCGCATCTTGGCGTACCGTCCCGGCGGCATGAAGACCGTCTCTTCCCCACCTTCGACAATCAGGGTCTCCAGAATCAGCTCTCCACCCGGTCGCAGACACCCCTTCAACTCCTGCAGATGGTCCAGAGGAGAACGGCGATGGTAGAGGACCCCCATGGAGAAGACACTGTCGAAACAGGCCAGCTCAGGTGGGACATCCTCAATGCCGATGGGGATGACGTGATGCCGGGGATCGCACAGGTAGCGCTGCATCACCTGGAACTGCATGACCGACAGCAGAAAAGGTTCGATGCCGAGAACGAAATCGGCGCCGGCGCCCAGCATGCGCCAGCCGTGGTAACCGTTGCCGCACCCCACATCCAGGATCCTGCGCCCGGCCAGCGGCTGAATGTGGGGCAGCAGGCGTTCCCACTTCCAGTCGGAGCGCCACTCGGTATCAATCTCAATGCCGAAGAAATTGTAGGGACCCTTGCGCCAGGGGTGAAAGGCCATAAGTTTGTCAATCAGCTCTTTGCGGCTGACCTGGCCCAGATCAACGCCGGAACCGATGGTGACATCTTCCTGCAGAGATATGCGGGAAGGGTGCAGCTCCGGCAGTGCCTGCAGCGCGCCCAGCCAGCCCGGCATGCCGCCGTAGCGCTCCATGAGCCGGCTCTCCGACAGGGTCGTCTGCAACTCTTCGGCCCAGCGTTCCTGTCCCATGGCGGCAAGCTGCGGCAAGAGTGAATCGTACCTGTTCATTTCAGCGCCACCAGAGAGGCGAAATTGAAACACTGGAACCAGAGTTCGGCGGAAGAAAAGCCTGCTGCCTGCAGTCGGGACTGATGGCAGGCGAGGGTCTCGGGGATCATCACCTTTTCCAGAGCTGACCGCTTCTGGCTGATCTCCAGGTCGCTGTAGCCGTTTGCCCGTTTAAAATCGTGATGCAGCTCTTCATGGAACAGCTGCCGCTCCGGTTCGCTGAAGGTGATCTTCTCGGAGAGGATGAGCACTCCGCCCGGCCTGAGTCCGTCATATATCCGCTGGATGAGTGCCAGCCGCTCTGTGGGAGGGACGAACTGCAGGGTGAAGTTAAGGACCACGACCGAGGCGTTTTCAATGGCAACCTCCTGGAGATCGTCACAGATCATGGTCACCGGCACGGTCGGCGTCAGGTCGAGCGCCAGCAGTTCACGGCCGCGCTCGATCATCGCCGGAGAGTTGTCCACGGCAATAATCCGGCAGTCCGGCTGGGTAATCCGCTGACGCATGGCAAGGCTGACCGCCCCGAGGGAACAGCCGAGATCATAGCAGTGACTCCCGGCCTGGGCGTATTTTGCCGCAACGATACCGATAGTGGAGATGATCAGCCCGTAGCCCGGGACCGAGCGCTGGATCATGTCGGGAAAAACGGAGACAACCCGTTCATCGAATTTAAAATCGATCAGTTCCTGCAGGGGTGCAGCGTAGATAGAATCGTTTTTTTTGATCACGGTCTCCTGGTCCTCTTCAAGCTGCTGTTCGAAAAAAAGAAGATAACGGGTTTGCTACAGAACAGAAACCCCTTGTTTGCAGGCCCGGCACGTGCCGGGGGTCACTGCTGCCACTGCTGCAGGGTGGTGCGAATGATTTCGAAATAGCCCGGTTCCCGCACGACCTCCTGATATCCCGGAACCGCTCCCACCCACTTGCCCAGCCGGACGTTGCGTTCCCGGGTGAGATAAAGGGTGGGCAATCCCATCAGGGCCGGTCCGTCCATGCCGGCAGTGGTCACGCCAATCTGCCCCACCAGGCCGTGGCGGCATCGCAACTCTTCAAACAGGTGCAGCTGAGCCCGGCGCATGTCCGCCCCCTGGAAGAGCGGCTCTTTCCAGCAGAAGGCCAGGTTGACTGCGCCTGGCGGCACAAGCTCTGCGGGAACAGCATCGCCGAAAAAGATGGGTATGAGCCCGGCATTCACTACCAGTTCAGAAAGCTGACCCAGCTCATCGAAACAGGTATTGCGCCGGGCATCGTGGTCACCCGTTCGGACCCAGAGCAGCACCTTCTGTTCCGGCCTCCCTCCCACCTTGCCATCGATCCATGATCGTAAGGAAGCCGCCGGCGATTCGTCTCCCAGGAAGGCGGAACGCAGGGTGTGCTGTGCTCCTTGCGCGTCGGCGCGAAAAGCCGCGGCGATGATATGGGTCAGATGCTTGGGACTCGCCGGACGGGACCGATAGGGGCGCAGGGCTCCTTCCAGCCCGGCAGCGCAAAGAAAGCTTCTGGCCTGCACTTCCTGGGCAGCGCCGGGCCTGATCTGGATGGAAAGGCCGGCAAACAGTGCCGCAGCAGTCAGGTACCAGCCTTCGCCAAACGAAAAACCGGGATCAGCATGGAACGTGTAGGCGCGGTTCCGCTCCAGGACGATGTTCCGGGCGGCGATGGCGGCATCCTCAGCCCTGTGGGCAATCTCTTTCGCTCCGGCCGTATCAAGGAGCCGGGCAAAACCTGCGGCCGCCAATGCCGCCTCTTCGGCAGTGCATACGATCTGCTCGACACGCTGCCAGCCGTCCTCGCAATCTTCCAATGTGGGTGCCCGCTGGGAACCGCGCGAGAGCTGCCCGGCGCCATAGCGCGCATCCTCGGCCCGGGCCCCTGAAGCCTGAACCAGCACCCAGTGGAGCAACGGCGCCTCCCGGCTTTCCACCCCGTTGTCCAGCGCCCTGGTAGCCACCTGAACAACCTGCTCCAGCCGGGATCGATACTCATCGCGCACGCCGGGCAGATGCAGCGTTCCCTGCAGTGCGGCGGCCTCAGCCCAAAGAGAGCCGACCCATCGGGTGAGCTCCCCGCTATCATTTTCGTTATGGAACAGCATTGTCACAGTATCTTCTTCGACCATGTTTTCGGCGCATGCGCCCCGTCTGTTATCATCTCCACCAGACACCTGGCTTCATCCTTCATAATTCAGCCAGTTCACCAATAGCCAGATCGGACAGTGAGATCACAGCGGCTTCCCTCTGCGGCGGGGACTGCATCGGTCCAGCAACAGCCGCTGCTGCAGCTCTTCGTCATAAATTGAAATGGTCTTTTCCATCAAGGCCGAAATTTCGGCCAACAACGGGTAGCGCGGGTTGAAGGTATACAGACGGGTACGTCCCGCCAGTCGGCTCGCCAGTATGCCTCCCGCTTCCAGCTTGTCCAACTGCTTCTGGATCGGCGTCAGCGAACTGTTGTAGAAGGTGGCAATCTCACGCGCATACCCCTCTCCTCTGGCGTTCAGAAAGGTAAGTACCCGCTCGCAGTTGATGGAACCGACAAGTGCTTCGATCATGATTTTGATCCGCAATACTTTATTGTAGGTCACATGACCTATATTATAAGTCAATATATCAGTGGGTAGCGGTTGTCAAGGAGAGAGCGGGCTGACTTATGGTAATCGCCAACTTATTGCAAGATATTGACTTTATTTGCGCCTTGGCGTGAGTGAATTGCCGATTTCAGGTTGATCAGTCGCTGCTTCATCCGGCGCTCCGAATACCCCGGATGAAGCGGCCGACAGCGTCGAAATAGGCCTCCAGGTTGGCAGGCAGGATCGTGTTGTGGTCGCCCCGTTCAAAGACCAGCAGCCGTTTCGGCTCGTTGGCCCAGGCATGCAGGCGTTCGGCATGGGAGACCGACACCAGGTCGTCGTTGCGGGTATGCATGATCAGCACACGCCCCGTGTATGCGGCGATTTTTTTCTGCTGGTCGAAGCAGCGCTGCACAGAAGCCCGCAGCTCTTCGGCAGTCGCACCGACCTCGCGGGGCTCGATCCGGACCAGGATGCGTTCCAGCGGATCGGCCAGGCCGCTCTCGATAATCAGACCGGCTGCCAGGGGATAGCGGGCGGCGCCGTGCAGTGCATACAACGAACCGAGGGAGCGGCCGAAGAAAATGAGCTGCTCCTGCGGAACACCGCTGGCAGCCACGACCAGCTCCACATCCTCCAGCATGGCGGCCAGCGCCGGCGCACCGCTGGACATGCCGTAGCCGCGGTACTCGGCCAGCAGCAGATTGGCCCCCAGTCCGGTGATCCGCTCCTCGAACTCCCCCAGATAGTCGGCCACGCTTTCGCCATTGCCGTGGAAATGGATAATGGTCGGGGCGTCGTCATGCACGCGGCAGTAGCGGCAGCCGAGCCGGAAACCGTTGCCCTCCACGAAGAACGGCTCTTCGAAGCGGTTCGGCCAGGGATAGAAATAGCGGCCGGAAAGCACCGGGTGGTCAAGAAACTGATCGCTCATGTCAAGGGAAGTTGTCATAACCTCTTCGTCCTCCTGCACCGTAATCCAGTAAGTCTGCTTGTGGAGAGAGCGGGTCAGCCCGGCCAGTCGCCCTTCCGCAGCGCTCAGTTCCGGATAGCAGCCTACCTGAAAGCGGTTGCCGTTATCATCCTGGCGCCAGAGTTCAAACCTCATTACCTAACGCCTCACGACGACGAAGCTGCCGTTGCGCAGTTTCTGTTCCAGCCATCTGCCAATCCAGAGTTTCAACAGCCTGCGGCTGGCGGGAAAGAGAAAGAACAGGCCGATGAAATCGGTGAAGAATCCGGGGGTAAGAAGCAGGATTCCCCCGGCCAGGATGAACGCGCCGTCGAGAATATGCGCAGCCGGAAGACGCCCGGCAGCCAGTTCCTGCTGTATCGCGACAATGACACTGAACCCCTGTGATTTGGCCAGCCAGGCGCCAGCCATGGAAATGGCGACCAGCATCGCCACAGTCGGCAGCGCACCGATCACCCGTCCGATCTTGATCAGCAGCCAGACCTCGATAAGCGGAACAATGGTAAAAATCAGGAAGAGCCGAAAAAACATGGAAATCATCCTTTGTGACTATTATGGGGTTTTGACCTGTCCCTGATTCATTCTGGTGGGGCCATTTGGCAATTCGGATAATGTTTTACCATAGTTTTGTTTTAGCGGACAATCAGTCGGGTTGTCCTAAGCGAGATGTTGTTTGCTGGTTTACCAGCTTACCTGCGCGATATCAGTCGCTTATATGGTGTAAATCAACCAACAAAAAATATCCCGTTTCCGTATCCCCTGCCGGTTTCGCTTACAAGTTCATGGTTGGTCAGGGTTCGAGCCAGCAGTTCCACGGTCTGCCGCATCGCCTGCAGTTTGGCGTTCTCCCCCCGCAGCCGCTGTTCGTTGACCGTATAGCCCTTGACAATATGGTCGCACAGCACCTGTGTCGCCCAAATGCGGAAGCGGGTGCCCTGTTTGGAATTCACCCGATAGCCAACCGAAATAATTGCATCAAGATTATAGAATTGCGTCATGTATTCTTTGCCATCGGCGGCAGTATGTGCATATTTTGCACATTGCTTTTTTCATCCAATTCTCCTTCTGAAAATACATTGCGCAGGTGCTTGGTAATAACACTTCGTTCACGTTGGAACAGCTCCGCCATCTGCTTTTGAGACAACCAAACTGTCTCATGATCAAGGTGGACTTCAAGAGAAGCCGCTCCATTTGTGCTTTGATACAGGATTATTGCGTTATCTGTTGTGGTCATGCGTGTACCTCTTGGAATCCGGCCATGCTGCTGGTTTGGCCAATGTAGATGATCCGCCGCCAGTAGAGGTTGAAGAGCTCGTTCAGCTTCATCAGGGAAAACCGGATTCAGACCTCATAATTCATCCTTCATAATTGTGTTCCTGTGCGGGGCTTTGTGTTTGGTGGCCTCTGACCATGTCGCGCCGGGGGCGCGGTTGAGGGAGGCGAAGTGTTTGATGGAGGGGGTGAGATCGAGCATGCTTTTCCAGGAGATCGGGCCCATCAGGCAGCCTCGGCAACGGTACGGATTCTCTCTATCAAGAGTGGTATTCTCCGCTGGCTTGCAGAGTCCGGCAAGAGGTATCCCGGTAGCGAATCAAGAAAATCCCTTTCCAGTAGAAAACCTCTGAAGGATCGCGACAGAAAGGCCTTTACATCCTCCGGAGCCGCTCTGACTTCATCGGCAATTTCACGCCGGCCGTCGAGAAGCGTGACAATATCTTCCATATCGTGGCTGGCCATGAAATCGCCCTTGCCACGGCTGTAAAATGCCTCGATTTTAGTGGCAAGGAAGTACGGCCCGGTCACAACCCGGATCGTCACCCCCTCTTCAATCTCTTTTGCCGTGGCAAAATGCAGTGCCTGAGAGTACCACTGGTTACTGAAGCCGAGTATATCCGCGTCGGTTGGCATGACATCCACGGCAATTCCGTCAATCTTCCACCGACACACCGGTGCGCCTTCATCATGATCCTCGCTGAATCCGAGGGACCGCAACAATTCAGCGAGGCGGTAATACTCCACCTTTGAGGCGATTTCAGCAATAACGTCCACATCTGTCGTTACGCGAACATCGGGTGTCGCCGTATCAGTTATGAGCAGTGCGGTTGCTGCCCCACCCAGGAAGACCATTCTCTCCCGCAGCTCGCCCAGGCGACTGGCCACATGCCTGATCATTGCCATATTCGTCTCGACAGCCCTTACCATTCCTGCTCCAATCGCTCCGTGAGCAGCTTGGTGGCAAGATCGCGTTCTCGCGCTCTTCCGTCGCGGATAGCGTCCACCAGGGCAAGCAGTTCATAGAACATCTGGTCGCGTAGCGCGGCTTTGGGCACAGAGCGGTAAAGCGGAGTGAATTCATAGCCGCGCACCGCTCCTTCAGGGTCCGGCCATACTGGCGGCGGTTCGTCGGATTGGATTATGAGACTGTTAAGAGGTGGAGCGGCATAGCTGGTGGGTATGCCGCGTGTAAGCTGGCCACGGTCAGGCGGGTAGACATATTTCACACCATGCACCAAAAATTCCTGTAGAGACCGTATGACCGGCACATTGCGCTGGGAGTCAAACAGCCGCGCCGCAGCAGCGCGCCTGATGCCGCTATGGACCTCCGACGGGCTCATGCCCAGTTCGAGCGCAAGAGCGCTGTAAGACCAGGTCCGGTTGCCGAGGGTGACTAGTTTGAGGAGGATGACGATGTCTTGGGGTTTGAGTATCATGGGCATATTCTATTCGCGAATCGCGAATAGCGCAACCAGAAACTTTGAGCAGGTGGGTGACGGAGGTGGTGCTGCTGATGATGGTTTCGTCCAACAGGCCTTCAATATCAGGGCAGTTTCAACTTGGCATCTAGGAAGCCCTGACCTTACCCCATGCCCTGACACAAATATCCAAAAGTCAATCCTGACCCTGCAGGCTTCCCCAATATCCAAAAGTCAATCCTGACCCCGCAGGCTTCCCTGACCCCGCAGGCTTCCCCTGGTTATGGCATTTTGAACGGTCCCTGATTCATTTTGGGGAGTCCGTTTGGCAATTTGGTCACTGTTTTACCATAGTTTTGTTTTCGCTGGTAACCATTCGCGCAACATTTGCCAGCGGGAAGATGCTGACGCCCGTGTCCTTGCGGTACAGGGCGGTGTGGGTGGAGGAGGTATTGATGAGGTGGCCGGAGTATTGGTCAAAGCCTTTAGCTTCGTTTCTTACATAGAGAATAGTCCGAGCACCGAAATGCTTGGGGGGAGCGCTAACGCCATCAATCCGTTCGAATTCAGTTTTCGCTACTTCCTCTCCCTGTTTATTTGCCCACGAGGCAGTTTTTGAAATCGCAAAAGTAAATACAAGCGGCAAGGCAACAATCAGCATGCCAATGACAAATCGGTTGATAGTCCGTTCATGGGTGTCGCTCGTATCCAGATGACGCGTAACATGCGGTTCGACAAAATGAAATAATTTGCGGAGATGACGATACAGGAAATCTTTTACCCTTCTTACGGTGCACAGAAACGCAATTACTGCAAGTGCTTCCGCTAAATAGATCAGACTCATAAGCGGATAAATCAATTCACGTGCACAGATGATCGCATAGGCAAACAGACCGGATATGATCGATTGTTCCCGAGAGAGTGAAAAAATCGCTTCAGGTAACCCCCAATACGAAAGGTAAGCGGAATAGTAAATACACCCTAGATAATAGAAAAGTGCCGTCGCAAGGGTAAGTACCAAGGCCACAAACGAAACAAAATCAGAGAGTTTATATTTACTTTCCGCTATAGCCGGTCGTGCAAGTTTTCTTTTCAGGTAATTTCGCTGTTTCATTATTTCCCAGTTAAGTATGTTGTAATTGAATCGTCTGAACGGACAATAAGTCGGCGTTTGAGTGAATTTATGTTCCCCGGACTCCCAACATCATTTACCCGATCAATTGCGCTACCGACGGATGGCGGAGATGGGTAAGGAACAGGTGATCGCTCCCCCGGAAAAGCGGCTTGAATCCGGCTTTGACGTAGCTCTTGCGGAGCTTCGCCGCGATGGTTTTCTGCTCGTCTGGCGACAGTCGCGGCAGTTCCCTGGCACCAGCCACGTTTTCCGGGTCATCGGCGGTCATCGGCCACGGCTTCAGCGCCACGATATCCCGCTCGTCAAACAGCTCGGCAATGGCCAGCGCCAGCAGCCCGCCCACCCCCTGCCCGCGGTACTCCGGCAAGAGGAGAATCGACTTGAGCAGCACCACATTGCCGTAATCCATCAGCTCTTCGTCAACGCCAGGATTCAGTTCGTCACCCTCGAACAGCTCTTCGTAGAGGCAACCCATGTCGCTGGAATGGCCGTCAAAGACATCGAACAGGGGCCATTCGTCGTCATTGACAATCTGGTCCATCCTGACCCGATAAACCGTGGCCTGCCCAATCGCTTCACGCTCTTCGCCGTAGAGGATACCGATTCGGATAGTGGAGACGTAATCGGTCGGTGACTCCCGGTGGATGGGGGAGCAGGTCTTGGTGGAGAGAGAGACGTGGTGGGGATCTATTTTCATCCGCTTCCTTTTGAATTACTTGAGCTGGCGGCAAGAGAATAATGGGACATGAACAAATTTATGGTCATTTCATTCAATTAGGTAGCAGTCCCAATATTGTTCTCACAAATGTCCAAAAGTCAATCCTGATAATCATCTAAAAGGCACCCCCTGAATCAACGGATGCAAAAACCTTCCGATATGCTCAGTAAGACGTCCAATCTTGCAAAGCACAATCAGGAGGTGCCCAGTGAAACTGTACTCTGGAATCG